>JAZKYJ010000035.1:0-56435 GCA_045612045.1 Paludibacteraceae bacterium | reverse complement strand
CCGTGAGTCATACCAGAGATGTCAGCGATCTCTTTAGCTTTCACCCACTTACCCTCTTCTGGGATTGGAGCTGGACCATGGTTAGGTCCTTTAGCTACTTGGCACATTTCCTGTACCTCTTTGCTGTAAATCATAATGTTTATAAGTTAAAAAAGTTTTAATTGTTTTAAAAGTTTCAAACATTAGAAAACAGATTACTCCATTTTCGGGTGCAAAGGTACAAAAAAGTTTGGAAATACGCAAGTTTTTTCTAAAAGAAAAGAACAAGTTTTAACAAAAGAGAAAAATCAACGCAAAAAAGTAAGATTTTCTAATAAACATTTGCACAAATCAAAAAAAAGTAGTAATTTTGCCGAATAAATATGGCGCTACTACTAAAGTAGACAACAGAATTGAATAAACAGACAATTTATAGTATTATGAAACATCTTTTCACATTTTCATCCATAATTAGCGCACTTAGCCTAATTATGTTATTCCAGAGCTGCGATGCAGGTGTAAATCTCAACGATGTTGACACCTCTGTCAAAGTAAAAGCGAACTTAGCCACGCCTATAGGGAGTGTGAGTGCTACTATTGGTGATTTCGTAGGTGATGGCACTTGGGGTATCTACATTGATACAGTTAAGAATCATGGAGTTTTAACCTTCAAAGACACCTTTACCATCCAGCGTAATTTCCACAATTTAGATCTAAGCAGATATATCAGCCGTACCCAACTCAAGATGAACATCTACAATCAGGTAGGCGGTAATATTCAAGGTAACGGCAAGCAAATTGAGTTGAAATATCCACTCACTTTAAAGTTAAAAGGCATCAACCAAGACATCGACAATCAACGCATTGATAGTGCATTAATTAAGAACGCTAGTTTCACCAGCAAGATCACATCCGTTGGCAACTCACCGATTAAGTGGGAATGGATCGACAAAGTCACTTTAACTTTAGGCAAGAACTTCAATCGTCCAGCGGGTAACACTATCGTAATATACAAAAAAGGTGACAACTACTCATATGGCAAAGACATTCCAGTCAATATTGATGAGTTCTCACTCAATTTGATGAAGAATAAAAATCCACAAAGTTGGAAAGACTATATCAATAACGTAACTGATTCCTGCACGTTTGACATCACTGTATTTGTTACAGTTCCAACCTCAGCAGGTACCGTATCTATTCCTAGCACAGCTGCATTCCAATACGACCTAGGTGTTCAGTTTATTGCTCATCACGCTGTATGGGGTATGTTTGAACCTAGCAAGGATATGTCAGCAGAAGCAGAAGATCGTATTGCTGACTTCTGGTCACCTTGGAACACTATCCAAAAACTCAACTTACCACTAGCTGAGCCTAGCATAGATGTAGCTATCGTAACAGAAGTAGCCGGTGCATTTATCCTAGAGGGCGATTACTTATACACCAAGAATGAACAAGGTGAAACACGTTATGCGACATTCAACGGTAGTCAACAATTATACAAATACTTTAACAAAAACGAATATCTACCACTAAATAGTGCGATTGGCTCTAAAACCAACACACATATTCTATTCGACAATGATCCTGAACGTGGACACATAGATAACTTATTAACTATACGCCCAGACAAAGTAGGTTATAAATTTGCTTTCAAACCTAATGAGCAAGAAACCCCACAAATGCGTTTGACCAAGAATTCGAATATCCGCATTGATGCTGCATGCAACTTGCCAATGATCTTTAACCAAGGCGTAGAATTGGCATATGCTGATACTATCAAGGGTATTGATCTTAGCATGCTCGATTTGGATTCCTTGCTCAACGAAGTAGACGAAGCAGACATATTAGACACATTAGAAGAGGCAAGCGCTAAGCTTGTTATCAAGATTGAGAACACGATTCCATTACAGTTCAAGGCAGCGCTCACCTGCTTAGATGAGAACAACAACGTCATTATCGATCCAAAGACTAACCAACCATTTCTCATCACGGAGAACGATACGATTACTATCGGTGCACCAAAATTTGAGTTTGTCAATCACGCTTGGCAGGGAGATGCTATGGAGAGTATAGAGATTGTAAACGTAGATCGAGAGGATTTAGAGACAATCAGGCGAATCAATAAGATTGCGTACTACGTAAGTTTAGATGACGAATCATTGGCATATGCATATGAGCAAGGTTTGTTTAACGTAAAACTTAGCGAGGACAACTCTTTACGCATCAAATTAGCCGTTGGTGCTAACGCTGAAGGTATTTTGAAATTTGAATTTTAAATCAAACATATAGAATCATTATGAAAACAACTTTACGAACCATATTGATTTCCATTCTAGTAGTTTGTGCATCTGCGCTTAGTGCTCAACAAGTCAATACGCTCTACTTTTTGGAGAATTCTCCTATGCGCCACACGGTCAATCCAGCATTGCAACCCGTGAGTAAGTTTTATCTAACTTTGCCTGTCATAGGATACACTAGTATGTGGGTAGGTACAAATAATTGGACATTATCTGATTTCGTATTCAATGGTCCAAATGGTACACCTATCACTCCACTCCACCCAGATGCCCCTGCAGATTGGTTGGATAAACATCCTGCGAAGTTTGCATTTGATGCCGAGATATATACCAATTTATTAGGCTTTGGTTTTCGTATCAAGGAGAATGGATATTTACATCTGAATATCTCAGAGCGTATCAATGTAGGTGCCAATGTATCTAAGTCTATTTTTGGATTGAACGATCTGAGTTCTGGAGATATAGGTCCACTCTCTTTAGGAGTCAACGCAAGTGCGTTTTCAGAGTTTGCTTTGGGGTATTCACACAACATCAATCGCCGTTGGAGTGTAGGTGGAAAGATCAAAGTCCTTGTTGGGCAAGCTAATGTAGGTTTGTACACCGATAATATCAAGCTTCACACCTCATTGGATACACTTCACTTGACAGCTACAGGACATTTGCAAGTTGCTGCACCATTGAAATGGTCTAAGCTTCCCACAGACCCTGCTCTATTGGGTGAATTCGATTATTCAAGTCTCATAGGAAGTTTTGACACCCCAGAAGATACCAAACAAAGCGTAAAGGAGCTGCTCAAGCCATCAGGTATGGGCGTATTGTTTGATCTTGGCTTCACCTACAAGCCAATCAAACAATTGCAGATTTCTGCAGCAGTTACAGATTTAGGCTTCATACGTTGGCATAGATATGCTAGTACTGATGTAAAGATAGACACCACCTTTACAGGTATGGATTTCAACTATAGAGACTATGCCGATGATTTTCAGATTAACACCGACAGCATCATGTCAACTGTCAATAGCAATCTTGAGGGATACAAAGATGCTATTCATATGTCTGACATCGAAAAGGAGTATCCATTCCTTGAAATGCTTACCGCTAACCTGAATATTGGTGTAGATGCCAATTTCTGGGACAATCGCGTAGGCGTAGGCATACACTCGCGTACACGTTTTTATCGTTCACACGTGACAGAAGAGTTGACACTCGGTGCTGCCTTCCGTCCTGTAAATTGGTTTAACTTGGCTGCAAGTTATTCCTTTATCAATGGTCGCTGGAGCAATATTGGTGCAGCCATTTCATTAGCTCCATATGATGGACTGATGTTCACTTTTGCTACCGATTATATCCCTACCAGTTATGCTAATGCGATGGTGGACGATATGAAGCTTAAATTGCCATACAAGACCCCAGGCGTCAACCTATCATTTGGTGTAGCCATCGTAGCAGGAACCAACAAGAAGAATAAAGATAGCGACAAAGATGGCGTATGGGATAAGCTAGACGTATGTCCTAATACTCCTTTCAACGTGCGCGTTGATGAGATGGGTTGTCCTCTAGACTTCGATGGTGATGGTGTGCCAGAATACTTAGACGAGTGTCCTCATACTCCATCTGAGTCTTATGGTCTGATTGACTCTGTAGGTTGTCCAATAGATAGCGACTATGACGGAGTACCTGACTATCGCGATGCATGTCTTGACACTCCAGAAGAAGCATTGGGTAATGTAGACGTTTATGGTTGTCCATTGGATTCTGATGGTGATGGTGTGCCAGATTATCTAGATCAATGTGCTAACACACCTGTAGCAGCATATGGTCAAGTAGATAGCGTAGGTTGTCCATTGGATACGGATGGTGACGAAGTTCCTGATTACCTCGATCTATGCCCAGAGACTCCTGCTCAAGCACATGGATTGGTAGATCAATATGGTTGTCCTATAGACACCGATAAGGATGGCGTATACGATTATCTGGATCAATGCCCTAACACCTTGCCAGAGGGACGCAATTATGTAGACTCTGTAGGTTGTTTGCTAGATACGGATAAGGATGGTATATATGATTACGAGGATCTCTGTCCTACTATTGCAGGTGTGAAAGAGAACCTAGGTTGTCCAGAGGTAAAACGCGAAGTGCGCAACCTACTCAATAAGGCTATGTCTGGTATTCAATTTGAGAATGGCAAGGCTACTATCAAGCCATCCTCATACAAGATCCTGAATGATATCGCCAAGATCTTCATTGAGAACCCAACTTATATTGTTGAAGTACAAGGTCATACAGATAATGTAGGTAAACACGATTATAACATGGATCTTTCACAACGTCGTGCACAATCTGTACGCACCTATCTCATCAATCAGGGTGTGCCAGCAGAACGTCTCACAGCGAACGGTTATGGTCCTGACAAGCCAATCGATACCAACAATACCAAAGCTGGTCGTGCTAAGAACCGTCGTGTAGAGTTCAATATTACTTTTGAGGAAGTGACCTATGAGACGATCTACGATCGTGTACAAAACACCGAAAATAAATAAACAATATATTTACTAACTATTCAACATCACATATTTATACAATGGGAAGAGCTTTTGAATATCGCAAAGCGACCAAAATGAAACGTTGGGGTCATATGGCCCGTGTATTTACAAAATTGGGCAAAGAAATCACGATGGCAGCACGTGATGGCGGTCCAGATCCAGATAGTAACCCACGTCTTCGAACATTGATGCAACAATGTAAGAAGGAGAACATGCCTAAGGAGAATATCGAGCGTGCTATCAAGAAAGCTACAGATAAATCTTCTGAGGGATATAAGGAGATTTGCTACGAGGGATATGGTCCTCATGGTGTAGCCATCTTCGTGGAGACAGCCACAGACAACAATATGCGTACGGTAGCCAATATCCGTTCATATTTCACCAAGCATGGTGGCAGTCTAGGTACGCAGGGTTGTTTGCAATTCCTCTTTGATCGCAAGGCATGCTTTACAGTTGCTGCCAAAGAGGGAGTGGACCTTGAGGAACTCGAACTAGAGTTAATCGACTTTGGCGTAGAGGAACTTGCCTTTGATGAAGAAGAAGGAACAATCGTCATCTATGGTGATTTCAACCAATATTCTCAAATGCAAAAGTACCTTGAGGACAATGGGTTTGAGATCCAATCCTGCGAGTTTGTACGTATTCCTAACGACACAAAAACTCTTACAGAGGAAGAGATGGAATCTGTACAAAAACTCATCGATCGCATCGAGGAAGACGAGGATGTACAAAACGTATTTACTAACTTGGGATAAGGTTATAGGACGCTTCGTTGAGGCTATAGGACGCGCCGATGGCGCTATAGGCGAGAGGCGAAAGGCTATAGGCTAGAAAATATGAATATCACCGATTTAGATAGAATAGGTGTAGAATCAGTCAAGGAGCATTTCTCCTTGACTGCTCTACAAATAGAGCAATTTGCCCAATTGGGTGAACTATACCGTGAGTGGAATAGCAAGATTAACGTCATATCCCGCAAAGATATAGACAATCTCTACCCCCACCACATCCTACATTCCTTGGCAATCGCCAAAGTGCTAAATTTTGCTCCTGGTACTACCTTACTA
Organism: Paludibacteraceae bacterium; assembly: GCA_045612045.1. Classification (GTDB taxonomy): domain Bacteria; phylum Bacteroidota; class Bacteroidia; order Bacteroidales; family Paludibacteraceae; genus Colicola. The sequence continues at coordinate 50,549 of JAZKYJ010000035.1, read as the reverse complement.
GATGTAGGTACTGGTGGCGGTTTTCCAGGCATCCCATTAGCGATATTGTTCCCAGAATGTCATTTCACGTTGGTGGATAGCATTGGCAAGAAGATACTAGTAGCAAGCGAGATTGCTAAGGCACTAGGACTAAGCAATGTAACATGCCTAAAAGAACGCGTAGAAGAGGAGAAACGCGAATTTGACTTCGTCATTAGTCGTGCAGTAATGCCCCTACCCGATCTTGTAAAACTGGTACGTAAGAACGTGAGTAAACGTCACCAAAATGCCTTACCAAATGGTTTGATTGTACTAAAGGGTGGCAAACTGACAGGTGAATTAGAACCATTCAAGAAGTACGTAGAGTCTACTCCTATCAGCACATTCCTCAAGGATGATTGGTACCAAGAGAAATACGTCATCTATTTACCTCTATAAGTCCCTATGCAAGTCCAGACATTCTATTTCAATCCATATCGCGAATGTACGTATCTGCTCATCAATGATGCGCGTCAGGCTATCATTATCGATGCAGGTATGTCTAACGAGAGTGAGCAATCTCGCTTCTCTCAGTACGTAGCTCAGCAGCAATTGCAGATTGTAGGCCTACTGATCACTCATACCCATCCTGACCATATTTGTGGATTGGAATATATAGAAAGCACCTATCAGCTATCAGCCATCATCCAGCCAGCAGCAGGCCTGCTCACGCTTCCCGGTTTCACCCTAGAGGTTATCTCTACTCCCGGACATAAAGAAGATGCTGTATGCTATTACTTCAGTGCAGAGAAAATGCTATTCACGGGGGATACCCTCTTTCAAGAATCCATTGGTAGGACCGACCTGCCAGGTGGCGACATGGCTACGCTCATTCGTTCACTAGGCCAACTCGTTCTACTACCCGAGGATACTGTGGTATATCCCGGACATGGCTATATGACTAGCATTGGTCATGAAAAACTATATAATCCGTATCTCTAATATGAAAACATTTATTATTCTCGCACTGATAGGCGGTATGCTCATCAGTTGCGCCCCAACACAATCAGAAAGTATGAACCAGCAGACCACCATTCAGAGCATTCTAACACGCACCTCTGTGCGTCAATTCACAGGTGAGAAGATCAGTCAAGAGCAGATAGACACTTTGCTTCGTTGCGCAATGTCTGCTCCATCGGCGCTCAACAAACAGCCCTGGTCATTCATTGTCATCACCCAAGATAGTCTATTACAACTCTTAGGCGAACAGTTTCCATATAGTCGCTGTAGCAACCACCCTGCTATCGCCATCATTCCATGTGGTGATCTAAGCAAGGCCCTTGAAGGTACATCACAAGACTTCTGGATAAACGACGTATCTGCTGCGACAGAGAACATCCTTTTGGCAGCACATGCCATGGGATTAGGAGCGGTATGGACAGGCATTCATCCTGATACGGTTCGTTGCCAGCAATTGCAGTCCCTATTGCAATTACCCGAGCATATTGTCCCACTCTGTATCGTACCGATTGGCGTACCTGCTGAGCAGCCTGAAATCAAGAATAAGTATAACGAAGAGAATATCCATTACAACGGATACTAATCATCGATTATGTACTCTAAGAAAAATGGCACCTCCCTAGGAAGTGCCATTTTTTAATCTGCCTGTGGACTCAATGCTCGCCAAAGGTTGTCATCTGGCGTAGGAGCTAGGATGCTGATGTCCTGTTTGCTTACTGGATGCTGGAAAGCTATTTTCCTTGCGTGCAGAGATATTCCACCATCCGGATTACTCCGCTTAGCACCATATTTCAGATCTCCCTTGATGGGATATCCTAGAGCAGCTAGTTGGCATCGAATCTGATGATGTCTTCCTGTCTCTAGGTTGATTTCAAGCAGCGCATATCTGTCCGTTGTTGCCATTACGCGATAACTCAACACGGCTCGCTTAGCATCTTTAGTTTGGGGTTTAACTACATAGGACTTATTGAGTTTCTCGTTACGCAACAGATAATTCTCCAACCTTCCTTGTTCTGGTAGGCGTTTACGACCATCATAAGAAACAATAGCCCAATAGGTTTTTTGTATCTGCTCGTGCGACTTAAACATCTCATTGAGTCTTGTCAGTGCCTTGCTAGTCCTAGCAAAGATTACCACACCGGTAGTAGGGCGGTCCAGACGATGAGGGACACCCAAAAACACCTCACCGGGTTTTTGGTATTTTTCCTTGATATAAGCTTTCACCATCTCTAGCAAAGGTACATCTCCGGTTTTATCACCTTGCACGATCTCATGGCAAGTTTTGCTAACAGCGATGATATGGTTATCTTCGTAAAGTATAGTCATATGTCATACATATATTTTTTGCAAAGTTACAATATTTTTTGCATATACACAAACAATTTCATTATTTATCTAATAAACCATATAAAAAACGCATATCTAATAAGAACGCTTTAAGTCAGTCCACTAAGCATCCTGTTGGCGCTACAACCGCTGATACACCTTCTTCACAAAAGGTATCGCTCCTTCCATATGCGAGCCATAATCATCAAAATCATACTCCACCTGTGCGGATGCTGGCATATGCTCCTGCAGGGATTGACTATTGATAAATGGCACCACATCGTCTACCGTGCTATGCATGAAGTACGCGGGTGCATGCAGTTCATATCCGATATTGCTGTTATCTAGCAGCGCATCATAGAGCTGTTTGGTCAGCGCATTATTGCGGTCTAGCACCTCTGCGGGCATCAGCACACTCATGCGTCCACTACCCATCATCTGACCTATCTGACCCACTGTATACTGCTTCGAAGACACCCACTGATCATAGTGCGACAAGAGCGGTTCGCGAAAGAAATCCTCCAACTGAAAATCCAACCCATACGCCTCGCTCAATCCCATTACAATCATCGGTATAGCTCCGGGTATACCGATCGAATCTCTGGCCACACAATAGTCATACGTAGCTGCAGGATCATACGGACCTGCTCCTGCATACACCTGGCGGATAATCCACTGACTATCCGGATTTTCCTCCAGCATACGCGCCACACCCAAAGCCACGGCACCACCTTGCGAATAGCCCGTAATCACCACATCATTGGGATAGCTATATCCATAATATTCCAGCAGCGCAGGCATACAATCCAGCAGATCAATGGCCGTGCGAGCGGCACTCCGCCAATGCAGATAAGGGTGCACTTCATCGCGCGACAGACCATACCCCACATAGTCTGGCATCACCACGGCATACCCCTTCAGCGCATAGATACAATCCATCTGAAACAGATTACTAGGCGCCTCCATATCGGTGGCAATCGTATAGTGATTGGCTACTACGATACCCTTCAGTTGACGGTTCTTTGGCAGATAGATCTTACCCGACACCAACAGCGAATCGCCGGCAGGCGTCTCACTCCAATACGCACAACGTATACCCACCATATGACGGTGCGTATGCATATATAGGTTTTTCATCACGCGAGTCAACACCTTGGCAGAGAAATCATGACGCACCAGTTTCTTGTGACTACTCTCCCATACTAAATCTCCCTGCAGTACCGAGCGAATCAGGCCGCTGCCGCAGTCTCTGCGCGCAATTGGGGGCAAAGCGGTACTGTCCAGTCCGCTCAACATCACATAATCCGCTGCGGACAAACACATCCCGCAGAGCAGCAATAGCAATAATAGTATACTTTTACGTCTCATATTCAATCATTTTTTTAGTACTCATACAAGATATTCACCACAAAAACTGTGCAAAAACGGTTCTACGTTTGCATATTTCACAAAATTGTTGTACCTTTGTCGCAAATAATCCCCATGATATGAAACAGAGCATCTTTTTGCTGGGCATCATGGCGCTCCTGCTGTCATGCCGACCTACTCATAATCCGCATATGATCAGTGACCATACCATCCAGACTGCCATCTCCACCACGCTAGCCGCACATCCGGAGGCAGACTCGGCGCTGCTTACACGAGGTGTCCAGCAGTTGGCGGCACTGTGGCAAGAGCAGGATGGCAGCGAACAGGACTTCGCACAGCTCATCCAGCAATACTATGCCGCCACGCCAGCCGAACGCCAACAACTCTACCAGCGAATGACCTTCATCCTTGAACAGTGCCGTCAGAGTGCTGACTTGCTCAACAACACCCTGCAAGAACCCACTACACTAGTGGGAAAAACAGAGCCTACTAGCGTGGATTGGATCATCAGCGGATACAGTCCGATGGCACATTTCACCGAAGATATGTTTGCCAACCATATAGCACATATCTGCGTCCTAAATTTCCCCTATTTCACCTTAGCGGAGAAGAACCAGCTTGCTCCATCGCTCACTCGCCAAGAATGGGCCTATATGCGTCTGGGAGATGTTTTCCACACGCGTATTCCCGGACAAACCTATGCAGCCTATTCACAAGCACTCAGCCAAGCCGAGAACTATATCGCCGGCTACAATATCATGATGCATTGCCTGCGCAACGAGCAGGGGCAGCAACTCTGGCATACCCCCATGGCATTGCTCTCCCATTGGAACCTGCGCGACGAGCTCAAGTCTAATTACGCCGACCTGCCCCATGCACGCGAAAAGCAGGAGATGATCTACCAAGTCATGCTGCGCATCATTCGCCAGGAGATACCTCAGGCGGTTATCAACAACGACCAACTGCTCTGGTGCCCTACCAACAATTTTGTCAGCGCCCATCCCAACGCGGATGTCAAACTCAAAGTAGACATCAGCCGCGAACCCGACACGCGCTACCAGCGGATTATCCATATCTTCCACGCCTTGCAACTCATCGATGCTTACCGTCCGGATGAGCCTAGCCACGTCCTTCGCACCTTCAACGAAGACCTCGAGATATCCAAACAGCAGATCCAATCGCTCTTTATCCAGTTGCTACAGTCCGACGAGGTCAAGGCGGTAGCGGCCATCATCCGCGAACGCCTCGGACGCGACCTGCGACCATACGACATCTGGTACGATGGATTCAAGTCGCGCAGCACACTTTCCGAAGACCACCTTACTGCGCAAACCCAACAGCGATATCCCCATGCCAAAGCCTTTGAGCAGGACATGCCACGTATGCTCCAGCAGTTGGGTTTCGCTCCTGACAAAGCCCACTCTATCGCCTCGCATATCGTGGTAGAGGCTGCCCGCGGTTCGGGGCACGCACGTCCATGTGTGGGGCGTCAGCAACCTGCACGCCTGCGCACACGTATATCTGACAAAGGTATGGACTACAAGGGCTACAATATCGCCGTTCACGAGTTCGGACACAACGTAGAGGAGGTCATCTCGCTCTATGATATCGACCACTATACCCTTGCCGGTATACCCAATACGGGTTTCACCGAGGCCAGTGCTTTCCTCTTCCAGCAGCGCGACCTACAGTTGCTAGGCGTCAACACACCACTCGCGGCTAACCAGCAAACTACGGACCAGGTGCTAGATGCTCTCTGGAGCATGTACGAGATCATGGGAGTCAGTCTAGTGGATATAGCCATGTGGGAGTGGCTCTATGCCCACCCTAAGGCAGACGCGGCACAACTGCGAGAAGCGGTCATTCGCATTGCTGGCGACATCTGGAATCAGTATTATGCGCCTCTTCTGGGCGAGAACGACAGCCCCTTGCTGGCCATCTACTCACACATGGTGGGCTATGCCTTGTATCTGCCGGGTTATCCTATTGGTCAACTGGTGCAATACCAACTAGAGGAGCACTTGGCTGCTTGTCCTTCGGCCCAGGCGTTTGCCAGCGAGTACACACGTATCTACCAGCAGGGCCGCCTAACGCCGGACGCTTGGATGCGCGCAGCCGTAGGCCAACCCATGAGCGTTGAACCTATCCTGAGGGCTGTAAGGTCGGTTATTGAGTAGCGGGTAAGCGGTTAAACGGTTAAGCGGTTAAACGGGTAAACGGGTAAACGGGTAAGCGGGTAAGCGGGTAAGCGGGTAAACGGTTAAACGGTTAAACGGGTAAACGGTTAAACGGTTAAGCGGGTATCGGACGGCATCGCTGATGCCTACAGGCCAAAGGCCGATCTACAGCAAAGCGATCTATCAACTAATAAAACTAATAATATGAAACAAATCATTTCTACCCCCAACGCACCTGCAGCTATTGGTGCGTATAGTCAAGCCGTTGTAGCCAACGGCATGTTGTTTGCCAGTGGTCAATTAGGTATTGATCCTGCTACGGGCGAGTTCGCAGGTGCGGACTTCCGCAGCCAAGCCGAGCAAGCGGTGAAGAACGTGGCTGCTATCCTTCAGGCTGCTGGCACCGATGCTAGCCATGTAGTGAAGACTACTGTTTTCCTGACGGATATGGCGAATTTCGCGGTGCTCAACGAGGTTTACTCTACATTGTTTGCAGCTCCTTTCCCAGCACGTTCTGCAGTAGCTGTAGCAGCTTTGCCGAAGGGAGGACTAGTCGAGATCGAGATCCTAGCCGTATTGTAGTCTTCTAAAAATTCGCTTGCGAATAATCGTTCGAGCCAAAGGCGAGATAAGACCTCCTGAATTCCTGAACATTCATAACATACTTTTAACCATGGATATTTTACTTCTAATCTTAGCAGCCTTGAGCATGTTGTTGGGCATTATTGGCTGCGTGATTCCTGCTTTGCCCAGCGTGCCAATGGCGTATGTCAGCATCCTGCTAGTGCATTGGACCGACCGAGTGCATTTCTCTTGGCAGTTTTTGGTCATATGGGCAGTGATTGTGACGGTCATTCAGGTCTTAGACTTCGTCATTCCCGCATGGGGAACGAAGAAGTTCGGTGGTACCAAGTGGGGAGCTTGGGGCAGCCTTATTGGTCTTTTCGTAGGTTTGGTATTGGGTCCTGTGGGAATTATCCTGGGTCCTTTTGTGGGTGCAGTGATTGGCGAGATGTTGTATTTCAAGCGTCATCCTCAGACGCCATCGGCTGAGCAGCCAGAGTCAGTCAAGCAGAACACTCCCTTCAACCGTGCCTTGCGTGCGGGTTTTGGTTCGTTCATTGGTTTGCTGACGGGCACTTTGCTCAAGTTGGCATGTTGTGGTTTTGCCACCTTCTACCTCATCCGCGCATTGTGGTAGGGATTACAATTTAGGAGTTGATGGGGACGGCACGGAGTGCCTACTGTTTAGGGTTTAGTGGGCGGTTCGTAGGAGATTGCTCCTAGCATTCGCTGGAGTCTACAGGCACGTGGTGCCGATCTACCACCTACAGGGCGTAGCCCGATCTACCGCCTACAGCCCGAAGGGCGTCCTATAGGACCTCCGGTCCATCCCCTAAACCCTCAACCATATCGCCTCTGGCTCGTCTTGCTTCACTTCTCTGAGCGGTATCATCACGAAATCTCGCTCATGCATACGTGGATGTGGCAATATGAGCGTAGGCGATTGATGGTAAATACACACACCTTTTTCATAAGCCAATAGCAAGTCGATGTCTATCACACGGTCATGATAAACACCGTTGACGGACTTCTTTGTCCGTCCCATCTCACGTTCTATTTGTTGGGTGATTTCGAGTAGTTGTTCTTGCGAATAGTCTGTGGCATATACAGCAACTATATTCGCAAATTCGTTATCCGATTCAAAGCCTTGTGCTTGACTTTTATAGATTGAGGATACAGCTATCCTACTACCCACTCTAGCATCCAGCAAATCTAAGGCAGTGGATAGGTTTTGTTCTCTATTTCCTAGGTTGGTACCAATACCAAAATAGATAATCATTGTTCAGCCTCCATACGAATAACCTGATAGGAGATCTCCTTGCCCATATTAACGAGCATATATGCAGGATGCTTATCGTCATCCTTCATCGATTCCAAAACGATGCTCGTCATCGAACTCATGTTGGTGATCTCGCGATAGTGGTCATGCCCTGTCCAAATCATTTTCACGCCGTGAGAGGAGAAGAGGTTGAGCAGTGCATAGGTCTCTTCTAATGAATAGTTAGAGCAAGGTGTTTGCGAATTATCACGTTTGAAGAAATGGGTATGTGTGCAAACCACAATATGGCGGAACTGTTGCGTATCCGCCCACTCCAGGGTATCCGTCAACCATTGTAGTTGCTGTTTGCCTACAGTTCCCTCGGCCGAGTCGTAGATCACATATAGGTCATGTTGACCAGATGGCGTAACCACAACGAAGTAGTAAGTACTAGTCTTAAAGGTAGCAACAAACTTGCTCCATTGTTTGAAATAGATATCATGGTTACCCACCACAGCCATCAGGGTGTCTTTTTTATGCTGGTGTTGCATAGCAGGACGAATAGTCTGCTGGAATATTCCATCAAACTCATTCGTAGCATCGATGATATCCCCTAGGTGGATAGCTACTGGGCAGATAGGGTCTGATTGATAGGCATCAATAAACTCTCGCCATCTGTTTTGTGTGTGGGTGATATGTGTATCTGTGCAGACATAGACGTGATATTCTTCGGCGGTGGCTTGCAGGGTGGCATAGCCGTTTTTTTCGTTATATGCCATAGACTCCTTGATGCGTTTGTCTATGGTAGGTGACGAACCGTGAAACATACCAGCTATATCCAATCGCGCATCCGGACCGCAAGCCGTCAGCAGGATAGTTGTTAGCAAACATATGGATAGGATGCTAGGCATCCAAAGGGTCTTGTATGTATGGATAGTTTTCATAGGAAATGTATGTTAAAATCTATATTCTACTCCAGCACTAATTTCGCTGCCATAATAGTGTGTATTGAGGTGGAAAACGCCAGCAGGTTTCACTTTTCCTTGTAGGCTAACGCGCCAATCATCATTGATATCATACCATCCAGCTAGGTAGAACATCGGTTGCCACATGCGTTCTATCTGATAGTTGTCCATATTCGACATGGCCAAGCTGATATTCCATGGCGAAGTAGCAGGTCTTACTCTGGCTTCGATGCAATAGACCATGTCTAGGGGTTCTACCACCATGGTTTGTTCTAATTCGTTAGAGGAAGCGGGTGCCTGCATAAATCGTGAGCAGAAGCCCAATTGCACATCCACGTATTGCATTCTATACCCTATGGAAAGTGCGTGGGTATAGGTAGTAAAGTGGTCACGCAGTTGAAGATTCGCCATTAGCCTGTCTTCCAGATAGAGTTCACCAACGGGTAAGAGGAATTTGGGTCTGAGTTGTACACCTAGTGTATGCGCATTCACAGTACTAGTGCGCACATTGGCTTCCATCTCAAAATATCGATGTATAGGCATATAGGCATCTAGGTCAAAATTGGCAAACGAGCCATAGGTCAGGTTGTGTGCATATCCAATCTTCAGGCTCAGGCTGTAGGCCTGTGGAGCGTCCTCCGGTGTCTGGGCATAGGCTATGCCGTATACTGCTAACGTCAAGATGAGTAAGAGTTTTTTCATTGTTTCAGTAATCTATTGTCTTCTATTCGTTGATTATAGTTCTACCACTGTGATTCCGGCCCCTCCTCTATCTGGGTCACCGTCATGAAAGTGAATATCGCCCGATTGGAGTCGTCGCATGGTTTTCTGCCTTTCTGCCAGGTAATCTCTCACCACTTGCTTCAGCGCTCCGGTTCCGGTGCCATGTAGGATGGTCACGATCTCTGCATTCACCATCAGGGCATCATCTATATATGCTATCAGGGCTTCTAGTGCTTCGTCTACGCGCAGTCCACGTATATCTAGTTCGCGTGAGAAAGCCAATTTTCTTCTTCTCAACTCATCTGCTACAGAGGTGGATACACGTTGTGGTTTGGGGGTATTGGTTTCTTGAATCAGTCTGGCAGGGTTCTTTGCTAGCACTTTCAGTTCGCTCAGGTCGCGTAGCACTTTGCCTTGTGCGCGTTTGGGTGTGGTGCTAGGATCGGCAGCTGGGGTTTTGCCAGCGTTCTTGCGCGATTGTCCTTCCACTTTCGTTCGCAGTTGCTCCACTTTCTGACGAGCTTGCTGGGTAGCTTTCTTTTCGGCTTTGGCCTCTTTGATCTCGCGTATGGTTCGTTCGATGGTGGCATTGCTCTCGCGCAGGATGTCGGCAGCCTCGGCTTGTGCTTGCTCTAGTATGTCGCGTCTCTTGGCTTTGATGGTGGCCAGTTGCTCTTCGTAGTAGGCTATTTTCTCCTCCAGCTGTTTCTCTCGTTGGCGGATGTTCTGGCGTTTGTTCTCCCAGTAGCGTTTGTCGCGTGCTATGTCTTGCAGGTGTTTGTCGTAGTCGATATGCTCTTCTCCCACTATGTCGGTAGCTCGTTGTATGATGCTCTCGGGCAGTCCTATCTGCCGGGCTATCTCTACGGCAAAGCTACTGCCTGCTTGTCCGATTGATAGTTGGAATAGGGGTTTCAGTTGTCCTCTGTCGTATAGCATGGCGCCATTGATCACGCCCTGGGTCTGCTCGGCAAAGTGTTTGAGATTGCTATAGTGCGTGGTGATTACGCCATAGGCATGTTGCTGGTTGATCTGCGTCAGCACCGCCTCGGCTATTGCTCCACCAATCATGGGTTCGGTACCCGTACCAAACTCATCAATCAGCACCAGGCTACGTCCACTGGCATGGCGCACAAAGTGCTTCATATTGCGCAGGTGCGATGAGTAGGTCGACAGGTCGTCCTCGATGGACTGTTCGTCACCTATATCTAGCAATAGTTGGTGAAAAATACCCATCTCACTAGCCTCGTGCATAGGCACGGCTAGTCCACATTGCAGCATATACTGCAGCATGGCTACGGTCTTCAGGCATACCGATTTTCCACCTGCGTTAGGTCCGCTGATGACCAATATGCGTTGGCTCTTATCCAGGCGCAAACTCAGTGGCACCACGTTCTTGCCTTGTCGGCGGAAGTTCATCCACAGCACAGGGTGACGTGCTTCGCGCCAGTCTATATATGCGCGATTGTGCACCTGAGGCACGATGGCCTGCAGATCGATGGCAAACAGGGCTTTGGCACGCAGAAAATCCACTTCTGCTAGGAAGTTCTCTGTTTCCTGCAACTGAGGTATTTGTGGTTGTATACTGGCGGTAATCTCCATCAGTATACGTACTCTTTCTCTACGTTCTTCGCCCTCTAGTTCTCGTATTCTATTGTTGGCTTCTACCACCTGTTGTGGTTCGATAAAGACGGTCTTACCTGTAGCCGATTCGTCGTGCACGATGCCGCCTATCTTGCGCTTGTATGCAGGAGGCACTGGGATCACCAATCGTCCTTCTCGCAAGGTGGGTGTAGCGTCCTTATCTAATATACCTTCTGCTTGTGCCTGGCGTAGTATGGCATGCAGGGTGCGGCTTACTGCCCCCTGCGACTGATGTAGTTCTTTGCGTATGCGCAGGAGTTCCGTGGAAGCATTATCTCGCATTTTGCCATATCGATCTAGTATGCGGTCAATGGCGATGATGATGCCATTCAGGCCTTGTGAATCGCTACTTTGACTAGGCCTTAGGCTAGTGGCATAGACGGCCAGTAGGGGGTATCGCAGAGCATCTAGATGGTCAAAGAAGCGCTCCAACTCTGCCGCATAATCCAGCATTTTTCTCAGCGCCATCAGTTCGCTCTCGTCCAGATACAATCCTTCTACTCGTATGCGAGCTATTGCCTCTCTCAGGTCATAGATATCGCCTTGTGGCATTGCCAGACTAGCGTCCTGCAGCACCATTATCATCTCGCGCGTATATGCGAGCAACTGACCGATCACCTTGGCATCGGTCTGCCATTGCATCTCATCCACTCGCTCTCTACCTAGTGAGGAGCTACAACAAGCCTTCACGCCATCGCGAATGACGTGAAAGTCTATTTTATCTTCTAGATTGTGGGGATACAGCATTTAGTATTGTGGATAGGTGATTACGATATCAAACTCCATGGCAGGTGGGTTGATATTCACATTATCCTCATAGGCAAAATCGCTAGCTCGGAAGTTCACTTCCACCCATCCAATGCCATAGGTAAAGTCTACGGTCTCGGTAAAGTAGATCCATTGTCCATCCACCATTTCTTCCTTGTGCATCACATAGGGCAATAGGTGTTTGCGTGCATTGGTAGCGTTCATGCGATCTTTCACCAGGTACGCTTTCACTTCGCCATAGTCAAATGCACGAGCGGTGATCTCGGGGATATTAAAGCCAGCATAGAAATAGTTGTTATTAAACTGGTCGTTTACTCCCTGCTGGGTATATTGCCACTCATTGGCTTTTACCCTAACTGAGATAGTCTTGAGCATGGGCGAATTAGTATCGTAGCATCCTGTCATCAGCAGCAGGATAGCTAGCAGGAAAAATGTTTTTCTCATACCGTCAAATGATTGGATTCATATTTGGGTGCAAAGTTACGTTTTTTTTTTCAAACCTACAAGAATTATGCCAAAAAAATTGTCACTGAAAAATCTTTTCATGCCTTATGACTTCATTATTAGATGGTTGCATTCGTAGTAATCGGAAAAATCCACTTATCCCTTGTGGGAATAAAAAAAAAATTGTACTTTTGCAGACGAAATGTAACACTAAACCAATTTTTATAGACAATGACTTTTACTCATTTACATGTACACTCTCACTATTCCGTGCTCGACGGCATGAGCAAGATACCTGATTTGATCGACAAGTGTCTACGCACAGGCATGCACTCGATTGCGCTCACAGACCATGGTTGTATGTTTGGTATCAAGGAGTTTCTAGACTGCTGCGCTGCAGCCAACAAGAAGCTCAAGGAGCAAGCCGAAAAGTCAGGCCAGGAGTATATCCCCTTTAAGGCTATCGTAGGTGTAGAGGCCTATTGTGCACGTCGTGGTCGCAAGCATCGTGATAAGGATCTCAAGGCTACTAGTCCTGAGGGCCGTCAGTTCATCGTAGACCAGAGCGGATGGCACCTGATCTTGCTAGCCAAGAACAAGCAGGGCTACCATAATCTGTGCAAGATTGTCAGCGAGAGTTATATGGATGAGTGCTACTATCGTCGTCCACGTATCGACCGCGAGTTGCTGGAGATGTATCACGAGGGAGTGATCTGCTGTTCGGCTTGCCTAGGTGGTGAGTTGCCACAAAAGGTGATGTATGGTCTGCAGCAAGACCAGTCGATGCCTTTTGAAGAGCGCTTCCAGGAGGCGATTGCTACGGTGCTGTGGTACAAGAATCTCTTTGGCGAGGACTATTATATTGAGATTCAGCGTCATCAGACCGACAAGCCGGGTGCTGATCAGATGGTCTATCTCAAGCAGAAGGATGTGAATGTCATCCTCATCGAGTTAGCCCATCGCTATGGAGTGAAGTTGGTGGCAACCAATGATGTGCACTTTGTAGAGGAGGAGCATGCCGAGGCGCATGACCACCTGATCTGCGTATCCACCAACCATTTCATCGATGATCCTAACCGCATGCACTATACCCAGCAGGAGTGGCTCAAGTCGCCCCAGGAGATGGCCGAGATCTTCAGCGATATCCCCGAGGCCTTGACCAATACGCAGGAGGTGGCCGACAAGGTGGAGAGCTATTCCATCAATTCTGATCCGATCATGCCTAAGTTTCCTATCCCCGAGTCGTTTGCTACGGAGGAGGAGTACCGCGCACGATTCACAGAGGAGGAGCTCTTTGAGGAGTTCACCCGCGACGAGCATGGTCAACAAGTACTCACACCCGAGCAGGCACAAAAGAAGGTAGACACCTTAGGTGGCTACGACCGACTATATCGCATCAAGCTAGAGGCCGACTATCTGGCCCACCTCACTTATGAAGGTGCCCACATGCGCTATGGCGATACGCTCACCGATGAGCAACAGGAGCGCATCAACTTCGAGTTGCATATCATGAAGACCATGGGTTTCCCTGGTTACTTCCTGATTGTGATGGACTTTATCCGTGCGGCTCGCGAGGAGCTTGGTGTCAGCGTAGGTCCAGGTCGTGGTAGTGCTGCCGGTTCGGTAGTGGCCTATTGCTTGCGCATCACGGATCTCGATCCGCTGAAGTACGATTTGCTTTTCGAGCGTTTTCTCAACCCTGATCGTATTTCCCTACCCGATATCGATACGGATTTCGACGATGCAGGTCGCGCCAAGGTGCTCGACTGGGTGAGCGAGAAGTACGGTCACACGCATGTGGCACATATCATCACCTATGGCACGATGGCTACCAAGTCGGCTATTGCCGATGTCGGCCGTGTGCAACGCGTACCCCTGTCGCGCGTGAATGAGATCAAGGGATATATACCCGAAAAGGGCTTTCCTGATCATATCAAGGACGAAAATGGCAAATCCCCTAAGGTTACGCTCAAGAACTGCTATAAGTACGTCGACGAGTTGCGTCTGCTGCTCAATGGCGACGAACCTGAAATACGTGCGATGTTGCGCAATGCGGCCCAACTAGAGGACACCATCCGCCAGGTAGGTGTACATGCCTGCGGTATCATCATTGGTGCAGATGACCTGACCAATTACGTTCCCCTCTCCACCGTAGAGGATCGCGAGACGGGCAAACGTGTGCTGGTCACCGAGTACGATGGACACGTGGTGGAGAATGTGGGTTTGATCAAGATGGACTTCCTAGGTCTAAAGACGCTGACCATCATCAAGGAATGTATCCAGAACATCCAGAAAGCTCGTGGTGAAATGGTGAATATCGACCTTATACCTATCGACGATGCCGAGACCTATCGTCTGTTTCAGGAGGGTCGTACAGTAGGTGTCTTCCAGTTTGAGTCCTTAGGTATGCGCAAGTATATGAAGCAGCTCAAGCCCACTGTGATGGGCGACTTGATTGCCATGAACGCGCTCTATCGTCCAGGTCCGATGGACTATATTCCGCAGTTCATCCGCCGCAAGCATGGTCAGGAACCGGTTACCTATGACATCCCTATCATGGAGAAGTACCTCAAGGACACCTATGGTGTAACGGTCTACCAGGAGCAGGTGATGTTGCTCTCGCGTCTGCTAGCCAATTTCACACGTGGTGAGAGCGACCAGTTGCGCAAGGCGATGGGTAAGAAGATCATCAAGATGCTAGAGGAGCTCAAGCCTAAGTTCATCAATGGTGGCAAGGCCAATGGTCACGATCAGAAGGTACTGGAGAAGATCTGGGCCGACTGGGAGAAGTTCGCCTCTTATGCCTTCAATAAGTCGCACGCGGCTTGCTACTCGTGGGTAGCGTATCAGACGGCCTACCTCAAGGCGCACTACCCTGCCGAGTTCATGGCGGCCAACCTGACGGTGGCCAAGGATGATATCAAGGATGTCACCAAGTTCATGGACGAATGCGTGGCCATGCGTATCTCGGTGTTGCCACCAGATGTCAACGAATCGGAGATGAACTTCACGGTCAACAGCAGGGGGGATATCCGTTTTGCTTTGGGGGGCATCAAGGGTGTTGGCGAAGCGGCAGTAGAAGCGATCTTGCAGGAGCGTAGAAAGAATGGTAAGTTTCTGGGTCTGTTTGATTTCCTCGAGCGTGTCAACCTGCAGACCTGCAACCGCAAGACGGTGGAGAACCTTGCCCTGGCAGGTGCCTTCGATAGTTTCACGGAGTGCTACCGCGAGCAACTCTTCGGCATCACGCCTAAGGGCGAGAGCGTGCTAGAGCAGCTCATGCGCTATGGCAACAAGTTCCAGCAGGACAAGCAGCAACAGGTCTATTCGCTCTTCGGCGATATGAGTAGTGATTTCGGACTGGAGATCCAGCGTCCTGAGTTGCCTAAGGAGCCACGTTGGTCCACCATCGAGCGTCTCAACCGCGAGAAGACGCTGATTGGTATTTTCCTATCGGCTCACCCGCTTGACGAATGGAGTTTTGAGATCAACGAACTATGTACGATGCGTGCGAGCGAGCTGAAGGATTTCGATGCATGGTCCAAACCCGAGGGGCGCAAGGCTGCGGTGACGAAGGAGGGGGAAGACGGAGAAGAGACCACCGAGATCAACCCCACAGAGTGGATCACTCAGCACGAGAACAAGGTTTTCCGGTTTGGTGGTATAGTCACTACGTCCGAAGAACTAAAGACAGCCAAGGGTCTTCCCTTTGGTAGATATACTATCGAGGATTATACGGGCAGTTATGTCTTCACGTTGTTTGGTGAGGAGTATAAGAACTTTGCCTCATTGCTCAAGGAGAACATCTATGCGATTATCACTTTCTCTATCAAGCAGAAGGGGTACTATTCTAAGTACTTCCGTCCGAAGGCGATAGATGAAGCCGAATACGTGTTTGCAGCTCAACAGGTGACCTTAGTACAGGACATGCAGCAGCAGGTCAAGGCGGTGACATTGCATATCCCCATCGAGAACGTCCAGCCAGGTCTGATAGAGGAGTTAGCAGAGAACTGTGAGTTGCATATGGGTAGTACTCCTTTGCAACTAGAGATCTACGATGAGACTCGCCAGAACCTCATCACGTTCACAGCTGCTCCTACTCACATCTCTCGTGAGTTCTACCATTGGCTCCAGATGCAGCGTATGGATGGCATATTGGACTTCAGTGTGAGTATATAGGAATAGATAAAAATCTATTATTTTCTTACAAAAAGTGTTCGTTTTCTTGCGTATATGCATTTTTTGTAGTACCTTTGCATGTTTTTTGGGTTTTCGCGTGCGGTGAGGCGGTTAAGCTCCTTCTCCCTGCGGTCGAGAAATCTAAATAAATCTTGTATCGCTATACCCCACCCCTGTAGGTGCTCCGCACAAATTGCAAACGCTCCTCGCGGTGCTCGTGCGCTGAATCTTAAAACCATGCGGCACGTAGCAGTGAGGCGGGTAAACGGTGAGGCGTTAGTTGAAAGAGTTTCATGCGGCAAAGCCGCGTTTCAAAGTTTCAAAGTTTCAAGGTTGAAACAGCGAAGCGGTGAAACAAGCAGCTATGCTGTGTGAAACAAGCGACCCTGTCGCGTGAAACCATTAAAACCCTTTGCGCGGTAGCGCAGCACGGTGAGGCGAAAAAAAATGAAATAAACATATAAAACAATAAATAATGGATAAAAACACATGGATTGGCTTTTTGTTGATAGCCGCTGTAATTGTAGGATTTTCGATGTTCAATCGTCCTTCTAAGGAGGAGTTAGCCGAGCGCAAGCGCGTGCAAGACTCCATCGCTGTGGTGAAGGCCGCAGAATGGGAGGCACAGCAGATGGCTGAGCAACTGAATGCACAATTGCAACAAGCGCAGGCTACAGCCACTACGGCAGAGCTAGAGGCGCAGATGATTGCAGTATACGGACCTTTTGCTCCTGCGGTGCAAGGTACCGAAGGATTGGTCTATTTGGAGAATAGCAAGGTGAATTTGGGTATTAACCGTCGTGGTGGTGTGCTGGCGCAAGCGCAGCTCAAGGAGTACCACGCGTATGGTGATAGCGTGAATCCGCTATGCCTGTTCCAGGGTGAGGAGAGCATGATGGATTTCACCTTGGTGACCAGCAACAACCGCATCCTGTCGACCAAGAATATGTATTTTGAGCCTGTTAGCCAGACTTCTACTGCGGAGGGTAGCACATTGGTGATGCGTCTGAATACCACAATTCAGGATTGCTATATGGATATCGTCTACACCTTGCCTGCCGACGACTATATGCTGTCGATGAGTATCCAACCTCATAACATGGCTTGGGCGCTAGCGCAGAACATGTCGTCGGTGGAGATGAGCTGGAAGCAGCAGATTCCACAACAGGAGAAGGGACGTAAGTTCGAGGAGAAATATGCGCAATTGCAATATATGTTCGTCGGAGGTGACATCGAGAAGCTCAGCGAGACCAAGGCTGATCGCGCGCAGGAGTCTACTCGCATCAAGTGGATTGGCTACAAGGATCAGTATTTCTCTACGGTGCTGATTGCCAACGATGGTTTTGAGTCTACCCAGATGGAGTCTACCCCTATGGCGGCTCGTTCGGGCTATATCAAGGAGTACCAGACCAAGGCGTCCTTGCCACTAGACATCACGGGCAAGAAGTCTACCGACCTGACCTATTACGTAGGTCCTAACAAGTATACTACGCTCAAGGCGTATGACAAGGATAAGGTGTCTGACGACCAACTGCATCTGCAGGAGTTGGTGCCACTAGGTTGGAAGCTCGTGTCATGGATCAACAAGATCTTGGTGATTCCTATGTTCCAACTCTTCCAGTCATGGGGGCTACATATCGGTATTGTGATCTTGCTGATGACGCTAATCATCAAGCTAATCTTGTTGCCTTTCGTATGGGCGTCTAATAAGTCTAGCGCGAAGATGCGTGTGCTGAAGCCACAGCTCGATGAGATCAATGCCAAGTATCCACCAGAGAAGATGCAGGAGCGTCAGCAGGCTACTATGGCGCTGTATCAGAAGGCGGGTGTAAGCCCAATGTCTGGCTGTCTGCCTATGCTCTTCCAGTTCCCTGTGCTGATGGCTATGTTCTGGTTCTTGCCTACTGCCATCGAGTTGCGTGGTCAGTCGCTCTTCTGGGCAGATGACTTGTCTACCTACGATGCAATCTTGACATGGAACACCCATATTCCTATTTTCGGAACGCACCTCAGTCTGTTCTGCTTGTTGATGACGATTGTCAATATCGTATATACGCATATCACCATGCAATCGCAGTCAGGTGGTCAAGAGATGAAGATGATGCGCTGGATGATGTACCTCATGCCGCTTATGTTCCTCTTCTTCTTCAACGACTATGCAGCAGGTTTGAGCTACTACTACCTCGTTAGCCTCTTGATGACCATCATTCAAACGATGATTTTCCGTTGGACCACCAACGACCAAAAGGTGTTGGCAGAGATGGAGGAGAATGCTAAGAAGAATGCAGGCAAGAAGAAAACAGGTTTTGCAGCACGCCTAGAGGCCATGCAGCGTGAGCAGCAGCGTATAGCTCGCGAGCAAGCCAAGGCACAACAAAAGAAAATGCACTAATCCCTCATCAATCATCCTATTATGCACAATCGATTGATTATCCTATTGGCCCTATGCTCCGTATGGAGCGTGGGGCTTTTTGCGCAGCAGAGTGTTGCCGATTCTACGGCAGTCACCACCAGCAGCACTACAGACAAATACACTTTTGGTGATTTCTTCGATGCCCTGGACCTACCTACGGTGCTAGGTGTGGGTGTCACTCCGAATGGTATAGAAGGTGCAACCTTCAATTCAGCCATGCGTCTGGGTTGGCGCCATCATAAGAACTATGGTACGTTTGTCTATCTCACCTACGACACGCATAGCAACACCTACGATTCGCTTTCTATCCAGGGAACGAATGTGGTGAATGGCGAGGTATGGTACAACGAGGTAGGTATGGCGGTAGGTTATCGTTTTCCATTGGTGAAAGATATCCGCGCTTTCTACCAAGATCCCTATTTCCACCCTTGGGATCTGTATGTCAGTGTCCAACCAGGAGTGTCGATTGCCACGGTGAAGAATATCCTGCCCTTGCCTATCGAGGGTGAGGAGCAGGTGTATGAGATGCAGAACTACAACCATGTGGTGCCCACCTTGCGCTTCTCTGCGGGTGTAGAGTGGTTTATCTTCTCCAATTTTGGTGTGTTTGCTGAGGCAGCCTACACCCAGCATTTACTACCTACTCTATTGGAGCAGGCGGCTATCGCTCAGGGCGAGATCGCTCACCCATCAGGATCGCTGACCTTCTCCATCGGTCTGTCGTTGTTTTTTAATTAGGAAGCTCGCAAGGCGAGCTGGTTTAGAGGACGCTCGCAAGGCGAGCTACAGGACGCCTCGGAGAGGCTACAGGACGCTGCGCTGTAGTTCGTTTCGCTTGCGCTACACTGTAGATCGCTGCGCTGTAGATCGCTCGTTTCACTCGCTATAGGACGCCCTGCGGGCTATAGGGGAGGAGGCGAATGAAACAAATCAGCACAATTAGCCAATGTCGCATTGGGAGAGCAAAACAAAATGATTGCACTACCAAAATTACAGATTATTAGAGTATATTATCCAAAATTATTATACGAACGGCGAATGGAAAAGAAAGCTCCTACTCGCAGCAAGCTGCTGGTTTAGGGTTTAAGGGACGCGGCAGGGCCGCTATGGTTTAGGGTTTAATGTTTAATGAGAAGAATAGGAATAGTTTTAGAAAATTGGATGCATATATTTATGCAAAGGACATTGTCAAACAGATCTATGCTTTGGTAAAGAATTTAGAACATGGCTTTTCCCAGTAGACGTATACAAAAAAAGAGACTCTAGAATTAGAGTCTCTTTTTGTTCAGTCGGGATGGCGAGATTCGAACTCACGACCTCCTGCTCCCAAAGCAGGCATTCTAACCGGGCTGAACTACATCCCGCACACTTCCTTTTCGAAAGCGATTGCAAAGGTACTGCTTTTTTTTGACATGACCAAATGTTTTGCAAAAAAAATGCAAAAAAAATGCAAATTTCACCTTATTGCCCATATAAAGCGAATTTTTGGCACTCAATCTTGCTCAACCGGCAGCTTCGCTGCCTTCTTAACCCCTCAACAGTAGGCACTCCGTGCCGTCCCTTAAACCATAAACCATAGCGGCCCTGCCGCATCCCCTAAACCAAAAGCTTGCTGCCTATCACCTCATCACCCTATCGCCTTATCACCTCATCGCCTATAGCCTATCGCCTATAGCCACTCAGAGGCGTCCCCTAAACCGAATACTACTCACTCAGGTCATTCATGAAGTAACGGCGCTTGCCATTCTTGAGCGGTTCAAAGTGGTCGACGTATTCTAATGTAAACTTACATCCCTCTCCCACAAAGCGTTTCATTTCACCAATTAGCAAATTCTCTTGTTCATTGTTCCATTTTCCCTCTACAGGTTGAACCTGCATTTTCACTTCAGTGCCACTAATCTTCTGTATATCATATGCCACTACATCGAATTTGATCATCAGGATAGTAAATCCAGGAGATGTCAGCACATGTCCGTTATCCAACTGTAGAACATCAGATTTGCGACCTAATATTTGCGAGATGACTTGTCCATTGTAGTCGTATGGTTGCTCTTTGAGTTGTACCATATCTCCATAGTCATACCTGAGTAATGGGAAAGCATAGTTCAGCACATTGGTAGACACTGCTACTCCTATTCCTTCGTCATTGGCATCTACAACCTCTAGAATACTGGCATAGCCTAGATAATATTCGCCTGGTTGTACTTCGTAGCATGCTACACCCGCATCTCGACAGCCATAGCAGTCCATGACACGGCAGCCAAATGTCTTCTCTATCATAGCCCGATAGGTAGGTGTGAGGTTTTCGGAGGTAGTATATGCTCCTTTGATAAAACTGACATCCACATTGTTATCATGTGCATATCTAGCCAATAGATATATTGCAGAGGCATAACCATATATATAGTTGATACCTTCTCGTCGCATTTTGTCTATATACTCTTGACATAGTTCGTTGGATAGGTTCATGCTGTTTAATGGATACTCTTGTCTTATCCAATCGTATATACGTCTAGGTAGGGAGGCTTTCTTTTTGAATAGAGATGCACTACCTAATGCGGCAAACTTGTCACCATAGCAATAAGATGTAGTACGCCACGAATGCATCTTCATAGCAGTAACAAATCCCCAAGTATCTTCGCTTGTTAGATAGCGCATTGGTTCTCCCGTTGTGCCGCCTGTTTTATCTTTCCGATGGCGATATTGATGGATATTATCAGGCACTAAATCGTCGAAGCAGGCACGCACTATTTCTTTGGTTAATACTGGCAGTTTCTTTAGGTCTTCAGCACATTGTATATCGGAGGGTTTCAGAGCAAGACTGTCGAACAACTCCTTATAATATGTAGTATGCTCATAGGCATGTTGCACAAGCGCTTGTAGACGCTGGTTCTGCCATGCTATAATTTCGTCTCTACTCCACGACTGCATACGTTCTATTTGCTTGAGCCATTGGTATGAGCATGCACCTATCACACGCTCTGCTAAAGGTAGAATAACGCGTAGTCGTAGTATTTCACTTAAGTTTGCCATAGTATTATTGTTTTACTATTTGTATAGTCCCATACACCAATACACAGACGATCAATCTTTCTATCTGCTATAGGTAAAAGAATCGCTCAATTTATACGGGAAGATATGCTCATTTTAGTTATTATCGCAGTTTCTCTGGTAATTCTATTAAATCTCCAAAGATATTATTCCACATATTAGGTGTAAATGGAGCTAATCCTCCACTGTCAAAAAAAGTATATTCACCAAAATAAATTTTCTCATTTGTCTCGTATAAATCAATTCTAACATGTGGTATTATGTTACCGTCCACGATAATACTCGATAATTTTGCAAGCAATAATTTCATAGTTTCAAAATCTCTAGGCTTATCTATATGGCCTATAGAATTTTCATGTGGTGGTTGAGCCATATCAATGTGTCTAAAATCCATATCAAAAAAATCACAGTCTACTGCATTCTTAGAATTTGTTCTTCCTGAACAAACACATAGAAATTTAGCTGCCCCATTAAAACAGTAAAATTTATAATCTATTAGGTCACCCATTGATGTATTCTCAATATATTTCTCAGCAAAAATACATCGTTTCACATTCTTATATGGCCATTCTCTACCTAGTAAATATGAGTTACGACGCAAAGACTGATTTAATCGTCTCATTGCTTTTTTCTTATCAAAAGTTTTCTTATCTTTGCATATAACCACACCAAAATTTCCACTATCATGATTGGTTTTTAGTACAAATTGATTAGGTAATTTATCCCATTCTATTTCCTCAACGGATGACCAACTGCCTAATGTGGGAATTACGTACTCTTCACCTATGATTTCTGCAACTATTTTCTTCACTTCTAATTTATCCACCAAAGTAGTCAACTGTGGGTGTCGATAGTACAATTTTAGCCATTGTAACTTCTCCGTAAAAGTTTGTGGATGATCTAAATTGAGTCGTTTTCTCAAATTTAGCCAATATATAATACGTAGATACGTTTCATCAGGTATCCATCCACCAAATCGATATAATATAGCAGCTACAAAATGTCGAGGGTTGCAAAACAAGGAACGTATGGCATTATAAAAGGGACGTTTCATAACTTTTCATAAATATTTAATAGATTATTTATATGATTATCAATTGAATATAATTCGCTTATTCGATGTATTTGAGATTTTGCACGTTGCTTATATTGACCCATATTATCTACAAATGCGAGAATTTTATCTGCGCAATCATCTATATCATTCGATTTATACAATGTAGCCAATTCGCCATCTTGCGAAATTTCCTTCATTACCACGAAATCATTTACTATGACAGGCACTCCGCTCAGCATAGCTTCTACAACTGCTATACCAAAAGTATCGGTCTTAGTAGCATATAAGAAACCATCTACATTTTGCAATATTGCCAACACATCTTTGCGTACTCCTAGCATAATTGCTATATTATCTATCTGATGTTGGAAAATATATTGTTCACAATTCATATAGAGATGTTCTTCTCCTTTGAAGACACCACCAATAAAATATACTTTTAATTTTTTCTCAGAAAATATTAGTTTATTCTCTTTTATTACTCTCAATAAAAATTCTTGTGATCTGCCACTTCCGAAACTGCCCACTACTGCGAAAGTAATCTCGTTCTTGTCTTTTTTAATTAAAAAATCAGGCATAACGTAGTCTATTCCTACGATCTTACCAGTATCAATGCCGTTATGCACCACTTCTAGTTTATTAACACCTGGTAAACACCAATGATTTTCATAATATTGCTTTTGGTTCTTACTTACGCATATAATCTTTCGGCTAATAAAGTATACCCATTTTCGAATAAAATAATTCGCATGTGCAAACGAATGACCATGAAACGAAGTTATCAATTTGATCTTCGTACCTAGTAGCGCAATACCCAACACAGCAGTATTAGATGGCGTTTGCGAATGTACTATATCAATTTGTTCGTTTTGAAGCAAATGACGCAACTGCCAAATATAACTTAGCTTATTGCCACATGGTAAACAAAGCATTTTAACTTTTGTTTTATGGAATTCTTCTGACAAATTGCCTTCCTTTCGATACACACATACCATATCAAATGGTGCCGTATCATTATTACGACAAATATCTAGAATCAGCGACTCTGTGCCCCCTCGATTGAGAGCGCCTAGGACAAATGCCACTTTTATTTTTTTTTGCCCATTATTCATAACATTCCATAATTCGTTTAGCAATCTGCTGGATTGCCAAGTGATCATTTATGATTCGGTCATATCCCTCAGTACGTTTGCCATAACAGATAGCCTCTTCTATCAAGTTAGCCAAAGTTTCCGACGATTGTATATCCTTCTCAGGCAGGATATAGCATCCGTCTAAACCTGTTAATCGCTCACGGACATCCCCAACATCAGTCGATACAATAGGACAATTGCAAGCCATAGCTTCTTTTATCACATTGGGCGATCCTTCTTGCACCGATGTCAGTAGCAAACAATCAGCTGCATTCATATATTGTACTACTTCTTGAGGAGTTTTGTTATAGATAGGTAGCAGCTCTACATTGTACTTCTTCTTAACCAACTCTACTGCAGCTTGCGCCAATGCATAATTTTTCTCCAATCGTTCGGGATGGCTACACCATATGACATAGCGCTTATCTGCATCAAATCCCACACGTGCTCGGGCATCCAGATGATTTTGCGGGCAAAACATATCTAGATTCACACCATTGGGGATAATAGACACATCTTCTCCTAACTGACGAGCTGTACGCTGTGATTTTACTATCGTCTTATCCCATGTATAACGTATGCAGAATCTCACTAATCGCCATTTCCGCGAATGCGTAGGAAAACTACCTAGAATAGATACTACCAATTTAGGCTTTTTCTGCAATAAGAATCGCGCCATGGCAGCCACATGTCCGCACACCGAGTAGTGTGCATGTACTACATCAGGTTGTTCTTGTCGTATCAAAGCACGCAATTGTTTTACTGCACGCATATGGGCCATCACACCATGTCCCACCACAGGAAACAGAATCATATCTAGTCCTGCTGCCTGCAGTGAGTCATATTGAGACTGCACAAAACTGCTCACTTTGCCTACCACCTTATTGCCAGATGCTACAAATATAACTTTCATTCCTTACTTCAAATTATTATAGTACCACTCGCATGCCATCTCAAATCCCTCTAACGCAGAATATTTAGGTTGATACCCCAATATACGTTGTGCCTTAATAATGGATGCTTGACTATGAGGGATGTCTCCCGCACGATTTTCTCGATATTGTGGTGCAATATCTTTAATGACAGGATCAAACTTAGCTAGATTCTCTCGCAAACAATGGTATAATTCGTTTAGCGTGGTATTGCCACCGTATGCCACATTAAACACCAAATCTATTGGCGCATTTTGTGGTAGATTCATATTATATAATTTTGCCTTTTCCACAATCTCATCATGTGATATAGTAGCTGCCAACTCATTGGCTTGAATCACGTTGTCAATATAGGTAAAGTCACGTGAATACGAGCCATCTCCATTGATATAGGGTGATTCGTGATTGATCAATGCCTTTACCCATAGGGGTATAACAGCTGCATAAGCGCCGTTAGGATCTTGGCGACGCCCAAACACATTAAAATACCTCAGTCCTATGGTTTCCAATCCATATAATGTAGCAAACACGTTTGCATACAACTCATTCACAAATTTGGTGATGGCATAGGGGGACAACGGACGACCTATATTATGCTCAATTTTGGGAAGTTCTTTGCTATCACCATAGGTTGAAGAGGATGCTGCATATACAAATCGCTTTACACCCTCATCACGTGCCGCCACCAGCATATTCAGAAAGCCATCAATATTGGTTGCATTGGTAGCTATTGGGTTATTGATACTACGAGGTACAGATCCTAAGGCTGCTTCATGCAAGACCACATCGCATCCAGCCACCGCATGGCGACATGTATCAATATCGCAGATATCTCCTTGGATAAAATGAAAATTATCCTTCGTCAATAGATGCTTGATATTATGCATAAAACCAGTACTCAGGTTATCCAAGCACACCACGTCATAGCCATTACTAACAAAATAGTCGCACAGATTGCTTCCTATAAATCCTGCACCACCTGTAATTAATACTTTCATATCATTTTTATTTATTTATATTTCAAATTAAGCTAATCCTCGTCCTTTGAGTTTAAACCAGTTCCATCCCACAAATGCTACAAACATCAGCACAATCCACCAGTTGAACCATTGTCGGAAGAGTTTCACGCGCCATAGCGACAGGCCATAAGCTACAAACAATATCTCCAGCGGTAAAGCTGGCATATGGAAACGATCGGCATGGGCAAAAGCGGAGAACACCAAGATCAGCAAATAGGCAATCAAGAACGCACCAATCAATATATGATCGCGCCAATTGTTCATCCCGCGAATCACAGGTAGCAGCAAGGTCACTAAGGCCAAGATACAGAAGAACGACATGATACCTTTGGTCACCATTCCGCCATGCAGCATACGAGATATCTCCTGCCCCTCGGTCTCCACCATCGTCGGGAAAGGAATAGTGAAGATCATCGGCGCAAACACCGCAGCACCCGCATATTTCGCCAATCCCTGCGTACGTACGATCTCCGACAAACGTGCGGATTGGTTCTGATCTTTTAGTTCCCAAACCGCTTCGATCTCGCTGAAGATGCGGCCACCTGCAAAAAACAATGCCACCGCACCAAACACCAGCAGGAAGACGATACGCTTGCCCCAGTTCATCACACGCTGGCTAGTAAGCATCAGCGTCATCACTAGCGAGAAGACGCCCGTCAAGCCCAATACCGTGCGGAAAGTAAAGAGCGATGCCATCAGCACGGCTACAACCGCTATATTGCGGAAATTAAACTTCCTACTGCGTACTAAGTGGTCCGTCCGCTCTAGAAAGAGCAGCATCATAAAGATCATCTCGGTCTCCTTGAGGTGCAAACTGCCATATATCCAGAAGTGAGACTCTAGCATCATGAGTATAGCCGCTATACGCCCCACTTGTTCGCCAAAGTGGCGCTTGCCCAAGCGGTAGATCAGCAAGCACGACAAGGCTCCCCATAGGCATTTTAGCAGACGAGCGAAGATAATGCTATCATCGCTCAGCAGATATACAAACCCTAGATACATCGGATAGCCGGCATCGGACACACCATGACTCTCCACAAACTTATAATTGAGATAGGTGCTAAATTGCCCATCTCGAATGGTATTGGCCATCCATACGGCTTCCTCATGGTAACCTACAGCATCTGCTGCGTGAAACATAAACGGTTGGCCCGTCATCTCGGTATGGAACCAATAGAGGAATAGCATCACTATCACACGAATCACGAATGCCCACCAGAAGAGGTTCTTCTCAAACGCGCGAGGTTTGAGCATTGCCCAGTTTCTTGTTAGACGATTGGCAAAATAGAAGTAGCATAATACTTCTACTATACCAAACACCCACCAGTACCAGTACATCGCATACTGCACATAGGCTACACTACATGCCACTAGCGCTGCGATATACGCTAGTATGGCCATATTGCTCACCTTTTTCGGCAGAAAAGGCAACGAGATTGCTCCTATATTTTGGTTATTTATCATTATATAAAATCCTCTATCTTATTTACTGAATCTCATAATAAAACAATAAACACTTGGTCCTAGTAGATTAATGATCCATGCACGCCGAGTATATGTTTTTCCTTGATTCGCAATTGCTAACGGGAATACCTTCATCTCACGCAAACGATATATATATTCCCTGCGCTCACTATAAAACACCCGTGCTACCCGTGTTAAGACCCCAACTGCAGAACTACTAATCATCCTACGAAGCCATTGGCAAGTCGGATATTTCATTCGCAATGTAGTCAGTGTATGCATAACCAATATGCTATCCTCTAGATTTTTTCGCAGTTTGCTTTTATCCCCTTGTACCTGAGTAATACTTCCTTGACGTACCAAATAGTTGTACACAACCAATTGCGTGCTATTTACGCGCTTCGCAGCTAATAGCATGCGAGGCGTCCAATCTACATCTTCAAAATGAATCTTTGGCGTAAATAATTCCTGCACTGCTAATTCACGACGCACAATAAATTGTACTGCATAACACGCATAACTCATGCGCTCATCCAAATACGTCTCCCCATCCACCACTTCGCAGCACGTATCCACTTGGTGGGGGTACTTATTTGGCTGAAATACTTCGTATCCTCCTGCTTCTGTTTGCCGAACGTTCTGATAATCGAACCGTAACACATCCAGTTGCTCTTGCTCTACTTGTTCCATCAAAGTCCCTAATATGTTAGACTGCAGATAGTCATCGCTATCCACGAACATGATGTAATCGCCTTCGGCTATGGAAACACCACTATTTCTTGCAGCAGATAACCCGGCATTCACTTGATGTACTACCCTAATATTAGAATATTTTGTTGAATATTCATCGCATATTTGTGGACACTCATCAGGTGAGCCATCATCTACGAGAACAATCTCGTAGTTAGATATATCCTGAGCAAGTAAACTATCTACGCATTTAGGTAGATATTTCGCCACTCCATATACTGGTACTATTATACTGAGTTTCATTTTATTCTAGTTTAAAGGTTAAAGTTTATAGTTTAAAGTTTATAGTTTATAGGCCTACATTATGCGGCTATGCCGCTATTCTCCGCCTATCACCTATAACCTATAACCTATTGCCTATAACCTATCGCCTATAACCCATAGCCCATTGCCTATATCCTATCCCCTCAGCCTGTCAACTATTCTCTCGCAAGCGAGACCATCTCCATACGGATTTACCGCTTCGCTCATGCGGCGATAGGTTTCTGCATCGTTGAGCAACATGCTCACACCATGCTCAATCTTTTCACGATTGGTGCCTACTAGCAATACCGTACCTGCCTCCACGGCCTCTGGGCGCTCGGTAGTATCTCGCATGACGAGGACTGGCTTACCTAATCCTGGTGCTTCTTCTTGTACCCCACCCGAGTCGGTGAGGATCAAAGTACTATGCTGCATCATATACACGAATGGCAAATAATCCAATGGTTCGATCAGGAAGACATTCTCTACTTTCTCGCCCAAGATCTCCAACACAGGCTTGCGGACATTGGGATTCAAGTGCATTGGATATACGAAATCTACATCCTTATATTGCTCTGCCAAGTGCTTGATAGCGTGGCAGATATTCAGGAATCCCTCACCGAAGTTCTCGCGGCGGTGACCAGTAATCAGCACCATACGACGATTACCCTTCAAACGCTGCACATCATAGCCCATTTGGCTTATCTTATCAGCTACTTCGCTAGCAAGTGCGTTATCCTCTGCCAATCGCTTTACCACCATCTGCAAAGCATCAATCACGGTATTACCCGTCACGATGATCTGCTTCTCATCCACATGCTCACGCAAGAGGTTCTCTTTCGCCAAAGGTGTTGGCGAGAAGTGATAGGTAGTGATGCGACCCGTGATAAGGCGGTTCATTTCCTCTGGCCATGGGCTGTAGATATTACCTGTACGCAAACCAGCCTCCACATGTCCTACGGGTATCTGTTGGTAGAATGCTGCTAGGGCAGCCGCCATAGAGGTAGTGGTATCGCCATGTACTAAGACGATATCAGGTTGCACCTCACGGAGCACATCGCGCATACCGAGTAGAATGCGAGAGGTGATATCGTAGAGATCCTGATTAGGCTTCATAATATTGAGGTCATATTCAGGCGTGATATCAAATAGTCGTAGCACCTGATCTAGCATCTCACGATGCTGACCGGTTACACATACCACCGTCTGAAACTCCTCAGGCATCTCCTGCAGTTTCTTCACCAGTGGCGCCATCTTTATCGCCTCTGGACGAGTACCGAATACTAATAATATTTTTTTCATAATCATCTAATTTTCCACAAATATTGTCCAGATTCCTTGATAATATCACCCAATTGATCTGAAGTGATAAATTCTACATCAGGCCATCTTTTGGTAATTTCTTGTAATAGTATTTTAAATTCTGGCAATGTTCTATCCGTATTCCTTTTATCTATCGAACCTATAAAATTCAATCGATGAGCACATATATTAGCCGCTTTACCATAGCGAAAAGCTATATCTATACGATTCAAACAATCACTTACGAAGTCATACCCCAGTTTGGTAGATGGTTCGAAGAAGCAATTGCGGAACAATCGTATCAAACCATTTCGCGTGCGCGTTCCCTGAAAGCCTCTATAGACATACTTAGGTCCTCCGTTCTCTTGTGGTATCTTTTGTGATATCGCACATTGGATATACTCTACTCCATTACGAATCAAAGCTGGTTCTATCTTGGGGCTCCACTCATAGGTAGTAGCGATAAACGAACGAGATCTATATCCAAAGATCGTCTCAAATAGCTCTGCCGCATCATCAATGATCGCATTGTAATCAGCAATATCCTCATTGTTACTCGAGTCAAAAGCACTCATATAGTATCCATCAATAGTTGGATCTACCTGCGCCGTCAATCCCCAGGTACCAAGTTCAAAAGCAGTACGTGTAGATGGATGACCTTCTTGCAGGATCTTCAACCATTTTTTCACACTTAAGTGTTCGCGACCATGTAGTTGAGGATAGAATAGACCAGCAGCCATACCTTCTTGCCACATCTCAAATGCACCTTGATGTGCTATGCTATTTGCTAATGTTTCTGTAAATGGTTCGTAGTAGTATTCAGTAAAGTTAGACTCTCTAATCTTATCGAAGATTGGATTTGCCACTACGCAATTGGCAGTTATAATAGGATGACGACCATTCTTATCCTTTACACTCTGCAACACCTCAAATAGATTGGTCAAGTCTTCTTTAGTAGCCAAAGCGTCATACTTGCAATAGGCATCCTTATCCACTCTGATTCCTCTACGCAAAAATTCCTCATACACCTCACGTGAAGGCATACGAATCGATCCCCAGTCATCGGATTCGATGACTACCAAATGGCGCTTTGTACGCCACCCTATCATGTTATATAGTTCCTTGCGAGTCAGCATTATATGATGCGTTGTCCTTTGATACGCTTCAGTAATCTATTAGGCGAATGTACTAATAAGTATTTAACACCAAACTTTAATGGCATTTTCTTGGTGAATTCAAAATAGTACTTAATCTTTTCTTTACCTTTCAAATTATCTACGATACGATAGTAATATAGTGCTAACAGGCTCGGATGATTCTTTAAGCGTTTTTCTGCCATGGACAGATACATCAAACGAAAGCGCACCAAGCATTCTGCTATTTCTTTCTGGCGTGTAGCAGTCAATGACCCCGGATTGTCTCGATATGAATACAGCACCTTAGGTATACGAACTAATTTACAATTATCAGATAATCGTAAGAAATATTCAAAATCTTCTACCAAGAACAAATCCTCTCTATATTCACCAATTCGCTTTGCCACCTCGCTGCGATACATAAACGAAGCACCTATGTGGCAATTAAGCGGCAATCGTAATTCTAAATCATCAGGCAGATGTCTTACACCCAACACCTTACCATCCATATCTATAAATTGCTCATCCGACGCTATAAATCCCACATCTTCATGTTCATCCAAATATGTAACCATCGTTTCCAACATATCTGGATGAAGAATATTATCATCGGATGTCCATGTCCAATATTCGCCGGTAGCCCTGCGGAATCCATTATTGAGCGAAGCTGGTAATTTAGAATTCTTTTCGTTGGTATAGACATGTATACGCTCATCTTTTTGAGCATATGCGTTAGCCACCTCTAATGTATTATCTGTAGAACAATCATTCACTATGATTAGTTCCCAATCTGTGAATGTTTGATTGATACAACTTTCAATTGCTTTTCCTAATAACTGAGCGCCATTATAGCATGGCAAAACGATGGATACTTTGGGTATATTGTTCATATTTTTGATTTATTTTCGCTTTTGATGATACCATTTATCTAACTTATTCAATATTGCTGCAATATGGTAAGGGGTTTTGAACAACAACCTATACTTATAAGGAATTACAGAATAATCCAATTTATTTACAGCAATTTTTGCTACCTCTAAATGCTTACAATTCGGATCAAAATAATATTTTCGAATCATATTGGCGGACCATCTATTAATCCATGCGTAAAATATTTCATTATCCTTGTATGCTCTATATTTATCCACATAAAATGGTAGATAATATCGAAGCATAATTTTACGATTTAATGCTCTATTTTCTGCATCATACTGATAAAAGGCCATATATCGGTCATAAAATACCACCGGATAGGTAGCAATTATTCGGAACCACATATCGCTATCCTCTGCATATTTGATCCGCTCGTCGAAATACCCTACCCTCTCAAATACCTCTTTTTGGATCACTACCGAACTAGAGCAGTAGAGGTCAGATATACGACCTGGAATCTGGAAGTAGTTCTCCACATAACCACGATAACCATCGGGCAAGCCTGTCGGCAGTTTGCGAATCAATTCGCCATTGCTCATCTCTGCAAAATTGATTCCCCACATCTTTGCCTCTGGAAAGTCTTGTATCAACTTCACTTGCTCCTCTAGATAATGTTCATCCCATAGATCATCTCCATCTAATAGGGCGATATAGTCATACTTTGCCTCTTCTATGCCGCTATTGCGAGCAGATGATACACCGGCATTCGCTTGTTGTATTAGGCGAAAGGCGAGAGGCGAAGGGCTATAGGAAGTGATAAATTCCTGCACGACTTGTGCAGAATTATCCGTCGAGCCATCATCCACAACAACAATCTCAAAGTTTTGGTATGTCTGTGCCAAAACAGACTGCAGCGTAGCCACAATCGATTCTTGCTTGTTATATAGAGGTATGACGATGGAAATGTACATAATTATTGTCTTTATTGGTTATCCACGTGTGCATTATCGTTTGCGTTTTTTCCATTTATCCAATAATACTTTAGGACATTTTATCATAGAAATAATAGCACAGCCTAGCATATGTAAATATTTTTTTTCATATTTATATGCAAACATTAAACTAACCCATGCATCATCTGGTTTCCGTAATTTGGCAGAAATATCTGCATATTCTTCAGGCAATATATCAGCAACCGCTCTACATATTGTCCAGTTCGCCTTAGCACGTCCTACTCTACTGCAAGTGTGTGTTAAAGATGAGGGGTTGATACGATATGCTACCATAGGTTCATTGATATAATAAAAATCACCAAATATATGTAGACATATCCATAAATTCCAATCACCTAAATAGGCATTACGTGTGTAAGTTTGTTTTTGTTGAACTTCTTCTTGATGAGTTGTGCGATAAATAACGCTGGCAGTTGGATATTGATGATTATTCTTAAAAAAATCACGTAGATTGTATCTGCCTTCTATGTCATTTTTAACAACTCCACCACGCTTTGCATTCAGTACATTATTTTGATTATCAACAACTGATGTGTCTGTACACACCGCCATCAAAGTTTCATCCGCTTCTAAAATATCTACCTGTTTTTGCAACTTCAATGGATCTGTCCAATAATCATCTCCTTCGCATTCTGCCCAATATTTTGCTTTATCTACAAAATGTTGATAATATGGCCTATGGGACTTTTTTCCAAAATGATTTTCATGCAGGTTTAAAATATATAAAAGGCAGTTTGGATTTTTTGTAGGAATTGCAGAAATTATATCTGCATAGTCTGTCTTACTATGTTCTACTTTCTCTAGAAGACAATTCTCGTTTACAAAATTATCCAAAACTTGTATAGTGTTATCTGGTGATGCATCATTCACAATCGTCACAACAAATGGGAAAGTGGTTTGTTGCATTATAAACCCATTGAGAGCATCCTCTATATATGCCTCATGATTATATGTCAAGCAGCGTACGAAAACTAATGGTTGGTCAAACATGTTATATATAGTACTTGATGTGAAATTTCTTTATATTCTATTTTTATTTTTGTCCATAATATGCATTTTTACCATGCTTACGTTCATAGTGCTTATTTAACACATATTGACTTAAGGCTGCAGAGGGATTTAGTTGTAATGTCTTCATCGCCATTTCTGCAATAGTTTCTAAAACAACAGCATTATGCACAGATTCTGCTACATCTTTTCCAAAAGTAAATGGACCATGATTCATAACTACTACCCCTGGGATTAATATGGGACTTAGGTTATTATTTTTGAAGGTCTCACAAATAACTTTACCAGTATTCAATTCATAATCGTTAAACACCTCTTCTTCGCTTAGCATACGAGTACATGGTATATCTCCGTAAAAATAATCAGCATGAGTAGTTCCTAATGCAGGAATATCCATACCGGCTTGTGCAAAGCATACCGCATTTACAGAATGAGTATGAGTACATCCACTTATCTCTTTGAAATTTCTATATACCTCAAGATGAGTAGGCGTATCAGAAGATGGACGATAGTGTCCTTCGACAACTTCACCTGTATATAAATCCACCACAACCATATCATCCGCAGTCATAGCTTCATAAGGCACCCCTGAAGGTTTAATAACAACCAAACCTTTCTCTCTGTCGATACCACTTGCATTACCCCATGTATATAGAACAACACCTCTTTTATTTAATTCTATATTGGCAGCAAAAACCTCTTGTTTTAATTGTTCTAACATAGCTTTTATATACCTATTGCATACACTTTGTTAATAGCTTGATTCCATTCGCCACTTATTGTAAGTAAGTGCTCTATCACATCACGTACAACACCAGACCCTCCGTTCTTAACACTTACATAATCCGCAATACTTATTATTTCTTTGCAACTATCTGCTGGACATGCGACATACCCAACTAATTGCATTGGTGGCAAATCGTTCAGATCATCTCCAATATATGCTATTTGTTCCTTTTGAATATTATTTTCTATCATGAAGTTCTTTAAATATGAAACTTTATTTTTCACATTTTGAACTATATGATCGACCTTTAATTCTTGCATTCTTCTTAATGTTGCAGCACATTCACGACCAGTCAATATAATAGTCTTAATACCCAATGTTTTAGCTGCAAAAAAACCTGCAGCATCACGAGTAGAAAATTTTTTCAACTCGTTTCCATGTTCATCATAATAGATGCCAGCATCAGTAAGAGTGCCATCAACATCTATTACAACATACTCTATAGTTCTTTTATGACTTTCTATCATATTCAGAAGGAGTTATATATTCTACAGTCACACCAATATTTCTAATAGCATCAACAACAGCGTTATTGAATTGAATATCGTGCTTGGTTTCACTTCTCATTGTTGAATCAATATAATTCACACCATCTGGTTTATAACCATCAGCACCAGCAACGGCTACTTTACTAAAACCTAATTGTGATAAAAGTTTCAAAATCATAATATAACTATTACAACCTTGAGCAAATGCACCTGAAAGACTATTGTAGTCTAACACAAAGTCTGCAGTTGACTGTAAGTTGGATGTAACAATCTTACTTTTAGCGTTAATGTCAAATTGTTGCAATCTTCTTGCGTTGCTAAAGAAAGCATAATTAACATCTATACTTTCAGGTATGAAATTGACAGATATAATTATCGGAGATGTCTTTTGAATATAATCTTTAACTACATCACGATGTGTGCCTAATGAATTTCCTGGAACAACAACCAAAACATTATGATTACTCAATACTTCCTTTAGTTTAGTGCGATGAGCGGAATCATCAATTTGGTTGTTTTTGTACTCCTCATACAACTTATCAGCATATGACGCATCAAAAGCGGTCTTTTTGGAGTTATCAAAACGAGATAAAATATGGTTAATGTCTCGGCAAGTTAAGTCACCTTTTTTAAGATAATGCTCCGCGTAATTACGATGAAGATTAAATCTTGCTGATAGAAAATATGCAGGTGTGTACCCCCACTCTGTTTCACCCTTTAATGGTGCTATAAAATCTTGAATAGCATCCATTATGTAGTCGATATCATATACTTTATCTGTATAATCATTAAGATAATCCGCTATAAGTTCTATAGGTAAATTACCTGGAATACGTCCCATTCCCATAAGACTAGCATCAATGGAAACAGGTCTATTAAGGTGTTTATCAACAAAGTTTTGTGCGAGACTACAACTTAGTGCCATATTCTCATGTAAGTGCAATGCAAGACGAATGCTTCTATCTAAGTTATTATCTACAAGATTAACGATACGATCTAAATCGCGACGTTTCATACTGCCAAAAGTATCTACGATAGCAAATTGGTATGGTTGTATTTGATTAACTTGATCTACTATCCATAAAATTTGCTGGTCAGAGTATCCCATAATATTAATAGGATTTATACTCAATTTGTAGCCTAACTCTTTTACTTGGCGAGCAAAATCCATTCCCTCAACAATATCATAGTCATGCGCCGTAATGCGAATCATTTCAATACCATGACCAGAATAAGGTGATAATTTAGAGATATCATAATTGCTGCGCATAGCCATAGCTGAATACATTGTATCACCAATATCTTCAGGTAATAGACGATTTAGTTCCTCGATATGATTGCATACTGTATAATCAGGATTGTAGTCCTCAATATTTCGAAGGAAGCCTACCTCCACGATATCAACTTTGGCTTGTGTTAAATATGCAATTATATTTCGAGCGGTATTATAACCCCATTTCCAATCGTTGACATATCCACCGTCACGCAAGGTGCAGTCTAATAATTTTATATCTAATTTAGCCATTGTTCTGTAAAATTTTTATTACCATTTCTAAATCTTGCTCTGTATCTACAGATAAACTATGACAGTTTGACACCAATACTAGTTGTAACTGTTTTCCATAGTCTAAAAATCTTAATGTATCGATACCCTCTATTAATTCAAATCTACCTGGTATGGTATCACGATACAAATCCAACATTTTCTTGTTATATCCAATAATTCCCACGTGCTTATAGTATTTAAAGTCTATCGCTTTGAAGGGATAAGGGATAGGAGTACGAGACATATAGAGCGCATTCATATTTTCATCAAATACCATCTTAATATTAGATGGATCCATGACTTGTGAAGGGTCTGTCATTTCCGTTATGATATTCGATCCGAAAGCCACATCTTGTGGAATCTCGTTCGGCACTACAGCATCAATTGCGTCTGTATTAACTAACGGTTCATCACCATTTAATTGTACATAAAAGTCTGCCTTAATCGTACTCGAAACTTCTTGTAAACGATGCGCAGCTGTAGTATGAGTATTGGCAGTCATTACTATAGGTATGTGATACTCTTCACAAACTTTTGCAATGCGCTCATCATCGGTTGCTACATAGACTTCATCCAACTTCTTTGCATTCAACACTCGTTGATATACCCACCATATCATTGGGTATCCTAATATATCCTTCAAAGGTTTTCCAGGCAACCTTGTTGAAGCATATCGAGCTGGTATAATTCCTACAACTTTCATATAGTATCTTAATTAACAACTTTTCAAAAAATCATTTATACTCATATAGTCCCAATAAATATCTACTGCCAATTGTTTGGTATGCGGAATTGGGAGAACACATTTACCCGTTACTTTAGGATAATATTTATATTTTCTATATTCTTCAGGTAACTCCATATCTTTACCATTTATATAGACTTTCTTCATAATGGCACAACCTGCCACATCATCCAAAGGATAGAACTCAATGTTATTAGCAGTTTCATCCAACTCAATATGGAAATGACGAATTCCATTCTCTAATTTGTTCAAACGCCAATGGGACTTACCATTTGCAACAATACGCGACGATGCAGTGTTATAATCTATCTCAAAATTCTGATTGTTATCTAACAACATCTTTACCAATTCTTCATCACAGCAACGACTTTTCAAAATAGTTTCAAAACGTTTTTGCTCATCTTGTTCGGTTAATATAGAAGAAGGAAGATTAAGCATTTCAATTACAAAATCAAGATGTCGCTGATAGATTTCTATTTCCAAAGGATTAGTCATACGCCATTTCCAATAATTATCAGAACACATCAAATCATTCGGTATTAAATATGCAAACATATAAAAGTTCAATGCTCTTATATTTACTTTTTTCGCTGATGTATAGTCTTTTTCACACATAAAGGAAAATCCTAATGTCGAAGGTCGATGGATAGTACACCTGTTCCATAATAATCCTTTTAATCCTATTTGAGAACGAGCTATAGCAATACGTTTACATCCTAATATCCATGCGGCAGGATCATTATGCACTGTATCACGATTTAATTGCATATAATCAACCTGTAACGAGTGATTACGAACAACTATTTGTGATTTATCATACAACTTTTCACATTCGAATCGTACATCATCATCTGTTGTTTTATCATGAATAATGAACTGAGGAATTACAGAAAAACATTCTGTACATATACCCATCTCATAATGCGGTTGGTGATTTATTAATTGAATTAAAGGTAATGTTCGTTCTTTACCAAACATTGCCAACAACTCTCGATTAGAAAAAATAGGTATCGTTTTATCTTCTTCAGCACAAAATCTATTGTACCGTTCTAAGCTTTCTTCTGTTGAATTAAGACATGTTTTCACATTAGTATGATACAATGTTTGTCGGTATCCATGCGGTTTTCTAATCGCAGAAAAGCTATATGATATTAATGGAATATTATGCTTCTGACTGATATCACGCAAAAATTGCCAAGCCTCTAGACAATGAAAAATTCCATCAATTTTTTCATTAGGATGTTTAAATTGTATCTCATTAATGATGTTTTGAAAAACTTCTTCAATCAACACATTTGAAGTGCTTGATAATTGATAAAGCATTTCCGTGCGTGATCCACACTGCTTTTCAATGGTGTCAAACAAATTATCTGGTATAAAATACTGTTCCACATCACGCACATCCTCTGCTGCAAACGGTTGCATTTCCCACGAAGTAAATAAAGAAGGAGTGATTTCTTCTTGTAACTGCTGCCAATGGGTTCGCATATACTCATGCGTAATAAGAATCCAACCATTTTCTTTGCAATGAAATAGGTTCTTAAGATACCACTTCGAACGCGATGCGATATCCATATATTCAGTATTTAAAATAATTGAAATAAACATATCTACTTATTTCCCATTAAATATTTCTTTTGACAAACAATTTCAAATGTATTTTCTTTGTAATGATCCAATCTATTGAACCAAATATCTTCTTGTTCTTCGATATGAACTAACTTTTGGTAGAATGCTTCTGTATGTAACTCCTTTGGTATAATTACAACACCACAATCATCACAAACTGCAATAGCCCCATCATACATCGATTTATGTTCAGTTACAATCATCTCATCTAATGACTTTTCAGGTTTTGTATTGAAACAACCAACCGGAGTAAAGCCGGTACACCAAATTGGATAATTCTCTCTAAGCAACGCTCCAGCATCACGAAATTTAGCATTACAAATGATAGCAGCAGCTTGACAATAAAGCAAGATATATTTGCATACTAATTCACCAATGATAGCACGATGTTTACAATCAAATGCTTCAATAAAAACGATATCATTTTCTTCAGTAGAAATGGCCTGTTCATGCACATCCCAATTAGATTCTGCATGTGCATATACCCATTTTACATTACCGACTTTGAAATGTCCACGATTAATAGGCATTACATTATCTAATGCACCTGCTTTACCAAGACAATCCGCTACCTCGGTTGTACTTACTCGATTACGACGAATAAAGTCAATTATTTGTTGCTTCATATCCATCTTGTTATTCTAATATTATTTTGAATGTTTCATCAATTTTTTTCATTAGTTGCAGTAAATATTCTTCCGATTCAGAACATGCTATATAATAGCCTACTCGAGCACTATCATTAGTAGCTCGTTGAATAGTATCTCCTATTTTGAAGAACAATTCATATTTCATTGTTTCATTTACCAACAAATCATCCCCTTCAATCTTTGCAACTTTCCCTTCTTCTCTAGGAGTATCAAAAAAGTGTAATACTGCATAATGATTGAGTAAGACATTAT
This sequence comes from Paludibacteraceae bacterium, assembly GCA_045612045.1. Classification (GTDB taxonomy): domain Bacteria; phylum Bacteroidota; class Bacteroidia; order Bacteroidales; family Paludibacteraceae; genus Colicola. The sequence goes on along the minus strand of JAZKYJ010000035.1, from coordinate 10,664 downwards.
AGTCAATTTGTATATCCACATCTTCCCCTATCGCCCATAAGATATTGAGGTCATAAGTATCTATACCAGACATATAAGGTACAATATCTGTAGCAATGAAATTTCCTCCACCTCGAGCCTGAATCTCTATCAAATAAAATTGACCATTGTAGTATTTATATTCAGCATGTGTTAGACCAAATGGCAAGTTTGTTTGATTTACCAAAAAATCATTTGTCTCCCTCAATTCATAATAGTTAAACTGCTTGTCTGTATCAGAAAAGTACAATTGATAAGCTACATTTTCATTATAGTCATAATGCTTCTTTTTTGATATAACTAAAGATTTGTGACCACTATTAGTTTTTATACCATCAATTGTGAACTCTGTACCAGCAATATATTCTTCAATTATTACACCTTTATTTCCCGTTGTAGAATTACCTATGCTTTCTTCAAAATAATTTAACAAATCATCTGTACTGTTGATAGAAAACACACCACGACTAGCACTATTATCTAAAGGTTTGATTATACATTTCTTTTGTAATGTTTTATAAAAATCAAGTGCTTCATTTATGTTCAAACAAAGTCTATATCTTGGAGACAACATACCATTCTTACGGCAAAACTCTCTCATAAGATATTTGTTCTTAAATAAATTCGTAGTTTCCTCTGTTAATGATCTTAAACCAAGTTTAGTAGCTATTTTTGACATTGCCAAAAACAATGGCTCAGAATTAGTTATTATTCCATGCACCTTTTCCTCACGCCCAATCTCCACTATTCGATTCACATCTAAGCAATTGGCATGATAGAATTTATCCGCTAATTCTATACCTGACACATCTGTACGGAAGTCACATACAATCGTGTATAACCCCAATCTTTTTGCACGTTGTATCAAAGGTACTTGATTATCATTTGCACCTAATATGAGTATTTTTTTATTATCTGATGTCATCACAAATAATTCTATGATTATATTAAACAATAACTAATCAACATTTGTTTTACTCGAATAGGATCATTAAACATCAACACATCGATGATAGATAAACCTGGAATAAAATCATTTTTATATTGAGAATATTCTGGGATATCAGATTTCAAAAAGCATAACTTTATATTTTCTTTAAAAAAGGCACTTTTATCATATAATTCTTGACCTCCGATAGCATTATAATATGTATCTGCATTCAATAATTTACATATTTCTAATATTTTATCCTGACCTTTCAAAGAGTTATCTTTTTCTAAATCTGAAGACATTATTATCTTAGTTTGTATATCTAAATATTCGCATACTAATTTAATACTATTTGCAATAAAATCAGCTAAATTACTTGACTGATAGGAAAATATCTTATCCAATAATGACATTACATCATTATAGTATGGTGCCTTATGATAGGCCATATGTATTGTTTTGCGTAATTTAGTAAAATCATCCGCAATAGTGATTTCGTTGATTAGTTTATTCTGACTTGCTCCGTTCAATGAAATCGTGAACATCTGCTTATCATTATTTACCAGAATATTGTTTCTATTAATCCAACCTTTTTTTATGTAATTCACATCATCATATATCACATATGTATCAACAGCTGCCATCAACTGCCAATAACCGATATACGGCATAAAATATGGTTGCATGATGCCTAGGGTCATTGTTCAATGTTCAATGTTCAATGTTTAATGAGTTAATGTTTAGCGATTTAACGAACTAATATTTAACGATTCGCTCATTCCAGTTCTTCAATATTGTCTGCGCTGCATATTGCTCATTTTGCTTGTGCCATTTCTCTTCGAAGTGGTGGATGGATTGGTCATTATTACTTATCTTTCATCAAGTTTGTTGATTGAGAAGACAGCCAATAACCTGAAATGTGGGTGGTAAAAGGGGGATTGAGTTACACTAATAATTAGTTCACTTATTACTAAATCAAATATTCTTTATTATTTATAGCAATAATTGTATATCGGATATAGATATATGATGAGGAAATTAATTTTTACTATTGATCAACAATCTTCTTAGTTCATCATTGACCATGTCGCTTAGTTGTTCCAAATATTGGTCTGTAATAGTATCAGTCGTACCATTGAAATGTTCAAAAAACGAATTCATATGCTTATCTATAATATAAATCATTAAACTGAGGATTAAGTTCTTTGTCAAAATATAGTTTTCTTTTTATCCAAACAAATCCATCCCCTTTTGATATAAAGGCAACATCAACGGGTCCTCCTACACTTTCTTCTGATGATGTCATACGTCTTTTTAGGGATGTTAAAGAAATTAAACTTTCTGCCATAGCGACTAAATCTTCTTTCCCTAAATATTCAACTGTATCCATCAATTGCCGAACATAGTTTTCTCTAATATATTCTTGAGTCTGTTTTTGATAAATTTCAATTATACTATTAGGTGAAGTATTTTCCAGTTTGTTTCTTGTTTTCTCATCAACTATCTGACTAATAAAAGTTATAATATCCTTTACTATTGCATCTTGAGTTTTAAAAACAAAATCTAAAATACTATTATCTATTCCAGACAATATTGTATTCATCACATCTGTTTGAGCAAAAGGACGTATTGCAGCTGTATTTTCTGGTGAGATTTTTGCAGAGCCTTTTGAATCATCTGAATAACGTAATTTTCCATCTACAACAATTGAAACATCAACTGATACTAAAGAAGGATATATCTCCGATTCACCATACCCTGTAAATACCAATCCACTCTTCGCGAGCATTAAATTAGAACAAACATAATTATACATCATTTCCTTTAATGATGCAGTTAGCGCCTGATCTAATTTATATGTTAACTTTAACTGTTCAATATTCACACACTTATCAAAATATGCTCTAAAATCTCTAAATTTATAATTATTAAACATCGGGCATTTAGGAGCACGAATAAACTTTTCATTCCACTCTTGTATTATTTTCCCTGTTTGAGTGTAAATATACGAAATATTTTCATCTGAGACAGAACACCCTATTGAAGATATAACATTTTTTTGCAACTCTTGTAGTAATGTGTTTAGAGAATCTTTAAAAAAATCATTTGAAATTATTTCCGAAGTAAAATATTTATGACATTTTAAAAAAGATATAAAATCTTTAACGTAATCTTCTAATGTATCAAATGATCTCTCATCTAAAGATTTTCTATACAACTTAATAATAATTTCCCATGGAGTAGTCATTAAATTTGCAGAACCATATATCATTACAGCAACGGGATGATATTTAGATATTCTAATTATCTTATTTGCTGTATTAAAGATTTTATGTCCGTTCGGTGTATTTATGGTTACAGCACTATCTGCGGCTAAAGCAACACCGTGTTTATTCAAAAAACCTACAATCGCTGTCATCTTATTAATTAATATTAACTTTACAAAGTGTTTTCGTATCTAATACATAATTTATTTCTTTAATCGATCCCTAATTTTAAAAAATATGCTTTTTACTCTTCCTCTATTTCGTATCCACTTAAAAACAAAATATAATCCAAATAGAACAAATGCAATTGTACAAATGATAAAAATTCCTTTTACAAACATCCCCATAGTTGTAGTACACAGCGAAACAATCAAGCTTAAAGCAGCAGACCCTAAAGCAACCGCAAAATTTAGCTCCAAACTATTCTCTCCTTCTTCCAGTATATTTAATTCTTCCTCTGTAACTTCATACAAATTCAATGAATCATATCTTCCAACCTTAGCTGAAATACTTTTTTCATCTGATCCTGCATTCGATGGAAAGATAGAAATATTTCCCTCTATAGGATCACCCTGAACATACTCTTCCTTTATCATAAATTCTGTTTTAACCATTCGTTTTTACACAACGTATTGTACCATGCTGCTTCGTGAGCAGATCTCACAACCATTACTTTACAATCATCTCCAACAATATTAACGATCTCATCCCTTATCTGTGTAGCAGATTTAATTGTTAATACTGCAAAAAAAGATTCTGTAATATGAGCCCATGTTCCGTATGACTTTACATATTCATACAAATCATTATATTTGGTCTCATCAGACAAATCATAAGAAATCAAATAAGTTTCCATATAATATTCTTTAATAAATTACTAATATCTTCATACTCATATTTGCTGCAAACATCAACACTTCTCCAGCAAAAAGACTTGATTATCTATTCTATAACACTTCATATTTTCTCATTCTGAAGCACGGTCTCATTATTCATCAACTTGTCAGCCTTAATCCTTTTCAGTTTTGGTCACCTCACTCATCGGTCATCTCTCGGTGATAAGTCGAGTATTAATGAATTAACGAGTTAGTGTTTAATGTTTAACGATTCGCTCATTCGTTAACTCCTTAATTCGTTCATTCCTTAATTCCTTACACACTCTATAACTCGTTTCACATCCTCCTCGCTCAATGCGTGGTGCATTGGCAAGCAAATTACTTGGTTGGCTATCTTATTCGCTATAGGCAGATTTGATGGATTTGCACTTGGTATGTCCTTATATGGACCAAAGTCTGTAATCAATGGATAGAAATAGCGACGACCTAATACATTATTCACCTTCATCTTTTCGTATAACGCATCGCGGGAAATACCGTATTGTTCTTCATCCACGAAAATGGGGAAGTAACTATAGTTCAGGCGATAAGGCGAGATGTTATTAGGCGATGAGGCGAAGGAATCGATCATAGGTTGGAAGATTTTGATTCCTGGCACATCTTGCAATGCCTCTACATATTGTTTCGCCACTTGTTTGCGGGCCTCAATAGCTGCGTCCACTTGGCGTAAATTGAGCAGACCATACGCGGCACGCATCTCATCCATCTTGCTATTAATACCAGGAGCCACAACAGTAGTTTCACCACGAAAACCAAAATTCTTCAAGTTGTCCACATGGTATTTCATCTCTGCTGAATGGCAGATGAGTGCACCTCCTTCGATAGTATTGTACACCTTGGTGGCGTGAAAACTCAAGGTAGAGATATTGCCTGCATTCAATACCGATCGTCCATCCTGCGTAACACCAAAAGCGTGGGCTGCGTCATAAATTACCTTCAGATTATGCTTCTTAGCAATCGCATCAATCTCGGCTATTTTGCATGGTTTGCCATAGCAGTGTACAGGCATGATAGCTACGGTATTGGGCGTAATGGCTGCTTCAATCTTATTGGGATCTATTCCGCAAGTTTCTTCCTCGATGTCTACAAAGACAGGCTTCAGTCCATTCCACCAAATAGAGTGACTAGTGGCTACAAAAGAATACGGTGTAGTAATTACTTCGCCCTCATGAATACCCAACGCTTGAAAAGCTGTAATAAGCGGTAAGGTACCATTGGTAAATAATGAGAGGTACTCTACCCCAAGGTATTCTGCAAGAGCCTTCTCTAACTCTTGATGAAAATGGCCGTTATTGGTAATCCACTTACGATCCCAAATCTCTTGCAGATACGAAGTAAACTCCTCCAATGGAGGAAGCAAAGGGGAAGTAACGGTTAGTAGCGATTTGTCAGACATTTGTGTAGTATTATTCTTTACGCGACAAAGGTACGCATTTTTTCTCAATTACACAAATATTTTAGGCGAAAGGCGAAAGATTATAGGCGAAAGGCGGGATTTTTTTTAAAAAAATCGCATTTTGTGGAGAAATTCACCACAAGAAGATGCAAATGTGGAGAATTACGCTACAACCATGTGCCATAAAAGCAGTAACTTTGCAGCGAAAAACAAATGTATGAAAACACATCCTATCACACCCATCCAACAAGTGGTCTGCAAAAACGTAAAAGCACTACTAACAGAAAGAAATATTAGCGTCAGAGAACTAGCCATTAGCATCAACAAAGACCATTCACAACTCAATAAAGTCCTAAACAACCAAGCCATTTTACCAGCATATCTCATAGACGATTTTGCGACATTTTTCAAAGTTGATAGACGGGATTTTATTACAGATAAGCCCCTGTCATTTGACACCAATGACACACAAAATCTCATCATTATTCGCATACAGTTACCCACATATAATATGTATAACCAAATCAAGAAATGGATACAAACATTTCTACATTAAACCTAAACCTTAACCTTTGAAGATCAAACCACCACACCACTATGACCAAACAAGAAGCAGTCATCAAATACATCGAAGACAACTACCTACAATTCAGCAGTTTAAGACATGATGTGATCTCGGATAAACTGCAAATTAGGCTATCAGGCGAGGAGGCAATGAGGCTATTAGGCGAGAGGCAGGAGTATTGGCGAGAAATGACCAAAAACGACATCAACTCCATCGTCTGCCATTGTGCGCAGGAGTGTGATGTGAACATCACCTCGCGCGAAGTGATGACTGCCCTACAATCGGATCTCATACCCGACGTCCACCCCTTGCGCGAGTATGTGCTCTCATGCCGCAAATGGACTCCCGATCAGCCCGATTGGATCGATTTCGTCGCGCAGCAAGTGCGTGTGCGCGAGAGCGCGAGTTCAGGTGTTCAGGAGTTGAGGAGTTCAGGTGTGACTTCTGAACAAGCGCAAAGCGCTACTGAACCTTCTGAACCTCTAACCAGCGGCAACTCCGCTTCCCGCCTCTGGCGCGCTTGCTTCAAGAAATGGTTCGTCGCCATGGTCGCTTCCTGGATGCGCGACGACATAGTCAACCACCAGGTGCTCGTGCTCATCGGCAAACAAGGTATCTTCAAAACCACTTGGCTAGAACGCCTCATCCCGCCTCACCTGCGTGCCTATACCTGCAAGCTCGCCAACTCCTCCGACCTCAACAAGGACGAACGACTCCGCATTGCCGAGTTTGGACTCATTTCCCTGGATGAGATCGACTCCATGAACAACCGCGAGCTCAACCAACTCAAGTCCGTCATTACCGCCACCGATGTCAACGAGCGCGCGGCCTATGCCTACACCAAGGAACGCCGTATCCGACTCGCCTCTTTCTGCGCCAGCGGCAATAGACGCGACTTCCTTACAGATATCACCGGCACCCGCCGATGGCTACCTTTCGAGGTAGAGAGCATCCAAAACCCTTTCCACACGCAACTGCCCTACGAGCGCATGTATGCACAGGCATGGGCACTAGCACGAGATCCGTTCTTCAGCTACTGGTTTGACCTCGACGAGATTGAGGTGCTCGAGCAGCACAACCAGCATTTCCGCGACGAGAGCAACGAGGAACAGTTGTTGCCAATCCTCTTTGATGTGCCCGCCGAAGGCAAAGGCGAGTTCTTAACCACTGCACAGATCAGCGAGCGCCTCATCACTTACGGCAACATCAAAAAACCAATGGCACTTTCTAGACTGGGAATGTTGCTAGGTGCTCATGGGTTCCAAAAGAAAACTATTGGAGTCCAAAGACTGCGTGGATGGCTTGTATATCAGCGAAGTATGGACGAAATCAATGCTAACAAAAGGCTATACGCAAAATAAAAAAAGAGCAGCTGAGCAGCTCATTTACTATTCTCGTCCGCGTACGTACGGGGACGAAGATAAGCAAACTGCTGCTCAGGTGCTCACATCCCCAAGATCAACATACATCAAATTTAACAATAACTATTCAATTATCACAACTATGAAAACTAAAAACTCTAAATCAATCATCCCTCAAGTTCGTTTCACCTTAGCACTCAATGCCACATGGTCAATCCTTCGCGACCCAGTGCTCACCAAGCTGTACGCTCGCCATTGGAAGCGCTATGTCACCCGTGCCACCAAGGAGATCGCCCCCACCGAGCGCCTGTTGACGCTGTATGGGTATGTGTTTAATGTGATGTACAAGGAGGTGTAGGGCGCCGAAGGCGCAGTTTAGAGGACGGCGCGGAGCGCCTATAGGACGCCTCGTTGAGGCTACAGGACGGCACGAAGTGCCTACAGGACGCTGCGCTACAGGCGAAAGCGAGAGGCGAGAGGATATAGGCGAGAGGCGAGTCCTCTCTGATGAATAGTTATCTTCGATGAATTTTCACGAAATAACCCTTCATTCGCATGGCGAATAACCATTCATGAAATAACCCTTCACAAAGTAACCCTAAACATTAAACACACAACATGAATATTTACATCAAACGTTACCATTATTCGCGTTGGGGAGTCGACGGTGAATGTTTTATCGGAAATCAGAAAGCATGTGACACAGTAGAACACCCAACGGCGTATCTACCCGCAGGCAAGTATCTTATCAATAAAAACAACTATAGACAATATTTCGTTCGTGGCAATGGACCGATGAAGAACCTCAAAGGCGAAATCTGCCTCGGACGACATGTCTTGCAAGGCTTTGTACTAGAGACAGCACAAGAGTATTGGAAAGTGCGTAAGCGCATAGAAAAAGCACTAAAAAAGAGTAAACAAGTGATATTAATTATTCAAGAGGCATGATCAATATTTATCATAGAGACATTAGTAGGTTTCGTACCTTAAGTGCTGAAGAAGAGCAAGAATTGCTCAAACAAGTCAAACTAGGCGATGAGCAGGCGCGAAAGACGCTTATTGAGAGCAATCTGCGACTTGTAACGAAGATAGCTAGGCAATATCGTCGTCCTAAAATAGAACTACTCGACCTTATTCAAGAGGGCAATATAGGGCTGATTGAAGCTGTAGATAAGTTTGATGCTGAGATGGGTTATAGGTTTTCTACTTATGCTGTTTGGAGCATCAGAAAAGCTATTCAAGAGTTTCTAAGCGAGGAAAACACAATAGAGAGTCTAGATTCAATCATAGAAGATGAGGGCGAAGAGGTGTTCTTGAGTGACATGATTGAAGATGCAGAGACAATTCTAGGTGGTCCATCCTGCGAAATTATAGATGCTCAGCTTGAACAAATAGAAGAACAACAGAGGATATTTGAGCGATTAGATACTATACCTGAGCGAGAAAGAGAAGTGTTGATGATGCTCTATGGTTTTAAAGACAAACCAATGTCTTTGCAGGATATAGCAGACCTGTTGGGTATGTCACATGAACGCGTCAGATGTATCAGAGATCGTGCAATTAAGAGGCTGAAATAGCCTCTTTTTTTATAAAAAAGGGAAGTATATACTTGTTGACACTAATATATTTAAGACAATTAGCGTCAATGTGAGGTTTCTTTTAAAAATTGCACGTTTTACTCGTAATATTAAAGGACGTATACATTAAACACTTTTATGATCTTTTGGTTTATTATTGGCTTCTAGCAGATTGTCGCTCAATCGTGGTGCTCGCACCACTCACTCACTCCGCACTACTATATGCTCAATACTAACCTCAAAATCTTCATAAAGCAATTTATTAAAAGCAACCTCTGTCAATTATTGTCAATTTTTATTTAACAAAAATACGGCTTTATGAGCCTATAAAAATATTTAAAAATCAATGGTTATCTTTTGTTTTTACTTATAAGAAGCAGTCCCTGCTTAGGTAAGCAAAACCAAAAGAAAGTTAACGACAAGTAGTGTCAACTGATATATAAATCCCTAAAAAAATATAAAGTTTTACACCAAAAGGTCACAAGTTTTACACCGACTATTGGAAAAAGTGATTTTTTCGGTATAATAATAGTAGAGGGGGTTAAGTATAGGTTAACTATGGTATAAGGACGCTGCGCTGTAGGTCGCTCGCGTTGCTCGCTGTTGATCACTTTGTTGTAGATCGTTCGCTAAGCTCACTGTAGATCGCTCGTTTCACTCGCTGTAGGACGCGCCGATGGCGCTACAGGCGAAAGGCGAGAGGCGAAAGGATATCTTGAGCAAGGAGGCTCAAGAGCATGACAGACTAGTGGGAAGATAAGGGATATCAGCGGACCACCGCTGAGAACAGGACAGGTGGAAGCGGTACTAGAGGTACCCGAATAGGATTCGGGACATTGGAAGAAAGAGTGATGAGGCGGGAATAGTTCGCTACGCTCACGAACATCGGCACGGAGCGGGTAAGCGGTTAGGCGGTTAAACGGTTAACGGTTAAGCGGGTAGCATCGCAGATAGATGGTCATACAGCTGTTCGCTGTAGTGTAAACGACAAAGGGAGACTCGGCAAACACGCCGAGCGTACGACAATCAAAGAAGAAAAATAGCGCTATATAAAACTTTAACTATTAATCATTAAATCTAAATCATTATGGCAAGATTTAAACCTATGGAGCTGATCAGCAAACTGTCTGGTAAGTTCCACGGCGAGAGTGAGTACTACGCCGCAGAACGATATGGTACTCAGTACACCGGTAAGATCGGCGAGAATGATACTCCGCCAACCGAAAAGCAATTGCAAGTGCGTGCTAACTTTAAAACCGCTCGACAGAAGGTGTTGACGTTGAGCGAAGAGGAGATAAGCGCATACCAAGAGGCGTTTAAGAAAAATCCAGGTAAGTACAAAACGCTGCATGGATATATGGTGGCGAAGGAGTACGAGAAGCTGGTGTAAGCCAGCTTCAGTTTAGAGGACGCTGCGCTACAGGACGCCCTGAAAGGGCTATAGGACGGCGCAAAGCGCCTATAGGACGCTACGCTATAGTTCTCTGGAGTCTACAAGCACGGCGTGCCGATCGTGCCGATCTACAGGGCGTAGCCCGATCTACCATCTACAGCCCGAAGGGCGATCTACCAACACTCAACCCTAAACATTAAACCCTAAACCTTAAACCTTTAACCCCCTCCGACGGCATGGAGGAGTCTCCCCTCGAAAAC
>JAZKYJ010000034.1:0-5656 GCA_045612045.1 Paludibacteraceae bacterium | reverse complement strand
GGGTACATTGCGTGAAACATTCTGCGCTTCCATGTTAGTCAAAGGCTATAAGATATCCATGCCACAAAAGGGAGATATTCTTGCAGACAATCAATATCTATTTGAGGTTGGGGGTAAGAATAAGAATCACAAGCAAATTGCAAATATCCCTAATAGTTATGTTGTAGCAGACAATATAGATATTGGTTTCGAAAACAAGATACCTCTTTGGCTCTTTGGATTTTTATACTAATCGTATTTTACTTTATTCACATATATACAACACGCGGGAAGAGTAGTGTTTGCTATACTTCCCGCGTGAGTTCTTTTGAAGAAAGTTTTCGTGTGCCGAAAATCGCAATGCGATTAATCGTTCGAGCCCATTGTGCGAGATAAGACGATTGTGATGAAGAAATAGAGCAAAATATAGGAAAAGCGTGCAAAAATACATGTCATTTTATAGGAAAAGCGTGTAAAAATGCATACTATTTTATAGGAAAAGCGTGTTTTACTATTGTACAATTAAAAAAAAAGTTGTATCTTTGCAGCGTTTTTAAAAGAGTGATGATATGCTACAACGCAAATTTACAACGGAATTGTCTCGTTTTTTACAAGAGGAGCCTAATAAGATTTTGCTTGTTAATGGTGCCCGTCAGATTGGGAAATCCTATCTCATTCGTTATGTGAGCCAACAATTATTTGCTAATTACATAGAGATTAATCTTCAAGCAGATAAGGAAGGCGCGCGCACATTCGCGAAGGTACATTCATTACAAGATTTCTATGTGCAATTAGGTATCTTTGCAGGACAACGCTTAGGCAGTCGTGAAGACACAATTATATTCTTGGATGAGATACAAGCATATCCCCATCTATTGACCCTGCTTAAGTTTTTGAATCAAGATGCGCGTTACCGTTATATCGCAAGCGGTTCGCAATTGGGTATTGCTCTGAAGATGACCCCCTCTACTCCTATGGGTAGTGTAGCCATCAAGCAGATGTATCCTTTAGATTTTGAGGAATTCCTGTGGGCGATGGGAGCTAACACAGAGTCTATTGCTGCGGTTCGGTCACAATTCGAGAAACGCGAGTCGGTGAATGAGTCAATGCATGATTATCTAATGCGATTATTTCGTTACTATCTAATCGTGGGAGGAATGCCAGAAGCCGTCAATCAGTTTGTACTTGATCAAAACATAGAAAAAGTACGTGCCATACAGCAAGATATCATTGAATTGTATCGTGTAGATGCTTCGCAATATGATGAAGAACAAAAGTTAAAGATACGTACTATTTATGACCTCATTCCGTCACTATTGGAAAACAAGAAAAAACGAGTGGTATATCGCGACATTGAACATAATAAAAACAAGCGCTATGAGCACTATGAAGATGAATTTGATTATTTAACAGCCTCGGGAGTAGCAGTGGCGGTGCGTGCTATCAGCAATCCACATTTTCCGCTGAAGGAGAGCGAGCAAAAGAACCTTCTAAAGTTGTACCTTAACGATGTGGGATTGCTAACATGTTTGCTATACCGAATGAATGTGAATGCCATTTTAGAGGACATCAAGAGTATCAATTTAGGAACAGTGTATGAATCTGCTGTAGCGCAGGAATTGCATGCGCACGAGTATCCACTATTCTATTACGACAACAAGAAACTAGGAGAGGTTGATTTCATTATCGATGATTATACCAACTTATCCGTATTACCAATAGAAGTAAAGTCAGGTAAAGATTACTATATACATAGCGCACTGGATAAGTTTATTACTAATGAGGATTACGCGATAAAGGAGGCTATGGTTCTTTGCAACCAACGCGAAGTTGAGATAGATAAAAACGGTATTACATACTTGCCCGTTTATTATTCCATGTTCATTGCAGAAAACAAGAGCACTAAGGATATAGTTCTTTCAATACCCCAAATGCCTGAATAGGTACATAGTTCACGCGGGAAGTGTAGTGTTTACTATGCTTCCCGCGTGAGTTTTTTTCGAAAAAAGTTTTCGTGTGCCGAAAGTTTTACTGATAAATCCTCATTGGAATGAGAGAATATTATTAGTTAGAATTCCATTGCGAGTCCTACACCATTACCTGTATAGTTGAAGTTCATATTTATGATCTTTTTGCCATGTGCATATAGAGGAATACCAACAATTGTCAGTGAAGCGCCTACTGGTAATAATATGCAACCTGCTAATTGCATTTTGCCTTTTGCCTCTGCATTTTTACTAGCCGCTTCTAATTTATCTAATTTCTCTTTATCCGACAAATACCCATTGCCTAAATCTACTTCTGGAACATGACTTCCAACTGCTAGTAATACTGTTCCTGCAAGTAAGCATGGTACACCTGCTCCAATAGCTATACCACCTATAGATTTCAATGCTTTACCAATTACATAGTTCGGATTCGATGGTTGAGGCATGTAGGTACTTGGTAATTTCTGATCAGGAGAATTAATTGGAGTTTGTTTGGTGGTTTTGTTGATTTCCTGAGGAGTTAATTTTCCATCAATAGGAACAAATACTTTTCCGTACATGCGTACATAGTTTATATCTACCATACGAAAAGTAACCGTATCTGTTCCATATTGTTTAATAACATAGGGACGGATGTCATTAGTACACTTAATTGTGTAAGTACTATCGGTGCCACATACAAAATGACCCTCTATTATCAAACCATCTTTAGCATAAACTTTAACGGCATCTTGTGCAAACATCGTTATAGCACTTAGTGCGAATGCTATAATCAATAAAATTCGTTTCATGATTGTAGTATTTAGAGAGTTGTTGTCTTATTTATTTCCTTTGGCGCGGTTGTGGGTTTGGCAGAGCATCTGGCAGTTGTTTATATCTGTTGCGCCACCTTTGCTCCAAGCCGTCACATGGTCAGCATCCATCTCGGAGAGTTTCCAAATTTTGGTGCGGTTAGCACCATTGGACATGGCACAGTGCGGGCAGTTGGAAATGCCTTGCGCTTGAGCCTCTGCAGTTTGGCGCGCGTAAACACTTTTCTTGGTGGGTTCGTCAAAGCAACGAACTTCTAAGAGTTTAGTATCTTGGCAACCGCTGAGGATGTATTCGTAGATACCTTTTTTGTTTTTTACATAGAAGTCTTCGTATAGTTCTCGTTGTTTGTCAGCCACAGCAGTTGGGTCGTAAGGATGGTTGTGGTATTTCTCGTAGAGTTCGCCCCAAGGTAGTCCGCACATCTCTTTTTCAATATTGGTGAACACGCCACTTGCCCAGTCAATGACACTATCAAAATAAGTTTGCATTTCGCGGATATTGTCATCGTTACGATGGAGCGACATATAGCCGCTAACATTGCCACGGCTGACCCATTCTAGAGCCGTGTGCAAGTAAGCTTGGCGTTTGACATTGCCACGCAGGAAAGCTGCCCACTTATTGACATTGGCGTTTTGCGAGTTGGAGAACACTTCTTTGGCAAGTGTGACAAACGATCCACAATACACAGCATTGAGAATCTCTTGCTCCTCTAATGGCAGACCGACGATATTGATGGTTTTGAACCATTCCTTAATTTCGCTTTCGGTACCTTCGCACTCATATACAAGGAGTTCTGTTTTGAGAATCTTCTCACGGAGATCTTCCGCCATATAGTCGAAATACTGCTCCATGCCGTCAATCTTGATGGCGAACTTACGCGTTAGGAAGCGCCCTAGAGAAGTGATTCGTTGTTGTCCATCGAGTACTTCGAGGTGGGTGTCGTCCACGCGGTTGAAGTAGAGCAGACCAATGGGATAGCCTTTGAGCACGGACTCAATGACTGCCATCTCGCGTGCGCCGTTCTGTTCGGCATATAGGTAGTTGCGTTGGTACTCAGGTTGGATGGTCAAGCGACCACTCAAACCAAATAGTCCTTTGCCTTCGGCTTCGTTGTAGGTGAAACCTTTGCAAATCTCTTCAACGGTGTAAATCTTGCGTTCTGCTTTCATGGGTTATTGTTTTTTTCTAATTAAAACACGGGCGTACATAGAGCGTGGTTTTCCATCTATGATAATTACTCCTCGTGCATTAAGGTCATTTGCGTTAGCATACTCCGTAATGGTATATTTTTTAATCTTGTATGGATCATCATTTCTTTGTGTTATTCCCAATATTTCAAATTGCTCTGGGCAGTATCTATCAAGAAAGGTTATTGGAACTGCCATCATCCCTAAATAATCACTCGGTATTAATTCTGTGTAGGGAACTTCAATCGCATCGTAATTGTCATAGTGATAATACTCTGTTTGTCCTTTTAACTTCTTATTGAATTTCAGATTATCAGCCATTGTCATGAGTTGTAAAGGTTGGTGTCGGCGACCATGATCAATATTTGTAAACCAACAACAATTTCGGAACTTTACTAATCCAGTGTTCACATCATATACGCCATCGGCATAATCAGTCGAAGCACCTCCAATTATCCTAAAGAATGCATTACCTGCTGAAAAACCATTTCCTAGCCACATTTGATTATCTTTAACAAGCGGAAAGACTTCCTTATATGTAATGGAATTCATACTACCTATTATCAAAAATTGCTTTTCGCCAGCCATTATCCATGCAAGGAACTCGCGGAAGAGGGAGAAAGGAGGATTGGTGATGATGATGTCAGCTTCGTCGCGCAGGGCGGTGACTTCGGCAGAGCGGAAGTCGCCATCGCCTTCGAGGTATTGCCATTGCAAGTCGTCAATATCAACACGACCATTGGTATTGGTGTCGTGGTCAAGGGTAAAGATTTTGCCTTTTACGCGAGACTTGTCGGCATTGTATAGGGGATTCTCTGTCTCGAAGAGTGTGGGTTGCCAATCGGTTTTGTAGTTCTTGCTTTCGATGGCGTATGAGGTGGAAATGAGTTTCTTCAGTCCGAAGAACTCGAAGTTTTGTGCAAAGAACTTGGTGAAGTTTGACCACTCGGGATCGTCGCAAGGCAGCAAGATAGTCTTACCACGAAAGACATCGGGGTTGTACTCAATATAGGCGTTTACCTCTTTTTGTATGTCGGCGTACTGGGTGTAGAACTCGTCGTTCTTCGCTGCCTTCGCTTGACTGAGATTGCTGTTTTTTGCCATTTCACTGCAGTGGTTGGGCTTACAACGCTGTGTTTGGCAATAAAAAAAGCGGGCTTCGTAGTAGTTACTTATCCCGCAGTTCTAGGCTCTGGAATGCCCTCTATTGTGAGACAAGCAACCCAGAAGCCACGCCGTATATGGATATAGCATACCCACAAAGGGCATGTATATGAATATACACGCAGACATCTATCGTTGCATTGCCTTGACAATAGATAATTGAATTTTCCAGATTCAGAACTGCCAAGCACAAAGCGTCAATAAACGCTGTTAATTAAATAATATGTCTCCGCTTTATCACGCTGTCGGAGCCAGCGGTATGTTTTGCAACAATATCGTTGCGGATTAACTATAAACTATAAGTGATGAGTGATAAGTTGTTTTAGGGGGTTAGCATTTTATTTCCTAACAAACTTCACAATGCAATCAATACAAATAGGAGTATCGGAAACAGCATCAATAAACACATTTGCAGGGTGCATATCTTCTAAGTGTAATCTTTCACCAATATAATTTACACCTCTCCCATCGCCATTATCACGAAAGCCCTTTTGAGCAACCATGAGATCAATTTCTTGCTTAGTT
>JAZKYJ010000033.1:0-8560 GCA_045612045.1 Paludibacteraceae bacterium | reverse complement strand
AACGTAGAACGAGCCATCCCACTAGCCCGAAGCAAATGCTTCAAAGCATATTTTGACCTTAATGACTGGATGGTCTGCGCGAGCGCTTGTTCTTGCGCTCTTCCGCTTCCATTAAGGCCTTTACTTTTTTTAATAAAGCATTCTCAGCTCGAAGGTATTCTAATTCGTTCATTGCCACCTTGAGTTTGTGCTTTAACTCCGCTTTGCTTAACGCTTCTTCTAATGTGTCGCCTGATCGCATAACTTCCATCATATCTATAACTGCGCCTTCCACACCAGCATAACCTTGGCGTCTGTAAGTAGATATGCAACGACATACGGACGAGTACGGAATGCTGTATTGGGCGCTAAGAGTGTGCAAAGGTACTCTTTTTTCGCGATATTTCCAAAGTATCTTGTCTTTTATGCTTCCTGTACAAATGTTTTTCGGATAGGCAGCGAGCCCTCTTTCACCTTCTTTGGCATAAATCAGACTCCAAGTTTGTAACTCGCCTGACGTAATCCGAAACTGTTTACTTACGGACTGAACGGATAAGCCTGTTTGAAGCAATTTTAACGCCTCCATTTTTAACTCTAATGACACTTTGGGTCTCATAATAAAGAACTTAATGTGTCCAAAAAATGGGGGTCAATACATTTGAGGTGACCTATGGAAGCGCTTAATAACTAACGAATAACTAACGAATAACTAACGAATCACTAACGATTGTTAGCGGAAATTGGGTGTAATGACTGACTAAACCTGTGACTAAACCTGAAAAAGATTGACTCGATTACTGAGTTATGATCTTAAAAAACGTAAACTTTTGACTCGTTTCCTGAAAAGGTTGACTACGATCCTAAAAACGTTTACTGCAGAATGACTCTGCTAAACCTTGACTACCTTTTGATTGAAAAAGAAGTGAATATTGTCAACCATCCAACTGGAGGATAAAGGCGCAAATGAACGATTTAATAATTTCTTAACATATTCTTCATACTCATATAACAATATCATAGTACTTTTGCACAGAATTTGAGATGAAAATGTTAGAACGCCCTACGAGCTGTAGATGGCAGATCGCCACTAAAGTGGCTGTAGATCGGGCTAAGCCCTGTAGACTACAGCGAAGTGCACTACAGTGAGCAATGCGAACGATCTTCAGCGAATGCAATGAGCGACCTAACAGCGGAGCGAGCAATAAAACAATTATAATATATTTATGGGAATTTTACAGATTTTTACGCTCCTGGGAGCGCTCGGAATGTTCCTCTACGGAATGAACCTTATGTCCTCTGGACTGCAAAAGGCAGCGGGTGATAAACTGCGCACTTTCCTTTCGGCGATGACTTCTAACCCTGCCAAAGGTGTACTGACTGGTTTGGGTGTAACCTCTATTATCCAATCATCTTCAGCGACTACTGTTATGGTCGTAAGCTTTGTGAACGCAGGTCTTTTGACTCTGGCACAAGCGATTAGCGTAATTATGGGTGCAAATATCGGCACAACCGTGACCGCATGGATGGTAGCATGGCTTGGATTCAAAGCAGATATCTCTATCCTTGCAGTACCATTGATGTTACTCGGTTTCCTATTCTCTAACTCCAAAAAGAACCAACGTCAAAACATCGGCGAGCTGATAGTAGGTTTCTCGTTGCTATTCCTAGGCCTTTCGTTTATGAAGGAGTCTGTGCCAGATCTCCGCGAGACTCCACAAGTATTGGAGTTTGTAACTAATTGGGCAAGTCATGGCTTTGGTTCTGTATTATTGTTCTTGGCTTTTGGTACTATACTGACCTTGGTTCTACAGTCTTCTTCTGCCACAATGGCCATTACACTCATCATGCTCAGTATGGGGTGGATACCTTTCCATATGGCATGTGCGATGGTGTTAGGTGAGAATATCGGTACGACTATCACAGCAAATATCGCAGCCTCTATTGGTAATACCCAAGCCAAACGTGCTGCTATGTCGCACACGATATTTAATGTGTTTGGTGTGATTTGGGCATTGATTCTTTTCCGTCCGTTTACCGCATTGGTGGGTAAAATAATTGAGCTTTTTGGACTGCCCAACCCAGCAGCTGAGGGTTTTGCCGTAGCAGAAGGTGATATGAGTAGTAGTACCGCAGCGCTCTATGGCTTGAGTATGCTACACACCTTGTTTAATACTATTAATACGTTGTTGTTGATATGGTTTGTTAAATGGATAGAGAGAGCCGTTACGTGGATTATTAAGACACCAAAGAATCAGCAAAAAGAAACTTTCCGACTTAAGTACATTTCCGCTGGACCTTTGGCTACGCCTGAGCTGTCGCTTGAACAAGCATTTAACGAGATTATACATTTTGCGCAAATCTCTCGTAATGGTTTAGCCTATGCCAAGCAGGCTATTGAGACCAATGATGAGAAGACCTTCGATGAGATGTATGGCAAACTAGTCAAGTATGAAGAAATTTCCGATCGTATTGAGTACGAGATTGCAGCCTTCCTTAATGCTGTTTCTGCAGGTGAGGTTAGTGAAGCAACCTCTTTGAAGATTAAAGCAATGTATAAGATTATCGGTGAACTAGAGTCGTTGGGCGATAGCGGAGAGTCGATTGCGCGTATACTATCACGAAGAAATGCTCACAAACAAAGCTTCGATCAACCTACTATAGACAACCTGATGAAAATGGTGGATACTATTGATCAAGCATATATTGTTATGATTGCCAATCTGCAAGATGCTCACGCGGGTGCCCTGAAGCAAATAAAGAACGCCTATGATGCGGAAGAAGAAATCAATCTGTTGAGAAATACATTGCGTGAGAAAGAGATTGAGGATATTGAGAGCAATGTGAAGAATTATCATACAAGTGTCTACTATATGGATATTTTAGGTAAGTTGGAAGGTATGGGAGACTTTATCATCAATGTATCTCAGGCGCTTGATAGTGCTTTTGTAGAGGAATAAAAAAATCATACCTTTAAGAAGCGTCGCCATTTATGTCTACTGGGCATAAGTGGCGATTCTTGTATCTGACGAAAAAAGAAGGGAACTACCTAGCAAAAAATGAACATTTTTGAGGGCAATTTAAGCCCTATCTATCTATCTATCTATCTATCTATCTATCTATCAGGCATTTTTTGTGATTTTTTTGTAGAAAAATTTGCCTATATAAGAAAATTATATTACCTTTGCAGCCGCATAAAAAAATAATTAAATATAACATCATATGAAACACAAGTATTTACGATCACTTTTGGCTTTTTTGATTTTGTGTGTCGCACCTACGGAAGCACAAAATATCACATTGACCAAGGAGTTTCAGACCATGCCCAATGTGAAAGCATTGGATGTCTACCGCAATCAGTTTGGAGATTGGGAAGTCCTAGATCCAGATGATAACTTTCCTTATGCTGTCATTCGAGTGGGACTAGATGGTACGCCCGAAGAGATTGAACAAGCCAAAAAACGATTGAGTTTCCAATTGGGGCGTGTGACTAGTGTGGAGACTGTGTTCAAAGATGCACGAAATGAGTTGTTATTTCTCGTTCCCGTTCGTGCGCGAAACATTCAAATGTCGTGCGATGGTGAGTGTTTGCCTCAGATGATGTTTGATAGTTTGGTGGTATTGCAATCCAATACCGTGTTTTATGGTCGAGTACATTTTGCTCTACAGGATGATAACCGTGATATGAATCACATTCCGCAATATCTGTATACCTTGATGGTTGAGCCAGCTACAGCAAAAGTGGAACTCCGTTGTGGTTTTGTTAATCAAGAATGGGAATTGAAAGATGGTAAAACAGAGCAACTGTTGAACGAAGGTACCTATTACTATACCATCACGGCAGATGACTACAAAACGGCAGAAGGTTCGTTCTTGGTAGATTCTTTGCATCGGGATACGACTATCAGTTTGCTTCCTCGATTTGGATGGTTGTCGATCAAAGAAGATAGTAGTGACCTAGCAGATTTGACAGTAAAAATGGTCTACAACAAGGAAATGCGTTCAGCTATTTTGCCAATAGATACACAACAATCTCCCATTGGCGCTTATGCCTTAAGTATCAAAAAAGATAATCACCACCTATGGAAGCAGACGGTGGTTCTTCATCCTGGCGAGCGTTTGGAAGTCCATCCTCGCTTAGTACCAAAAGTGTATCGTACAAACACCTTCATTATGGCACAAGGTGCTTATGCCATGAAACCTGCATGGAGTACTGGTTTGATGTTCGGTCAGGTCTATGGCGAGGTGACGCGTGTATGCGGAGTGGGGTGGTTTGTCAAAGGACGTTCTAATTTCCAAAATCTAAAGAGACCTGATTTAGTCGCCAGCACGACCAATGGAATGATAGGCGATACACGGCCTGCGTATACGGGAAATACACGCTTTGGCACTTGGCATGCCAACGCCGGAGTGGTGCTCAATTTCCTGAATAAAGAGCAATTAGGTTTGCATCGCAACTCTATGTTTGCTCTATATGCGGGACTTGGATATGGCCAATATGCGCGTCAGTGGGGCTATTATAGTCGGCAAGGTGATGAGAAATGGGTCCTCTATCAGCCTGCATCTACCGCAGGTGTAAGCTTTGGCGCAGGAGTGATGGGAAGTATCAAGGGCTTCACAATCTCTGCTGGAGTCAACTCGATTATGGCTTTATATATGGCTAAATATATGGAAATAGAAGCTGGTATAGGATGGACGTTCTGATAATTACTTATAAACTTTTTGCATCATGAAACAATATTTTTATTCGATTTTTGCAAGCATCTTCATGCTTAGTTTGATTGCTTGTGAACCAGATATACAACCAGAACTAACGTTTGTGCTTGTTGAGCAGGAAAATATTAAACCGCAACACACTTCTGTGGATATTACTTGCCAACTATTTAGTAATCTCACGATAGATTACGCTAGAGTTGTCCTATCTACTACAGAAGATTTTGCAGAGCCTACCACTATACTTCTTGATAAGGATGATGATGATAATAGTTTATTTTCGATTACTATTTCTGATCTTGCTCCTGCAACAAAGTATTATGTGCGTTACCAAGTAGAAAATATTTTTTCAGCTTTTTTGTCGCCTACTATAACGTCTTTTGAAACTTTTGAGTTAGGTTTGCCAATTGTCTATACAGATTCTGTGAGTGAAATCACATATACTAGTGCCAAAGTGTCTGGTTTTGTACGTAATCTAGATGGACCTATCTTGTTGAAAGGTTTCTGTTATTCCAAGTCTCCTCAACCAACTATCGATGATGAAAAAGTGGTACATACAGGTCAGTTGGGTTTGATGAATTCTTATTTATTAAATCTAGAGGAAGGCTACACGTATTACGTTCGTGCTTTTGCTGTCAATTCGAATGGAATTTCCTATGGACGTGAACTTTGTTTTACTACGTTGTATCATACTTTTCATGAGGGACATGAGTATGTAGATCTTGGATTGTCAGTAAAGTGGGCTACCTCTAACCTTGGCGAGGATTTACCTAGCAAGTTTGGCGATTATTATGCTTGGGGAGAGACGATGCCAAAGAAGGATTATTCATGGGGCACTTATCAGTATGGTAATTCTAAGTCTTTGAACAAGTATCATTCAGAAGACAATAAGACTCAACTTGATTTCTCAGATGATGCCGCACGTGCTCAATGGGGTGGTGAGTGGCGAATGCCTACCGCTGCAGAAATGGCAGAACTCTACAAAAAATGTGAATGGACGCGTGAAGGATTAGGATATCGAATAACGAGTAAGATCAATGGCAATTCCATTTTCTTGGCAGCAGGAGGATGTATGACTGGATTGTTGCTTTTCAAGCCAGGAGAGCAGGCATATTATTGGAGTTCTTCGCGCGTTCAAAATGAGGCAACTGCTGCATATCCATTGTATTTTGATCGTGATGGATACAAGGATAAGACTATTCCTCGTTATTATGGATGTTTCGTTCGTCCAGTGTATCCTCGATAGGCATATCTTGACAATTTATCAGAGAATAGAGTAGAGATTTTAGTCGAATCTCTACTTTTTTCATAAAAATACGCGCACCCTCTTGCGTATGTGCGAAAAAAGCAGTACCTTTGTCGCGAAATATGTAGTTTCGCCAAGGTGGCGGACAAAAATGTGTTAAAAAACATAGATTTGAGGGGAGAGTCGGAACGGGGATTTTATAAAAACAAAAATTGAAAAAATTAAGACCAAAAATTAACTAAAATTATTTGCACTACCAAAATTGCAGATTATTATAGTAAATTAACCAAAATTATTAATAGTAGCTCTAGCAGATTTAGTAGCACTAGAATGGTCAACAGAACAAACAAATTAACAATAAAATACTAACTTTCTTAAATCATGGCAGAAGAAAAATTGAACATGTTAGCCGAGTTTCCAGCCATCTCAAGCAGAGCTTGGAAGGAGAAAATCGTAGCTGACCTCAAAGGCGCCGACTTCGATAAGAAGCTCGTTTGGCGCACTTCAGAAGGCTTCAACGTACAGCCTTACTACCGTCAAGAGGACCTCAAAGGTCTTAAGACTACCGTATCTGCACCAGGTCAATTCCCTTACGTGCGTGGTACCAAAACCAACAACGAGTGGGCAGTTCGCCAAAACATCTGCGCTTGCAAAAATGCTCGCAAAGCTAATGCTAAGGCTTTGGATGTGCTTGGCAAGGGCGTGAACGCACTCGGTATCTGCTTGGACGCAGAGAAACTCTCTTATCGCTACATCAAGACTTTGCTCGAGGGCATCAAGTTGGATGAGGTAGCATTGAACTTCAACGTATGCGCTTGCAAAGCTCCTGAATTGGCAAACATCTTGGTTCGCCTCGTAGGTCGCAGCGGATATGACTTCAAGGCAGTGAAGGGTACTATCAATGTGGACCCAATCAAGAACATGCTTTTGAAGGGCAAATTGCTCAGCCGCGAGCAAGTAGCTGAGAAGATCGTAGCTACCGTGAAGGCCGCTAAGACCTTGGTGAACTTCCGCGTGGTAGGTGTGAACTCTGTTATCCTCAATAACTCTGGTGCATACTGCGCTCAAGAGTTGGCTTACGCATTGGCTTGGGGTGCTGAATACATGACCATGATGACCGAGGCTGGTTTGCCAAACTACTTGGCAGCTCGCGAGATCCGTTTCAACATGGGTATCGGTGGCAACTACTTCATGGAGTTGGCTAAGTTCCGTGCAGCTCGTCTGCTTTGGGCTAAGATCGTAGAGGCATACAAAGATCCTATCTTCACCGCTGCATTGAAAGAGGCTGCGAAGATGAATGTTTGCGCTGAGACAAGCCGCTTCAACATGACTATCTTCGACGCATATGTAAACATGCTCCGTACACAAACAGAGACTATGTCTGCTGCACTTGCTGGTGTGGATGAGATCGTGGTTACTCCATTTGATGCTACCTACGAGCAACCAACCGAGTTCGCTGAGCGTATTGCTCGCAACCAACAACTCTTGTTGAAAGAGGAGTCACACTTCGACAAGGTGGTTGACCCAGCTGCTGGTTCATACTATATCGAGAACTTGACCAACGCTATCGCAGAGGAGGCTTGGAAGCAATTCCTCGCTATCCAAGAAGCGGGTGGTATGTACGAGATGGTAGCCGCAGGTAAAGTACAAGAGGCTATGGCTGCTAACTTGAAGACTCGTTTGGCTGATGTAGCAAAACGCAAAGAGGTATTGCTCGGCTCTAACCAATTCCCTAACTTCACCGAGAAGGCAGGCAAGAAGATCAAAGAGACAGCATGCGGTTGCGGTTGCTGCAAGAAGAACGCTGAGACAGCTATCCCAACCTTGCCAGTAGCTCGTGCTGCTGAAGAGTTTGAGACTTTGCGTCTGGAGACTGAGGGTGCTAAGAAGCAACCAGTAGCGTTCATGTTGACCATCGGTAACTTGGCAATGCGTATTGCTCGTGCACAATTCTCTTGCAACTTCTTGGCTTGCGCTGGTTACAAGGTGATTGACAACAATGGCTTCAAATCAGTGGCTGAGGGTATCAAGGCCGCTCGCAAAGCAAAAGCAGACATCATCGTGCTCTGCTCAAGCGACGACGAGTACGCTACATACGCTCCACAAGCATGGTTGCAACTCGAGGGCGCTAAAGAGCTCTTCATCGTGGCGGGTGCTCCTGCTTGCGCAGAAGAATTGCAAAAACTCGGTATCACCAACTTCATCAACGTACGAAGCAATGTACTCGAGACACTTAAGAAATTTAATGAGCAACTTCTAAATAAATAATGCGATTATGAAACCAAATTTTAAAGATATTGATATCAAGAAAGTGGCTGCTTCGCATGTAGAAGGAGCTAACGAAGCTAACTGGAAGACACCAGAACTCATTGATGTTAAGCCAGTTTATACCAAAGAAGACCTCGAGGGCATGGAGCACCTCAACTATGCTTCAGGTATCCCACCATTCCTCCGTGGCCCCTATAGCGCGATGTATCCATTGCGTCCTTGGACCATCCGCCAATACGCAGGTTTCTCTACTGCTGAGGAGTCTAACGCGTTCTATCGCCGTAACTTGGCTTCTGGTCAAAAGGGTTTGTCAGTAGCATTCGACCTTCCAACTCACCGTGGTTACAACGCCGACAA
>JAZKYJ010000032.1:0-49744 GCA_045612045.1 Paludibacteraceae bacterium | reverse complement strand
AAAGGATCCTCATCATCTGGAGTACGAGTTACAGCCTCGCCAGTTGCAGGGTCTGTACCGTCGATGATTGGAGTATCCATTGGGCTTGGCAAGTATGCGCACACAGCGTCAAGCATAGTTTGCACACCTTTGTTCTTGAATGAAGAACCACAAACCATTGGGAAAATTTGCATGCTCAAGCAACCTTTGCGGATAGCAGCACGAATCTCATCCTCAGTAATAGTCTCAGGATCAGAGAAGTACTTCTCCATCAAAGCATCATCGAACTCAGCGATGGTCTCAAGCATTTTATCGCGCCACTCTGCTGCCTCATCTGCCAAATCAGCAGGAATCTCCTCAACAGAATATGCAGAACCCATAGTCTCGTCATTCCATACACACGCCTTCATCTTAACAAGGTCAACTACGCCCTTGAAAGTCTCCTCAGCACCGATAGGAATTTGGATTGGACAAGGATTAGCACCAAGCACCTCCTTGATTTGGGTAACTACGTCGAAGAAGTTAGCACCAGAACGGTCCATTTTATTTACGTAGCACAAACGTGGTACGTTGTATTTGTCAGCTTGACGCCATACGGTCTCTGACTGTGGTTGTACACCACCTACAGCACAGAACGCAGCCACAGCACCGTCCAAGATACGCAACGAACGCTCTACCTCAACGGTAAAGTCAACGTGTCCCGGAGTGTCAATCAAGTTGATTTTATACTTATTGCCAGCATATTGCCAATAAGTAGTTGTAGCAGCAGAAGTAATAGTAATACCACGCTCTTGCTCTTGCTCCATCCAGTCCATGGTAGCTGCACCATCGTGCACCTCACCAATTTTGTGTGTCAAACCAGTGTAGAACAAGATACGCTCAGAGGTAGTAGTCTTACCGGCATCAATGTGAGCCATGATACCGATATTTCTGTTTAATTTTAAATCGTGTTTAGCCATTGTCTTAACTTTTCACTCTATTCCGTATATATATTACGCGCGCAGGCACATATTAGAAACGGAAGTGTGCGAATGCACGGTTAGCTTCTGCCATGCGGTGCATATCTTCTTTACGCTTGAACGCACCACCTTGGTTGTTAAACGCATCCATGATCTCAGCCGCAAGTTTCTCTGCCATAGAATGGCCACCACGCTTGCGAGCGAAGAGGATCATATTCTTCATAGAAATAGACTCCTTACGGTCAGCACGAATTTCAGTTGGTACTTGGAATGTTGCACCACCGATACGCTTAGACTTAACCTCTACCAAAGGAGTAATGTTGCTAAGAGCTTGTTTCCAAATCTCAAGAGCAGTTTGCTCACCTTTCATTTTGTTGGCCACAATCTCCAAAGCGGTATAGAACACGCTATACGCAGTATTCTTCTTACCGTCGAGCATAAGGTGATTTACAAACTTTGCCACCATCACCTCGCCGTAAACTGGATCTGGAAGGATCACACGTTTTTTTGGTTTTGCTTTTCTCATTGTTGTTTTTTGTTTTTTGTTGATTGTCTTAACTTCAACAGACTTCTTCAATCCCAGCCTTAAACTTTACGCTATAAAACTTCAGATTTACTCTACTCTGCTTACTCAACCGATCAACCCATTTGTAATCTGTCCCAAAGTATGGAACTTTTAGTTAGTTTTGTTAGTTTTGTCAGAACTTTCTATAGTCTATCAGCTATAGTCTTACTTCTTAGCCTTAGGACGCTTAGCGCCATATTTGCTTCGACGTTGCAAGCGGTTAGCCACACCAGCAGTATCCAATGTACCACGAACAATGTGATAACGAACACCTGGAAGGTCTTTCACACGACCACCACGCACCATAACGATGCTGTGCTCTTGCAAGTTGTGACCCTCACCTGGAATGTAAGCGTTCACCTCCTTAGAGTTTGTCAAACGTACACGTGCTACCTTACGCATAGCAGAGTTTGGTTTCTTAGGAGTTGTTGTGTAAACGCGTACACAAACACCACGACGTTGTGGGCAGCTATCCAATGCTGGAGACTTGCTCTTGTCGATAAGTTCTGCTCTTCCTTTTCTAACTAATTGTTGAATTGTAGGCATCTTAAACTTTTAATTTTGGTTAATAATTTTGTTTGTTAATTGTTGATTTTGCTCTCTCACATAATGCTTGCGCATACGCGCGCCGCGAAAAAGCATGCAAAGATACTGCTTTTTTCTGAATTGAGCAAATTTTACTGTGATAAAGATACGTTTTTTGGCGATTTTTCTTAAAAAAAATCAAATTTGCAACCTTGACTTTGCAAAAATTGACTATTTTTTCGTATAAATTACCAAAAGCCAAAGAGTTACGAAGGTTATCAACAGAGGCAAAGTTAGTGCTGAAAAATTGACAAAAAACCAACAGGAACAACCTCTCTTGACAGGTATAAATTCAGGCAAAATTCCGCCCTATTTTCTAGACAAATATAGACAAAAACAAAGGGGTATCACACAACTATGAGTCAACTATGTTTTCGGTATGTGTGAACAAAAAATAGGGGTAAAATCGACCTAAAAAATAGCCATAATTGAGGCGTAAAAAAGACAAAAATAACGCCCAGAAAAAGACAAAAGAATGGATATTTTGACCAATTGAAGTAACAAATATCAAACATATTTGTTTTTATCAAAAAAAAGTTGTACCTTTGCACGTTTTTTGCAAGTTACACGTAGTGTGTACCGTATTTTCCAAAAGAAATAACTAAGATAAAAAATAGAATTATGTCAAAAGCATTACTAATGATTCTCGACGGCTGGGGAATCGGAAACAAGTCAAAAGCCGATGCCATCTATAACACTCCGACCCCACATTGGGATGCGTTGTTGGAGCAATATCCTCACAGTCAGTTGCAAGCTAGTGGTGAGAACGTAGGTTTGCCAGATGGTCAGATGGGTAACTCTGAGGTAGGCCACTTGAATATAGGTGCAGGTCGTGTAGTGTACCAAGATTTGGTAAAGATCAATCGCGCCTGCAAAAACGGCAGTATTTTGGAGAACGAGGAGATCAAGTCTGCCTTTGGATACGCCAAAGAGACTGGCAAGAAGTTGCATATTATGGGTCTCACCTCCAATGGAGGTGTACACTCCTCATTTGATCACCTATTCTACTTGACACAAATAGCGAAGACTTACGGCTTGGAAGGTCAGACTTTCGTTCACTGCTTTATGGATGGCCGTGATACTGACCCTAAGTCAGGTTTGGGCTTTATTGAGCAATTGGAAGCACATTTGGCTGAGACTTGCGGCGAGATTGCTACTATCCAAGGTCGTTTTTATGTGATGGATCGTGACAAACGTTGGGAGCGTGTGAAGGTGGCTTACGACTGTCTAGTAAATGGCGAGGGTAAGGCATCAGAGAACATGGTAGAAGCTATGCAAGAGAGCTATAACGAGGGTGTGACCGATGAGTTTGTAAAACCTATCGTTCGTGTACGTAACGGTGAACCAATAGCTAAGATTGAGGAGGGTGATGTGGTTATCTTCTTCAACTACCGCAACGACCGCGCAAAAGAGATCACCATTGTGCTCACACAACAAGATATGCCAGAGCAAGGCATGAAGACTATTCCAAATCTGCAATACTATTGTATGACTCCGTACGACTCATCATTCCAAGGTCTGCACGTTCTTTTCCCAAAAGAGAATGTAACGAACACTATGGGTGAGATTGTATCACAGGCTGGTCTCAAGCAACTCCGTATTGCAGAAACAGAGAAGTTCGCCCATGTGACCTTCTTCTTTAATGGTGGTCGCGAAGCTGAGTATGCAGGTGAGGAGCGTATTTTGATTCCATCACCAAAGGTAGCGACCTATGATCTCCAACCAGAGATGTCGGCTCCAGAGGTGACTGAAGCATTGTGCGAAGCTCTTGATACTCAGAAGTATGACTACATCACACTGAACTTTGCTAATGGTGATATGGTAGGTCACACTGGTATCTACGAGGCCATTGAGAAGGCCGTAAAGACCATTGACGAATGCGTGGATAAAGTAGTGAAGGTAGCTCTTAAGAATGACTATGAAATTATTATTATAGCCGACCACGGCAACTGCGATAATGCAATGAATGCAGATGGAACTCCAAACACAGCACACTCATTGAACCCAGTGCCATTCGTATACATCAGCAAGGATCACACCGATGCACAATTGGAAGATGGTATCTTAGCAGACGTAGCTCCATCTCTGTGCCAGATCCTCGGTGTAGAGCAACCTAAAGAAATGACTGGTCATAGTCTAATTAAGAAATAAGATCGCCCTGTGGGCTGTAGATCGGCGCAAGCGCCTATGGAACTTAGATCGACTTCGTCTGTAGTGCTACAGCGAGTATAACGAGCGATCTACAACGAGCGAAGCGAAGGGATCTACAGCAAGCACTGCGATCTAAAAACTAGAATATATGGCATTACAATGTGGTATAGTAGGTCTGCCTAATGTGGGCAAATCGACCTTATTCAATTGCCTTAGCAATGCGAAGGCACAATCAGCAAACTTCCCCTTCTGCACCATTGAACCTAACGTAGGTGTAATCACTGTGCCAGACGAGCGTCTTATCAAGCTGGGCGAGCTATGCAAACCCGAGCGCGGTGTGATACCTACCACTGTAGAGATTGTGGATATTGCAGGTTTGGTAAAGGGTGCAAGCAAAGGCGAGGGTTTGGGTAATAAATTCCTAGCCAATATCCGTGAGACGGATGCAATTATTCACGTGCTTCGCTGCTTTGACGACGAGAATGTGGTTCACGTAGACGGCAGTGTAGATCCTATCCGCGACAAAGATATCATCGACGCCGAGTTGCAATTAAAGGATCTAGAGACAGTAGAATCTCGTATCCAAAAGATCGAGAAACAAGTGCGTGTAGGAGGTGACAAACAAGCCAAGGTAGCCTTGGATGTTCTTCTCAAATACCGCGAGGCACTCTCGCAAGGTAAGTCAGCTCGTACAGTGGAGTTGATCAACAAAGATGAGGAGCAAGTAGCCAAAGAGACCATGTTGCTGACTAGCAAACCTGTGTTGTATGTGTGCAATGTGGACGAGGCATCGGCAGTGGATGGCAACAAATATGTAGAGCAAGTGCGTGAGGCTGTAAAAGAGGAGAACGCACAAGTGCTGATTGTAGCTGCCAAGATTGAGAGTGAGATAGCAGAGTTGGAAACTTATGAAGAGCGCGAGATGTTTCTCTCTGAGATTGGTTTGACGGAATCTGGTGTGAGTCGTCTGATCAAGTCGGCCTATGCATTGCTAGAGCTCCGCACCTTCCTTACAGCGGGAAGTGATGAGGTACGCGCATGGACCTTCAAAGCAGGTAGCAAAGCTCCTCAATGTGCAGGCGTGATTCACTCGGACTTTGAGCGTGGATTTATCCGTGCGGAGGTAATCAAATATGAGGATTATATAGCCCTCGGCGGCGAGGCTGCTTGTCGTCAGGCAGGTAAATTAGGAATAGAAGGCAAGGAGTACGTCGTACAAGATGGCGATATCATGCACTTCCTATTCAACGTATAATAAAATAGAAAGACTATGCTAGATTTTATCTTAGACAGGATCCTTGTAGAAGGAGCATGGTGGGTAGCCGTTCCGCTGATAATCTTGGGTTGTGTAGCCCTGATCAAAGGTGCAGGTTGGCTGGTGGATGGAGCATCCGGTTTGGCCAAGAAGTATGGTATTAGCAATATTGTGATTGGTTTGACAGTGGTTGCTTTTGGTACCAGTATGCCTGAGTTTGTGGTCAGCATGGTAGCGGTCGCACAGGGGAATAGCGAGATAGCTATCACGAATGTACTAGGTAGCAATATCATCAATATCTTCATTATTCTAGGTGTAACTGCTATGATTTTCCCTATATCCTCGCAACGTCAGTCTCGCAGGTTTGATATTCCCTGGAGTACATTGGGAGCATTGATGGTGTTGGGATTTGCTGTGTATAGCAGTCCAGCATGGTTGCATGTAGAGCACCTGTTTAATATACAATTGACCAATCCAACGATTCATGATTTGGGTTCGCTGAATTGGGGTGCTGGCACCAAGAGTTTTATCTCTGGTATTGGTGGAGGTAGTCTGCTGCTGTTGTTCGTTTTCTATCTCTGGCGAACCTTTAAGCAAGCCAACAAAGATGGAAATAGCAGTGAAGAGGATTATGCTCCAATGCCATTCAAACGTGCTATTCTATTGATACTAGTAGGTTTAGCGGGTCTAGTAGTAGGTGGTGAGTTGATTGTAAAATCTGCTACAAACATCGCCCATTCGCTAGGTGTGAGTGATGCTATTATAGGTTTGACCGTAGTAGCGCTAGGCACTTCGTTACCAGAGTTGGCGACATCATGTATGGCTGCATTTAAGAAGAATTGCGATATTGCTTTGGGCAATGTGATCGGTAGCAACATCTTCAATGTCTTCTTTATCTTAGCCACCAGTGCATGTGTCAAACCATTGCCAGGTTACCAAGGTCTGGAGATTGATGCTATGATGGCAGCAGGTGGCAGTTTGCTGGTACTGATTTTTGTTCACACGAACAAGCAACGTGAGATTAAACGTTGGCATGGTGCTGTATTGCTGATGGCATATGCAGCCTACTTGTATTGGAGAATTAGTGGTATATAGTCGCTATGTATGCGTTGCTGCTCTTGCCATTTCTAGGCACGGTATTAGGATCGGCACTTGTGTTTCTTCTCCGTGGTAGCATGAGTAGCATGCTGCACAAGTTGCTCTTGGGCTTTGCCTCAGGTGTGATGGTAGCAGCTAGTATATGGTCATTGCTCCTTCCTAGTCTGGAGATGAGTGCTGATACGGGTGTAATGAGTTGGTTTCCCGCAGCAGGAGGTTTTGTATTAGGAGTATTGTTTCTATTGGGATTAGATAGTGTGATTCCCCACTTACATATTGGTTCGAATCAGCCAGAGGGTCTGACCCGCAATTGCCAATGGAAACGTCCGACGATGTTGGCTGTAGCCGTAACGCTGCACAATATCCCAGAGGGAATGGCAGTAGGTGTGATATTGGCTAGTGCTATGGCAGAAGGAAGTATAATTCCGATGTCAGCAGCATTGGCATTAGCAATAGGAATGGCTATTCAGAACTTCCCCGAGGGAGCCATACTATCGTTGCCTCTGCACTCGGAGGGAATGAAGCGAGGTAAGGCCTTTGCGATAGGAGCATTGTCTGGAGTGGTAGAACCTATCGCTAGTATCATCACTATTCTGCTGATTAGCTGGATAGCACCTACCCTGCCCTATCTATTGGCCTTCTCAGCAGGAGCAATGATGTATGTCGTGGTGGAAGAACTGATTCCAGAATCCCAAGCCGAGCCTCACAGCAATATTCCCACGTTGGGATTTACCGCAGGTTTTGTATTGATGATGATATTGGATTCCGCACTATAAGACACAACAAACGCAGCACGATGCTGCGTTTGTTATTTATATTGAGTTGCAATTCGTCTAATCCTCATTGAGTTTGAGCAGGAAAATGCGATCTCCTCGACGAATAATTCTATCGGTCTTGATGGCGAAGAAATTGCCTTTTTGTATGATAGTTTGCGCATTTCCCTTCGCATCATGCATGTCATGCGCTATGGTCTCGTATGCCCCAGTAGTTTCACCGGTGATGAGCAATTCGTCTCCCTCTTGTATTTGCGGAGTAGCTTCTAGGTAGAATTCCGCCACCGAGATGTTCTTGAAGAAATTGGTACACTTGCCTGCAAAGACTTTCTTTCTAGTCGCCCGAGAACCATATTTATGTGTCCACTCGCCAAGTTTCTGTCCTTGGTAGTATCCATCCCAGAATCCTCGATTGAACACACGTGCAAGGCGAGTATTCCATTCTTCGATTTTTTCCTCGATTTCCTGATCACCTATCGCCCATTGTCCATTTCCCTCTTTCCAGAGTTCCACAGCCTCTTTGTAGCACTCTACGACCGTCTTTACATATTCAGCACCTCGCGCACGTCCTTCTATTTTTAACACGCGTACGCCCGCGTCGAGCATCTTATTGAGGAAGTGGATAGTTTTCAGGTCCTTTGGGGACATGATGTATTGGTTGTCGACTTCGAGTTCGAGTTCGCTCTCCTTATCTTTGACGATATATCCTCGTCGGCAAATCTGCATGCATGCCCCACGATTGGCACTGGCTCCAAAATGGTTGAGGCTCAAGTAGCATTTTCCGCTCACCGCCATGCAGAGTGCTCCGTGGCAGAACATCTCGATGCGTATGAGTTCACCTTTTGGTCCGCGAATATCTTGCTCTATGATATCACGATAAATGCTTGCCACTTGGTCCATATTGAGTTCTCTAGCAAGAACGACCACATCTGCATACTGCGCATAAAACTTGAGTGCTTCTGTATTGGCAATATTGAGTTGTGTGGAGAGGTGCACTTCTACACCCGCTTGGTAAGCATATTGTAGCACCGCAATATCCGATGCGATGATGGCACTGAGTTGAGCTTCTTTCGCATGGTCAACAATCTCTCTCATCAGAGGAAGATCCTCAGGATACATCACGGTGTTGAGCGTGAGATAGGTTTTTACTCCGACTGCTTGGCAGCGTTCGACGATAGTATGCAGGTCAGCTGTGGTAAAGTTTGCAGATGAGCGCGAACGCATATTGAGGTGTTCAATTCCAAAATATACGCTAGTAGCTCCAGCCTCAATAGCCGCCGCAAGACTCTCCCAGCACCCCACAGGCGCCATGATCTCGATATCATTTATTTGCATAGACATTTCGTTTCTAATTTTGGTGCAAAGGTAGTGATATTTTTTGACGTATGCAAATATTTACGTAGGCATAAAGGGAAGAATTGGGGTATTGACAATAAATCCAAGCGAAAAAGAGATAAAATCGCGTTATTTTCAAAAATTATCGAAAAAATATCTCTAATTGTTTGCATAGTTAAAAAAAAAGCAGTACCTTTGCAGTCGATTTGAGAATCATGGTACCTTGCCCGAGCGGTTAGGGATCGGTCTGCAAAACCGGGGACGGCGGTTCGAATCCGCCAGGTACCTCTAAAGAAGAGCCGCTCAATAGAGTGGCTCTTCTTAGTTTAAAGGACGCTCGCAAGCGAGCTACAATTTATAGCATAAAGACAGTGCAAGATATAGAGAAAATAACGCAACAAGAGTATAAGTACGGCTTTACGACAGACGTAGAGACGGACGTTATTCCTGTGGGTTTGAGCGAAGAGGTAGTTCGTCTGATTTCATCCAAGAAGGGTGAACCAGAATGGTTGTTAGAATTCCGCTTGAAGGCTTATCGCAAGTGGTTGACCATGGAGCATCCATCTTGGGCCCATCTGCAGATTCCTGAGATAGATTTTCAGGCATTGTCGTACTATGCAGCTCCCAAGACTCATACAGATAATGAGCAGAAGGAGATCGACCCCGAGCTGATGAAGACGTTTGACAAGCTGGGTATTCCATTGGAGGAGCGTGCAGCATTGGCTGGTAATATGGCAGTAGATGCTGTGATGGACTCTGTATCGGTAAAGACTACTTTTCGCGAGACTTTGGCTGAGAAGGGTATCATCTTTTGTAGTATATCTGAGGCAGTGAAGGAGTATCCTGAGTTGGTACAGCAATATCTAGGTTCGGTGGTTCCAGCAAGTGATAATTTCTATGCAGCATTGAACTCTGCTGTATTTTCTGATGGTTCGTTTGTATATATACCGAAGGGTGTACGTTGTCCGATGGAGTTGAGCACGTATTTCCGCATCAACGCAGGCAATACGGGTCAGTTTGAGCGTACCTTGCTAGTAGCAGACGAAGGTTCCTATTTGAGTTATCTAGAGGGTTGTACGGCGCCTATGCGCGATGAGAATCAATTGCACGCCGCAATAGTAGAGATAGTGGTTCATAAGGATGCAGAGGTGAAATACTCTACAGTTCAGAACTGGTATCCAGGCGACAAAGAGGGCAAGGGTGGTATCTACAATTTCGTGACCAAGCGTGGCATCACCTATGAGAATGCGCGATTGAGTTGGACTCAGGTAGAGACAGGTTCGGCCATCACATGGAAGTACCCAAGTTGTATCTTGAAGGGTGATAACTCGAGTGCAGAGTTTTATTCGGTGGCTGTAACCAATAACTATCAGCAGGCAGACACTGGTACCAAGATGATTCATATAGGCAAGAACACACGTTCGCGTATTATCAGTAAGGGTATTTCTGCAGGTAGAAGTCAGAATGCTTATCGTGGTTTGGTAAGGGTGATGCCTAACGCCGAGAATGTAAGAAACTATAGTCAGTGTGATAGTCTGCTATTGGGAGATAAATGTGGCGCTCATACATTCCCTACGATGCGCATACAAAACCCAACCGCCATTATTGAGCACGAGGCGACTACCAGCAAGATTAGCGAAGATCAGTTGTTCTACTGCCAACAACGCGGTATAGGTGTAGAAGATGCAGTAGGACTGATAGTGAATGGCTATGCCAAAGAGGTGATGGATAAGTTGCCCATGGAGTTTGCTGTTGAAGCTCAGAAGTTGCTTCAGGTGAGTCTAGAGGGCAGTGTAGGATGAGTGCCTTGATGATACGAAATCGGACATTAGAGTTGGGATGATCGAGAAACAACAAACGCAGCGTGAAGCTGCGTTTGTTGTTTGTATAAGGGGTTATAAAATTTTGTTACAATGCTTAGAGATAGCGTTTGAGGATAGGCATTATAACTTTTTCCATGACTGCATATCCTGCTGGGTTAGGGTGTACGCCATCTTTTGAATAGATAGCAGGCAAGCCACCCTCTTCGTCAACCAAAGCAGAGTAGTAGTCTACGTAAGGGATCTTGTTCTCCTTGGCAAACTGCTGGATCATGATATTCAGACGCACGATATCTTCTGCAGGTTGTAGATCGGGACGCCACTTAAATGCCTTCGCAGGCAAAGTAGAGCATACGATTGGTTTGATGCGATGGGCACGTGCCAGTTCACACATTGATTGGATGTTTTGTAGGATATGTTCGTGTGTGATGACGCCGTTGTTTTGTGCGATGTCGTTCGTACCGCAAAGGATAACCACCACTTTAGGTTTCAGTGCGATCACATCAGACTGAAAACGCACGAGCATTTGTGAAGAAACTTGTCCGCTAATACCGCGTCCTACAAAATTATTGTCTGCAAAGAAAGCAGGATTCGCATCTGGCCAGCAGTCGGTGATGGAGTTACCCATAAAAACGACAGTGGGTTGATGGGTCAGGGAGTCATTTTTCCCCTCGTAGCGATAGAATTGTGCCCAATCTTTCTGCTCAGCCATAACTGTAAGAGCGAGGAAGAGAAGTGGGAGAATGATAAATTTTTTCATTGTTATTAGAGATTTATATTATTCCGATTATTTTATTATTACATTGGTTTGTGCCTTCGTATTGTCGCGAAGTATTGCCTCCACGATATAAACACCAGGTGTGCTATTAGTAGGGAGTGTAATGCTGTTGGTGATGAGTGTATTAGGCGATGTTGCGACTAGGTTACCTGTAAGATC
This sequence comes from Paludibacteraceae bacterium, assembly GCA_045612045.1. Taxonomy (GTDB): domain Bacteria; phylum Bacteroidota; class Bacteroidia; order Bacteroidales; family Paludibacteraceae; genus Colicola. The sequence continues at coordinate 38,287 of JAZKYJ010000032.1, read as the reverse complement.
GTAGAGTGTTGCGCATTTGATGAGATCGGTAGATGATACCACTACGGAGCTACTGTTAGGCGCATATGCCCAAATCTTATTAGCTGTGGTAGAGACGTTAGGTTGGGTGGTAGAGGTCGTAACCCCATCCGAACCTTGGTATACGTCTGGACCTTCGATATAGTAACGTTGCTCGTGGTTGAGTGGCATCTCTACAGAGATCACCAATCCGTCCATGATACGAATCTTTTGACCAGTCTTGTGATCCACGAAGTAGCACTCGCGTGACCAGTTAGAGGTCAAATAGAACGCCACTTGCATATACTCGCTACGTGCTTTGTCTGCCGCTAGGATACCCAATGGAATCTCGCTGATACCCTGACGCACATCCGCCATCATAGGCACTTGCTCTGCCACGGTGTACATATTGAGTGGAGAGGTGACAACACTTTGGTTTTCTACACCTGTAGAAATAAAGAGTGCATCTTCACCTATTTGATAATAATCGTTCGCAATAGGGTTGGTAGCCAATATCGTTCGTGCGTGCGCGTTATCTGTTAATGCGTATATGGTAAGCATCTCAGTAGCTTGTGCATCCTCATTCTTTGGACGTTCAGACTCGTATGCTGCTACACGACGGGCAGAGATAGATTGACTATTAGTATTATCACCATCTGCTTGCTTTGTAGGATTGATCAAATTATTAAGCGTGAGGTGGGAAGGCTTAAGTTGGATAGTCATTGAGGTGCTTGCTTCTGAACATTCCAATAATGCCGAAGTCATAGGTGGCAAATAGCGATCTTCTGCCATAGTGAGTTGAGCAACAGGCATTAATATGCTATTTTCCATTCTCTGGAAACTACCTGTCCATGTCGTATTGTTGTCCACAAACAATGCATGCATGTCGATATAAGCCATGGTTGGGTTACCAAATAGGAAATATTGGCTAGGAACAGTGTTGGTTAATTCAATGGTCATAGGAGCGTTCTCCTCATCGTGATTTGAGTCGAATGCCAATTTGCCTCGTACATCCAGAAACTCTTGAGGTATAACCACGGATTCACCGTTTGGCTGTTCTCTAGTGTAATAATCATATTGTGTATCTGGTTTTGGCAGACGGATAGTAAGGTCTTCTTGCTTAGTCTTGCCTTCGCCCCAGAGATGATATCCTGTACCAGGTGTGAGTGGTTTGGCCAAGGTGTTGGATGAAATAAACTCTGCGCTAGCCGTTTGATTAACAACGCCATTATTGGTCATTTTTTCAACGGTTGTGTTGTAGAATCCTTCCCAGAAAGCATAAACTGCGTTGGTACTGCGAGTACCTTGGAAGCCACTTACCTCAAAAGGCTTAGGTTCTTCTATTTTGCTAGCATTATTGTCGTAGTACATTCCGCTGTGAGGTATGAACATATCGCCTGATACCATGCCTTTCATAGGAGCAGATACCATGTTCCATCCTCCTGCAGTGATTTGCATATCCACAAAGGCTTTATCGTAATGCAAGAGATGTTGGTTGTGGATTTTTGCTCCAGGTGCAAAGTAAATATTCTTGCAATGGTGAGGATCCGTATTAATTGTCAGTGGGTAGTGACTATGCTCATGTTCAGGCACGATGTATGGGTAAAGTAGATCATCGTTGATGTTAGGAATAATCACATCTGCTTCTTCCATTGGTACATATCCATTGCAGATTTCGCCCTCATCTATCTTATAGTTATTATTGCTATCCACCCATCCTTTCCAGTTCTCGTTCTTGCCCCAGCCGTTGAAAGCAGTTTCAGCAGGTTGCCATATAAGGGTTTTAGGTACAATCTCTAGATTGAGGAAGGCATAACCTACACGACATGCATTATTTGTATCATCATTGCCGGGGTATTCGTATTCGCCGTCTAACAATGTCAGGCGGATGGTGTATTCGTTACCAGCTACTAATTCTGGTTTTGTTTCATATAGTTCACCTGTCTCAAGATTGATATAGGTTGCTGTTTCCAAATATATCTTAATGACATTTTTTCCTTCATCATCAACTGATTGAAGACCAGCCGTCTTAATTCCGCCGCCTAACTCGGTAACTGGGAAGGTGATGTTTGTACTACCCTCCAACACTTTCAGCGTAGGTAGTTGCACACTTTGCTGCGGTGTTTTTTGGGTATAGGTGAGAGGTGTGATATTGTAGTAATAGTCGCTACCTGTAATAGACACCATTACGCGGTGTGGTTCGTTGCAGTCTTTGAGTGTAATTTCGGTATCTACACCATCTACTTTCACCGTTTTCTTAGCCGTACCTTCAATAGGGAAACACCAGTAACGCACAGTATCGCCGATGGTTGCTCCATTCTTGTTCAATCTAGAACCCAAGTAGAAGTGTACAGTCGTGTCACATAGTTGCAACCATCCATTCTCGTAGAGATGACGGACAATCTCGTAGTTTTGGTGTGAGAGGAAAGCATTGCGGTCTAATTCTTGGAAAGTCCTGGCCGTATAGTTAGGATTATTATCCTTGCTGGTAGGTACACGACGCATATCGTACATGATGGCAGTAGCCACTTGGTCATGGGTATAGCCACCATACATGTCTTTGAATCCTTCAATAGACGCTTGTAATCGGTTGTTGTACTCAGCTAATGCTGCGGTATATTCATCATCGTTTTGGTAGTTCGCGCGAACAGGTGCTTGTTCGGATAGTACATCTCCGGCAGGGTCGCCGATTAACCAATCGGAATAGATAGGTGCTGCGATGTTTTCTGTATTACCACCTGGACCATTGATGGCTAAGTGATTGACCACAGTGGATGTTAGGAAGTAGAGATCGTTAGCGCAGTTTCCTGTTGACTGTTCGAGTATGTACTCCGCATTTCCAATATTAGCCATCTGTATTTTCCCTTCTGAATGTTTGATAGTCTCCTTGTTGGAGTTACGCAGTTTAAAGACTGTCTGCTGTGTGGCATGCAGTGGGGTAGTGAGGTTACACTCGGCAGTAGGCAACTCTTCTGGCGTATATGCCATACGCATAACATAGTCGTGTGGTTCGTAGAGTTGAGCCAGTGCTTGATCTTCTACAACAGTGTTATTGACGATATGTGCCACATAGAGAAGCCATTTGGTTGCACCGTCGTTATTGGTTTTGATATATGCCTTGCCGTGTTTCTCGCCGCGGATGACTAAGTCATCAAGAAATGCAGATACGGAGGTATAGATGGCTACTTTCTTCGCTTCTTCAGCCGTACTATTGTACTTCTCTGGATCAAATCCTTTCTCGGGTATATGCACTGAACCATATGGGTGGTCGTGCTCTGTGATAGAATGGTCTTCATCATAGTCGTGGTAGTACGCAGCAGCTCCAGTAAGATTAACAGGAGCACCAGTAGAAATAACATTATCATTGGCGTCTTTTTCTTCGTACGATTCGTTGTAGATCTGGTAGTACATATATCCGTCGCTACCGGCGGTGATGTTGTTGTAATCGAGTCGCAAGACTGCAGCTGCAGTTGTATTACCATTTTCTATACTACGGCATGCCATCTCGCCTTGGTAAGCGGCAATTGGAAGTTGCGATACGAAGAGAGTAATATCATCCACCATGAAGTCGTTACCCTGGTTGGTGGTAGCAAAGTTATAGATAGATACACGTGTCTTATCATAACTGCTCGCCGCTTGGATTGGGAAGACGATTTGTTGCCAGCCTGTACCTTTCAATAACTCACCTACGAAATACACGCCCGCATCGTGCCACTCCTCTTCGTCATTATTCTTACCTTGGATATTACAACGGAAGATAGGGTTTCCTTCACCAGACCATCCACTAGGGGCTGGGTTGCACAACCATGCAGAGCAGTACATTGTTTGTCCAGAACAAATCTTAGCTTCCGCTGTAATGCTGGCTACCAATCCTGGTTCCATCGTTCCGTCCACATACAACGACTTACCTTTCCCGCCGTGTGCTTGTGCTTGTGCCCAATTCTTTTCAACCGATTCAAGTATGGTGTATTCTCCATAGAATGGGAAAGCACCTTGTGTCGCTCCACGCTTGAAATAGGCCTCTTGAGCTAAGTTTCCCGTAGTATATACATATCCGTAGGAAGCTTGTTCCCAAGGCAAGTGAGTGCCGAGTTCATCAAAATTGATTTCTGCAAGGTTCTTGTATTGGGTATTGATACGCTGCTGGGTGATGATCGTCTTGTTGGTAGGACCCTGTCGCTCAATATCAACAAACTCCACTTCGAACTTAGCAATGAGCAATGGTTTCGTGTTGTTGACTGTGTTCGCAGGTAACTCTAATGTATATACGACTGGATCATCGTATGTATAGTTCTCGCTGCGCACGATTAGGTAGTCCATCTCGGCGGTATATCGTGGAGTGTATTCTCTTCTGCCGTCTTTATCGGTAATATACCATTTGAGCATATTGCCTTGGCGGTTATCAATACGATGGACATTACCGCCGTTATCTTTGTAAAAATAGCACAACTCAGACTCGTGTGAGCGCACTTTGCTGTGGCGATATTCGGTAGAGAGAAGGATTTGTTTACCTGCAGGCGCTTGGTATTTGTAATTCTCTAAGTATTTATCTTCCGCAGATAGAGTAGCCAATTTGTCTGCCATTTCGCTAGCTGGTCGCATATGGAAGAGTTGGCGATAGGAGAGAGTCGGTTCGGTGATGGATGTGATTTGTCCGTTACCGTCCATTTCTACTTTGTAATCTGTATAAGCACTGACATCGCACGCCATCACGTGGTATGCATTGTCACTCCATCCTTCTAGGATTGGAGCAGGATTGTTTGGATTACCCTCGTCCAGGATTGCACCCATAGCGGCTGTGATGGTCGTATTAGAAGTTGTTTTGGAGTTTTTGTTGAGCGCATATAGACCGTAGGAGAAGCCTTCTCTGTTTTCTGCAGACTCCTTACTAACAGGCGTGTTGATTGCTGCAAATGCTCTGTTGTTGGTATATGGGGCAGTTATCCATTGCGTGGAGGTTTTGTCGTAGCAATAGTTGTAGTTAGGGCCACCATTGGTTTCGTAGTCATACCAGCGCATATATCCCGAGAATCCAGATTCAGGTAATCGCAACTCTACTGGTTCGCCCGATAGGTAGTAGATGGTTCGCTCAGCGGTGTGAACCTGTTGCTCCTTTTGGTCGTATCTTCCGAGGAAGGTTGTTTCGGCATACTCAGCCGTGCTATTAGGCAGCAACTTTATGCCCGCATCTACACCGCGTTGATGTAGGTCAATGGTGAAAGATACAGAGACATGCGTACTCCCTTGTTCTTGTGGATGGAGTGTACCAGTTAGTACAGCAGAGCGTTTGTTGCCGGAATGAGCTTGAGTAGTGACCTTGATTTTGTAGTCTCCATTACGGGCTACCGTCAATTCTCCCCCCCAATTATCGCTTAAGTTTAATGTCAGGTTATTATCTGTTAGCTTAATTGGGTCTGGTCCTTCATCATAGTGAGTCACCACGGCTTGGCTATCCACGTTGAGGACTACATATCCATGTTGGTGAGTAGGATGTACATCGAATACTTTTTCCTCTGCCGCTGTTCCAAAAGTATAGGTCGCTGGGTTGATGGAGAATACCAATGTCGGCAAATCCATTCGGCGGTAAGACTTACGCACCACGCGCATCTCTGCCTTTTGTACCTCGCCAGTTCCGTAGGTATATTCTACGATCACATTGTCGGCATAGTCAATCCAACGCTCTAATGTTCCGAATTGATCCTTCAATCCCATTGGACTATTACCATACGGTGTCACGGTGAATTGCCATGTCTTTTGCTCTCCACCCGTAGTTGTTTCGGGATCGCTTACGGTCATCAATGTTCTGTCCTCGTCTTGATGAGCTACATACTTGTTAACATCAAGAATAGAAGATTTGCCTTTATTTACGCTGTCGCTCTCCCAGTAAATGTTTTTGATTAGGATATTGTTCACATTCACATCGTTGGTTTGTCGACGAAGCAATGCTTCTTCTGTGCGATTAACACATTGATAATACGATTCGGTGGTCGCCTCAATCATAAACTCAACGTTTGTGACTTGTTCTGTCACCTGTTGTTCCTTGTTGATATTTTCAGCATAGGTAAACTCTATCTTGGACGGATTGAAGTGTCCAGTAGGTTTGCCTGCACCTTTGAGTTCCCATTTTTCGATATAGACATTCACCTCATTAGAGGTTGATACTGTAAATCGGAATGGATTCCAACCACCTTGTGCGAAGTAAATAGACACATATCTCCACCAACTGCTGTAATAGAAATAATGATATAGCTTTCCGTATTCGCATATTCCCTGTTTATTATTCTCTTCTCCTTCACGTTGAAACCTGAGAACGGTGGGATTATTCTGCAAAGAGTAAGAAGGATTATTCGGTCTTTCGTTAATGGAGATATACTTTCCTGTAGTTAAATCCTTGAAAGTGTAATTGAAGGTACCTCCATTTTCTGTTATACCTATTTCCCATAGGCAATTGTCGGTCGCATAATCTCGGGTCTGAATACCACTCGTACTTGCTTCTAAGTAATATCTCTTGTTTGAGTACACAGTGCTGATACTCACAATGTCCTTATCTGTGAGATAGCCATCGGTTACGGGTGTTTGTGCTGGCAATGTTGCGAGCGACAGGATTGCTGATATGATTAGTACGAGTCGTTTCATAGGGCTTGAGATGTTTTGCGGTTACGGAATAGTTTTACGATAATATATGCAGCAGCCATTGCCAATAGCGGCGACAACATATCTCCTATAGGCACTTCACCTGTAGCCTCAGTGCCAGGACCGCGGTCGCTGCTGCGGCGGGGGCCGGAATGTTCCGTATACAAGAACTCAGCAGGAGACTCAATAGGCGTGAAAGCTTGATACGTAGGTTTATTATCAATAGATACAGAGGAAATCACCTCCTTCTGAATAGTAGAAAATGACGTAGTACGCGTCACGGACAAAGAATTCCAGCCCTCCACATTAACAGGAGGTACATATGCAGAAGAGCCTGAACCCAGCACCTCCACATGTTTGGAACTAGATAGCGTAAAAATTGGTTTACTCATTTCTTTTTATAAAAACAGACATCCGATGCTGAAAGGTAGCCTAAACTATGCTACAAAACCTTTCAGTCCAAAATAGCGTGCAAAGTTATTAAAAAAAAATGAATCCACAAAATATATATAAATATATTTTCATTTTTTCCGAAAAATTTCGCAATTTGTCATCTCCATAGGGGGGGGTTATCTCGCCTTCGGCTCGAGTGATTATTCGCTAGGCGAATGTTCAGGGGTTCAGGAGTTCAGGAGTTCAGAGGTTCAGGAGTTTAGGGGTTCAGAAGTTCAAAGGTTCAGAAGTTCAGAAGTTCAGAGGTTCAGAAGTTCAGAGGGTCAGGAGTTTAGAGGTTCAGAGGGTCAGAGGTTCAGGAGTTCAGAGGTTCAGGAGTTCAGAGGTTCAGAGGTTCAGAGGTTCAGAAGTTCTTATCTCCTTTCAGTCGAACGATTATTCGCGTTGCGAATTTTCAGGAGGTTTAGGAGTGTCTAGGTTTCATGCGGCAAGCCGCTTGTTTCATGTGCCGTTGGCACTTGTTTCAATATCTCAAGGTAATGAACCACCAAATGTGTCCAAAAAATGGGGGTCAGTACAGGGTGATCCTATGGTTAGAATTGCCTAATAACTAACGAATCACTAACGAATAACTAACGAATAACTAACGATTGACCGTGTAAAAGCGGTGTAAATCGATTAAAAATGAGGGAATTACTAAAGATTAGGTAGTTTAGGTCATTTGGGGATTTAGGTGAGGGAGGATGTGGATATGGATGAGAAGACAGGGGCTTAGTGCAGAGTAGCACGGCTGCTCAGCTAATTCTAGACTTTTGCACATACGCATGTACATATACTAGAAATCTGCTGTGCAGCCGTGCAGCTGTTATCTTAGAATACTCGTAGTTTACTTTTGGATCATCTTCTCAGCAATCTGCACCGCATTGAGTGCAGCTCCCTTGCGAATTTGGTCACCTACGCACCAGAATGTGATGCCATTCTCGTTGGCCAAATCACGACGTATACGTCCAACATAGACATCATCTGTCCCACTCAGGTAGAGCGGCATAGGATAAGGTAGCTGAGTGTCCGTTGTAGGTTTGGTACCATTCATCAGTTCAGGGTTGTCCATGAGTTGCACCCCTTCGGCCTGACTCATAGCCAGTTTGACTTGCTCAGGAGTGATAGGCATTTCGGTCTCTACCCATACCGCTTCGGAGTGCGCACGCAAAGAAGGAACACGTACACAAGTAGCCGACACCGCAATATCAGAGTGCATGATCTTGCGTGTCTCGTGGTACATCTTTAGTTCTTCCTTGGTATAATCATCGTCTCCAAAGACATCAATCTGCGGGATGAGGTTGTAGGCCAATTGGTAAGCAAACTTATGATGCTCTACCTGCTCTCCATTGACGGCTTGACGATATTGCTCTTCTAGTTCGGCCATGGCTTGTGCCCCCGCTCCAGAAGCGGATTGATAGGAAGATACATGCACACGTTTGATATGCGATAGTTGCTCAATAGCCTTTAGGCAGACAGCCATGATAATGGTAGTACAGTTGGGGTTGGCAATGATGCGTTTAGCACCAGGCAAGAGAGCTTGGTGTATGTCATCTGCATTGAGTTCTGGAACCACCAGAGGTACTTGAGGGTCCATTCGGAAAGCAGAAGAGTTGTCAATCATAACCGCTCCATGACGGGTGATATCCTCTGCATAGTCCCGTGAGACACCCCCACCGGCAGAAACGAATGCAATATCCACTCCCTGGAATTGGTCCCCATGCTGCAACTCCTCAACGGTATATTGCTTTCCACAGAAGGTGTAGGTAGCCCCTGCACTGCGTGCAGAACCAAAGAGGCGGAGATGGGTAATAGGAAATTGGCGTTCCGCCAAAATCTTAAGCAGTTCTTGTCCTACGGCGCCTGACGCGCCCACGATAGCGATGGTCATAATATGGAGTGTTTAGAAGTTCTAGGTGTTTAAAAGTTTAGAAGCAGAATAAAGCTGCCCAAAGATTGGACAGCCTTATTGTAGAATTAGAGCAAAGAGATAGTCAACTCTTCAGCTGCCTCAAATGCTACTTTACCCTCACGAGCCAACCAGCCCAAAGCGAGGTTCAAGTCATCATTTTTCAGTTTGGTAGCTTTCTTCAAAGCCTTGAGGGTGAGCGCACCACCTTGGAGTGCATTCCAGATCAAACCTGCGTTCTCACCGATTTTAGTTGTAATCATAATACCTTAAAAATTTAATAAAACAGTTAATATATAATTATAGATCGGCACAAAGTGCCTGTGGATGGTAGATCGGCTTCGCCTGTAGATCGGTGGATTCGCGGAGCGAATGTTCAGGAGTTCAGAGGGTTCCTGAAGATTAGGCTGGCGTTGTGGCCACCGAATCCAAAATTATTAGTCATCGCATAACGAATATGGCGATGCTGCGGTTGGTTGAAGGTGAAGTTGAGACGATAGTCAATCTTAGGATCCAGATCATCGTCTTGGTGATTGATGGTAGGGGTGACGACTTGATGCTTCATAGACAAAATCGAAATGATGGCCTCTACCGCCCCAGTACCTCCCAAAATATGTCCAGTCATCGACTTGGAAGATGTGATATTCAGTTCGTAGGCATGTTGTCCGAAAAGCTGCTGGATAGCTATGACTTCTGCGACATCTCCAATAGGAGTAGACGTACCATGTGCGTTGATATAGTCGATATCCTCAGGGGAAATCCCTGCCTGCTTGATTGCCAGTTGCATAGCATCTTGTGCCCCACGTCCCGAAGGTTCGGAGGCAGTGATATGATACGCATCAGATGTCAGTCCGACGCCTACAATCTCAGCGTAAATCTTCGCCCCTCGTTGCAAAGCATGCTCGTAGTCCTCTAAGACCAGCGCTCCCGCTCCCTCACCCAACACAAAACCATCTCTCGAAGCCGAGAAAGGTCTGCAAGCCGTTTTTGGAGTTTCGTTGCGCGTAGAGAGCGCATGGAGCGCGTTGAAACCAGCAATGCCCGAGCACTCCACTGCCGCTTCGCTACCTCCTGTGATCATCACATCTGCCAATCCCATACGGATCTGGTAGTATGCCTCCGCGATGGCGTGTGAAGAACTTGCACAAGCAGAAGTAGTGGCGAAATTTGTTCCGCGAAAGCCATATCTCATGGCAATCATTCCCGCCGCCATGCTAGGAATAATCATCGGGATGAAGAAAGGACTATAGCGTGGTGTACCATCACCAGCTCCAAATCCCGCGATATTGGTGTCAAGGGTCTTAATGCCTCCCATTCCGCTGCCATAAATCACTCCGCAGCGCAAAGGATCTTGCTTTCCCATAGGTAGTGCCGCGTCCCGCATTGCTTCGTCAACAGACTTCGCTGCCAACAAGATATATCTGTCGTAACGTCGAACCTCCTTGGGGTCGAATAAACCCGTGAGGTCGAGGTCCTTCACCTCGCAAGCAAACTGTGTCTTGAACTTGCTTGCATCGAAGTGTGTGATAGGTGCAGCGCCACTCACCCCACGCAGGAGATTTTCCCACGTGGTTGCTACATCATTGCCCAACGATGTCACCATCCCTATGCCCGTCACAACGACACGTTTATCCATCATTTATAATACCCTTCAACACCCAACGAGTTCACGGTTGATGCCGCAAACTCGCCGAAAAATGATAATAGTTAGTAATTCAATTATGCTTCTTCTTGATGAGCCTTGATATAATCAATAGCCTCTTGTACAGTTTCGATCTTTTGAGAATCCATGTCGATAGAGATACCAAACTCGTTCTCAAAATCCATGATCAACTCTACAGTATCCAAAGAATCTGCGTTGAGGTCAGCTGTGAAGCTAGCCTCAGGAGTAACTTGTGACTCCTCTACGCCCAACTTATCTACGATAATTGCTTTTACTCTTTCTTCGATTGTCATAATCGTCCTAGTTAAAAGTTAATATTTAGTTATATTTAATTTCTAATTTCAAAATCCGGTGCAAAGTAACTACTTTTTTTTGGAATATGCAAATATTTCCCCAAAAAACTGCAATTATTGGTCAGTTTTGAGCAATATTTTGCCTATTCTGGCACCGGCTTTGCCCGATTGTGCAAGCAAAACTGAATCGCCGTTCAAATTAGCAACCTGCAAATTTTCTACGATTTTATGTGTATGTCCCCCGATGATCACATCGATATTATATGTGTTTTGCGCCAGCCAGATATCGGAGTTCTCTTGTCCATGTGTTCCCATATGGCTAAGACAGATAACAATGTCGCAGCGCTCCTTTTCGCGCAACGTATTCGCCACCTCTTGCGCAATAGGCAATGGAGGTAAATAGCGAAGTGGAGCAAAATTTTTCTCCGCTACCAATCCCGTAGGATCCACCCCAAGACCAAATATACCAATGCGCAAACCCGCACGGCGTATCACCGTATAAGGTTTGACGATCCCTTCCAATGGAGAGTGAGAGACATCATAATTCGCACATACAACCGCAAACTGTGCCTCACGCAGGACAGCCGCCAGTGTATCCACACCATTGTCAAACTCATGATTACCCAGTGTGATGGCGTCGTAGCCCATACGATTCATCGCATCCACCTCCACACGACCGTGGAAGAAATTGAAATAAGGTGTACCTTGGCAGAAGTCGCCAGCATCCACAAGCAAGAGATTAGGATCCATCTGACGTTGCTGCTGTACAAAGCCCATTCTACGAGCATACCCAGCAGCGAACTGATCACGTTTGCCTATCTCGAGCGGTTCGACCTGCGAATGGGTATCGTTGGTATGCAAGATAGTGATCGAGTCGGCCGTCTGCGAGTAAACCCAAGGGATCGTGACAGCCAATGCTATCATGACCGAATATACTACTTGGCGTACTTTAAAAGCGCTTTTGGATATCTTCATGCGATAGGTAGGATAGAATGATTTTACCATTAGGGAGGAATCGCGAATGTCCTAGTGATAGGAATCGCTTGACTAGATCTCTTTTTTCGGCGTCGCTGAGTGCTTTTCCTTGTGGTATAGCCATCTGATCGGCCAGAGAGAGTGTCATGCTTTCTCTCCATTGATCTTGGGCATTGCACTGTGTCTCCTGCACGGTGTGGATAACCTGTAGCAAGGCCATGACAGGATTACTCTGTCCAAGCTGAGCAGGTACTGCCAAGATCGTATATGCACGTGGAGAGAACTGCTCTAAGGTGAAGCCCAAAGCCTGGAGATCGGGCAATAGAAACTGAATAGTATCCCAATCATCCTCGGATAGTTCGAGTACCTCGGGGAAGAGCAGTGGCTGCGCATAGGCCTGCTGATTGATGAGTTGGTGGCTCAACTCCTTGTATATAATAGCCGTGTGTGCGCGATGCTGGTGCAAGATCATGATTCCTTGCTCAGCAGGAAAGAGGATATAACTATTGTTCCACTGCATGAGCGGCGTATTATCGTCCATCGTGGGTTCCTGGAAGAGCAAGGTGTCGCTAGATTGCGCGTCTCCCCATTCTGTCTGAGCGGTCAAAGGTCGTTGCGCGGGAGTTTGGGGATAGAGTTCATGCCATCCGTTGACCTGACTGCGCGAGGTATGTGCTCGGAAAGGGTTGTAAGTAGGATCTACCTGCAAAGTAGGTGGAGCAATCGGAATAGCATCGGGGGGACAAGTAGGGATATCCAACTGTGTTTCGCTGTCAAAATCCAAGGAAGGAGCCACATTGAACTTACCTAAGGCTTCGCGCGCAGCAGCCAAAAGGATGTGGAAGATGGCTTGCTCATCCGCAAACTTAATCTCAGTTTTTGTAGGATGGATATTGACATCAATCGCCTCGGGATTAATATCGAAATAGAGGAAATAGGAAGGCGCATGCTCAGGCAAGAGAAGGCCCGAGTAGGCCGTGATGATTGCCTTGTGGAAATAAGGGTGACGCATATATCGTCCGTTGACGAACATATACTGCTGACTATTCTTACCCGCCGTCTCAGGTTTGCCAATGAAACCAGAAACGCTGACCAATTCGGTCTGGGTAGCGATATCCACGAGGTGACTAGTATAGGGTTTGGATGCATGTCCGAAGACGGTCTCTATGCGTTGTTTGAGCGTAGCGACAGGCAGTTCGGACAGTATCTCATCATTGTGTACAAAAGTGAATTGCACGTTCGGATAAACCAAAGCAATGCGGTGATACTCGGTGAGTAGGTTGCGCAACTCGGTCTGATCAGTCTTGAGGAACTTACGACGTGCAGGGACGTTGTAGAAGAGGTTTTTGACACGAATATTCGTGCCCGCAGGACATTGTACGACCTCTTGGTTCACCACATCTGATCCTTCGATCTCGATGCGTGTTCCCACTTCGTCGTCAATTCTGCGTGTTTGCAGCTCCACCTGCGCTACCGCACAAATACTGGCGAGTGCTTCGCCACGAAAACCCATGGTGCGTAGTTGAAAGAGGTCAGAAGCTTGGGAAATCTTGGACGTAGCATGGCGTTCGAACGCCATTCTAGCGTCAGTTGGGCTCATGCCCTTGCCATCATCCACCACCTGTAGCAACGTACGGCCCGCATTTCGCACAATGATGCGTATATGCGTAGCACCCGCGTCAAGGGAGTTCTCGACGAGTTCTTTCAGGCATGAGGCAGGTCGTTGAATGACCTCACCAGCGGCTATCTGATTGGCTACGCTGTCAGGGAGAAGACGGATAATATCACTCATAGTAAGTAGTAGGCAACAAAGAGGAGGAGAACCAATAATGCCACCCAGAATAGGAGTTTAGATTTCTTCTCTTGCTTCTTCCGGTTGAAAGTATTGTTCTCATGCGCCTCTCTAAAGGAACCACGATGCAAACGGGCAGCACGCCTTTCTTTGCGCGCTTCCTTGTCTTTGTCGTAATAGATGGGACGATAGTCCCACTCTCGTGGTTTGGGTACTTTAGGAAAAAGTATCGACATAACATAAAAACGCTCCCATAATCACCCACAGAGGAATGATCATAGGAGCGTAAATTTATAGGAAATTACTTCACGATAGCTTGGAACTTCTCGTCAGCTTGGAACTTAGCAAACTCGATATCGTCTTTAGCGTTTGCTTTGAGCTTAGCGCATTGTGCAACAGCCTTAGCCAAGTTGGTGTAAACAGCCTCGCGGTCGTTAGTACGAGCAGCAACAACAGCAGCCAAGTATGCGGTGGTAGCATTAGGTTTCTCTACCTTTGCCAATGTTTGGCGTGCACCAGCGTAGTCTTGGTTCAAGATTTGTTGTACAGCAGCATTGTTGCTAGCGGTATTGCCATAAGCGCTCTTAGCAGCCGCATAGTCACCCTTCATCGTGTAGAGTGTACCCATAGCAGCGTTCAAGTTGCCTTGTGTACCAGCAGCTTTGCCAAGATATTCTTCAGCCTTAGCCAAGTCACCTTGTGCCATAGCAGCGATACCTGCGTTGTAGTTAACATCAGCATTGTTTGGCTCTAATTGCAAAGCCTTGGTGTAGCAACGATAAGCCTCAGCCACGTTGCCCTCGCCGAAGTATACAAGACCCAAGTTGTTGTAACCACGATAGTCGTTCGCATAGAGCTCAGTAGCTTTCTTGTAGATAGCCATTTTCTCGCTAGCCACCTCAGTCAATGTAGCTGCGTAGAGCAACTCCTCAACGTTGAGAGCAGCAGCATCGGTCTTAGCCAAAGTAGCGATCTCCTCGTCAGACTTACCAATAAGGTCGGTAGTCAAGATCAAACGGCTGCGACGCAAAGCAGGAAGGATCTCATCAGCAATAGTCTTGAACACTGCGCTGAGGTTCTTGATTTGTGCCTCACGCTCCTCTGGGTCGGTATACATGCTGAGCACACGGAGAACCAACTCTTTGTCTTGAATATTGCTAGCCTCCATAGCCTCTTGGAAACCTTTCCAGTCCTCAGCGGTTACGTTAGACTCGATAGTAGCGTTCACTTTTGCTTTCTTCAACTCTTTTTGCAAGTATTTTTGTGATTTAGCTTGACGTGCGTCAGCCAACTTGCTGTTCAAACCTTCCTCACCATCAGGAGAAGCGTAACCAGCAACTTCCAACTTGTTGATTGCCTTGTTAGCAGTGGTATCCGCATCCTTGATAGCAGCGTGAAGATCCTTCAACGCTTGAGATTTGAGCTCAGAGTTGCGCAAGTTAGTTTGTTGGATAAGGAACTTGATGTCAGCCTCTTGTACCTCTTGGATGATACGTTGGAACTTATCTGCAGTCACTTGAGGTTTTACATCCTCAGCTTGAACCAACTTAGCGGTAGAGAGTACACCATCAGCCACCTTCATATCAGGGATAACAACAGTCTTCTTGCCGTTGGTAGCAGTAAAGCGGAGTACCAACTCAGACTTAATCATCTCAGGAACATACTCGAAAGAAGCCTTGATAGAGAACTTTGCACCCTCTTTGTAAGAAACTGCAGTACCATTCTCTTTAGCCTTCTCGCCAACGTAAGTCACAGATTTACCAACAGCCTCACCACCCTCGTATTTCAACACAGGAGTAACGGTCAAAACGGCTTTTTTAGAGAATTTTTTTACTGGGAAAGTACCAGTAATGTCAGCATTGACTTGGTTGCCAACAACTACCAATGGACTAGGGTTAACGGTAACCTGCTCAGGTTGAACAGCAGTTCCGCAACTCATCAGCATTACCATAGCAAATACTGATGCAAAGATGAGAGATTTTTTCATACTTTTGTTATTAATTTGAAATTTGTTTTGCCTAATAAGTACAAAAACCGTGCAATAAGCACAATTTATCGGGTGCAAAGGTACGATTTTTTTTGCAAACCGACAAATTTATGCATAAAATTATGTGTATTTTTTCATTTTTTCTGCATTTTTCGCAATTTTTCTACATTTTCGACTCATTCACAAGCCATTCACATTTATTAAGGAAAGGATAAGATACTCGTTTTTTACTAGAAAGACTTGTGTATGTGATAAAAAAATTGTAACTTTGCAGAAAAATTGTTTTGAAATGAAAATAATCCCTACTCTATTCGCATCATGCATGCTGATGCTGGTATCAGTTAGTTGTCAACCCTCCGATGAAGATCGCGCCCAATCCCTTGTAAACGAGGCTCAGGAAATGGTTCACTCTGGTCAATGGAGACAAGCATTGATTGTGCTAGACTCGGTGCACAACAGTTACCCCCGACAAGTGGCCCAACGCCGCCTAGCCAAGGCCCTCTCTGACTCCATCCACTACTTGGAAGCACAACAAACATTGGCCTATACCGACACCTTGCTTCCCCCTCTATTATCACAGGCAGACGAGCTGATTCGCCAATTCAAATACGAAAAAGACGAGCGCTATGAGAATGTGGGAAAATACGTGCACAAACTATTGATAACTAACAAGAATGACTCTCGCAATTTTCTCCAAGCATACGTACAAGACAACCACGAGACCATCGTCAAAAGTTACTATTTCGGCGCCAGCAAAATGGGTCAAACTAGCGTCTGCCTATCTGCCGATGGCGAGGAGCAGACTTTTGCGGGTAACAACCACCATTTTGAGGCAGAAGGTCACCATGAGATCATGACTTTGCAGGGCGATCTAGCATTAGGTTTGCTCAACTTCATCAGCTCGCACTATCAGTCTCGCATCCGCGTGGAGGGTCGCCGTACCTCCGGCCAATCCGGCTGGGTATACTACCTCAGCGAGAAAGAAAAGCAAGCACTCTCACAAACTTACCAACTAGGATGGCTAATGAAGGACATCAAGCGCGTAGAGCAGATGCAAGAAAGTGCACAGCGCATCATCGGCAAGTGGGAGAGAGAACACCTGCAATAACCTACTAGTAAGGGTATACCAAAGGTATACAACACTTAATACCAAATAGTTTAGCACAGATTAAGGAAAAGTAAGAAAAACTAAATTCACTCCTAAAAAGTGAGTTTCTGTATCTTTTTCTACGAAAAATTTGTTTTTCTGCAAAAAAAGTTGTACCTTTGCCCCAAATTTGCTTAACTATACTTAAATCATACCTAATAAATTCGTCGTTATGAGTATTTTACAAAACATGACAGCGCTTAAGATGCTTCAGTTGAAAGCATTTAAGGTTCAGCTGAATAACCCCTTTAAGTGGGCCAATGGTTGGTCTGCTCCCTTGTACTGCGACGACCGCAAGATTTTGTCCTATCCAAAGATGCGTAACTTCATTCGTTTGGAGTTAGCTCGTACGATCGCCGAACTATATCCAGATGCAGATGTGATAGCAGGTATCGCCACCAATGCCATTGCACATGGTGTGCTAGTAGCCGAACAACTCAGTTTGCCCTTCGTATACGTACATCCCACTCCAAAAGATCATGGACTGGAAAATCAAATCGAGGGTGATCTGCGTCCACGTCAGAGTGTGGTGATAGTGGAGAACCAGGTCAACGCCGGTAACAACTGCGTTAAGGTCGTAGAGGCATTACGCAACAATGGTTGCAAGGTGCTAGGCATAGTAACCATATTTGATTATGGTTTCCCTGCCACCCAGCGTAAACTATCACGCATGGAGGTTGACCTTACCGCACTCACTAACCTAGAAACTGTGCTACACCAAGCAGAATGCATGGGAATCATTCAGAAAGAAGAAGCTAGCGCCATCAAAGCATGGCAGAAACACCCATCTAAATACACCACATCTAACTAAATATGGCTGAAATCAAATACGAAAGCAAGATTGGTCAAGCACAAGCCAATGCCACTGATATATTTGCCGTGCTAACCAACTTGGAGAACCTGCAACGCTTTGCCGAGCATATTCCTCAGGACAAGGTGAAAGAACTAGAAATCACCCGTGACGCTATTCGCTTCAAAGTAGATGGACTAGGTGCAAAAATCACCATCGGGATAGTGGACCAAGAACAAGACAAAATGGTCAAATACGGGGCTGAAAATCTGCCTATTCCACTCACCGCATGGGTACAGATCAAGCAGGTGGAAGAGAAAAATACCCGCATGCGCATTACCATCAAAACAGATATCCCAGCGATGTTCCGCATGATGCTCGACAAGAAAATGCAGCAAGGCCTAGATCAAGCGGTAGACATGCTTTGCCAAATACAATACTAACAAACTCCCGTTTCGGATAGTTGCATAGGATGCATAGGACTTACGAAACGGACTAAAACATCCAATACACATGGGAAAAAAGAAACGTCACAATCGCATTCACCGTGAAGGTCGAGGTATCATACTCTGCCTCACCTTCCTCATTTTTGCAATCAATGTACCTATTTATCTATATTCACCTCATTGGATTCTCGCCATCACCATCCTGCTCTCCGCAGCATTATTGGTGTTTGTCACCTATTTCTTCCGCAATCCCAAGCGCATTCTAGAGGTGCAAGACCCTCATTTGCTAGTAGCGCCAGCAGACGGACGCATCGTGGTAGTAGAGCCTACGGAGGAGAACGAATATTTCCACGAGAAGCGCTTGCAGGTCAGCATCTTCATGTCGCCCTTCAACGTACATGCCAACTGGTACCCTATCGAGGGCACAGTGCTAGTATCTGAGCACCAAGATGGTTCGCACAAGGGTGCATGGTTGCCTAAATCTAGCACCGAGAACGAGCGTTCGCTAGTGGTGATTGAAACCCCTAACAAGGTGCAACTGGCTGTACGTCAGATAGCTGGAGCAATGGCACGACGCATCGTCACCTATGCCAAGGCCGGTGGTACAGCGCACCGCAACGAGCACTTTGGATTTATCAAGTTCGGTTCACGAGTAGACCTCTATTTGCCATTAGATACAGAGATCTACGTGAAAGTAGGCGAACACGTGAAAGGCAATGAGACTATCATCGGACGAATCAACTAATTCATCATATGGACAGATTTCAACAACTATTTGCAGAATACCCTTTTACCCTCTCAGACGAGGCCGTAAAAGTGGCCGCTAGCGAGATTCTAGCCAAGCATTTCGATGAAAATAATACACCTGCTGTTTGGAAACAATGCCTCAATAGCATTGACCTGACCACACTAAACGGCGACGATACCACTGAAAAAGTAGAACAGATGGCGCAACGCGTCAACGAGTTTGAAGATCATTTCCCAGGAGTACCCAACGTGGCTGCCATGTGCGTCTATCCAGCTCTGGTTCAAACAGCTGCAGACACCCTGACCGAACCTATCGGCATTGCTGCTGTAGCAGCTGGTTTCCCTGCCTCACAAACCTTTATCGAAGTGAAAATTGCTGAGGCCGCTATGGCCGTAGCAGCCGGTGCTACAGAGATCGATATCGTCATCTCTATCGGCAAGTTCCTTGAGGGTAACTACCAAGAAGTCTTTGATGAGATTGCAGAGATCAAAGCCACCATCCAAGATGCCCACCTGAAGGTGATCCTAGAGACAGGCGCCCTGAAAACTGCCGACAATATCTACAAAGCATCTATCCTAGCCATGGCAGCAGGAGCTGACTTCATCAAGACCTCTACGGGTAAAATTGCCGTAAATGCCACTCCAGAAGCCACCTACGTTATGTGTACAGCCATCAAAGACTGGCAAGCCAAGACTGGAGAGAAGGTATGCTACAAACCAGCTGGAGGCGTCAGCACTACCACTGAGGCAGTACAGCACTACACCTTGGTCAAAGAGATATTAGGACCAGAGTGGCTCAACAACCAATCGTTCAGATTTGGAGCTAGTAGACTGGCCAACAACCTGCTCACTAGCATTATGGGAGAAGAAGTGAAATATTTCTAACCTATACACCACACTACAAGAAAAACTGCACTCCGACAAAGAATGCAGTTTTTTTATAGCGATATTAGGATTAATTCTTGAGTTTCTTCTCCAATTCCGCGATCCTCTTCATGAGATCAGGCAATTGCTTAAAGCCCACACTGCTACGTCGCCAGTTCATGGCATCAATAGCAGGCGATCCCTGGTACATGCCTGGTTTGCGAATCGTACCAGCCACACCTGACTGTGCACCAAAGACGCAATTATCAGGCAACTCAATATGCCCTGCCACACCCACCTGTCCTGCCAGGATACAATGTGCTCCCACCTTGGTGGAACCCGCTATACCCACTTGCGCACATAGGAAATCGCTCTCGCCTACCTCCACGTTGTGCGCCACTTGTACCAGATTGTCTATTTTAGCATTCTTGCGCACGATAGTAGATCCCATCATAGCACGGTCAATAGTAGTATTGGCCCCTATCTCCACGTCATCCTCGATCACCACATTGCCTATCTGAGGCAACTTATGGTTGACACCCTGCGCATCGGGTTCAAAACCAAAACCATCGGCTCCAATCACCGAACCAGCATGCAGAATACAGTTCTCACCGATCACACAGTTGTAATACACTTTGACACCCGCATAGAGGATTGTATTCGGACCGATCTTCACATTATCACCTATATATACATGGGGGTAAATCTGTACGCCAGCGCTCAACTGCACATTCTTACCGATATATGCAAAAGCACCCACATATGCATCCTCAGGCACCTCTACTCCCTGACTAATATACACAGGTTGCTCCACTCCGCGTTTGGTAGGATTGATGGCCTTTGCTACCAGCGCTAGCAAATGCCCCATCGCAGCACGTGCATTCTCCACACGAATGATAGTAGCCGAAGTCTCACCATCATACACAAATGATTGATTCATCAGCACCACACTAGCCTGGGTGGTAGCTAAGTGAGAGAGGTATTTCTCATCGCAAATAAAACTCAGTTGACCTGCCTTTGCCGTCTCTATTGCGCCTACATCATGAACGGTGCGATTAGCATCACCACTCACTTTACCTCCCAAAAGAGCAGCTATTTGTTGTGCACTAAATTCCATATTGTTTCTACTTTGATTATTGCTTCGGCCACAAAATTACTACTTATTTTCGACATGTGCAAGAATTGTACTATTTTTTCGTGTCATCCTCTAGCTTTCTGCCCGAAAATAACGAATATTTGCACATATTAAAAATTTTCCGTACCTTTGCACTCGCATTCTCCCTACACAAGAAGATTATGAACCTATCATCCATTAGAACAATGAACCAACATACGCTCCTCTCCCCTTTCCACTTCGAGGGTAAGGGTCTGCATACAGGATTACATATCCACGCTAGTTTCTACCCTGCAGCGCCAAACACTGGCATACGCATCTGCCGTAGCGACCTTGAAGGACAACCTACCTATCAAGCTGTGGCGGACTATGTGACAGCCACCGAACGTGGTACGGTCCTGGAATATGGTGAATGGAAAGTGTCTACAGTAGAACATATCCTCTCTGCTCTATATGCGATGGGGGTAGACAACTGCCTGATCACCTTAGACGGCCCCGAGATGCCTATCCTAGATGGTAGTGCGAAATACTATATCGAGGCCATCGAGCAAGTTGGACTACAGGAGCAAGATGCGCCACAAAAGGTCTATGCAATCACCGAGAAGATTGAGTATACATCTGAGCAAGGCAACCAAATGCTCATCCTCCCATGCGACCATTATGCAGCGCAGGTCACCATCTGTTATCCGAGTGCTTTGCTAGGCACACAAACTGCCCAACTTGATGACTTAGCCGACTACAAGCAGCAATTATCTCTAGCACGCACCTTCTGCTTAGTGCGCGAGATAGAACCACTACTGCGTCGTGGTCTTATTAAAGGAGGAGACCTGCAAAACGCATTGGTCATTTACGAGACACCTATGTCGCAAGATGATTTGGATTTCATGACGGACAAACTAGGACAGCCTCGCTTGGATGCAAACCAACTGGGATATCTCAGTCCACTGAATTACCCCAACGAACCAGCACGACACAAACTGCTAGATCTGATTGGAGATATGTCATTGTGCGGATATCGCCTGCAAGGTCAGATAGTGGCACTTCGGCCTGGCCACACCTTCAACACACAATGCTGCAAGCAACTCAGAGAGAAGATCCTCTCCGAGCAATAAGTGAGCAAAAAACAATTTTTCGGTAATCTTATTCGGTGAGTGCTTTAAAAGCAGTCAGGTATTTTGTATGCGCTTCGTATTCTATTCTCCACAAGTTTAGGCACAGAATCACTAGGTGAAAGACAAAAAAGACATCCCAAAACCACACTCATGGGTGGAAAAAGATGCCCGGCAGCCTCCTCCGCGAACGGTATCCTAGAACTGCTTTATTAGGTATTAATGATTATATTACAAAAACTTACCAATAATGCAGTTGCAAAGGTACATCTTTTTTTCCATTCCTGCAAACTTTTTAAGTGAATATTGAATAATTTGCTAGATTATTTGGATAATCTAAAAAAAAGTTTTACCTTTGTCACTCCAAATCTACTTACCCAATTCATACAGCATGACTCAGGACAATCTATTACATAGCCTCACGCAGGCCGCTACGACCGGTATTGAACTTGAGATTGCCGATGACCTACATGCAGGTTTTCCCAATCTAGCCTCTGACTACGCAGGCGAAACCATCGACCTCACACGCGAGATGGTGCGTCACCCTGAGAGCACTTTCTATGCCCGCATCACAGGCGACAGCATGCGCGATGCAGGAATTCGTGATGGTGACATCGTAGTAGTAGACCGGGCACTACAACCCTCCAATGGAGACTTCGTGGTGGCATGCGTAGATGGAGAATTTACCATCAAGGAGTACCAACTCGACACCAAGAACCAATGCGTTTGGCTCATCCCACACAACCACCAATACCAACGTATACAAGTCACAGAATCCAACCAACTCATCATCTGGGGAGTCGTCACCTTTTGCATACATTGTTTGCGAGGTAGGATATGACACATTCACAGTACTTTAGACAATATGTACGCACTATGTGATTGCAATAATTTCTTCGTGTCATGCGAGCGCGTCTTCCGCCCTGACCTTGAAGGGAAACCCGTAGTTGTCCTTTCGGGCAATGATGGTTGCGTCGTATCGCGCAGCAACGAAGCCAAAGCACTCGGTATCAAGATGGGAATCCCCTTTTTTAAAATCTCACCATCTGATCAACTACGCATCACAGCCTTCTCCTCTAACTTTAACCTCTATGGTGACCTCTCCAGCCGCGTCATGAGTATCCTAGCTAAGCACACACCACGACTAGAACAATACTCCATTGACGAAGCCTTCTTATACTGCGAGCATATTCCTCTAGCAGAACTGAAGTCTTACTATGAACAAGTGGTCAAACAAGTGCGACAATGGGTGGGTATCCCCATATCCATCGGAATAGCCCCCACAAAAACCCTTGCCAAAATCGCCAACAAGTATGCCAAACAATACCCTGCCTACCACGGAGTATGCATCATTGACAACGAAGACAAAAGGAGAAAGGCCCTTCAGAATTTTGCTATTGATGATGTATGGGGCATCGGACGACAAGCTCAGAAGAAACTCTCCGCAGCACATATCCATACCGCTTGGGATTTTGCGCAACAACTACCAATCTTTGCCCAAAACCTGCTACAAAAATCAGGACTACAGACATGGCAAGAACTCAACGGTTTAGACTGTATCGACATCAGCAACCACCCCGAACGACAGAGTATCTCCCAATCGCGCACTTTTGCTACCCCCATCTGCGACAAAGCCACCCTAGAAAAAGCCCTAGTGGACTTCATGAGTTATTGCGCCGACAAAATGCGTCGCCAAGGCAGCCTATGTAGACAGTTCACCATCTATGCACATACCTCTCGTTTTGCCCAGGAGGACATGCACGTCATCCATCAGGTCATCACTTTACCCATGCCTACGGCCATTACTAGCGAACTGCTAAGGTACATGCTAGCTGCCCTGCGCAGACAATGGCATCCCTATCCCTACAAGAAAGCAGGAGTGATACTAATGAACCTATCCCCTGCCGCCAATGAGCAACAAGTACTCTTCGACGAACGACCACGTCAACGAGACGAACGACTACAAAAAGCGATTGACACCATCAACCGACAATACGGCAAACCCGCCGTCATCACTGGCACACAAGTCCTGCCAGCCAATGTTCAACCACTTACCAAAAAAGAAAAACTCTCACCTTGCTACACCACTAACCTGCAAGACATCATGCTAGTGAAATGCTAAAGAACCAAACGCAACAGCAAAGGTAGATGGTCAGAATAACCACCTTGATACCTTACTCCCACATACGTGCGGCGAGGACGAGTACCAAGATACTTCTCATCCTCTTCTAGCAACCATGCTGGCGAAAACACCTCTACCTGCGCGCTATCACGCAAACACTCCGATACATAATACTGATCCAAATATTCCCACTCACCAGCATACTTATGCGTTCCCTGCCTACCACTCGGTAAAGAAACTGTCATGTTCGTCAGATGCAATATATCGTTCACCGGCGACGTGTTCATATCTCCCATCACGATGATTTGTGAAGCATCATTCGCCTGCATCAATGAATCCACCTTGGCCTGCAATACCGCCTTGGCCGCTCGCCTCTTCCAGGCAGACGCCTCACTACCACCCAACTGTGAAGGCAGATGACATACCATAACATGTAGCGTATCACGCTCCTCAAATTCGGCACACGTGTACAAAATATCACGCGTATGATCTCCCTGCAGATCCACCTTGAGCGCTTGACTGTGGAGAACGCGCACACGCAGCGAGTCATATAGCAAGGCCACATCTACACCACGCTCATCTGGACTCTCATAGTGCACATATGCATAGTTATAACAACGTAACTTGCGACACAAATCGCGCAAACATCGCTTATTCTCTACCTCGCACAAACCTACTAAAGGCGTACTTTCCCACCCCGACGCATTCACTAACACTTGCGCGATTGCATCTAACTTTGCATAATAACGTGCAGCAGACCATCTCAACAAACCATCTGGCGTATAATCCATATCATGACGCAACGTATCGTGATGATAATCAAAGAGATTCTCCACATTATAACTTATACACCGTAACGTTGTCTGCGCCGCCATCAGAGCGGTGCAAACGAGTGCTAGAGAACAGAACAGGAATCGTAGATGCAGTAGCATTGATAGAGCAATTAGAGAGAAGTAGAGGTAGCTCCAGCAGCTTCGGCCTCTTGTTGGGCTTTCTTGCGGGCCAAAGCCTCTTGCTGGCGCAGGAACTGTGCCTCTTTCTCAGCTTGCTTTAGGGCTTCAACCTCTTTGCGTGTGAGCGTTTTGGTTTGCTTTAGCGCCAGATAGATGAGTAGAGTAGCCCAAGCATCGGTAGAGGCATAACGTGCTTGGTCAGCTGTCAGATGCGAGTTCTCCCAATTGGTTAACTGCTGCGCCTTGCTGATACGCTGAGCAAAAACGATGGCAAAGATCTTTTGCAATCCCAGTTCCATAATACCATACTTGCAGACTATCGACTGCAGATCCACGCAGTTGGCGGGTCTGAAGTCACGTCGGCGTCTCAGGCCATTGATATCATCCTTAAAAGCTAATCCCACCTTACAAATATCGGGGTTAGCCAGAATCAGTGCGATAGGTTTGGGCAGTCCCACATGCGTCAAGCGAAACAGGTAGCAGCGCTCTTGGGAAGCAATCTGCAACAAGGCAGTAGGATAATGCACACCACGCGTAAAAGATGGACGTGCCTCTGTATCTACTCCTAGAATGGTAAACTGGTTGAGGTAAGCAGCCGCCTCATCCACCTGTTCCGGACGATCCACGATAATCACATCACCTTGGAAATAGGTGAGTGGCAACTCTTGAATCGCCGTTTTAGAGATATGATGAGCAAATGTATTAGGTTTCAGGGCGGTCATATGCAGTATAGATTATGGTTATTCGTACTCAGGGGGAAGCGAGAGAGCATGTAGTGGACGAAGGATATTCAGTAGTTTTTGTCCCCAGTGTTGCTCGAAAGCGTCGAGGCAAGCCAATAGTGCGTCGGTCATCACACTTTCGTTCTCGCTTTGGTAGTTACAAGCTAAGTCTTTGAGTTCTTGATAGATATCGGCTATATTCTCAGAGATAAATGCTGTGATAGGTTCATCGGAATAGCGCATATCTTCCATATGTACTTCAAGGAAACTATCTTCGGAACCCAATAGTTCGCGGATGCGTTCACGCAGGGTGTCGTAATCAGCTTCGGTCACGAACCGTTCAAGATAGGTTTCTTCATCAGATTTCTCACGTGGTACGAGGCGCGCTTTGAGGTAGAGAAGGGGTAGCATGCATAGCATTTTTTCCACAAAATCCTCTTTTTCGGTCTCTTGTATTCGTTCGAGGTACAAGCAGAGTTGCACAGCCACAGTCACAAACTCGATTGATGGTTGTTGGTATATGAGTGCAGGAGTTGATTCGTTCATATCACATTTTTTTGCAAAGGTACGACAAAAAATGCACATACGCAAGTAAGCGAGCATTTTTTTGAAAAATAACACCACCGCATGATGCAAAAATAACTCCACTATCAGTAGTGGCCCCACCATCCATTACACATTAAATGAAGTATCAATTACTAATTATCAGCCATTAATTATCAAATATTCTTGCGCAATCCAAAAAAATATTGTACTTTTGTCGGGAATTTGAATTTCACTAACCATCATTAATTATTTGAATCATGAAAGTTGTCAACCTATCTGAAACCCCCTCTCTACTCAATCAGTACTTGAAAGAGATGCGCAGTATCGACATCCAAAAGGATAGTCTACGTTTCCGTCGCAACATCGAACGTATTGGCCAGATCATGGCCTATGAGATCAGCAAACATCTCACTTTTGCCACGGAGCAGGTACAGACACCTTTGGCTACTGCCCAAGTTCCTGTCATACAAGATCAGATTGTGCTCGGCACTATATTGCGAGCTGGACTGCCATTGCATCAAGGATTCCTTCAGATGTTTGACCATGCTGAAAACGCATTTGTTAGTGCTTACAGACGCACCATGACCACCCCAAACGGAGAAGAGCAACTAGAGATCGTATCCGAATACCTAGCTGCACCCAGCATAGAAGGCAAAACACTCATCCTAGTGGATCCTATGCTTGCCACAGGCCTTTCGATGGAAGTAGGGTACAAAGCCCTGCTGAGTCATGGTAGCCCAAAAAATCTACACGTAGTATGCCTCTTTGGCACCCCACAAGCCATCGCTCACTTGGAGACTACACTGCCTGACCATGCCACACTCTGGTGCGCAGTCATCGATCCTATCCTCAACGAACACAAGTATATCGTTCCAGGTCTTGGTGACGCGGGAGACCTCTGCTACGGAAGCAAACTATAAGCCATTATTGAGGCATGAAGATTCTGCGAGCATACTGGAAGAGCATACTGACCGCAATGCTGATTATCTATGGTTGCCTGATCAGGCAACCCCACTACCACTGGCCGCCTATTCAGCAAGGCGACAAATGGGCCCACCTGCTCGCTTTCTGCCTATTGGCCATCGTATTGGTATATGACCTGCATAAAGCGCAACAGGCCAACTTGCGCACTATCAGCTTTGCAACCATTGCAGCTATACTGCTAGGAGCTGCAATAGAAATACTACAATACCTATTCTTCTACCCTCGAACAGGCGAATGGAGCGATTGGTTAGCCGACTGCATAGGGATTGCCATCGGACTCTCCATCGCCACCATCTGGAAAACCATCTACCGACATACCCACCTACCATCATGAATCCAGATACACTCCATCGACTCATCGTATGCATTGCCTTACGCAATAGTCCACGTACCGCGCGACAGCTCCTCGACCGCTATCCTACAGCCGAAGAGGCCATCGCACGACATCCAGAGATCTTCGCCGACAAGATACACGAAGCACGAAAAAGAGCCCAACTGGAGCTCGACTTCATCCTACGCCACCAGATAGCCACCTACTATTACCAAGACGACAACTATCCTTTTCGCCTCCGCGCCTGCGTAGATGCACCACTCATGCTCTATGCCAAAGGACAAGTTGAGGTCAATCCTCAGTATGCAGTCAGTGTCGTCGGTACACGCAGTGCTACTGAACGCGGTAAAGATTGGTGCCGAAAACTCGTACTTGACCTGGCAGCCCAACTGCCCAACCTAACCATCATCAGCGGACTAGCATATGGTATTGACATCGTTGCCCATAAGGCAGCGATCGAAGCAGGCATACCTACCCTGATCATACCCGCTCACGGGCTTGATCGTATATACCCAGCTAACCACCGGCACGTAGCCGTACAAGCGCTACAAAAGGGCGGAATACTCACCGAGTATCCCTCTGCCACCGAACCCGAACGACACAACTTTGTGGCACGCAACCGCATCGTAGCTGGCATGGCTGACGCACTCGTCGTCGTCGAATCCAAAGCACGTGGAGGATCACTCATCACCGCAGAAATGGCTGTAGACTACGGGCGAGATGTCTTTGCTCTACCTGGTAGAACCAATGACGAATGTAGTGCAGGATGCAACCAGATGATCAAGAATCAAAAAGCACAACTCATCGAAAATGCCAACGACATCATTCACAGCATGCAGTGGACCAGCACACCCTCACCCATACAAACCACCCTCGTGGAGGTGATCTGCCCACTCAGCGAAACACAGCAACTGCTACTACAACTACTACGAGAAGCAGAAAATGGCATGCATATTAACCAACTCGTCATGGAAACACAACTCAGCTATAATATCGTATCCGCAGAATTGGTGATGATGGAACTGCATGATATCGTAAAATCCATGCCAGGAGGAATGTGGAGAGCGAAAAATTGAGCGAAAGTTTGGATATTTCAAAAAAATATTGTACCTTTGCACCAAATTCCGTGGAAACGCCCAGCAAGGCAAACGGACATATCCAACGAAACACAATATAAACATCAATTGATATGAATACATTACTCAAGAATCTAGGTCCTATCTTGGTATTGGTAGGCGTAGTACTTTTGGCTGTTTACGCCTTTGGTGTACCTGCTAACGCACTCCTAGTAGCTGGATTGGGCACTCAGGTAGCTGGATTGGTTGCGCTCGTTGTTCTCAACAAACGCATTGACTAATCATAGTGAACATGGGCAACAGCCCATATCACCCCATCATCGATAAACAAACGTACATACCCCTTTCCGTCAACTATGGCAGAATCTACTGACTCAGCTAAATACCATCTGACGGGCATGTACCAAGATTGGTTCTTGGACTATGCCTCGTATGTCATTTTAGAGCGTGCCGTCCCCGCTGTCGAGGATGGACTCAAGCCTGTGCAACGACGTATCCTACACGCCATGAAAATGGTGGACGATGGTAAACTTAACAAGGTGGCCAACCTTGTAGGTCAAACCATGCAGTATCACCCACATGGTGATGCTAGCATCGGTGACGCCCTCGTACAACTAGGTCAAAAGAATCTGCTCATTGATTGCCAAGGTAACTGGGGAAACATTCTCACTGGTGATGGTGCCGCAGCACCTCGTTATATCGAAGCACGACTCAGCAAGTTTGCTCTAGACGTTGTCTTCAATGCCAAAACCACCCATTGGATGATGTCTTACGACGGACGCAAAAAAGAGCCCATCCATTTACCTGTGAAATTCCCGCTTTTGTTAGCACAGGGAGTAGAAGGTATTGCCGTAGGTCTCAACTCCAAGATTCTGCCTCATAACTTCGGCGAGATTTGCGATGCCGCATTGGCCTACCTGCGCGGGGAGGAATTTCTACTATACCCAGACTTCCCCACAGGCGGTGAGATCGACGTTAGCCGCTACAACGATGGCGAACGCGGAGGAGCTATCCGCATTCGTGCTAAAATCCAAAAGTCAGACGACAACAAAACGCTCATCATCACCGAGATCCCTTATGGTACCAATACCACTAAGATCATCGAGACCATTGCACGTGCAGACCAAAAAGGCAAGATTAAAGTACGAAAAGTAGACGACTTCACATCCGAGGAAGCACGCATCGAAGTGCAACTCGCCCCTGGTAGCTCCTCAGACAAGACCATCGATGCACTATACGCCTTCACCGATTGCGAAATCAATATCTCACCCAACTGCTGCGTAGTACAAGATAAAAAACCTATCTTCACATCTGTTAGCGAACTGCTAAAGATGTCTGTCGAACATACCAAGTCACTACTCCAATGGGAACTCGAAATCCTCAAAAACGAACTCGAAGAACAATACTTCTTCACCTCTCTAGAGAAGATTTTCATCGAAAATCGAATCTATAAAGAAGAAGGATATGAGAATGCACCCGACAAGGAGAAACTCATCGTCTTTGTAGACAAAGCATTAGAGCCATGGAAGGAGAAACTCATACGAGAAGTCAAGCGCGAGGATATTGAACGCCTCTTCGACATACGCATGATTCGTATCACACGCTTTGATAGCAAGAAGGCCGATGAACTGATGCGAGACCTCGACAAGAAGATTAAAGCCACCATCAAGAATCTCAAACATCTCAACGACTATACCATTGCTTGGTTCGAACAACTTAAGCAGAAATATGGTGCACTCTATCCACGTCGAACCGAAGTGCGCAACTTCGCCAATATAAACATCAAGACCGTCGTTGAAGCCAATAAAAAACTCTATATCAACCGTGCAGAAGGCTTCATTGGTACGAGTCTGAAGAAAGATGAATTCCTTTGCAACTGCTCGGACATTGATGATATCATTATTTTCCGCAAAGATGGTAAATACAAGATCGTCAAGGTAGCCGACAAGGTCTATGTCGGTACCGACATCTTGCATGTGGACATCTTCCGCAAGAACGACCATCGTACCATCTATAACGCCATCTATCGAGATGGCAAGGGCGGTATCTACTATATGAAGCGCTTTGCTGTAACAGGCATAACACGCGACAAAGAGTACGACCTCACGCAAGGCAAACCTGGTTCACGAGTGATGTACTTCACCGCCAACCCAAACGGCGAGGCCGAAGTAATTCGCGTAGTGCTCAAGCCAGCATTGCACCTCAAAAAACTCGAGGTCATTAAGGACCTCAGCGAATTGGCCATCAAGAGCCGCTCTGCAAGAGGTAATGTGCTGACCAAATACGACGTCAAGTCCATCACGCTCAAGCAACGTGGTTACTCCACTTTGGGTGGACGCAAAGTGTGGTTCGATCCTGATATCTTGCGCCTGAACTACGATGGTCAGGGCATGTACCTAGGCGAGTTTGTAGAGGATGATCGTATCTTGGTGATCAATCACAATGGCGATTACTATACCACCACCTACGAGCTCACAGCGCACTTCGATCAGAATATCTGGCGCATTGAGAAGTTCGACCGCGACAAGGCCTGGTCGTTGGCTATGTGGAATGCCGATCTAGGATATTTCTATGGCAAGCGTTTCCAGCTTGATGCGCAGGCTAAGGTGCAAAACATGATGGGTGATAATCCAGCCAACAAGCTCACGGTGCTATCGGATCGCGAGGAGGCCACTTTCCGCATCACTTTTGCCGATGAGACCAAATTGCCTATTGATATATTGATGTCAGAGTTTATCGAGATCAAGTCGCCTAAGGCCAAGGGCAAGCGTTTTGCTACTTGGGAGGTGGCTAAGATTGAGGATATCACTCCTGAGCCCGAACCAGTAGACGAAGAGTGCACCGACGATGGTGGCGATGGCGGCGATACGGGAGCAGATGGTGGCGCCGAAAGTCAGGAGACGACGGTAGTAGATGTACCCTTCACCATCACCAACGAGGTTCCCGAAAGCAGCAAACCCGTAGAGGAACAGCTGACGTTGTTTTAAATAAAAAAAATGAGCTTACAGCAAGCTCATTTTTTTGTCTTTTATACCTCGCCATGTAGCTACGCCAATGGATATAAATGGATGTTAGTAGATGCTTCGCTTAGCGAGCGATCATGTAAGTTTCTTTTTTTGCCACAAGGCATGCCACACGTATCTTAGTGCCATTGGATAGCTGTGTGTTAAACGCGTATTGGCAGAGTGGTACTTGTTTTTGTGCCCACTTTACAGTTAACCACCAAGAAGCCGCTTCGGTTACGCCGTACTCTTGCTCTGGAAAGTCCTTTGCCAAGAGATCCTTGAATTCTTGTATGCCTGTCTCTTTCTGGTTTCCAGCTAAGAGGGCCAGACTAAAATGCGAGTCGTTGTAGAATGAATAGATAGCCGCAAAATCAGAACCTAGATCAAAGTATCCTCCTTGCAAATCCCATTTGCCTCGTTTCTCGGAGGACAGCAATACTTGGCGTATCTGGCTTACTTGTAGCGCGTCGTAATTGCATGTAGGGACAGAGGGTTGATAGTTTATTTTCAGTGCAGTCAAGTCATATGTATGCCAATCTTCCATGGTAGTGGTATCGTGCAGTTTGAAGACAAATAATATCCCTTTGTCAAAAACCTCGTAGTTATCAGGAAGACCGTACTTTTCTGGAGTTATTCCTATCTCGTTTTGGAACAATACCTGTTCTTCTTCAGATAGACCTACAAAAAGGCCTTGTGGTTCTTTGGGTGCTTGGTTGCAGGCAACCAAACCAAGTGCAGCTAGCGCTACGATAATAAGTTTTTTCATAATTTTATATTTTCATAATTTTATAGTTAATCCTCGTCATCAAACTCTGATGGGAAGAAGTTGCTTCGGATAAAGTCGTAGATTACATATACTAGGAAGATTGCCATTACTATTCCCATAGGCAGAACGCAATATATCACCACTATGGTAGTTAGCAAAACAAAGATAAATAGGCAAATGATTTTCACCCAGTCCCATTTTTTTCTTTTGTCGAAGTTCACAACTGTATCGTTGTATTTAAAGATGGTCAAACCCAGTCCATACAGGTATGGTATACCTAGGACTATGCATAGTATTAGAAGAAGAATGTTCATATTTTTAGTTAATAGTTAATAGATCCCTTCGTTGTAGATCGGCCTATGGTCTGTAGATCGCTATCCGCTTACTCGTTTCACCGTCTACCCTGCATATGCTTACGAATACATTATTCCACTAATAATAGCGGCTATTATTACTAGTGCGCATGCTATAATGATGATTATCTGATCTCGTTTTTCTTTCTTTTGTCTTCTCTCGTTGCGTTCCCAGCACATGATGCGGGCCAAGTCGTGTCCGTTGTCGGATGCTTCGTAGAGCCATTTCCACATCAGTTTTTTGTTGGGTTGCACGCCTATTCCATCTCGATAGCAGATGCCCACTAGGTATTGCGACTCAGCATGTCCCCTTTCGGCAGCTTGCTCAAAGCAGAGGAAAGCATTAGCCTCATCACCTGCATCCATGTATTCCATTCCTTTCTTAAATAGGGTGGATGGTCGGGGTGTAGATGGTTTTTTAGTAGTTTTAGCGGTTTTAGCTGGCTTAGCCTCTTCTGTTTTGTCTTCTGGTTCTTCGCCTGCTGCCATTCTATACCATTTCTCTGCCTCTTTGATGTCGATTTCCACCCCGACACCAAACTCGTAGCTATGTCCTAATTCCTCTTGTGCATCTGCGTGACCTTGCTCTGCAGCCATTCGCAACCATTTCACAGCTTCAACGGTATCTCTATGTGCGTTACCTTGCCCTTTGTAGATTATGCCTAGTTGGAATTGTGCTTCGGCATATCCTTGCTCTGCTGCTTGCTTGTAGAGGCGGATAGCTTCATCTTCGTTGGCAGTTTGGCCGTTTCGACCGAAATAATAATCTTCTGCTAATTGGCATATAGCATCCAATTCTTTGTCTTGCTTTTTCATATTGATGTAATTTTTTGTTCTTGTTTAGCTGCAGCTATGCCCGCGGTTGGTTGCTATGCAGAAATCATATTTTAGTTCAAATAGGTATGAAACTCTTTAGGTGCAGGTGCTTCAAAACGTACTTTCTTCTCTGTCATGGGATGGATAAACTCTAGTGTACGAGCATGTAAACATAGCCTGTCGATAGGTGAGTACTCGTTGGCATGTCCATATTTGCGGTCACCTATGATTGGATGTCCAATACTTTGCATGTGCACACGAATCTGGTTTGTTCGTCCGGTCTCTAGATTGAGTTCAATGACCGAGATATCCATGGCTTGATCGTCTTCACCAATGGTAGTGGTTTTGATTACCTTGTAATGTGTCACGGCTTTTTGGCCTCCATCGTCTTTGGGAGATGAATATACCATACCTGTATGCGGATCCTCTGTGAGCCACGTGGTAATTGTGCCTTGTTTTTGTGGTAAATGTCCCTCTACAAGTGCAACATAAGTGCGACGGGTGACTAGTTGTCGCCAATAGGTACGCATGTATTCTTGCAGTTCAGCAGACTTAGCAAACACTAGCACTCCGCTCGTCTCGCGATCTAGTCGGTGTACAACGTGCACAGTGTTACGTTTGGACTCTTTCCTAACATACTCTTTGAGGATAGAATATGCTGTCATCTCGCTGCTTTTGGGGTTGTAGGGCACAGTAAGGAGTCCGTTTTTCTTCTCTACGATAATAAGTGAATCATCTTCGTATATTACCCGTAGTTTGGGATGTCTCAGTTCGGAATTTCCTTTGCCTTGTAGCACTTGTACGATATCTCCTGCTTTCAATGGGGTATCGTGGCGGGTTTGGATGCCCGCATTCACTGTTACACGTCGCTGGCTGAGCAATTGTTTTATGCTAGTGCGGGTCATTCCGCCCAGTTTAGCGAGTAAGAAGGGCATTAACTCTGTGCTTCCTTCTACTCGAAAGGATGTATCTTGTTTACGTTTCATATCTTAGTTGTTATTCGCCGTGCGAACGCAAACACTTAACATACTAAAAGCGTTTGCATAAAAGAAAAGTCAAATGCTCGAACTTGTTTAAATGGGTCTATAAATGACACTGGCACTTCTCAAACATTTGACGGTGCAAAGGTACAACAAAAAATGCATATACGCAAGTATGCTATACATTTTTTAATGCAATAATGTAAATAGAGGTTTAGAGTACAAACAAAGTGCCTAAAGATTATCGTATTCCATTATGCAATAGACATTTAATACAGAATAACCTTTGTATCCTCGGGAAAAGCATCATACCCAACCTCCATCAAAGCCTCTGGAATCTGGATAGATCGTAAACTATCACAACCACTAAAGGCATACGCACCTACCTCAACTACACTGGCTGGCAAAGTGATAGACTCAAGACTCACACAAGCAAAAAATGCTCCCTCACCTATACTCTCCACACTATCACCAAGATGGATAGAGGAGAGATCATAACAATTCTCAAAAGCACCATCACCTATCGTTGTCACACTATCAGGAACAACAATACTGGTCAAATGGTCGCAGTGATAAAATGCTTGCTCACCTATATGCGTCAGTCCAGACGGAAGAAGGAGACTAGTCAAGTGGCTACAACCACCAAAAGCACTATCACCTATCGCTGTTATACCATCAGGAATCTGGGTGTTCTGGCAACCCGCTATCAGCATATTGGTTGTCGTCTCCATGATCGCATGACAATTATCTCGACTATCATAACACGAATTAGCTGCATCCACAACTATCGAAGTCAACTCAGCACAACCTGTAAAAGCACCCGAACCAATCATTGTAACACTTGCGGGGATAGTCAGACTATCCAAGCTATAACAATAAGCAAATGCATCGGAACCAATACGAACCAAACTGGCAGGAAAGAGGATAGAAGTCAATGAGTGACAACTACTAAACGCACGATCACCAATATGCTGCAAACTAGCAGGAAGAACGAGGCTAGTCAAAGTACCACAATCGCAAAATGCATCATCGCCAATCTCCGTGATACCATCAGGAATATGAGAATTCTGGCAACCCGCTATCAGCGTATTCGTAGCAGTCTCTATAATCGCATGACAATTATCTCGACTATCATAATACGGATTAGCCGCATCTACCACGATTGAAATCAAACCTTCGCAACCCGTAAAAGCACGCGCACCTATAGATTGCACACTAGCAGGAAGAACAAGAGATTGCAAACTCAAGCACCAATAGAAAGCATCCTTACCTATCGTCGTCACACTAATAGGGAGATGAATGGCTTGCAAATCTTTACACGCATAGAAAGCCAAAGCACCGATGGTGGTGACTGCATAACAATGGCCATCGTACTCCACTTGATCGGGGATGATTAGCGAAGTGAGGGATTCGTCAGCCATCTTAATAACAGCCACCTGATTGTCACTAAGCACCTGATAAATAAGGTCGGAAACCTGAAATGTAGAAGATAATGAATTATTCATATGTAGGATGACTATTGATGATTTAGATTGTTAATGACCCCTATCTTTCTGCAGAACTAATCTTTATCCACTCAATGGCAGCTTTCACATTGAGTATCAATGTGATAAAGAACAATACAAATGTGAAAATATTTTGTGTCAATACATATATGACCATTCCCGCTAAGCTATAGACTATCCAGCATACCCAAGTATCAATCTTCTTATGAATCATCCAGAAATTTGCAAGGATAGATGAAGCAATCATCAACCCACCCATACCCTTAGTCAGCCAGTTATCCGCTAAATGGCCTCCCTCCAACCACGTAACCAACCACATATCTAGCCATACGACGATTACAGTAAAGATAAGATTAAAGACTACCACCTTGGCTCGAAGCCACGCTGGCAACACATCTTGACTATTGGTGCATGAATCCTTACTATCCAACGCCTGTTTGCGCCAACGAATGAGAGAAGTAGTCTGGAAAGGGATAAATAGCGCCAGATGCAGCACCACAAGGTCCCAATTTCCCCACAACGCGAATTGCCATGCCAATAAGACGGCCATCGTGATTGCACCGAAGAAACCTGTATAGTTCTTGGGATTTTGGATAGTGAGCACATATGCAGTACCCGCCACGCTAGCAGGTATACCCACAATAAATGCCATATCATTCCACTGCAACAACACTCCTCGAAGCGAAGGTACAAGGCATTCTACAATATATAATACAAGAAATAAAGCAACGTAAATACCAAGCGATATGAGGATTTGCTTGGCGAAGTCTTTCCATAGTGTGCGTCTCATGGTGTAGGGGCGACTACGTCGCGTGCAGAGTGTAAGGTATAAAGGGGAGGAAAAAAAAGGCGAGCAAACGCTCGCCTTTCAAATTGCTTTATGATTACTTACGACGGTTGCCGTAGCGAGACATAAACTTATCAACACGACCCGCAGTATCCACCAATTTAGATTTACCAGTATAGAATGGGTGACTGGTGTTAGAGATTTCCAACTTGATCAATGGATAAGTGGTGCCATCGATTTCGATAGTGTCCTTCGTATTTGCTGTAGAGCGACTGAAGAACTGTGTACCATCGGACATATCTTTGAAAACTACGACGCGGTAGCTCTCTGGATGAATTCCTTTTTTCATAATACTTATTTCCTTTCTTAGCCGATTACTCAGCGATTACGTTCAACTTGATTTCAGCTTTAACCTCGCGGTGAAGTTTAGCAGTAGCAGTAGCCTCGCCAAGAGTCTTCACAGCTTCCTCGATGGTGATGACCTTCTTGTCAATCTCAATACCTTGCGCAGCAAGAGCCTCAGAGATTTGTGCGGTAGTGATAGTACCAAAGATCTTGCCATCCTCGTTTGCCTTAGCACTGAGGGTGATAACAGTATTAGCCAATTTCTCAGCCAAAGCTTGTGCATCAGCCAAAAGCTTCGCCATCTTGTGAGCTTGTTGCTTGAGGTTCTCTGCCAATTGCTTGCGGTTGCTCTCGTTTGCAATCACAGCTAAACGATTAGGGATAAGGTAGTTACGACCATAACCATCTTTTACCTTAATAATATCGTTCTTGTAGCCCAAGTTTGCTACGTCTTGAATCAAAATTACTTCCATGATGTTTCCTTTCTGATTAAATGGGTTATTATTTCATCATATCAGTTACATATGGAAGCAATGCCAAGTGGCGAGCTTTCTTCACAGCTTGAGCCACCTTACGTTGGAACTTCAAACTTGTACCTGTGATACGACGTGGAAGGATCTTACCTTGCTCGTTCAAGAACTTTTTCAAGAACTCAGGATCTTTGTAGTCAATGTACTTGATACCACTCTTTTGGAAACGGCAATATTTTTTCTTCTTTGCCTCGTTGGTCTTTGGGGTCAAGTAGCGGATTTCGTCATTCTGTGCCATAATTAAGCCTCCTCTTGTTCTGTTGGTTTCACATTTGCGTTACGACGCTTTTGAGCATACTCAAATGCGTACTTGTCAAGACGGGTAGTGAGGAAACGCAACACGCGCTCATCACGACGAAAAGCAGTCTCGAGCTTTGCAATCACCTCAGGTTCTACATCAAATTGCAACAAGGCGTAGAATCCCGTAGTTTTGCCTTGGATAGGGTAAGCCAATTTCTTCAAACCCCACTCCTCACGGTTAAGAATGGAACCGCCATTCTCCACGAGAAGTTTCTCGAATTTGTCAACCGCTTCCTTCATCTGTGGTTCAGACAAAACGGGAGTCAAC
>JAZKYJ010000031.1:0-3582 GCA_045612045.1 Paludibacteraceae bacterium | reverse complement strand
TCCCAATAAGTTGCCATCGAAAAGCATCATATACTCGCCTGCAATAAACGAGCAAATAGAAATAGTGCGTTGCTGACCATCCAATAGTTCGTATTCAATACCATCTGTACCATCTGTTTTGACCCAATACATGACATTCAGTGGGAAATTCTGCCAAACGGTGTCCATAACGGCACTGCGTTGTTTATCGTCATAGACGAACTCACGCTGGTATTTAGGACGGATATTTAATCGTCCACCATACCCAACAATTCCTTCTTCTTGAATACTCAAATCATTGTAGTCCGCACACAACTCGCGTATGCTAATTTCGTGTAAATCTATTGTCATGGCTTTTGTGGTTTTTTATTGCGAATTAATATACGAGCGTAAGGATCTTTTTGCCCAACACTATGCAATGTTAGTTGCTTTGGTTTTGGCAGCCCCTGTTCTACTATTGTAAAAAAGTGAGGATTAATATCTATTATTTCAAATTGGTCTGGATTATATTTGTCCAAAAATGTAATGGGAACACCCATTACTCCCTCGTAATCACATGGGATGTCTGTGTAAGTGTTAATATTAATAGCATCATAATTATCGTATTTAGGATATTCTTCTGGCGTGTAGTGCTTATACAAAATCAAGTCCTCGTTATGTTTTGCAACAGGCATATTCGTAAACCAACAAGATGTGGATACGCGTGCTATCTTTTTGCCATTTTCTATATGATGGAACTTTTCCCAATTATCAGGAACTTGGAAGAACATTCCTACATTAAAATTAGTGTATCCAGTTCGAATTTTATCTTGCTGAAACATACGGAATGTTTCTTTGAATGTTAGCGCATTCGTATTGCCGATAATTAGGAATTGCTTGTTGTATTTATCCAATAAAGCGAGATATTCACGGAACAACGAGAAAGGTGGATTTGTGACTACTATATCTGCCTCTTTGAGCAATTCGATACACTCGGAACTATCAAAAGAACCATTTCCTTTGAGCAAAGAAAGGACATTCCTGTCATTTTGGATTAGATATTGTACATCCGCGAGGTTTACAGCTCCGTCATTATTATAATCCTGCACTTCGGTAATCTCTACTTTGTAAGCAATTTTTTTTGGTTCCGTTTCCTCTATTTCGAATAGCAAAGGTAGTTCGTCTCCGGCAACAGGCGAACCATCATAGCAGGTAGCAATTAGTTTCTTGAGGCCTAATCGGTTAAAGTTTAGTGCAAAATACTTGAAGAAATTACTTTCGTACGGATCATCGCAATTACAGAGCACTACTTTCCCTTGAAAGTATTGCGTGTAGTATTTGAGTTCCTTGGCGATGTCATCTAATTTGGTGTAGAACTCATCATTTTTTGCCTTTCGTGCAGCTGCTAAATCTGCCTTTGCCATAGATTGATAGTTGTTTGGTGCATAACTATCAATCCACCAACGAATAAAAAAGGCGAGCCCACTTATCCGTTCGACAGGTGTCTACCAAACCCCTACTCCTGATAAATGAACTCACCAACGGTGAATGCATACTATCATTATAGGAGTAGAGATGTGTATACACCTCAACATTATTATTTCGGTAGTTCAATTTTGTTTGGTAGACTTCGTCGAACGATGAAATAATAGTAATGCTTATTATTAAAATATGTTATAGCGCACGCTTGCGCTTGTATGTCAATTTATTCAAAGTGCCCATAGGCATCCTTTGCGGCGCAAAGGTAGTGATTTTTTTTGACATATGCAAAAAAAATCGCCCCGAAGAGCGATTTTTTGTGTAAGGTGTAATCAAAAACGACGATATCGCGATATGTCCTTATCCCGATATGTTCTGCCCCTCCTTAGAGACCTTATTGTCCCTATTCTCCTTTAAAATCACATGTTCTGCTTCGCAAACTTGCATATGTCAATTATTTTTACTACCTTTGCACCCACAATAAACAAACATTAATCACCACCACAATGAATACCCTTTTTACCCTTTTGTAGAGTAAGTAGCGGGTAATACCATAGGATAACCATAACATACCCATAGGATAACCATAAGATAATACACCAAAAATAACACTTTCATAACAAATACTATATATACATAGTATATATACTTTAATTTTAACTATATGGCAAAAATAATCACAACAGACAACACGCGTCGAAGTGGAAAAATGAGCAAAAAGGATGACGCCATTTATCGCACCAGAAATGGCAAAACACACTCTTATACACAAACGAAAAACACCAACCCTGCCTCCAAAGCACAAAATGCGCATCGCAAACTATTTGGAAAAACTACAACCCTCGTCAATAAGATTATCGCGGACCCTGAACAATTAGCGGAGTGGACACAACGAATGAAAGACCACAACCGCTCTTTTCCTCTGGACCCAACCCACAAACAATACAAAACGGTTCACCAATATATTTTCGCCGTCATCAAAGAACAATTAGAGAAACAAGAGGCTAAAAAACGAAAAAGAAACCCTATAAAAAAGGCATTACCAAAAGGTTTCAAGATGATAATCAAACCTTTTGCAGAACTTACCACCACCGAACTATACGAAATACTCAAAGCGCGATTTGCAGTCTTTTACATGGAGCAACATTGTTACTACCAAGATATGGACAATGTGGATTATCTGGCTACTCATATCGCACTGCAGCACAAAGGCCGTATTATCGCCTACGCACGACTTTTTCAAGATGCTAAACCTGGCACATGGCATATAGGAAGAATGCTCACCATTGACCGCAAAAAAGGGTATGGAAAACTCATCATGGACCAAATTGAACAAGAAGCACTAAAACAAGGTGCCACAACACTACTATTGCATGCACAAACACATGCCATACCTTTCTATGAAAAGTGTGGTTTTACTACAGTCGGCGAACTATTCACCGAAGCAGACATGCCACATATTTCTATGGAAAAAGCGCTTTAATACGCAATATGGTACTACTAAAACTGCATAGCCAAACCGAGACCATTAGCCGAAGATTGAATAGAGAAAGTTAGTGGCGGTTCTGCTGCACAATGCTGATGATATAAATCCGATGCTTTCTTTCGTTCTGCCTGTCCTACACAAATACATGGAATAGAAGTAATTAGCGAACCCAAACCAACACCCATCAACACAGCGCCTGCGTCGGAAACCGCGTAACTCTCCACTCCATTTACAAGAGTCGGATTATTGCTATAACAGCCAGCCAAAGCACCACCAAGGATAGTTAATCCACCTCCTATGCCGAATAAGCCCCAACCTGCTTTCCATAGTTTATCATTCTTGTCGTATTGAAGTCGTATCTGTTCGCAAGAGACCTCTGGCGCGCAGTTCCATTCGTCAATAGTCTTCTTGGCTGCTTGGCGGTTCTTCTGTCCGATAACTAAGCAAGGGATAGAAGAGATAGTCATTGCGCAACCAGCGCTACAGACCGTCATGCCCGCTATAAATGGATAATTAGTGGTCATACTTCCATCATATCCGAGCATACGGGTGAATCCATATACTCCTCCCACGGTGGCCATTGCTACGCCAGGCACAAATAACCCCCAACCTGTCTTCCATAGTTTATCACCCTTTTCATACTGCTGCCATGCTGCTGC
>JAZKYJ010000030.1:0-12293 GCA_045612045.1 Paludibacteraceae bacterium | reverse complement strand
GCCAAGTGGCGTGCTTTCTTAACAGCTTGAGCCACCTTGCGTTGATACTTCAAGCTTGTACCAGTGATACGACGTGGAAGGATCTTACCTTGCTCATTCAAGAACTTCTTCAAGAACTCAGGATCTTTGTAATCAATGTACTTGATACCGCTCTTTTTGAAACGGCAGTACTTTTTCTTCTTTGCCTCGTTAGTTTTTGGGGTCAAATAGCGGATTTCGTCATTTTGTGCCATAATTAAGCCTCCTCCTTTTTAAGATTAACATTGCGACGTTTCTCAGAGTACTCATAAGCGTACTTGTCAAGACGGGTAGTGAGGAAACGCAATACGCGCTCATCACGACGAAAAGCTGTCTCGAGCTTTGCAATAACCTCAGGTTCTACATCAAATTGCAACAAGGCGTAGAATCCCGTAGTTTTGCCTTGGATAGGGTAAGCCAATTTCTTCAAACCCCACTCCTCATGATTAAGAATGGTACCACCATTCTCCACGAGAAGTTTCTCGAATTTTTCTACCGCTTCCTTCATCTGTGGTTCAGACAAAACGGGAGTCAACACGAAAGCGGCTTCGTAATGATTTAACATAATGTTTTAATCAGTTAATAGTTAATAATTAATAGTTAATATATCTTTGGGGCGATCAACCTAAAAGCCGAAGCGCCGAAAAAGCGTGCAAAGGTACTGCTTTTTTTTGAATTGACCAAATATTTATTGATTTTTCTTACTTTAATAGGTATTTTTGGCCTTTGATAACGACTATACCCTTGTAATCCTTACCCACAGGACGTCCCAGAATATCATACATGGTAGCATCTGTAGACATATCCACTTCCTCCAATTGAGTAGTGACATCATCCATCACATCCCAGAAAGCATATACCGTACCTATAAAACCTGATGGCAACTCGTCTATATACCCTACCCCTTCTGGATCAGTAGACCAGCCCAGGAAGGTTCGACCATCCTTGTAAGCCTTAGGTAAAACATAGGTAGAACTCAGAGTAGTTGGCAAATATCCCTTCCATGTATAACCCCAATCCAAGTACCAATAACTGAGTTGGCCGTTAAGGGTATAGTCTGGGTTACCGGAATAGGTATTGTCATTGGCAGGAGAGTTGTTGAGGAAAGCATGCAAGCTAAATCGCAAAAGCACAGCAGTACCCAGTTGACCATTGTTGAAGTTAGCATTGTATGCCACTTTCTCCATATATTCGCGCAACCATATCCATTTATCCTCATAGGTAAGCATCTCAGTAATGGCCTTGCCATCACCAGAAGCATCATACGTCCATTTGGCACAACTATCTATTGAATAGTTACGTATGCTTACTCCGTAGAACTCACGGTAGTCATCTTGGAAGGAGAGCCACATATCCTCTTTGCTTGACCAATTATATGGATTCTCCTGGCCACCATTCAGTTCCCACTTAATAGCAGTGGTCTCTGGCTCTTCGGAGCCCACTTCCCACTTGGCATACAACGTACCGGCCCAACCCGCAGGAATCTCGGTAATAGGATTACCAGTGAAGTCTGGATTATCATACCATCCAGCAAAAATATATCCGTCTCTCACAAGTGGTGGCAAGACATAGGTTTCCGTCACATAGGTTGGTAAAGTGGTTCGAGTATAACCACCATTCAGTACCCAAAAGATGACTGTCTCTGGGGTATTCTGAGTCCATTTAGCATACAATGATCCCTCCCAACCCGCGGGGATAGAAGTCAATACATACCCCTCAAAGTTAGCATTGTCAAACCATCCACGGAAAGTATATCCCTCGCGCACGGGCGTAGGCAATATATAGGTGGTAGTCACATACTTAGGCAATTCTGCAGGCTGTCCTGCTTGGTAGGCTGGTCCCCATGCGGATGGTTTGCCCGCAGTGGAGTAGTTAGCCGCCGTAAAGTCGCCCAAAGTGTAATTAGACAAAGCATTGAAGAAAGCATGTAATTGTGTGCGCCACCAGAGGTCGTTGTTGACAGGAGAACCAGCTAGTGAGATAATATAATCGCCCAACCATTTCCAACCCGCCTCTGCATCACTCATCAATGTGCCTACCTCTTTCTTCCAATAATAACTACCGGAATAAAGGAAGTTGCTAGCACCTGACAAGGTAGCGTCAAGGTTCGTGCCAAAATACTTATTATAATCCGTCTTGAAGTTCTCCCACAAGGTCTCTTGGGATGGAATAGTCACAGAAGTTGCTTCCACCTTTCCACCATTGAGATACCAGAAGATCACCTCTGCATCACTATCCGAGCAATCCCATTTGGCGTACAAAGTACCCTGCCAGCCGGAGTTGATACGAGTCAAACTGCTGCCAGTAAACTCGGCATTATCATACCATCCCACAAAGTCGCAACCATCATATGGAGGATTCAATTCCCATGATCTAGGCAAGGTGTATCGCCTAGACACGGAGGTTGGCAAGGTACCATTCTTATAACTACCGCCATTCAACTCCCACTTAATATCATCAGTGTTCTCCTCTGCTGTCCATTTAGCGTACAAAGTGCCTTCCCATCCTGCAGGAATAGAGGTCAATGGGGTACCCGTAAACGCAGGATTATCATACCAACCCGCAAACACATATCCATCGCGCGTAGGGGTTGGGAGGGTATAAGTACTAGTAACAAAAGATGGCAATGTTCCACTTACGGTACCGCCATTAAGTACCCAATAAATAACTTCTTCGGGGGTCTCCTCTGTCCATTTGGCATACAAGGTACCTTGCCAGCCCGCTGGAATAGTAGTAATGGCTGTACCCGTGAAATTGGCATTATCAAACCATCCACCAAAGACGTATCCCGCACGTGTGGGGATAGGTAAGGTATAAGATGAGGTGACATATTT
The DNA here is from genome assembly GCA_045612045.1 of Paludibacteraceae bacterium. Classification (GTDB taxonomy): domain Bacteria; phylum Bacteroidota; class Bacteroidia; order Bacteroidales; family Paludibacteraceae; genus Colicola. The sequence continues at coordinate 9,441 of JAZKYJ010000030.1, read as the reverse complement.
AGGCAACTCGACAGTTACTGTACCACCATTCAAATTCCAGAATATCACTTGTGGGTTTTCCACACTAGCTTCTTCCCATTTAGCATACAATGTACCCTGCCAACCCGCAGCAATAGAAGCTAGCGCAGTGCCTTTGAACTCAGCATTGTCATACCAACCCTCGAAGGTATAACCATCACGCAAAGCATTAGGAAGGATATAAGTGGCTGTCACATACTTAGGCAATTCTGCTGTATGCACTTTCTGATAAGCAGCTCCCCATTCTGATGGCTGACCAGCCACAGAGAAATTAGCCGTAGCTACGAGCTGGTTGCCCTGTACAGTACCATCACTACAGTTAAAGAAAGCATGCACATGCCAACGCCATGCACTCTCGCCTGAAATACCAGGAGCAATGGTAAGGATATAATCACCTAGCCACTTATACTCTGATGCTGCATTGGTCATGATGTCCTGCATCTTCTCATTGGCAAAAGTAGTTACCTTATCTATCGTGGTAGATGCACGATTGAGACCATAATACGTATTATAATATGGTTTGAACATCTCCCACAACTCTAAATTACTAGGAACTTCAGCTGGTACATGTCCACCATTCAGTACCCAAAAGATTACCTCTTTGGTTGGATCCACAGGGTCCGTAGTCCCCGTTTGCCACTTAGCATACAGCGTTCCTGTCCAGCCCGCAGGGATAGAAGTTAGAGGGCTACCTGTAAACCCAGGATTATCATACCAACCTAAGAAAGTATATCCTTGTGGGTGAGTGGGGGTAGGCAAAGTGAATGTACTTGTCACATAACTTGGCAACGATGCCCCACCATGAGCGGTTTGATAGGCAACGCCCCAAGCAGATGGCTGACCGGCTGTAGAGAAATCTGCAGTATAAGGCCATGCGGTATATTGGGTCTGCAAGAAGAAAGCAGCTATTGCATAACGCCATGTCGCAGTTGTCAGGTCTGTCGTCAACTCTGGCACAGTGCTACTAGCTACTATTTGACCTACTTGGGCATTCTGGGTAGTCATAATATAGTCTTTCAACCATGTCCACTCAGAGTTGGCAAATACTTTTTGAACCTCAGTTGCTGTCAAATAGGTACAAATCTCTTTACATGGTGTAGTCGCCGTTGCTATTGTGCTCAAGAGCCCCAACGAACTAGTCAGTCCGGCAGCAGACTTAAACGAGTACCACAAGTCTTCTTGCCCTGGCACTGTCACACTCTTCACCTCACCACCATTCAGCTCCCATGTGATTTTGCCTGTATCTGGATTAGGATTAGTACCTGGGTCGGTCGAACCCTCACCATATACCGCAGCAGCATGCTCCATTCCATAGCGGTCATAACTATATACAGCCACATTGTAACTATTCAAGTCAATCCCACTAACGCTGTAACTATTACCATAGACGATCCCCTTCAAGTAGGCAGGATTGGTCTTTGCCGTTTCCAAAGACGTACCCTTTGGATAAACATAGACCGTGAAACGTGTAGCACTAGGGTGAGACCACATCAAGGTGGTACCCGACAATGTCAAGTTCTCTGGCGCACTCAGAGTGGTGGTCACCTTCCAGTCCATAGCAGGTGGAAGTGCCTTATAATCAAAGCGAGAAGTCAATGCGCTGTACATCTTGAGATATGCAGTAGTATTGTAGAATACTGAACCTGTATAGCCAGAAGAGAGGTACTTTCTGTTCAAATCAATCTGTTTGATAATCTCCGAAGAAGCGGTATTGCTACTACATGATTGACTAGAGAAGAAATGCACTTTTTGTTTACCTGGTAGTAATTCAGAGAAGTGTTGGCATACATCCTGTCCCCACCATTTTACAAGTTTTTCGTAACTTTGACCAGTTGATGTGGTAGACCAATACAACTGTGGATTTATGTAGTCAACGTATCCGCCTTTTACCCATTCTACAGGGTTACAAGCTTGCTCCTCGTAGTCATCCAAACCTGTAATACCACTTGGCAGAGAGATTCCATAGGCATTAGCTACAGTAGATTTCAATGTCCATATACCAAAGGTACCCATACCGAAACGTACCCAAGGTTTAGTAGCTTGAATACGATCATAGAGTTTCTTCATCATATCATCCACATTACTGCGGCGCCAATCGTCATCGGTAGAACCATCTTTGTCTTGATCTACAAGACCAGATGATGGTTTGTGCAAAGATTTAGACTTTGAGTCCTCAGTTGTTGTTCCTCCATAAGGATAGAAATAGTCATCCATCAGAATACCATCCACATCGTAGTTCTCAACAATTTCCATCAATACGTCTAAGACATACTCACGTGCTTCAGGATATCCTGGGTCGATAATCTGGCCGCTAAACGAACCATTGTCATATTTAATAATCCATTGACCAGCATTTTGCCAAACTTTATCGCTAGTTGAAATGGTTCCTGTGCTTGTCACACGGAATGGATTTACCCAGACATGCAACTCCATACCGCGTTTATGGGCTTCTTCGATAGCAAAAGCCAACGGATCGTAGCCAGGATCCTTGCCACGACTTCCCGCTAACTCTGCTGCCCAAGGCTCGTAGCTAGATTTGTAGAACGCATCCGAGCGACCGCGTACTTGCAAGCACACGGCATTCATGTTACCCGCTTTCATCTTGTCAAAGATGTCAGTCAACTCTTTTTGTTGGGCAGTACGATTGGCTGTGGTAGTAGCAGAGGTCTTAGGCCAGTCGATGCTCCACACGGTGGCTAACCATGTGGCACGAAACTCTTCTTTGGGACTTGCAGCAAAACTGCATTGGATGGCCATGCATAATAGCAGGCACACAAATAGGAAAGATTTTTTCATTGTATGAGATTTTCTATATATTTCGAATGGTATCAAATTATGCCCAACCGCAGCGATGAACAATCGATACGATATGATGCAAATTACGCGACAAAGGTACGAAATTTTATTTATCCTTGCAAATTTCCACAAAATTTATTGCAAATTGTGAATAATTTCATTCAAAATATTAAAAATCATACTATTTCTTACTTCGATATTTCCAATAGATAGTTGCACACTTCAAAAAAAAGCAGTACCTTTGCGCGAGATTCTGTACAATCATTTTCAATCAGAGATATGCGTAAATACATTTTTGTCCTTTACATATTATGCTCGCTTCACCTAGCGGCAGTAGAAAAAGTAGTTTTTCCCGATTCTTTTGTCAATGGATGGGAACCTTATATCGGCAAAATGGTGGAGATTAGTAATCCAATGGTGGTATGCGGCAACTACTACGATTCGCTCATTCTAGCACCAGAACGATTATATGTGCCTGAAGAGCATGCCACCGGACTCGCACAAGGAGATAGTACCAACTACTATCAAATACAGCAAAGAAACCGGCAGCAGATGATCAGTCTCTCATGCCGTATATCCAACTATCAAGTGCGTACGGGAGCCATTGTCAAACGATTGACTGCCAAGGTGGTAGCACCAGGTAAACTAGTCACAGGTAAGACACCTAAATTCCATAACAACCAACCCGAAGCACGACCTAAAATGCCCAAAGGGGGATTGCTAATTTGTGCGACCAACATACAAAACTATTTCTACCACCTTGGTGGATATGCCCAGCGAAAGACCACCATCAAGCAGCAGCAGATGCAGACCCTGAAAATCAGCAAAGCGCTCACACATATTCAAGCAGATATCTATGCCATCTGCGAGATCCAACGCGGGGATAGTGCACCGCAGATGCTCGTCAATGCCATGAACACCATCGCAAAAACCGACCGCTATGCATACGTCCAAAACGGATGGGAAAACCAGGACATGATCTCCTGCGGATATATCTACCGAAAAGACCGAGTTCGACCCTACGGAGAGATGATGCATGCCTATGCCGACACCACCAATCACTACCACTATCGACTCATCGCACTAGGATTCGAACAAATATCTTCTGGACAACGTTTCGTGCTGAACATCAACCACTTGCGATCAAAACGAGGTACAGGAGCCGAGTCCAACGACAAGCGAATGGCCAATGTCGATAGCCTACTACAAATGCTCGCTTCAATACAGCAAGAACGAATCTTTCAAGATCAGGACATCCTGCTCGTTGGAGACTACAATAGCTACACGCAGGAGCAACCCATCCAATCAATCATTCAGGCCGGATATATAGACGTGCTGATGCAACACGACCCTAAGGGATATTCCTATGTCTATCAAAGCCTTTCAGGGTATCTAGACCGAGTATTTGCTTCACCTACCATGAGCAAACAGATCACCACCATTCGACCATATCACCTAAATGCTGACTACTTCTACAGCCGCGGATTCAAACGAGGACTAGACAACACCATCTTCCGATATGCAGACCACGACCCTATACTCATACACCTACAATTAGAAGAACAAAAATAGGCGAATTACACATAATTTTTGCGTATCTCAAAAAAAAGACGTAACTTTGCACACTTTTTGACGCTTCCTAGCAGAAGCTAACATAACATTCGATAAACAAAAACAATCATGAATTATATCCATCCAGAAGCTAAACTTCATCCTACCGTACAAGTAGGAGCTTTCTCTTGCATCTACGATGACGTCGAGATTGGAGAAGGTACTATCATCGACAACAATGTAACCATCTACGCTGGCACACGCATCGGCAAAAACTGCCACATCTACGCAGGTGCAGTCATTGGAGGGGATCCTCAGGACCTTAAGTACAAAGGCGAAAAAACCTATGCGATCATTGGCGACAATACCACTATTCGCGAGTTTGTCACCATCCACCGTGGTACTGCCAGCAAAGGAAAAACCGTTGTGGGAAACCACTGCCTGATCATGGCCTACTGCCATGTAGCACACGATTGCTATCTCAATAATCACATCATCATGTCCAATGCTACACAATTGGCTGGAGAAGTGGTGGTTGAAGACTGGGCTATCATCGGGGGAGGTAGCTTAGTGCACCAGTTCTCACACATCGGCGCACATGTGATGATTCAGGGTGGGTCGAAAATCAACAAGGATGTTCCACCATACATCATCGCAGCACGCGAACCTATCTCCTACTGTGGACTCAACTCGGTGGGACTCACGCGGCGAAATTTCACCAAAGAGCAGATTGCTGCCATCCAAGACACGTATCGACTCATCTATATGTCTGGTTTGAATGTCAGCCAAGCAATTGCCCAAATCGAACAAACCATACCTCAGAGTGCAGAGAGAGACCTGATTTTAGACTTCATCAAAGGCTCTCCACGAGGCATCGTCAGAGGATACAATTAATTTTCTTATATACAAAAGAAAACTGCACAATCTTGGTGTAACAAACCCCAAAAGTTGAATACGAAACTTTTGGGGTTTGTTCTAAGATACATTCACTTGTGTCCACTTATATAAAATGACACACCATTCGGAACCTGTACAAAATCCTCACAACTGCCACATAATCAACAATTATTCCAACAAAAACATGTACATTTCCCCTATACACTTGCCTAACTTCAATATTTTTACTACCTTTGCAAACGAAATCCAAATCAATACCACTTGTTATGCAATCTGTTCGTCATCTCACATATTTGCTTCTTTGCCTATTCTTGGTTTCTTGCGGCTACACCACTCGCTACCAAGATGCTCAGCAAACTATCGCCATCGCTGATAGTCTAGACCAAAACGAACATCTTCTCTACGACGACACCGCAGCGCTCCTGCAAGCTATCCGCACGCTTGATAATCCTTTCGGCAGACTCTTCGCACACAACCAACTAGGAAAAGCCCATTACTACATGGGACGTCACCTGAGTCTAAGCAATCAAATTACCCAAGCCGCAGAGCATTATATCGCTGCTGACCGCACACAGATAGACGATCCTATTTATCGCGGGCGTATCAATTCCTGCTTAGGTCATATCAGCAAACAAAACGAGAGCGACAGCCTTGCCCTTATCTTCTTCATTCGTGCCAACGAGGCGTTCAAAACTAGTGGCAAAGACTGGTACTACGCACACACCCTCCTAGATGTCAGCGAGTTCCATACCTGCCTCCACCATTATGCTCAGGCAGATAGCGTGCTCCGTATCGCGCAGTCTTACCAATTAGACAACTACTACCTCGCACGCTACAACGAGACCAAAGGCCTCTATTTCTACGAGCAACTCCACTACGATTCTGCCCTCCACTACTTCCACCAAGCCTTAAGCCTCTGGGAGTACGAAGAGTACAAGTTCTACACCTATAAGAAACTCATGCAGCTTTATCATGACATGGGCGACCAAGCAGCGGCTTTGCCTTACGCACAGATTATTGTGGAGCAATCCGCCGACCCAAACGACTTGGTCAATGCCTACTACTGCCTTATGCAGGATGCCAAAGCCAACAACGATATTGACCTGCTGAGCCGTTATGCCCACGCACGCCAAGATGCCAACCGTCTGCTCAATGCACAAGTCGGCAAATACCGCGGTGCGCTCACGCTGCTGAAAGAGCATTTGGCAAATCCCCATCCGTACCGCTGGGCGTGGATTACGCTCCTATGCTTAATCGCAGCATGCCTGCTGCTAGTTATCGCTATCGTGCTGCACCGCCGATATGCTGCTCGCCGCTTGCAAGTAGCTCATCATCAGATAGAAGACTTATCTATCAATGCCCAGCTCTCCAATATCCGTGCTACATATCCACGCCCTCGCAAACAGTGGAACGACTACAACGAACTCAAAAAAGACTTAGACACCCAACTCCACGACTGGCTATCTCAACTGGAGACTTACCAACTCTCCAACCGTGAGAATGTCTTCTGCACCTATATGCTCCTTTATCCCAACGCTTCGTTGGAGGATTTAGCAGATTGGATGCACTACTCCGCTACAGGTGTCAGCACCTTCAAGCGCCGCATCGCAAAGAAGATAGGCATTCCCACCCGAGAACTGTATCATTTCCTATACGAGATGCTACAAGCCGAAAAATAGGAAATGTACATTTTTGACATAAACAATAGATAATCAATACAATATATTTTTGCTAGCAGTACAAATACCCCAGCCTATTGCAGCGTTTTAGGAAAAGCAGTACCTTTGCAGCAAAACCCTATCTTTCCGTTATCAATCTCGTTACATATACGTTAGATATACGATAGATATACGTTAGATACACGATAGATTATGCTAGGCCATAAGGTAGCCACGTATATACTGACCCCCATTTGGGGGATAGGACTTGCCACTAGGTAATTACCAAAACACCATAAGAAACCCAAATGTATAACCTATTTTAAATAATAGCGATATGAAAACAATCAACTCCCTCAGCAGCAAACTTCTTGCTCTCATCCTCGCCCTTATGGCAAGTGTGTCAACCTTCGCGTATGAATTTGAATATGTGAATGATTTCCATGTTGATGGTTTCGCGTATAAAGTACTACCACCTACTATGGAGGCACCATTTGGTAATGTTGCGCTAATTGAAATAGCCGACTGTACCGAAGATGTGGTTATTCCAGGCACCGTAACTCATGAAGGTGTAACTTATATCGTTACTACGCTTGGTGGGGGAGCTACTTTGTTTACTAACTCTGCAAAAGAAATCGTTAAATCGGTATTCATCCCTAAAAAAATATCAACTATCAATAGCCCACTTTTTGCAGATTGCTCTAATCTAACTTCTATTGTTGTGGATAGTAGAAATAGTTACTACGATAGTCGCGAAAACTGCAATGCGATTATTACAACATCTCAAAATTCATTCTTTACACCCAATATGTTGATAGCAGGTTGTAAAACGACAACCATTCCCAACTCTGTCACTCAAATAGCAGACAAAGCTTTTTATAGGTCTGCAATAGAAAGTATTACTATCCCAACTGGTGTCACAAAGATAGGACATTCTGCATTCAACCAAGCAACTCTATTGTCTTCCATCAGATTACCCATCACCTTGACAGAAATTGGAGGTTGGGCTTTTGCAGATTGTCTTAGTCTCAATACGATAAGTTGTTATGCCTTAGAACCACCAACGATTAGCGGTAATACATTTTTCGGTTCGAATCCTATATACAATAACCCATCTGTTTATGTCCCTGCTTACTGCATAGAGGCATATAAAAACGCAGAGCATTGGATATGGTTCACTCAAATCTTGCCAATAAATGAACCTGCCTACAAAGATCGATGGTGCGACACATGGAATGTGTTAACTATAAAAAGAGAGCTCGAGACCTGGCAATATAATCTTGCACATGACACAATCATTGGCGATTATACATATACCGCCGTTACTCGTCATACAACCAAAGTGCCTGCTGGAGTGTATCCTGTTATGGCCCCAGAGCCAGAATATGTAGCTGCGGTGCGTTTTACAGAAGACAAAAAAGCATTCATCTATTATGATAATACCGAATATTTATTGTATGACTTCAATGCACAACCTGGTGATGAGTTGACTGTGTTTGCTGGTATAAACCATTATCGTAGTCACAAAACAAATAGATGCCGAATAGGTGAAGTGAACATATTTCCTGATTCAGATTATTACTATCATAGAGAAATTTCTCTTACTGTTATTCCTAATTATAATCATAGTGGTCCATTTCCTACTTGTGCTGGCATAACCAAATGGATAGAAGGGGTAGGTGATATATGTGGACTCATCACAGGTGCGGATTGTGGACTTTCAGATGACCAATCAGCTTTGTTATGTGCATATAAAGACGGCAATACGGAATATACAACGGAAGAGGAAGAATATGCTGAATACGGTTGTGAATATAATAGCGGAGAAAATAAGGAATATATCCTAACTCTTCCTGGCTTGCAGCGAACGGTTTACGATGAGTTCTGTGGAGAAGCAGAAATAGGTGCTGTTTATACTGGAAAACAAACATTCGATAAAATATTCTTTGAGAATGACAAACCATATATCCTTTGCAATGATTATCTCCTGCACGAAGAAGATAATAAGATATTGATATACAGCCAACTACTTAATAAAGACCTTGTGTTGTATGACTTTACATTGGAAGTAGGCGACTCGCTGCCAGCGTTGTATATTGATTACCATGCGCGCAATGCTATGGATTGGATGCCATATAATCCAGATGTGGTAGATTACAACAAAGACTTCGACGGAACAATATACCCTGCTGACACATTTGTCGTTACAGATGTTTCTAATGTCACACTCCTTGATGGTAAGGAATACAAGAAATGGACATTCGACAATGGTATGGAGTATGTAGAGGGTATTGGTATGTATGGCGGACGTCGCAACGGTAATTTCTTCGGATTGATTCAAGATGTCGTTGTTCCATGTCACATTGGCACACACCTCGTATGCGTAAGCAAGAACAACAAACTCCTCTACCAAATGGACGATGCCGAAATGGAACGCCTTGGCGCAGAGTGCCTTTGCGATGTAGAAAAGAAATGGTCAGACACATGGTGCGACACATGGAATATTATGGAGCATAATGTG
>JAZKYJ010000029.1:0-31885 GCA_045612045.1 Paludibacteraceae bacterium | reverse complement strand
TGGTTATAGCGCTGAGGTCCCACCCCTTCCCATTCCGAACAGGGTCGTTAAGCTCAGCAACGCCGATGGTACTGCGTTTGTGGGAGAGTAGGTAGCCGCCATTTTCAGAACCTCGAAGAGTGATCTTCGGGGTTCTTTGTTGCGTTAGCATAAATATATCTAAATGTTATAATATATATATTCACTTTTTTTCAACTCTAAAATTGATATGAAAGAAGTAGATCCGACATTAACAAATAGAGCACAGCAATTTGAAATATGGAAGAATGCTCCTAATCCGATGCTTGTTTTTGTCAAGAAGATGGATGTAACAAACTTGATTAAAATAAGTAGAAGGAAACACCTGAAATTTAATATGTTATTGGATTATTGTATAGGTAAAGCTGCTGTGTATCAGCAAGAATTTTATTTGTTGCCTATTGGCGATAAACTTATGCAGTTTGATAAAATAGCTATAAATACTATTGTCAAAACTCATACTGGTGATGCGAGTTCCTGCGATATAGAATTTACTGAAGACCTGGAAAGGTATAATCTTGATTATTTACAATTTACCGAACAAGTTGCCAATAGTTGCAAGGATAGAGATCTATCAGAGGAGTGTATGGTGATAGGTACTTCTGCTATCATTGATACAGAATTGGAATTTGCAGGCGGTATGTATAGCGGAATATATAACAATCCATTTGTTATCTGGGGACGTTATACAAAGCACTTCTTTAAGTATTATTTGAATATCTCTTTCCAATTCCATCACGCACAAATGGATGGTATGCATGCCGCTAGTTTTCTGAATAATTTGCAAGAAACGATACGCACATTGAGAGTAAGATAATATTATCCTGACCGAGGCATTCGTGCTACTTTTTTTTTATTTTTTAGACTTCAACGTTGTCTTTTTGGTGCAATTTTTGTGGCGTGGTAAGTAGAAATACTAAAAAGTTTACTGTTATGATTCAAATAACTGTTACAGACACAGAGATTCTTGCTATAGAAGATGGTAAGTTATTGGGTAAGATTGAGTTTGCACTATCGGGTAATAGCATGACTATCCTGCATACTTATGCCTATGAGAGTGGGCGAGGGATAGGAAGTCTGCTTATGAGAAATGCAGCGAAATGGGCGAGTGAACAAGGTTATATTATTATACCAGTTTGCTCCTACGCGCAAAAATATCTATCAAAAGATATGGGTAGATAATTTTTTCTCTTTATACTAGAAGAGTAGGCCTGTGATACAAATGTAGTCTAAATTGTAATCTTAATCTTACACTTAATCTTACACTTAAACTTATTCTTAATCTTATACTTAATCTTATTCTTAGCTTAATGTCCTTTACGGTATTCGCTTGGGCGAAGACCTGTTTGATCTTTGAAGAAGCGGCAGAAAGTGGCACTACCATTAAACCCTAACTCGTAGGCAATTTGTTGCACAGTCATGTCGCGACGAGTATGTAACAGACGTTTGGAGTGTACTACTAGCACTTCATCAATCCATTGAGCAGCACTTTTACCTGTATTTTCTCGAATGACACTAGAGAAATATTTAGGAGTTAGGCAGAGTTGTTCTGCATACCAAATTACTTCATGGTGCAGATGGTAGTTGCTAATCAATAGTTTGTAGAAAGTATTGAATAGACGGGTATAGCTTGTTTTCTCTTTTTCTTGTTCCTCTTCACCACGAAAACGAGTAAGCGCATAGAAGATGATATCTAATACATTAGCGAGTGTTTCATGGCGTTTGGGATGTTCGCTTTCTACGATAATGCGAAGAGTATTCATGACGGTCGTCATCTTGTTATATTGTTCTTCGCTTAATGCAAAATTTGGATTGTCTTGGTATTTCACATAGTTCATAAAAGACTCTCGAGTGACCATTTCTTCGTAGAATTTGCGTGAAATGATGATGAGTGTAACTCTATAGTCTTCCGTATACTTACCCACATTAATGATATGGCCAGGGAGTACAACAGCAATATTATGGGGATGGAACTCCACTGGCATCATGTTGAAATGATTGTGTGAAGAACCACTATGATTGATGATAATCGTTAAATTATCTGATATGAATGTTTCGGCAGATAGGCTGATAGATAGCGTTTTTTCGTCTATCATGACTATCTCTTCATGTTCTATTCGTTGTGCTATTGATACGCTGTGTTTATTCATGATACTACTTTTTGTTAGTAATTATGCCACAAAGATACATATTTTTATGAATACATACAAATGTATTTAACCTTTCGCAAATACATAGGTACTAATTCGTAATAGTTATATGCGGAAAATGTAGTAATTTTGCAGCGAAAATAAATCACCTCCTTAAGTCTAGATAATTACCTATGAAACAATGTTCTAACATTTTATTCGTATTTTCTCTTTTTGTTTGCATGCCAATGATGGCTCAAAGTTTACTTACTCCAGAGCAACTAGCGAAACGCGAAAGAAGAAAGAATCTAACCGTGAAAGAGTGGAATGTGGATGCGAAAACGAATACTCGTTGGTTGGACCATATAAAAGTGTATGACAGTCAAGGTCGGTGTGTTGAAGAAATCGAATTTGCTACTTATGGTCAGCGCACCCGTGTTACTTCTACGTATGATGATGTTACAGGTAAAGTAATTGAGGAAGTTGAGTACAACGACCGTAATAAACCAGTTCGTATTCGCAAATACGAATGGAATGCAGATGGAACCAAAGCTAAGCAGTATAATTATTTGCCCAATGGTAAATTATATTCGGTAAAAGTATTCGAATATGTTTTTTCAAAGGATTGATAGCTTCAATGTTAGATTCGAATATAAATAATCTGATAGAGGAAAGAGTTTCGTATTTTGCTCCTATCTCTTTGGCAGAGATGGGTAGCGTGAAGCTAATGAATCGTGTTGATACCAAGTATGTTGTACCTAAGAAATTTTTACTAGCTATCCTTGATGCAGCGATGAGTGATTATTTTGTGCAAGAGATAGACGATAAACGTATTGCAACTTATGATACATTATATTATGATACCGATACATTAGATATGTATCTTCGTCATCACAATCGTCAATTGGTACGACAAAAGATACGCGTGAGAAATTATGTAGATACTCAGCAAACTTTTCTAGAAGTTAAGAGAAAAAATAATAAAGGCCGTACAAAAAAGAAAAGGGTAGAAGTTCCTGGCTTTGATATACAATCAGACACCTTGGGGATTTCAAAAAAAGGTTCGTGGACCGTAGAGCAGTTTATAGCGCAACAAAGTAATTACCAATGGGCAGAACTACTTCCTCATTTGCGAACCCGATTTAGTCGGATTACTTTGGTTAATAAGGCAATGACAGAGCGTTTAACCATTGATTTTGATCTAGGTTGGGAAAATGTGATCACTAATCGCAGTAGAACTTATGAGGGTTTGGCTATCATTGAGCTTAAGCAGAATGGGCATCTTCATTCGTTGATGACGGACATTATGTTGAACCTGCGTGTTCATCCTATGAAGATTAGTAAATATTGTATAGGTACTGTCCTTACATCATGTGATTTGAAGCATAATCGATTTAAGACGAAGTTGCGTAGAATTAATAAACTATTAGAGCGTGAAAATTAATCATAATAATTGAATACCATGGCACAAATTGATTTAACTAATCCTACTTTGGAGTTTTTAGAGAATGATCCGTCTATAGCTGAGCGTTTTGGAGCAACGGATAGTATTTCCTATCTGATGCATTCTATTGCAGATTGGTTGCATGTGAGCGAAAATTTAGTCACAATGCCCTTGATGTTTCTCTTTAACTTATTGATGACTTGGATAGTTATCTATTGTATCTACTACCGTTTTGGTCGTCGTCGAGACTATTTTGTAATCTATATGTTGTTTTCAAGCGGAATGTTTGTTCTGTTATGGTTGATGCAACTCTTAGATATCCAGACTGGATTTGTACTAGGGTTGTTTGCAATCTTTGGTATGCTTCGGTATCGAACAGAGACAGTCTCGGTGCGTGAGATGAATTATCTATTCCTTACCATTGTGATTTCTGTCATTAACTCTTTGAGTCTCAGGGCAGATGGATTAGCTTGGTACCTGTTGTTGTTCTCCAACCTTTCTATCATCTTGATGGCTTGGGGATTTGAAGCTTGGCAAGCACGCAAACGAATATCTACCAAGATTATTTTATATGAAAAGATTGCAAACATCCAACCAGAACGTCGTGCGGAACTCATTGCCGATCTTCACGAGCGCACAGGTCTGGAGGTTATAGATGTTGAAATAGGACATATAGATTTTCTGCGTGACGTAGCTTATATCAAAATGACTTATCCACTAGAAAAGGAGAAAATGGTAAACAGCATAGACCAAATAACTAAGTTCAAATAATGACTATTAACTCCAAATATACTTATTTATCGTTGCTATGCATCGTGTTCCTACTACTGTTCAGTTTGGAAGTGGGTGCATGGGAATACCATTCGTGTGGTGCCACTACGGAGCATAGTGCGCAGATGCGTTTTGGAGCAGAATTTACTAAGAAATGGAACAATGGTTTATCTCTAAGTTTGTCTGAGGATTTGCGTGTAGCATTAGCAGAGCGTGTTACGGGAATGACCCCCAAGCACGAAACGGTGTACCTCTCTTATGGACCAGATTTTTCCAAGTCTTATACCACTTTGGCGCTAGCGTATGCTCCATTGGAGTATGTTAAACTGGAGATGGGTTATACGCTTCGTATATTAGGGCGTAAGGATTTTAGTGATAGTGATGAATATCTGCGTCATCGTATGCATATTGGTGTGACAGGCGTATATAACACGCATTACATTAAGTTCTCTTTGCGCGAGCGTGTGTTATGTGATATACGAACGGATAGTGTCAATCTGCTAGAGAAACAACGCTTTAGTTGGTTGCTCCGTAGCCGATTGGCCGCTGAGTTCTATGTGCCGGGTCAACCAATCAAACCATATACTTGGGTGGAGTTAGAAAATACGCTTAATGCTACTGAATATCAGCAGAATAATGGACATCAGTATATTAGTCAAGTTCGTACACAGGCAGGTGTTAAATGGCGAGTGAGTAGGAGAAGTAGTTTTGATTTTTATTATCGATTTCAATATGGCTATAATCGTGATATTAATATCACAAAGCGCAAAGCACATATAGAATTGACAGAAGAAACATCTTATGAACACGCTATTGGTGTGACATATAATTTTGATTGGTAAATATTCATTTTAAATAAATAAAATCATGAAGAACTTTTTACAGCATTCCCACAAGGGAAAAAAACGAACCATCTTTTATCTAACGAAAAGAATGATGATGCTATTAGTGGCATTTTTAAGTGTGTGTGTAGCCTATGCAAGCACTTATAGTTATTTGGAGTTCACAAGTACGTCTGGAACTAAGACCTCATTCAATGTATCAGGGCTTGTCTTGACCGTTGAGGGTAATCACTTGCAAGTGACCAATCACGTGGGCTCTGTTAACTTGGTGTTGACTGATCTTTCATCTATGCAGTTTACTATGAATGGCTGTACTACATCTGTAGAAAATACCATTAATGCAGATGCTCCCGTACAAGTGTCAACTATGACTGGCAGTTTGGTAGGATCTTATCCTTCTTTAGTAGAGGCAGCTAAACATCTACATACTGGTGTATATGTTATATCTAACGGCACTATCTCACAAACCATCTTGATACAATGAGAAAAATTGCTGGATTACTATCTCTCCTTTGGGTGCTATGCGGTTCACTTTCTGCGCAAGTGAGCTATAGTTCTGCGATTACTAATCTGGTGAAAGTGACGTATAATGCATCTTCTACAGCGACGGTGGTTGTGGCTTCGAATCTTCAATCCTACGTCACAGCCACGGTTAGTGGTGGTGCAGTAAGCATTGTGCAGAATAGCACAGTGGGTGCTGCTACATGCGGGGAGATAATTTATCTATTAGGTGGGGCATCTGCCAATGGTTCCTTCTATATGGAAGGAAGTTATAAGGCGACTATTGAGTTAGATAATCTGACTTTGACTAATCCTCAAGGTCCTGCCTTCAATATACAGAATGGTAAGCGGATTGAACTAAAACTCCTAGAGGGGACCGTGAATACGCTCAAGGATGGTACTAGTTCTGCAACAGATGCTTGGAAAGCTGCGTTATATTGCAAGGGTCATCTTGAACTGAAGGGTAGGGGGACGCTCAATGTCTATGGCAATTATGCGCACGCTATCTATAGCAAAGAGTATATGTCCATTAAGAATTGTACCATCAATGTCTGCTCAGCGGTTAAGGATGCGCTCCATTGTCGTGAATATTTCTTGATGGAGAGTGGCAAGGTAAGTTTGCGCGGGTTTGCTAGTGATGGTATAGAGTGTAATATAGATGGCACGCTATCTACTGGCGAGACACCCAACCACGAGGATGAGGATAGTGGTAATATTTACATCTTAGGTGGTAGTCTCACCATTGATATGAGTCATTCTTCGGGTAACAGTCTCAAAGCTGATGGAACCCAGACCATCAATCCTGATGCAATGGTGAATGTGAGCACGAATGTGGATGTCGTGGCTCAAACAGAGGGTTCGATAGAGGTGTATAATTTGTTGGGTACATATATCGGACGTTTTGATACTATGCAAGGCATTAACTCCTTGCCTAGAGGTATATATGTTATTAAAAATTCTAATTTGGTTAAAAAAGTAAATATTTTATGAAACGATTATTCTTTTTAGTAATCAGCGCATTAGCTCTTAGTGGTCTGCTCTATGCGCAAACGCTCAATGTGCAACAGGGGCAAGTCAAATACATGTTTCCTTCCCAACAAACAGGCGTAATGGACTATTCTAATGGTCAGACATTGAGTATTATGAACAAAAGTTTTACCTTGGCTGATGTCGCTAGTATGTATGTGGACGAAACGGAGGTAGTAGATAATACGGTGTCAGTGGCATATAGTGGTTCTTCGGTTGCTATTACGGTAGCAGGTAATATTGCTCAATATCTAACCATTACCACTATTGGTGCTCACGTCAATATCGTGCAGAGTGATGCGGTGGCAGAGGAGATTACATACACTTTGTCAGGTAGTTCTACAGATGGTGAGTTTTATATGTCAGGTTCGTATAAGGCGACTGTGGAGTTGAATGGTTTGTCGTTGACTAACACGACTCCTGTGACATCGGGTGCGGCATTGCATATCCAAAATGGTAAGCGAATCAAAATCAAGGTAATAACTGGTACAACCAATACTTTGGTGGATGCAGCCAGTGGTTCGCAGAAGGGTGCGTTGTATGTGAAGGGGCATGCAGAGTTTGCTCAATATGGAACGCTCAATATCACGGGCAAGGTGAAGCACGGTATTAAGGCAGGTGAGTATATTACGGTGAAGAATGCGACGATCAATGTGACAGCTGCAGCGGGTGATGGTATCAATTGTACGCAGTATTTTCTCATGGAGAGTGGTACGCTCAATCTTAATGGTTTGTCTGATGATGGTATCCAGTGTGATATAGAGGATGCAAGTTCTTCTGGCAGCGGAACAGGCAGTGGCACAGGCTCAGGTACTACAGACGGAACAGTGCCTACCAATGCAGAATTATGGGAGGCATTCAAACCATATTATAATACGTTCTATGGATTGTCTCGTGCAGATCAGCCAATTGAAAATGTGGCTACTTTTGCAGCTACATATATGCAAGATATTATGACTGCTGCTTCTTCTGAGTATAAGTGGTTGGGTGATTATATTCTTAAGGTTGCTCAAGAGCAAGGTTATACTGTTGACACTGATGCACTGTGGCGTTGGCATGCGGATAGTTTCTTTAATTGTAGGCAACGTACTTCTTGGCCTAAGACTGCGGACTTCTCTACGGCAGGTCAGCCATCTTCATGGGGATCTGCCTACTTAGCAGCACACGGTGCTTCTAATCCGCCTGCTCGTGCTGCAAGCGAGACGGATATTCATGAGGGTGAGGATAGCGGAAATGTATATATTGAGGGGGGAACTATCAAGATCAATACATCAGGTATTGCTGCTAAAGGCATTAAGGCAGATGGTTCTATATATGTATATGACGGCACAATAGATATTACCACATCCGGTAAAGGTAAATGGGATAGCACGGACATGGAAACCAAAGCTGCTTCATGTCTCAATAGTGATGCTAATACCGTTATATCAGGTGGTACACTCACTCTTAAAAGTACAGGTTCAGGAGGTAAAGCAATCAATAGTGATGGCACGCTGACTATCTCTGGTGGTACAATTGTGGCTGCTACTACGGGTGGTCTCTACTATAATAATGGCTCTACTGAAAATACCAATTATACGGGTAATACGGATAATGTGAATAGTAGTTATTACTCCTCTCCTAAGGGAATCAAAGTGGATGGTGCAATTACTATCTCTGGTGGTATCACTTCGGTATCTACAGCGGGACGTAATGCTGAAGGTATAGAGAGCAAGAGTACGATCAATATAACTAATGGTCAAGTGACCGTCAATGCTTATGATGATGGTATCAACTCAGCAGGCGATTTGACTATTTCAGGTGGTTATGTGTATTCGCGTGCAACGAATAATGATGGTATAGATTCCAATGGTAATACGTATATCAAAGGTGGATTATGTTATGCTATTGGCGCTAATTCGCCAGAGGTGGCATTTGATGCCAATTCGGAGCAACAAAAGAAACTATATGTACAAGGTGGTACGATTATAGCAGTAGGAGGCTTGGAGAGTGGTGCACAAATCTCAGGTGGAACATGTAAACAGGCAAGTTCGATGACCGCCAATTCGTGGTATGCATTGTACAATGGCAGTGAGTTGGTGGTAGCATTCAAGACTCCATCAACATCTAGTTCAGGTGGTGGTCCTGGTGGTAGTAGCAGTGGTAAATTAGTGGTGTATACATCTTCTACTCCTGCGCTGAAATCGGGTGTGACCGTAAGTGGTGGCACTGAGTATTTTGATGGTGCAGCGAATGTAGGCGGAAGCGTGAGTGGTGGAAGCTCTGTGACATTGAGCAATTATACTAGTAGCGGAAGGCCTTAGGATAGGATGCTGCGCTACAGAATGCCCAAAAGGTTCCGAACGGAGCATCGAGCCAGCAGATTATAGTCGAAAAACGGTTGTACATAGGATGTGCAACCGTTTTTTTGGGGGGCTACTTTGTGGTCACACGTTTGAGGTGACCTATGGAAGCGCTTAATAACTAACGAATAACTAACGAATAGCTAACGAATAACTAACGATTTACCGTGTAAAAGCGGTGCGCAGGCAGGGTTCAGGAGGTCAGGTGAGTGGTGTGGAGAAGGTAGGGATAGTGGACTATCTACGATCATTATGGTCTATAGACAAATCTATGCATTTTGTAATAAAATGTGGCATTATTTGTATATTTGCATATTTTGTTGTATCTTTGTCGGCCAAATGAAGAGACAGTTGTTGATATTGTTTTTAGTATTGTATTCTATCGCAGGTATAGAGTTTGGTTTCGGGTGCATGATGTATGGACAAGATGATCCGTATGTTTTGCGTCAGGAGGCTTTGCGAGATTTTGACCAGGGAAAGGCTGCAGATGCACAAAAAAAATTGTTACAAGCATATGACTTATTCATGGAAATGAAGAACTGGGATATGGTGTCTATGTGCTTGTATGAGAGGGCAATAGATTATATGAACATCGGCGATATGTCGAATATGTCGGTTCAGTGTGATGAGTTGCAGTTGCTGTATGAACAGTATCCCTCAAGCATAGTAGCATACAATTATCACTCTGTAGTTTCGGGGTATTATTCGTATGTGGATAGCATAGACTTAGCAATAGCGCATGGTTGGAGAGCGATTGATGCTTTGGAACAAATAGAAAATCCTTCTGCTTATAATATTGTTCCCGTGTGGAGCTACTACAATATGGCATTCTTCTATGATATGTACTTCCAACCGCCGTTGGTAGATAGTGTTCGTCATTATTTGGTTCGTGCACGTTCGTCATTAAAAGATTCTCGCACGCGTACGGACACGTTGGAGGCATTGATTAGTATCGTAGATTTGGAAGCATGGCAGGAGTATTATGAGAAGGATTATGCGGAGGCGGAGTCAATGATGACGTATGTCTTGGAGTTGATAGATACGGTAGCTCAGACGTCGCCTAACACAGTGGTAACTGAACGTGGTGAGGCGTATCGGTTTATGGCCATGATTCATGAGGAGCAAGGTCAATGGAGAAAAGCATATGATTATCAGCAGAAGTTGCTAGATAATAATGAGTTGCGTTATGATGTTGATAAGCGTAGGGTGCTGCAAGAGGTGCAAACACAATATGAAGTAGATAAACGTGAATTGGAGATGGAGAAATTGACGGCAGAGAATAAGTCTCGTGGTTTGTCTTTGCTCGTATGTGGACTGGTATTGGTAGCACTAGGCTTAGGTTTTGGCTTGTTGTTGATGCGCAAGCGTGCATTGGATTCTGCGTTGTATGAAGCGGCTTTAGAGGCGGATAATATGCGTCAGGCTCTTCAAACCTTAGAGAGCAAGACTGATCTTGATCCTCTTCAGGCATTGGTGGATGAAATAATGGTACAGTTGGAAAGTGGTCGCAAGCGTACTTATGCCTCTAGGACTATTCAGCAACTTCGTTCATTAGATTTATCTCATGTACAGGTTTTATTGGGTCATGGAAAGAAGATAACTGTGATGGATAAACGCTATGTACTGTGTTTTGCATCAGGTATGAGTGTGGATGAAATTGCTGATTTTTTCAATTTGGAGCCAGCAACTATATATACGGTAAGATATAGATTACGCAAGAAATTTCCGTCAGAGTATCCTTTTCCTTACTAAATATTCTCTAAAAAAAGTGTTTTTTATCGTTTAGATCCATTTGTCTAGATTTGTCTATATGAAATGAGACAAAAAAGCAGTACTTTTGTGGCGAAATCTATAGTTTGCTTGTGAAAGCAAGAAATGTCCATTAAAGTTGTGCCCGACACGGATTAGGGAATACGATTATGAAACACATTTTCTCTGTACTGTTTTTGTTTGTTGCGACGATGCTATGTGCACAAACGCAGAATCATGATTTGATTATCACCAACTCATCTGAACGAATTGACGCTGTGATCATCGAGGTCACTAGCACGGAGATCAAGTATAAGCAAGCGGATTTTCAGACAGGTCCTACCTTCGTGTTGTCAAAGAGCGAAATTGCATCTATTATCTATTCAAACGGACAAGTGCAGACCTTCCAGCAGCAAGCTGCACAGAGCGTACACCAGCAGCCGAAACAGTGTCAACAGCCTGTTTATCAAGGAAATCCATACTATGGTGTACAAAACACGATGCAACCTCGTGGTCAGATGGGGCATCTGACATGTATCGGAAATGATATATATTTAGATGGTCGCCCCTTGACGGCTTATCAATATGCAGAATTACTTCGTCGTAATTGTCCTCAGGCATATAATGAGTACCGCAGTGGATTGATTATGCAATACTGCGGTTGGTCATTCTTGGGTGCAGGTATTCCATTGATGGCAGCAGGATTGGCTCTGGCAATAGAATGGGACGATTATTTCTGGGGTATGGCAGCAGCTGGAATTGCTTTTACTACAGCATCTGTTCCTTTGCTGGCAGTAGGCTATCCGCGTGCGAAAAAATCGCATCAGACATATAATCAGTATTCTATGGGTTATCCTATGACGCTGAATATTCAAGCTAGTAAGAATGGAATAGGATTAGCCTTGAACTTCTAAATATATGTGTATGAAGCGGTTCGTATTATCGATGATGATGTTGTTGATGGCTCTTGGGATGTTGGCTCAGGATGCGGCTCACGATGTGATCATCACCCACGATGCGCAGCGCATTGATGCGGTAATCACGGAAGTGTCTGCGGTAGAGGTGAAATACAAGCAGGCGAATTTTCAAAATGGTCCTACCTTTGTAGTGGCGATAGACGATATATCCACGATCATCTATTCCAATGGCAAAGTGCAGGCCTTTCAAAAGAAGGCAAAACAACCTACACAAGTGGTTCAACAAGGCGGGTATTCGCCTTATGGCAATCAAACAGCGCAGAACTACAATGATATATTTTTGCTAGGAACTAAACCTGCGAAGCAGAAGAAGCAGCATCCTGCACCATTTATAGGTATGAGTGCAGGTATGGGAGGTAGCTTTGGTCCGTATTATCGTTCGCTGGATGGTGCCTTTAGTTTGGATATGGCAGGCAGTTGCAACGATAATTTTGCCTTGGGTGCGTACCTCAAGTACCAGAGTGTGGCAAGTTTGTCTGCGGGTATGATTTTTCTGCATGGCAATCATAACGAGGGGGCAGCATTCATGTGGGGCATGGGCTTTTTGGGCGCGATGCCTAGACGTTGGTATAATCTACCTGTTCCTACCATGCCTAATGATGAGCATTTGACGATGGATCGCAGAATCGTTTACCAATTGGGCGGAGAACTAAGACTAGGTTATAAATTTACATCGTCATGGTATATGTGGTTGGATATTTCTGCTCGTTTTGCTGAAGTAAATACGGACTATAACCACGCTCTTTACATTGAAGGTGGTCATAATGACAATTGGCCAAATAGTTATATCATGGCTGTTAGTTTGAGTGTAGGATATAAGTTTCCAATAAAACAAAAATCAACAAAGATAGAGGAGGGTGTGTTATGAAAATGCGTATGATTTTGCCTATTTTAGGTGTGGTATTGTTGCTATGCAGTTGTGAGCAACATCTTCTTCCTAAAGAAGATTCAGATACTCCTGCATTTTTGTATTTTGATGCAAATGGTGGTGAATTTAACGATTATCGCAGTATGCGTATCTTTGTGGGATATTACGAAGAATATTGGACTGGTTATTATTTCTCTATTTGGGGAAAGCCCAGTCGCGATGGTTATATGCTGTTAGGCTGGAACTATGTGAAGGATGCCAGTAGTTATTATACTGATTTTAACATTATCCTCAGTACAAATACGGATACGATTTATGCCATCTGGGAGAAAGACAAAGAATATGCCAAGGTACGTTTTAAGAAAGTGCTTGATTACACCTATGTTACTCGGATGGGTATTTATTCATTACCAATAAATTTTACTTCCACAAAGCAATTGGCTTCTTATTACTTTGGCACATCTGATGGTACAAGTAGTTACTATGAGATTGAGTCGGGGTCTTGGTATCCTGCATATTATTATACTGAGTATTCTGGTGAATGGAAAACGCTGAACGCGCCATATTACTTTGAAGCCAATCAAAAGTATACGTTTGTCACCAGTGACGATGGACAATACCTCACGTTCTATGTGACGAAAGATGGAGCATGGAATGCTCCGGAGCGTTTGCCTGAAAAAAGAGATACTATACAGCAAATACGAACGCAGATACCGATAAAGTAGTTGATTTTATTAGTAGTTTGTATGTTGTTTCTAAGAATAGTTAATAGATTTTAAAATAGTAATCAAACTAGAAATGTGCTGTAAAATATAGATTGGATAAGAAAAAGTTACCAAAAAGTTCTTTTCTATAGTAAAATATCTTCGAAAAACGCAAGTTTTTATCGTTTACATTCATTTGTCTAGATTTGTCTATATGAAATGAGACCAAAAAGCAGTACTTTTGCAGCACAAATCTTAAAAATGGAACAGTTGTAGTTTATGGAGAACAATGTACTGATTATTCATCATGCGATGAGAAAGTTGGAAACTCTCATTCAACGATCATCTCTTTCCGCAGAGATAAAAGAGCAAACTTTGGAATCAATACGGAGTGTTGATGTAAATTTAGTGGTGTCAATATGTGAGAGTGCATCTAGTCCGTTGACTAGGGGTAATGTAGCGTATTTATTGTGCTTTTTGGCTCGTATTGATACGAAAGTGATAGCTAGTATATTTCTAGTAGAACCCTCTACGGTTTATACCTCGCGTTATCGTTTGAATCGTCGTTGCAATGCAGATAAAAAGTTGCAAATTTAAGTTTATGTATACTGAATATAAACGGAACAGAGTTGTGTAAACAATGTTCATAAATTTTTTAGCGTATGAAAAAGTTTTTATCGCTTGTTGCGTTGTTCCTATGTGTATCATTAGGATTACGCGCGGAGAGTGGTACCTGTGGTGCTAATCTCAGTTGGGAGTATGCAGATGGTACACTCACCATTACTGGTTCTGGTCCGATGACTAATTTTACTGGTTCAGGATCTCAACCATGGGCTTCTGTTCGCGGAAGTATTGTTCAATTGGTTTTGCCAGACGAGCTGACAGTCATAGGAGATTGTGCATTTACCTATTGTAGTAAACTACGTATGGTGACGATTCCTAGCCAAGTCACTCGTATCGGTAGGGATGCATTTTATGAATGTAATGCTCTTAGTAGAGTGACCTTTGCAGAAGGTTCAAAATTGCAAACTATAGGTGTACAGGCGTTCATCAGTTGTGATGCGCTGGCAAGTATTCAATTGCCTGATAGTTTGGTGTATATAGAGGGTAGTGCTTTTCGCAGTTGCAACAAACTCAGTGAGATTGATATTCCAGCTAGTGTGCTTTCAGTGGGGGAATCAGCATTCCAGGAGTGCACCGATTTGAGCAAGGTGACGCTACACAATGGTACGAAATCCATTGGTAAGGAAGCATTTTTTGTGTGTGGAAACTTGAGCTCTGTGACTCTGCCCGAATCGCTAGTAAGTATAGGTGAAAGTGCTTTTAATTCGTGTACTTCGTTGACATCTGTGGTTGTGCCTAAAAATATCAAGACTATTGAAACTAACACTTTCCGAGCTTGTTCGTCTTTAACGAATATTGTGCTCCCAGATAGCTTGGTGACTATTGGTGAAAGCGCATTCCAAGGCTGTGGTATGAGCCAAATTCGTATTCCAGACAATGTGTCGGTTTTTGGCTCGTATGCTTTTAAACAATGTAAAAGTTTGACTTCCGTAGCGATTCCAAAATCTATGGCAAGTATTGCAAGAGGTGCTTTTGACGAGTGCTCCAATTTGACCTCTGTTACTATTCCTGAAGGTGTAACCATCATAGGTAGTGAGGCTTTCCAATTGTGCAATTTGTTGAGCCTTAGTTTGCCTCAATCGCTTACTACAATCGCTGACGGTGCTGGTAGCTATGGTGCTTTTGCGAATAATAAGAATTTGTCAGTAGTGGTGATTCCTGACAATGTGATGACTGTTGGAGGAGAAGCTTTTGCGGGTTGTACTAGTTTGAAAACCATTGTGTTTGGTGCTAATGTAACTACTTTGGGCGCGGGTGCGCTCCGCGGCTGTACGTCGCTAGCAGAAGTGAGTCTGCCCAAGAAGCTAACTATCATTCCTCATAGTTGTTTTGTAGGTTGTTCTGCATTGTCTAAGGTGATTTTGCCAGAGGGACTTACCACTATTCAGAGTTATGCTTTTGAGAACTGCTCATCCCTGCAAACGATTCAGTTGCCTAGTACGATTCGCGTCATGACCCAAGCTTTTGCCGGTTGTACGGGTTTGGTGGAGGTAGAGATACCTGAGGGCGTGAGTATCTTGGATAATACATTTATAAATTGTCCTAACCTGAGTAAGGTAACATTACCTTCTAGTTTGACCACCATTGGTACGCAAGCCTTTTATCGTTGCAGCAATTTGGTATCGCTGCATATACCTTCTAGTGTGACGAATATTGGAAATAGTGCTTTTAAAGAGTGCATTGCGTTGAGCAATATTGTATTGCCAAACGGCTTGACGACGTTGGGAGATTATGCTTTCCAAGACTGTCATGCACTCAGCAAGATTGTATTGCCCAATAAGCTGACAAGTATTCCTACCCAGGCATTTGTGAATTGTCAGTCCCTTGCAGATGTAATGCTGCCAGTGGGGTTGAAATCGATTGGTTCGAGTGCCTTCAACGGATGCAGCTCACTTAATAAGATTCAACTGCCTCATGGATTGACCTCAATTGATGAGCGTGCCTTCTGTGAATGTGATGGACTGACCTCTTTGACCATTCCAAGTACGGTGATGTCTTTAGGTGGTTATATGTTCTCAAACAGCGACGGCATCGCTGTTATTAATCTGTTGCCATTGATGCCACCGACGATATCTAGCAATACCTTCTCTGGTGCACCTGCTAATATGACAATCAATGTGTTGTGCGGAAACAAGGAGTTCTATTTGGAGGATGGCAACTGGAAATCACAACAAAATCGTATGTATGAGATACCTGCTGCTGTACTCAGCGTGAAAGCCTGTGATAATCGCATGGGAGAGGTGATCGTGGTAGCACCAAACACATGTATCAGCGATGAGGCTACTATCCAGGCTATTCCTCGCGAGGGTTGTGAGTTTGTAGCATGGAACGACGGCAATACTGAGAATCCACGCGTGGTGACTGTGACGGAGGATGTGACTTATACAGCTACTTTTGGTGCAATCAGTACCTATCAAATGACGGTGAAATATGACGCGAAGCAAGGGCATGTGGCTGGATTGGGAGCTTATTATCCAGGAGAGGAAGCTGTGTTGGAGGTAACAGCGTTTGCTGGTTATCGTTTTTGGAAATGGGCAGACGGCGTGACAGATAATCCACGCACCGTGGTAATGGATCAGGATACCACTTTGGAGGCGTTGTTTGTGATGGGTGACTTCTGTGGTGATGATATTCTCTATACCTTTTATAATGATACGCTTGCGCTGAAGGGCACTGGCGAGATGTGGAACCAGAGTGCGTATGGATGGAATGTGTATGCAGACGAAGTGGAGGCAATCAGTTTATCGGAGGGTATTACCACTCTGGGAACCAATGCGTTTATGGACTTAATGTTTGTGAGGGATGTGACTATTCCTAGAAGTGTGAAGACGATTCATAAGCGTGCGTTTGAGAATTGCCGTAGTTTGACTAGTGTGACATTCGCGCAAAATAGTCAACTGAAGACAATTGACCATTGGGCGTTCTATGAGTGTATCAATCTGCAAACCATGGATATTCCAGAAGGTGTGACAGCGATTGGCAATGGTGCTTTCTATGGTTGCGCATACTTGGAGTCGCTTGTATTGCCTTCTTCTTTGGAGAGTATAGCAGATAATGGTTTTGCGTTGTGCGCGAAGTTGGGTGAGATTACAGTTTATGCGACGGAACCTCCAATGGTGGATAACAAGACGTTTGAGAATGTGAGCCGAAGTATCCCTGTATTTGTTCCTTATGGTGCTGGTGCTAAATATCGTGCTGCTACGGTTTGGCAGGAGTTTGATATTCGTGACAAAGCAGATGTAGTGACCGGCGTTGATAATGTGGATGTAGAGAGTATCTCTATAGAGAAAGTAATCTGTAATGGTCAAGTGATGATTGTACGTGATGGCAAGATGTATAATATGCTAGGCCAATTGGTTGAGAAGTAATAGTTCTCTCCATGAAAAGCAATCCCTCCTCTACGATTGTAGGGGAGGGATTGCTTATTTTGTAAATATTAGATAATACCCATGAAACTTTTAATTGGATTTTAGTAATTCGTCAATTCGCTCCATTTTGCTGATGGTTTCGTCTAAGTGAAAATGAAGTTCAGGAATGATTCGTAATTGATGACGTTGTAATGCACCCATTTCTCCTCTAATCTTAGGTGTGTCTGTGCGTATTTGTTCTATTCTTGTATTTGCTTGCTCATCAGGGAAAATACTTAAATATACGTGCGCAATACTTAAGTCAGACGATATTCTCACTTCGCTAACGCTAATGAGAGTGCCTCCTAGCGAACGAGCATATTTAATGAAAATGGCGCTAAGGTCTTTTTGGATAAGACGCTCTATTTTTTGTTGTCTTGTTGATTCCATAATTTTAATAAATTTGTTTATTGTATATTAAGCACAATAAGGGAAAAGAGTGCCTCTTTCCCCTATACTTGTGCCTTAGGGGAAAACCCTAAGGGTGTAAAATCTGTGATTAACGTTTGTGACGACCCTCGTCAGCTACAGTTAATTTCTTACGACCATGTGCGCGGCGAGCGGCCAATACGCGACGACCATTTGCTGTTGCCATACGAGCACGGAAACCGTGTTTGTTACGACGACGACGTTGGCTTGGTTGGAATGTACGTTTCATTGTTTTATTTCAGTTTTGGACCCATCTCGTGGGTCAGGTTAATAATTTTCGTGCGAAAAAGCATGCAAAGGTACTGCTTTTTTTTTAATTGACCAAATTTTTTTGCAAAATTCTTATTAATGTGTGTATTTTATACCTTAATTTTGTATATTCTCTTCAGTTTCTCATGATGTTTGACTTCTACCAACCAATGGTGGATATTAATGGATAGTGGTCAGAGTATTGGGCGCTGTAGTCCACCCTCGCTGAAAGTGGATGCAAGCATCGAGATGTGAAGATATAGTCAATTCTAATACCAATACTAGATATTTGGTGTGTGCTGCCATAACGACCCAAACTACTTTCTGCAAACGCATCACGCATACCACAATTCATTGTCCAATAGACGAAGGAAATCGGAAGCGCATTAAAATCTCCAACCGCAATCACAGGGTAAGGAGAATGGTGAATTTTTTTTCGTACAGTACGCACTTGTTCACGTCTAAGTTTGCTGGAATCGATAAGTTTTCGTACTAACGAACAGTCTCTTAAGTGTTGTGTATCACTGAGTTCAATCGATAAATCTTGTTTCTCAATGCGGAAACTCTCGAGATGATTGACCACGAGTCTGATGGTGTCTTTGTTTATGATTACATCGCATTGACTAGTGATATTAGAACGCGATTCAAAGTGGATTGTTTGTTTGTTAATTAAGGGATAACGTGAGAATACGACATTGCCAAATTGACGTGTACCATTGTATAACTTGAAGTCGTAATATGTGTATGGATAATTATTCATGGCTTGTCTCAACTTGCTGAGCGTCAGTTTGTTGTCGTTTTTGTATACCAAGACTTCTTGTAGACATACAATGTCAGCATCCATTCGGTTAATATGCTTGAGCATGGCCATTTTATCGGCGTATTTTTTGCCAATAGCCATTCCTTGTGTATTGTATGTTAGAATGCTTAGTTGGTGTTGAGTATGTGAGTGGTGTTGCCATGGCATGCGATGTGAGAAGAGTGACCACACAAGCCACAATGTACCCAATAGCAACATGCTTAAAATAATAATCTTTATTTTTTTTAGCATAGTAGGTTATTTGGGTTCGAGTGTAATGATAGGAATTAACATTTCTTCTAAGGAAATACCACCATGTTGGAATGTATTTCTATAGAATTGTGCGTAGTAATTGAAATTATTAGGATAAGCGAAAAAGTCGTTGTTGCTGCAGAAGATATAGCTACTGCTGACATTCGGGCATGGCAATCCTACCAGTTTTGGTTTGGTTATTTCGAAGCAATTCTTCGCGCTGCAGTTGAGCGATTTACCAACTTTGTATCTGAGATTGGTATTGGTATGTTTGTCTCCTATGATCTGCACCGCATTATCTACTCTTGTAGTTCCGTGGTCTGTGGTTAATATCACTTTGTATCCAAGTGCAGCAATTTTACGGAACATCTCTGCGGTTGGCGAATGTTTAAACCAACTGAGTGTGAGACTTCTGTATGCGGCATCGTCGTTGGCCAATTCTCGCATCATTTTGCTATCCGTTCTTGAGTGGGATAACATATCTATGAAATTGAGTATTACTACGTTGAGTGGGGTTTGTATCCCCTTGAATTGGCGCGTAATTTTTTCACAGAACTCACTTTCGTTCACTTTGAAGTAGGAATATCCGTAACGTTTTCTGAATCGGTCAAGTTGTGTTTGTATTAGATCTTTTTCGTTGTTATTTTTGCTTTCTTCCTCATCTTCATCTATCCAAAGTTCTGGATATAGTTCTTGTATTTGAGCTGGCATCAGTCCTGAGAAGATGGCATTTCGCGCATACTGAGTGGCAGTTGGAAGAATGGATGTGTACATCTGTTCGTCTTTGACTGTGAACCATTCAGACAGGAGAGGTTGTATCGTTTTCCATTGGTCGTATCGGAAATTGTCTATGACAACAAAGAAGACTTTTTCGCCTTGGTCTAGGAGTGGGAATATATACTGCTTCATGATGTCTGGTGACATTGTAGGGCGTTGTGCACCATTAGTCCACCAGTTTTCATAGTTTTTAGCGATGAATTTAGCAAACTTGGCATTTGCTTGTTCACGTTGCATGCGTAGCATCTCGTGCATGGCAGAGTCGACTTTTTCGAGTTCTAGTTCCCATCTTGTGAGTGTGCGTTCAATAGCCATCCACTCTTCTATGGTATTGGCCGTATCGATCATATATGTGATATCAGAGAACTCTTGACGATATGTCATATTAGTGTGCTCTTCTACTATTTCTCGCTGATGTATGTGCTTTTTGAGGCATAGTAGAATTTGACTTGGATTGACGGGTTTGATCAAGTAATCAGCTATCTGCTGACCAATCGCCTGCTCCATGATGTGCTCTTCCTCCGATTTGGTAATCATCACCACTGGTAGCGCTGGGTGTATCACTTTTATCTCCTGCAGAGTCTCTAGTCCTGAAATGCCAGGCATGTTTTCGTCTAGGAAAACGATATCAATGTTTTGTTCACGGCATGCATCAATCGCATCTTGTCCGTTGTTCACAGGTACTACTTCGTACCCCTTTTCTTGTAGATAGATAATGTAAGGTTTCAGCAGATGAATCTCATCGTCCGCCCAAAGTATTCGGTTCATAGTTTCTCCATTTATTGATTAGGTTTAACATATCTTCTTGCCATTCACTATCGAAATGCATCATTTCTCCAGTACGTGGATGCTTGAATCCCAGTGTTTTTGCGTGTAACACTTGTCGTGGACATAGGGCAAAGCAGTTTTGTATATATTGTCTATATTTTTGCGTACGTAGTCCTTTTAGTACTTCCATTCCTCCATACTTCTCGTCTGCGAATAGGGGGTGCCCTATACTCTTCATGTGTACACGTATTTGGTGTGTACGTCCTGTCTCTAGTCTACATTCCACTAGAGTTACGTATGGGAATCGCTCCAGTACTCTCCAGTGCGTAATCGCTTCTTTGGCATTGGGGTTCTCTTCCAAATCCCAGATGCGATATATGGTTCTATCTCTATTGTCGCGTGCTAATGCTCCGATCACTGTTCCCGAATCTTCGGTGAATGTTCCCCATACCAATGCGTTATATGTCCGCTCTGTGGTGTGCTCGAAGAACTGTTGACCTAGGTTGGTCTTGGCTTCTGGAGTCTTTGCTATCAGCAATAGTCCGCTAGTATCTTTGTCTATGCGATGCACTAGACCAATATTGGGGTCATTAATGTCTAGGGTGTCTCGAAAATAGTATGCTAGTGCATTTAGCAGGGTGTGTTCATAGTTGCCGTGGCCAGGGTGTACTACCATTCCTGCTGGTTTGTTTATTACCAGTACATCGTCATCTTCGTATACGACATTCAGGGGAATGTTCTCTGGATGAATGGTATAGTCATGTGGCTCGTGGTCTAGTAGCACCTGTATAACGTCTAGGGGCTTGATCTTGTAGTTACTACTTACTGGTTTCCCGTTGACCCAGATGTTTCCTGCATCAGCTGCGTTTT
This sequence comes from Paludibacteraceae bacterium, assembly GCA_045612045.1. Classification (GTDB taxonomy): domain Bacteria; phylum Bacteroidota; class Bacteroidia; order Bacteroidales; family Paludibacteraceae; genus Colicola. Next base: position 10,339 of record JAZKYJ010000029.1, on the reverse strand, counting down.
GTATGCGATTGCGCGAAGTACCTGTCATGTGCTCTGCTAGGTACTTATCTATACGTTGAGGTGTTTGCCCTTTGTCTACTTGGCAACGCCAACGCTCCCACACCTCTTCTTGTTCGGTTAGTGCTATTTTCTCGTCCGTCATCGCGTGTTTGTGTAATGGATATTCGAGGCGTCAAGTTAATTAGAAAAATTCTTCTTCCTCTTCGGTGTTGTCTGCAGTTACTGTCTTTTCTATGTCGGTTGATAGTTTTAGATTAACTGTAGTACCTTCCACAACAACCGTGCCACTTTGTGGTGTTTGCGAATATACGATATACAACTCCTGAGTCTCTTCTGTAGGAGGAATATCATATTCCACTACTCCTACTATGAGCGAACTATTGATGAGCCATGATCTAGCATCGTTGAGCGATTTGCCCACCACAGATGGTACACTAACTTGTTCTACACCAGCACCTTTGCCTACCACGATGGTCAGTGGAGTGCCTTCTGGTACCTGTGCACCAGTTGTTATTGGTTGGTTATCGATGCGTATGTCTAGTACAATATCCTTGTATGTGGAAGGTTCGTATATGGTGTCCTTAATCTCCAAACCTAGCGAAAGGATGGTGGCTCTAGCCTGACGCAAACTGATATCTCGCAATTCTGGTATGATAACTGGTCTTCGGAATCGAGCGTTTTGTATCACATATATAGTTCGTCCATCTTTCACTTTCGAACCAGCCTTGGGGGTCTGCTCCAGCAGAGTCCCAAGTGGTGTCTTGGTTGAGTAGGTAGAGTCAATCACTTCTATGCGCAATCCCTCTGAGGCTAGCAGTACTTGGGCTTCTTCGAAGTACATTCCTGTGATATTGGGCACTACAATCTCCATGCCATGTTGCGTATGATGTTTTATGCCTAAGAATACACCAATGATAATCAGGCTTACCACCGCGATTGCAATACATCCATTGATAAGCACAATTTTCAATTTTTGTACAAGGGAATGGGTGTTTTTGTTCAATTTTGCCATAAATTTGTAAAAAAAGTAATAAATCGTCTGCAAAAGTACAATTTTTTTTGCATATGTGCAATATTTAATGTAAATTTGCAGCGATTTTGATAAAATATCAAATCGTATAACACAATTTTTAAAATTTTTAAGCTTTATGAAAAAGATTTTGTTGATCGCTGCCATAGCTCTTTGCGCTATCGGTTGCTGCAAGCAAGCTGCTTGCAAGGAAGGAAAGTGCTGTGAACAACCTGCTGTAGAGTGCTGCCAAAAGGCTGACTCTTGCTGCAAAAAAGCTGAGTGCCCAGCTGACTGCCAAAAGCCAGATTCTTGCTGCGCTAAGGCTGAGTGCCCAGCACAAGTGGCTGAGTAATACTCTGTTCTATAAATGCGAGGGCGCATACGTGCCCTCGTTTTTATGTATGTTTAGAATCAATGTCTACAGTTGCATTATAAGAACCTCTCTCGTAATTTAAGATTTGTCGCGCGCATTATATATATCAGTAGGTTGTTTGTGTGTTTTATTGGGTTCGGTTGGAATTTTTGTTCCAGGCTTGCCCACCACGCCTCTAGTGCTATTAGCCTCTTGGTGTTTCTATCGTAGTTCGCCTCGTTTGCAAGACTGGCTACTTCGTTCGTTTCTAGGGAAGTATATTCAGGAGTATCAGCAAAAGGGTGGTATCACCATGAGCAAGCGGATTTGTATCATCGTTTTAATGTCGGCGATGGTTGTATTGTCAACTACTGTCTTCATTCATACCCTTGCTATTCGAATCGTAGTTTGGGTGGCAGGTTTGATAGGATGCATTGTCGTAGGCTTTGTAGTTCCTAAAGCGAAACAATAGTAAAGGGCCAAACAAGAATGAAAAAATTATTTTTGATATTTACTATCTTTCTTCTCTCGGGTTTGATGTGTGCTCAGCAGCAGGTGAAGGAGCCGGAAAAAACTAGCGGTTTTTCCTTCTCCACTTCTGCCTTGATGAGTAGTGGATATATATGGCGTGGATTAAACTGTGGTGGTCCTAGTTTGCAAATGGATGCCACTGTTGATTATAAAGGATTATTTCTAAATATGTGGTGGAATGTTGGTGTCACAGATTGGACCTTCTCCACTTTTCAGCCCGAAGTAGACTTCTCTATTGGATATAGTCGTTGGGGCTTGAGTGTATATTACATACACATGTATTTTTTCGATCGTTATGAAGATGGCACCATGTCTCGCTTCTTCGACTTCCGCAATCGTACCGTTGGTGGAACTACGGGCGAATGGCGAGTCAGTTATCATTATCCTTTCGAGTCTTTTGGCGGCGACGTTTGCCTTTTAGCATGTGTTCGCACCTTCGGACGTGACGGATATCTCAATGAGTCTGGCGAACTGAAACGGGCCTATTCTTCCTATATTGAATTGGGCTACAACCAAGAATTGGGCGAGAATTGGGAATTGCAAACCCGTGTGGGTGTTACACCCGCTAAAAGTATCTATACCGGCTACCAAGGCGATTTTGCGGTTATGCTAGTGGGTATGAAGTTACAAAAGACTTGGTCTCTCGGATGTGGCAAGATGAACGCCTATGCACATCTAATGTTACAACCGTGGCAGGTGAACGCGCACAATCTAATCCTCCCGATAGATCAAGCTAGCGGTCAAAAATTGAATCTAGCAGTTGGCGTTGGATGGAGATTGTGATAGAGTGGTATAAAATTTGTATATAAAGTTATAAAAATACAAGAATTGTGAAAAAATTAAGTTGGATCTTATTGTTATTTCTGTTTGTGCCTCTGCATGCACAAGAAGTGACGCGTGTGCGTGATGTTCGTCAGAAGATAGATTCGATGCAGTATGTGATGCATGACTATCGTGACTCAATACGCTCTGAAATCAAGGCGTATAAGGATTCGGTTCGTGATGTGTGTCGTCATTTCTATGATGCTATGCCACACGAATTGCGTATTGGTATGGGCGATCAAGGTTTTGAGAGCATTGTTTGGTGTGAGAAGGGTGTTCCTGGAACATTCCCAGATGGTTATCAGTCTCATTACAAGAAGAACTATCGCTATACACAGCACTGGTTTGCAGAGTATCTATATAATGTGAACTATTGGTATGCTTTTGGTTTTATAGTTGACTATAGCGGTGTGCTATGGGATGAAGTGCCAAATAGCAGTTATCATACCTTGGCAAGCGATACTAGACAAGGTGCGTTTCATAATATCGGTCTGCTACCCGAGGTGCGATTCTCGTATTTTAATTCGGAATATGTATCGCTACATTCGTCAATAGGTATTGGTTTGAATATCAATACGGGTACGGAATTGGATTATAAGGGCCGTGATACAGCACTTGCACCACTGGTGAATGTTACTCTACTTGGTTTGCGTGTAGGAAAAGGCAGATGGTATGGTTCGCTAGAGTTGGGTGCTATGGTGTCGATGATGGGTATGAACGAGATGTATATGTTAGGATCTAGATTAGGTACTGTTTCAGTAGGTGTAAGGTTGTAGGAGTTTAGGAGTTCAGAGGTTCAGAAGTTTAGAAGTATGATGAAAAAGATATATTTAGGAATATTGGTTGTGATGCTGGGTCTGGCTAGTTGTAGTCTGGGCGAATGGCATTATGTAAATTTTACGGATGAAAAATTGGCTCAACCTGGTATGTTTCGTGTGGTAAAACAGCAGACAACAGATATGCGGGAGTTGGTGAAAGATACTCAAATGCAAGCTATGTGGGGTTTGACCGAGACAGAGGAACTGCCTGAAGGTATTAATCCACAGGCTCGTGCTACTTCTGTCAATTTTACGCAACTGGCTCACGCACTCTTGGATTTTAACACGATGAGTACCGCGATTGAGTTGAGTGGTGTGTATGAATCGGTGGATTTGGATGGTAATCCTATTACGCTGTCGGGTAAGGTTATTCTACCCGCTAAAGGGCCAATAAAGCGCTACATACTGGTTTCGCACTATACGATTGCTAGTAATGCGGAGGCGCCTAGTAACACCTTCTCGCTAGAGGGGCTGTTGGTGAAACTGGGTTATGCGTTGATTATCCCTGACTATTTAGGTTATGGTATAACCGCAGGAGAGATACATCCTTATCTTGTAATGGATATTACGGCACGCAATGTGATAGATATGTACAAGGCGGTGGTGCCATTTATGCAGGCAGCAGGATGTGCTCCAGAGCACGATGATATATACCTGATGGGTTATTCGCAAGGAGGTGCTGTAACGATGGCAGTACAGCATCATATAGAGCACCACAATGAGTCAATAAAGATTCGCCGCGTGTTTGCCGGTGGTGGTCCATACGATGTGAAAGCTACTTACGACCGATTTGTAGAGACCAATCACGCTAGTTATCCATGCGCTGTGCCTATCATGATGCAAGGTATGGTGGTGGGTAATAAGTTGGACCTAGATATGAGAGAGTTGATGGCGCCATATATCTACGAGAACTTGTATGAGTGGGTAAATACCAAGCGATATACCACAGGACAGATCAATGAGTTCTTGGGAACCAATGTCACGAGCGAATTGCTGACCGAAAAAGGTATGGATCGCACCAGCGATGAGGTTTCAGAACTCTACAAGGCGATGACCAATAACTCGATTTTGACTTACTCTTGGACACCTAAAGCACCGGTGTTTATGATGCACTCAATCGACGATGATGTGGTGCCTTATGATAATGCAATCCGTGCTAAGAACAAGTGGAAAGGTGCTAATATTCAGTATAGTTTTGGCCATTTTGGCAGCCATACAACAACCTGTGTGCGCTTTATCCTTGCTGTACAAACATTATTGCAAAACGAAGAAAAAGAAGAGGAGGGTAATTATGAATTCTAATGCTATGAAATATGTAGTGGGTATCATGGTATTGGTACTGGCATGTATGGCTTCTTGCAAGCCAGACGAGGTGGTGGCACATACTAACAATGTGGAGATAGCTATCGAAATCAAGCGCATCTCGGCAGGCTATGCTAATGTGGAGTTTTCACCCACCAAGAATGCTTTTTATCTTTCTGGTATTCACCCTGTTCGTGAGGATATCGATGATATACAAAAAGTGGCAAAGCAGTTTATGATGTTGGCCTTGGATAGCGCCTATGTGAACTATCTGTATTGGCGCAACCAGCAGCTACAGGTGATGACACCTTTTGTGACCGATTTTGCCTCTTATGCGTTGCAATATGGTAAAACGAATCAGTATTTTACCATGCTGCGCCCAATGACCAACTATTGGGTATATGCTTTTGTAGTAGATGCTACAACCAACAAGCCTGCTGGTAAGTTGTTTATCCAGGAATTGAATACTGATTCTATAAGCACTACACCGATATGGTTTGAGTATCGTGTAGAGGGACAATGGGACTATGTATATCCTAAGGATATTACGTGGGATGGGAGCGTTCCCATCCTAGGCGAAATCAATTCTTATACCCCTTGGGTAGGTGAGACCATCGATAGTCTCACATTGCGTAAGCAGGGATGGGAGAACCCAGGAAAGTATTTCCTTGCTCGTTTTGAAGAAGTGTATAATGGCGACTATGATCGTATCTTGTATGGTGTGTATACCCACGAGAATAATGGTGTAGGTGATGGCACTTCAAATACTAAATATGAAGTAGGACGCACTTATTATACGGGTATGTCCTCCTTGGATGCACCATTGACTTATCCGTTGGACACCAATCAGTATGATATTTATCGCTTTACATGGATGGGCGATTCTACGAAACTATATTTCACGCCTGTCGATTGTACGGGTGGTGAATGGTAAAAAAATGGACACTCCATAGCGGGGTGTCCATTTTTGTTTGTTTAGGAGTTCTTATCTCCCTTCGGTCAAACGATTATTCGCAAGCGAATGTTCAGGAGTTTAGGAGTTTAGGTGTTCAGTAGTTACTTCTGAACTTCTGAACTTCTGAACTTCTGAACCAGCGCGAAGCGCTCCTGAACTTCTGAACCGCAGCTCCGCTGCATCTGAACTTCTGAACCTCTGAACCGCAGCTTCGCTGCCTCTGAACCTCTCTACTCCTCGTAATCCACGGCGCTTCTTGCGTCCTTGCACTTGCCGATATACTGTGCTACTTTGACATGCTCTGGGTGAGTAGCATAGGTATCTAGGTCCTCCCAAGTGCGGAAGGTGCATGTCAGACAGATATCGTGGTCGGTGTTCTTGGCGTTAGGGATATTGATACCTACAGTCTCGTCCACGAGAACATCAATCTTATCTTTTAATGCGAGTAGTCCATCGCGAATGATTTGGGCATTCTCCAATTTTGTCTTGCCCTCTGCCTCGTCTAAAAGACGAAAGAATACAATGTGTTTTACCATAATTTGATTCTTATAGAATGAATGATTATGCGCTATGCGCATGAAAATTGGCTTCGCTGAAACCCATCTTCGATGAAGAGTCATCTTTGATGAATGCTTAGCTTCGCTGAATTTTCACGAAGTAACTCTTCATGTGCAAAGCACATAACTATTCACGTTGTATAACAAGTGATTTTTCATGCGCATAGCGCATTGTTTTACCAAATACTTACCCGTTTCTCTGGCGCGATATACATAGGTGATTCTTCGGTTACCCCAAAAGCCTCATACCATGCGTTGATATGTGGAAGAGCGCCATTCACACGCCATTTGCCGAGTGAGTGAGGGTCGTTCTTGGTGCGTTGGAGAATCTCCTCGTCGCGGATGTTGCCTGCCCATACGTTTGAATATGCTAGGAAGAAGCGTTGCTCTGGTGTAAAACCATCTTTCTCGCCTACTGCCTTCTCGCCTTTCGCTTTCTGAGCGTTTTGGAAGGCCTGATAAGCCACTTGCAAACCGCCGTGGTCAGCGATGTTCTCGCCCAAGGTAAACGCGCCATTGGCGAAAGTGCCTGGAGCCACCTCTATACCGTTGAAGTACTCCTCCATCACTTTGGTGCGCTCCTCAAAACGTGCACGATCTTCCTCGGTCCACCAGTTGATCAGGTTGCCATCCTTGTCAAACTGACTACCTTGATCATCAAAACCGTGAGTCATCTCGTGACCGATCACCACGCCAATCGCACCGTAGTTGAAGGCGTCGTCTGCGTTCATGTCAAAGAAGGGGTATTGCAGAATACCCGCTGGGAAGCAGATCTCGTTGGTCGCAGGGTTGTAGTAGGCGTTGACGGTTTGTGGGGTCATATACCATTTCGCTTTGTCCACAGGCTTGCCTAGGAATGACAGCGAGTAGTCTTGCTCAAACTTAGCTGCACGTTGGATGTTCGCATAATACGTCAGGCTAGGGTCGATATCCAGCGCACTGTAGTCGCGCCATTTGTCTGGGTAACCGATCTTTACTGTGAAAGTGCTGAGTTTCTCCATAGCTTTCGCTTTGGTCTCGTCGGACATCCAATCCAACGCTTGGATGCGCTCGCCTAGAGCTGTCTGTAGGTTGCCCACCAACTCCAGCATACGCACTTTGTTCTCCTCTGGGAAGTATTTCTCTACATACATCTGACCTACGGCTTCGCCCAAAGTACCATTCACCATAGCCACCGCACGTTTCCATTGTGGAGTAGGCTCTTGACGACCGCTCAAAGTGCGACCATAGAACTCGAAGTTTTGCATAAAGATCTCCTCGGTCAAAAAGTCGCCGCTTCCGTCGATGATTTGCCACTGGAACAAGGTCTTCATATCCTCTAGCGATTCTTCTGCTAGCATCTTGCCGGCCTCTTGCAAGTGACGTACCTGACCTACGCTCAGGCTATCCACCTCAACCCCTGAACTTCTAAACAACTCACCGAAGTAAACTGCCCAGTCTACTTCTGGTACCAGCACCTGCAACTCATCAATCGACATCTTGTTGTAGTTAGCTACTGGATCTCTCAGCTCCACATTGCTCAGCGCGGCACCTGCCAGACGAGTCTCTAAGCGGAGTACGGTCTCTGCTTTCTCTGCGGCGTTCTCAATGCCAAATAGAGTAAACATCTTCTCTACGTGTTTTACATACTCGGCACGGATATGCGCGGTATGCTCATCTTGATCGAAATAGTAGCTCTTCTCGCTCAGCGCAAAACCTGCTTGATACTCGTTCAGGATATTCATGCTAGAGTTCATAGCGTCTGCATCCACATACATAGCCCATAGTCCGTAGTCCATGGCTTTGCCCAAAACAGCAGACCATTGGTCTTTGGCTGTCACAGCGTCTAGTTCGGCTAGTACAGGCAGTACTGGGGCAATACCTTCCTTGTTGCGACGCTCGATGTCCATACTCAAGTTATATACGTCGCCAATTTTTTGTGGAATACTGCCCATTGGGTGTTGTTTGCTAGCTATTTCGGCAATCAGACCATTAACTTGCTCTAGGTTGCTTAGTCCGAGTTTGTCAAACGAACCAAAACGGCTATACTCGTCTGGCAGAGGATTGTTCTTCATCCATCCACCGCAGGCGTATTGATAAAAATCATTTTGAGCTACAACGGTAGTATCTAAGTTCTCTAGATGAATTCCGGTAGTCTGTTGCTTTGTGCATGCTGTTAGTGCCATAAGCGATAAGAAAAATACAAAGGGTTTGTTCATTTTATGAAATATTTTGTGTAATTATCTAAGAATTTCTGTACGGCTTCTTCTAATGAACCATAAAGCTCACCTCCCGAAGCGTTTGCGTGACCGCCTCCGCTGAAAATATCATGGGCAAAGATATTCACGGGCCTGTCGCCTTGACTGCGAAGGGAAACCTTGATTTTCGTCTTTATGCCTCCGTTTTTGGCCATCTCTTCTGCCGTGGCTTTATCTTCACGCATAAACACCGAGTAGTAGATATCCTTGCTCTGAAGCGGCATGTTGACGATTCCTTCGGCGTCGCCCGATTGGAAGTTGAACTTGTACAACTCTTTCTTGCTCAAGTAGATAAGGGATGCGTGATACTCTGGGAAAACGCGCATTTTCTTCAGCAAGCAATACCCTACCAACTTGATGCGGTCTACGCTATACTGATTGAATACGGCGTCGTATATCTCATCTTTGTTCGCACCAGCGGCTACCAAGGCGGAGACGATGCTGTAGATCTGCGGACGATTCGAATTGTACGAGAAGTTGCCAGTGTCGGTCATCAGACCGGTGTAGATACAGGTGGCAATATCTGTGTTTATTTCGCAATCTCCTGCAACCAATACTTCGTATACCAACTCGCAGGTCGATGAGGCCTCTGGCACAGAGATCATCACTTGTGCGAAGTCCGAGGGATGCAAGTGGTGATCAATCATCAGTTTCGGGCACTCCAATGTCAACATCTTGTCGCCCAATGCACCTATGCGACTAGGGTTGTTAAAGTCTGTACATATGACCAGGTCCGCCTCTTCTAGGTACTGGTTGGCTTCGCCTCCTTGGCTGTCATAGAGCATTATGTCTTTGGCTCCTGGAAGCCACGCCAAAAACTCTGGAAAGGCATTCGGAACAATCACTTGGGCCTGCTTGCCTAGGGAGCGTACATAGTGGTACATAGCCAAACTGCTACCCATGGCATCCCCGTCGGGAGAGGGGTGCGTCAACAGCGCCACCTGTTGGGCGTTATGAATATATCTATGAATCTCGTTCATTGCATGTTCGTGCATCATATCTGTGTCTATTTAGGTTAATGGTTTATATTTGGTTAATGGTTTAGTTTATTTTCGCTGCAAAGGTACGACAAAAAATGCACATACGCAAGTGGAGCGAGCAATTAATTGCAAAAAAAGATAGATCTATCTATCTCATTCGCTATTTGTCACTCACTCAAGCTCGCTTGAGAGTGAGATGATGAATAGCGGATGATAAGGTGTAAACCGTTTTTGCAAATGATTGCGAGCGAACTGAAGTATGGTCTGCATTTTGCGAACGTAGCTACGGGGGAATTGGTGAATCATGCGTAGAAAATATGGGCAGTATGATTCGCCAAGGCAGTGTCCGAAGTACAACAAAAATATTTGACATATGCAAAAAAATCGCCCCGAAGAGCGATTTTTTCTGGGGTAGGGTGTAGTGTTTAGTGTTTAGGGACAGAAAAAGAGCGGCACGAGTTGTGTCGCTCTTTTGGTTGAAGATTGCGAGTTGCAATATAGGTCTGCAATTACTGGATCTGTGCACCCATGATGTTGTAGGTCTTGTCGTCCTTGAGGATATATACCTGACCGTTGCGGAGAGTTTTTGTGCTATTGGTGTTTGGCAATGGAAGGGGGTCTAAATCTGTGGATTTTACTCTCACCAATGCAATATCATACAGAATAGGTGGATATATATTTACCCACATAGTTCCCATCCAAAATTTATCAATCCATAGGGTGTCGCCCTTAAGCGAATAATCGCATGCTTCCCAACGATGAGGAGCATCGTC
>JAZKYJ010000028.1:0-37577 GCA_045612045.1 Paludibacteraceae bacterium | reverse complement strand
ATATTTTTCGTAATCTTTGTATTTATCACGTTTAAATCCCGCTTCAACTTGTCTGTCAATATATTCTTTGTACAGGTCATAGTATGGCATTTGAACTGCCATATTGATTCCCTGTTTGCCAGTATGCTTGCAAGTAAGGGTGTTCAAAAATGCATCGTGACTGAGTCTATTCATGTCCTCTTCTCGCAATTGGCGAAACATAGAAACAGACTTTTCGTTTGCATAATTTCCAGTTCCTCCAATATGAATTTTTTTCATTTCTGTTGGAGATGCATTAGTATAAAAGGCTGGTACCTCTGTAAATGTAAAAACACGAGACATGTAGATATGCTCATATTGACTAATGTCAGCATTGGAATCAATAATAAGTTCAAATGAAACATTATTGTCATAGAGGTATCCAGCAATTTTCAACAATGCTAGATTAGGGTGGCGAGTGCCATTGCACAAAAGATCTGCATCCACCAGACCGATTTTCTTGCGACTATCTTTTCTATAGCAGCTAAAAATATCATATCCAGAAAGATAAATTGGTCTAAAGAGTTCTTGAGAATTTTCCCTTTTCAAGATCAAACTTAGGTCAATAGATTCGAATTTAACCTCATCGCCTAAAGAAAATACCAAATACTCGCTTCTTGGTTTCTCATAGCCAAGAACTTCCATCTCTTCGGCAGAATAGACCTTGCTGCTCTGTGCCTTATATATCTTATATCGATTGCTTTTGCTATTATCATAAAGAACGACATAATCCACAGCGTAAGATTGAGGATTATTTATATCTATTCCCCCCTTACGATTTGCAGATTCAGGACGAATAGGATATAATTGGTGTTCCTTGATCCATTTGCGCCTATTAGAACGAATATAACCGACCAAGAAACATCTCTCCGCATAGTCACGGAATAGACGAATCGCATCTTTATCTTCAATATTTGCTTCTGCAAAGTTAAGAGTTCGCAATATTTCTTGTTTATTAGTCATATTAGCGATTATTTTTTTTGAAATCGGCGGCAAAATTACTACATCAAACTATCAAAACTTGTCAGTATCTCGAAAAAAGTTTAATTTTTTTTGTTTTTTATTGAATTACTCCATTTTTCGTGCAAAGACTACAAAACCTATTCACCCCGCAAAGATACAACATTTTTCTGACATATCCAAAAAAAAGATCTAAATTTAAGAATTCAGACCTTCTTTCGCCCACCTTATCACACTACCACAAGAAAAAATGTGTTGATGGGGCTGGTTTAGTGGACGGCGTTCCGCCTATAGTTTAGAGGTTAGAGGCAGGGAGTAATTTTTAAAGACAATTTATGTCAAGGAGATGTCAATTATTGTCAATTCTAGGATTTTTTTGAAACATGAAGAAGATTGATAATCTTCGATAGTGAGCGCCTGGCATAACTCCTATGACAGGAGTAAAGCGAGCGGGAGAACACATGCTTCGCTACAAAAATAATTAAAAATCAAGGACAATTTTTTCTTCTTCTCAAAAGAATGCAGCGCGCTGCATTGGTGAGCAGAAGAAAAAGAAAATTAGGGTGGAGAGTGTAGGTAGGGAAAAGAAATCGCCCCCGATTGAGAGGCGATTGGTTATGCTATATGCAATGATACTATAGTTTACAACAGACTCGTAAAATAGACCGGCAAGCAGATGGTTGCTCCATCCTTTTGGTAGTCCTTGGTATAGAGCAAGATGCGGTCACCAATACGAGAGGAATGTTTCTCGCAGAAAGCATCCAAAGACTTATGTGTTTTATATCCTGATGATTTTACTTCAATTGGAACAATCTTATTTCCGCGTGATAGCAAGAAATCAATTTCGTAGTTAGTATTGCCTTTCTCTGTAGGAAAAGTGTAATAGTACAACTCATTTCCGCTTGCACGCAACATTTGAGCTACGAGGTTTTCATATACATAACCAAGATTAGCACTCAACTTATCGGACAATAGTTGATTATAGATGATGTTTTCAGTAAAGGCCTTGTCCCAAAACGCTAAAGTCACAAACAAGCCCGTATCTGCTATGTACATTTTGTAGGCATCTAGACTCTTGTGCATACCTAATCCCACATTAGGGTCAGTACAATGATGTGCCAAGTTGATTACCATACTTTCACGCATCTCCGATACGATAAGGTCTATCGCATCAGTTCTACGCTCATCAATAGCAGAAGCTATCATATATCGCGAGGCGTTGCTATTGAGTTGAGCAGGGATATTTTTGAAGAGCATAGATGACCTGCCTGATGGGTCTAGTTTAATAAAATCACTATCATACAACTCGATTATCTCGCGCTTCACTTTGTCTACCATCTGCAAGTTATTATACTTGAGATACGCATTTACTGCCTGTGGCATACCTCCAACCAGCATGTATAGGCGGAGGTCGCGCATAGTACTACGATGACTTTCGCCAAGCGGAATATGTTTTTCGTAGAATGTGCGAAGTATATCCAACCCAACCTCATTACCTATAGCCCAAAGGAATTCTTCGAAATCAAGTGGCTGCAATGTTAGTTGCATTTCTTCGCTTGGGATCACAATACCTTGTACATTCTTTCGGATAGAGATAAGCGAGCCCGTTTCAATATAATCATATCGCCCATCTTTCACAAGATGCTTGATTGCTTGTCTGGCACGAGGACATTCTTGTACTTCGTCAAATACGATAGCAGATTGTCTTTCGTGGAGTTTGATACCCGTTTGTTGCTGCAAGCGCATAAAGAAAAAATCCAAATCACTTATATCATCAAAAAGCGATATAAGCTCTTTGCGGGCGTTGGAGAAATCTATTAATATATGCGACTTGTACTCATTTTTAGCAAACTGCTCAACAAGCGTAGATTTTCCGACACGTCTTGCACCTTTGATTAGTAGGGCGTATTGTCCTCCCCATTGCTGTTTCCAATCCAGCATTTGGGCATATAATTTTCTTTTAAATACCATAATCGATTACGATGTTCTGTTTTGCGCCGCAAAGGTAGTGAATTTCTGTGATATATGCAAATAATTATATCAAAAAATGCAGAAATCCGTAAATTTCTTTTGCCAAAAAGCGCAGAAATCCGTAAATTTATTTTTTATAAAAATGCAGAAATCCGTAAATCTTTTTTGCCCAAAATGCGTAAATTCGCAAAATGTTTTTGGTCAAAATAGGGGAAATTGTGTACCAGATCTTAAAAGTAGACAAAAAGTTAGGCGGTTAGGCGGTTAAGCTCCTTGCTCGCAGGCTCGCAGACGTAATCGTTCGATGCTCTGCCGAGATAAGACATCTAAGTAAATCTAAATTATATCTTTGAAACAAGAATACCCTTCTGTGAAGGCTGCAAAAATGTTTAGAAATATTGATTATTTTCGTATTTTGGATTATTGCGATCAACTGCGTTTATCTATGTATTAACGTATTATCACTATCGCTCAAACAAGTTTGGACTTATTGATAATCCATTAATCCATTTCATCTACCATGGGTAGATATTGTCAATCCTAAATACTTCAATTAATCCACCTAGTAGAAATCTACACAAGTCTACAGGCGCTTTGCGCCGATCTACAGGACGTAAGTCCGATCTACCATCTATAGGCACTTCGCGCCGACGATCACACTACCCAACACGACCTATCATTCAGGCAGGCGAAAGTACACTGGTACTGTATATCTTATGCGGACAGGTTCTCCCCTTTGCATACCTGGCGTCCACTTAGGCATAATACTAAGTATGCGGACAGCCTCTTTGTCTAGCAATTGCTCACCCGACGAACGCATTACCTGTACATTAGAGATACTACCGTCTTTCTCCACTACAAACTGACATATCGCACGACCTTGGATTTGGTGTTCTGTTACTACTGGAGAAGCATTGGTTTGCTCATTCAAAAACTTGAGCATTTCCTGTTGCCCGCCAGGAAAAACTGGCATCGTCTCTACCACCACAAAAATTGTTTCCTCTTCTGCTGGAACATCTGCCCATGCACCAACCGCACCTACCACAAGTGCCAATGCTAGTAATAACTTCTTCATAATTGTTTCTATTTTAAAAGGTTAATAAGTATATTAGCTGATTTTTTTGTCATAAAATATAGAGTTATTGCTTTATATTCCTTGTGGCGGAAGTTTGATGATGCCTTTATCAATGACAATTCTGAATTTATCAATCAGATCAAATCCAATGAATCCATCCACGTTCAATTGGTTCACCAGTAGAGATAACTCTGACGGCATTCTTCCATATTCTAAATCCAACGTTTTATCGGCAAGAGTGGTTGATAATCCGTACACGTTAACAAGGTGGTCTCGTTGAAATAATGGTGAGAAATCTTTCGTTGTTCGTATAGAAGGTTTATCAGTATGAAAATTATCACGTATGTATGAAACATGTGCACCTGTATCAAAGAGCATTTTAGCCCTTTTTCCATTAACAGTCAAATACAATCCTGGTGCACCCATCATATTAAAAGCATTCACATCATGAAAAGAAGAAATTCCTTCTTTTTCAAAAGAGATAAAAGAACCAAAGTTCTGCGTGTTAATCCAAACGGTATAGTTAATCATAATATCCATACCTATCAATCCAACAATTGGACAACCTACTTTTTTAGAGAGGTAATCTGTAGTAACTTTCATATAAGCGTCAGCTACAGGATACGTTTCACTGGCAATATTGATTACCCGTTCTTTATGGAACGAAGCTGGACTTCCAGAGTCAATCAACATCATTCCTCTGCCATCATCTATCAAAAGATGGCGATTGATAATAATCGTATCAAATACATTTTTCATAGTTTTGTTATTTTTGTCGAACAAATTTCAAATTTGGTGGATAATTTGTGCAAAAGTACAACTTTTTTCGTAGAAATGCAAATAGTACCGCTATTTTAAAAAAAACGGTCCTATAGAAATGAGTGAATAATTTAATTTTTCTTATCAAAACTTGCATATATCATAAAAAAACACTACCTTTGCAAAAAAATTGTGCATAATGCGCACATATGCACGAGCATAAACAACAAAAACAAGCAACCAAACATCTACGTAAATATAAGAACAACAAACATATGGAACTAAGCGAACAAGAATTAGTACGCAGAGAAACTGTGCAAAAAATGGGCGATATGGGCATCGACCCCTATCCTGCAGCCGAATATGAAGTAACAGGTTACTCCACCGATATCAAAGCCAGCTTCGTGGACGAAGCACCAGAGGGCGAAAGCAACGGTTGGTACACAGGCAAACCCGTACGCATTGCTGGACGACTGATGTCACGACGCATCATGGGTAAAGCCTCCTTCATCGAACTACAAGACTCCAAAGGTCGCATACAAGTATACGTATCCCGTGACGACGTACAAGCACCCGTACCAGAAGGCGAAACCGCTACTACCGCAGAGCAACAGATGTATAACGTAGTATTCAAAAAACTACTCGACATAGGTGACTTCATCGGTATCGAAGGATTTGTGTTCCGCACACAAATGGGCGAGATCAGCGTACACGCTCAAAAGTTAACCGTACTGGCAAAGAGCTTGCGTCCGTTGCCAATCGTGAAATACAAAGACGGTGTGGCATACGACGGCTTCAACGACCCAGAGCAACGCTATCGTCAACGCTACGTAGACCTAGTGGTGAACGAAGGCGTGAAAGACGTGTTCCTGAAACGTGCGACCATCGTACGCACTATGCGCCAAGTGTTTGACCAAGCCGGATACACCGAAGTGGAGACACCAATCCTACAGACCATCGCAGGTGGCGCTTCTGCTCGTCCGTTCATCACACACCACAACGCACTAGACGTAGACATGTATATGCGTATCGCTACCGAACTCTACCTGAAACGTCTGATCGTAGGCGGATTTGAAGGCGTATACGAGATCGGCAGAAACTTCCGCAACGAAGGTATGGACCGCAGTCACAACCCAGAGTTCACCTGCATGGAGCTATACGTACAATACAAAGACTACAACTGGATGATGTCGTTCACCGAGCAACTGCTGGAGAAAATCGCCATCGCCGTGAATGGCACCACAGAAGTGAAGATTGGCGATCAGATAGTAGACTTCAAAGCTCCATACCGCCGTCTGCCTATCCTAGAAGCCATCCAAGAGAAGACAGGCTATGACTTGAGTCAAATGAGCGAAGAGGAGATCCGAGAAGTAGCCAAGAAATATGGTGTGGAAGACACCGAGAAGATGGGAAAAGGAAAACTCATCGATGAAATCTTTGGCGAGACCTGCGAAGGAAGCTTTATCCAACCTACTTTCATCACCGACTACCCAGTAGAGATGTCACCTCTGACCAAGATGCACCGAAGCAAAGCTGGACTCACAGAGCGATTCGAACTTATGGTCAACGGAAAAGAGCTAGCAAATGCATATAGCGAGCTCAATGACCCTATTGACCAATACAATCGTTTCATGGAACAAATGAAACTTGCAGATAAGGGCGATGATGAGGCTATGGTGATTGACCATGACTTCATGCGAGCATTGGAGTATGGTATGCCTCCTACATCTGGAATTGGTATTGGTATTGACCGCTTGGCTATCCTAATGACTGGTCAACCATCCATTCAAGAGGTACTACTCTTCCCTACAATGAAACCAGAGAAGTAAAACAACGAATTTATGATAGGAATTTTAGGTTCGGGCAGTTGGGCTACCGCATTGGCAAAGATAGCCTTGTCCAACGCCGAAGAAATCAATTGGTACATCCGCAAGCAGGAGACAATCGACGAGTTTATAGAAAATCGCCGCAATCCTAACCACTTGGAATGGGCATACTTCGACACCACTAAGATTCACTTCTCTTGCGATATCAACGATGTGCTAAGGGCGTCCGATACGCTGATACTAGCTATCCCATCGCCCTATATCAAGTCGTGCTTGAATGAGATTACCGTAGACCTGTCCGAAAAACATGTGATCTCCGCCGTCAAAGGTATGATTCCGGATGAGAACGTGCTGGTGACCGACTATCTACACCAACACTTCCAGATTCCACAAGCGAACATCGGCGTCATAGCCGGTCCGTGTCACGCAGAAGAGATTGCGCTGGAGCGCCTGAGCTATCTGACCATAGGATGCACCCATATGGAACATGCCGAGAAATGGAGCGAGATGCTGACCAATCGCTACGTACACGTCACACCTAGCAACGACGTGATCGGACTGGAATACTCCAGCGTGATGAAAAACATCTACGCCATTGCAGCAGGTATGTGTATTAGCCTTAGATATGGTGATAACTTTCAAGCTGTGCTCTTGACCAACGCTATGCACGAAATCAAGCGATTTGCTACTGCACACTCAGATATTCCACGAGATATAACCAATAGTGGATACTTGGGAGATGTATTGGTAACAGCATACTCTCAATTCTCAAGGAACCGCCAATTTGGTCAAATGATTGGTATGGGATATTCTGTGAAAGCCGCACAAACAGAAATGGAGATGGTAGCAGAAGGATACTACGGCACCAAGGCTATTCACATTGCAAACAAAGAGATGAAAATTGACCTGCCTATCGTAGAAGCAATGTACCAAATACTCTACAAACGCAAATCACCTAAGAATACAATCAAAGAACTTACACAAAAGTTCCAATAATCAACAACGAAAACAATTACTCAACATCACAATGAACGATATACAATTTTCATATGCTAAAGCCGTATCTGCAGAGGCTGTAGCAGCGTACAAAGAGCAAGTTGCTCAAGCGCAAGACCAACTCGTAAATGGTACTGGTAAAGGCTACGACTTCCTAGGTTGGATGAACCTACCAGCCGATATCCGTCCACAACTAGCTGATATCCAAGCTACAGCAGACCTCCTCCGCCGCGAGTGCGAGGTGATCGTATGTATTGGTATTGGTGGTTCGTATTTGGGCGCGAAAGCCGTAATAGATGCGCTTTCTAGTAGCTTCGCATGGTTAGAGGGCAACAAACCTGCCATTGTATATGCAGGACAAAACATCGGTGAAGACTACCTCTATGAGTTGCAAGCATTGTTGAAGAACAAGAAGTTTGGTATCATCTCGATATCTAAGTCAGGTACTACTACCGAGCCTGCTCTGGCTTTCCGACTCTTGAAGACTCAGCTCGAGGAGCAACAAGGTAAAGAGGCTGCTAAGCAACTGATCGTCTGCATCACAGATGCCAAGAAAGGTGCACTACGTACCCTAGCTAACCAAGAGGGATACAAGACCTTCGTCATCGAAGACAATATAGGCGGACGATTCTCCGTACTCTCTCCCGTAGGACTATTGCCTATCGCATGCGCTGGATTGGACATCTACGCCCTGATTGACGGCGCAGAACGCATGATGCAAGTGTGCGGAATCAACACCCCATTCGAGGAGAACCCTGCAGCTCAATACGCAGCTGCACGTAATAGCCTATACGCAGAGCAAGGAAAGAAAATAGAAATACTAGTCAACTACCACCCAAAACTGCACAACGTGAGCGAGTGGTGGAAACAGCTATATGGCGAGTCAGAAGGCAAAGAAGGCAAAGGTATCTTCCCTGCTAGCGTAGACTTCACTACCGACCTACACAGCATGGGACAATATATCCAAGATGGCGAGCGCCACTTGTTTGAGACCGTGATCAGCGTAGAAGAGCCCAACTACACCGTGGCCTTCCCACACGATGATGCCAACCTAGACGGCCTGAACTTCCTAGCAGGCAAACGCGTAGACGAAGTAAACAAGATGGCCGAACTAGGAACCATGATTGCCCATATCGATGGCGGTGTACCAAACATGAAAATCATGTTGCCAAAGTTGAACGAATACTATTTGGGTGAGCTGCTCTACTTCTTTGAGCGAGCATGCGGTATCTCAGGATACATCTTGGGCGTGAACCCATTTGATCAACCAGGCGTGGAAGCCTACAAAAAGAATATGTTTGCCCTGCTGGACAAACCAGGATACGAGGCCGAATCCGCTGCAATCAAAGCACGATTGTAAGAAAAAAAGATTGCCAACGTTGGCAATCTTTTTTTGTCGTAGCAAACTTCTGAACTTCTGAAAATTCGCTTTGCGAATAATCGTTCGAGCCAAAGGCGAGATAAGTAATAATCGTTCGAGCCGTATGGGGAGATAAGAACTCCTGAACTCCTGAACTCCTGAACATTCGCTCCGCGAATCCACCGATCTACAGGCGAAACCAATCTAGAACGCCATTCGGCGCCAAGCGAAAGTAAGATACACCACCCGTGCTACCAAGTGAGCAAAATAGGCGATGAACAATCCCTGTAAGCCTAAGGTAGCATGGGTAGCCAAATAACAGACCACAAAACCTATGGCCGCATAGATCATCGCATTGCGAATCTGCTTGCCAGCTGTAGCACCCGCATAGACGCCATCCCACATAAAAGCCAAAGTAGATACTATAGGCATGGCAATCAACCAGCCCGTGTAATCGGTCAAACTAGATAAAACCAACGCATCATTGGTCATAGCCGAAAAACATAGACTGTGCCCCACAGTAAAGAAAAGGGTGAAAAGCAGTCCTACCACTAGCGACCATGCAAACAGGTAACGCACTACCCTATCTATTGATGACCTACCTTGACGGCTATTCAATCCGATCTCTTTACCCACCAAGGCTTCACCCGCATACGCAAAACCATCGACGAAATAGGAGAAGAACATAAAGAGCTTCATCATGATCGTACTGACCGCCAATGCGACATCTCCATACTGAGATGCCAGAGACGTGAAACCCACATATACCACCATAAAGCACAACGAGCGAATGAAGAGATTGCCATTGAGCGACATGAATTGCCGCATAGATGACCAACTAAGGATGCTTGTCAGTTGCGTTCGTAGTAGGGAGATGATCTCCTGGAATATATGCCTATATTTGACCAGGAAAATGATGATAACCACTACGAATCCAGTAAGTTGAGCGATTAGCGTACCATAGGCCACACCTATCGCACCTAGCGGCGTATATACTGCCAACCAGAAACTAACTACCATATTCACCACATTGACAACAATATCCGCAATCATAGGCGTAATCGTATCCTGCATGCCGATAAACCACCCCTTGAACGCCATCAGCGACAATGTGGCAGGGGCTGCCCAAATACGAACAAAAAAGTATTCACGCGAGAAAGCAGCCACCTCCTCCGAACATGGTACTAGGCTCAACGCCACATGGACAAAGAGCCATTGTATGGCCCATATCAACAACGCACCCAATAGCGCAATGGCTGTGCTCTGCGTTAGCAAGCTGGCACAAGCCTTCAGATCACCACGACCGAAAGCCTGAGCAGTCATCCCACTTGTACCCACACGCAAGAAACCAAAGTTCCAGTAGAGCAAGTCAAAGAGCATCGTGCCAATAGCAATGCCACCAATATATGTAGCATTAGCAATATGACCAACAATGGCCGTATCTACCAGTCCCACCAAAGGAATCGTGATATTGGCCAAAATACTAGGCACAGCCAAACGAAAGATTTGCGAATTAAGCGATTTCATGCTGCAAAATTACAAAAAAAAATGCACATACACAACGTATGCACATTTTTTTAGTCTATATTCCAGCAATTAGCTATACAAGAATCGCTTGATGCTTCTCTTAGGCGTTTTTTCAAACTCCTTCTCTACCACCTCGATAGATGTGATTTGGCTATACTGTGGCAACATCTTGTTGAGCGCAACACGATTCTCGTCCATCACATGGAAGATATTGCGTCCGTTGAGGATCTTCTTGCCAGCTTCGGAGTTGTCAGGGAATACCAATGCAACGAGCTTTCCATTGCGGCTTACCACTACAGACTCTAGCACCAAAGGCAGGCTATTGAGTTTGTCCTCAATCTCCTCTGGATAGATGTTTTGTCCGCTAGGTCCGAGGAGCATGTTTTTGCTTCTTCCACGCAAGAATAGGTTGCCATCCTTGTCCAAGATACCCAAGTCACCCGTACGCATCCATCCATCTTCTGTAAAACTCTCACGGGTAGCCTCTTCGTTCTTGTAATAGCCCTTCATGACGTTTACGCCATAGACTTGCACCTCACCCTCTTTCTTTGTAGGGTCCTCAGAGTCAATACGCAACTGCATGCCTGGGATCACCTTACCGCAAGAGCGATACGCGTATTTTTGCCAATCCTCATAGCTGATGAGAGGCGCACACTCGGTCATACCATATCCCACGCAATACATGAAATGCATATCCTTCATACATTTCTCAACCTCCTCGTTCAGCGCAGCACCACCAATAATCAAGAAACGAAGGTTGCCACCAAAAGCTTGCAAGAGCGTGTTGCTCACCTTCTTATGCAAGAGCTTCTTGATGCCAGGAGTCTTCCAAAGTAGTTTGATGAGAGGCTTATTGATGAGCGGCAATACTTTGCCCTTGATGATCTTTTCTATCACAAGAGGTACGGTGAGAATCATGAATGGATGCACCTGTGCAAAAGCCTTCATCAAAGTGGTAGGCGTAGGCGCTTTGGTCAAGAAATAAACTTCAGCTCCGTCGCAAACTTGATATAGGAACTCAAACATCAATCCAAACATATGCGCTATAGGCAACATCGACATCACTTTGTCACCAGGTTGGTGAGGAATCTTCTTGCATGCGAAATCAATATTTCCACTCAGATTCAAGTGGGTTAACATCACACCCTTAGGATTACCTGTAGAACCAGAAGTGTAGTTGATCAAAGCTAAATCATCATGATTATCAGTAGGATATGTCACATCTTGTGCAGACAAGCCATTAGGCCACTCTTGCTCAAACAAGTCGTTGATCGCAGCGTATTTCTCCTCCACCTGCTCGTCAGCAGCATACTTGAGTGACAAATCATCCATATACACCATAGCTGTTAGTCCAGGCATCTCCTTGGCATCCACCTTACGCAATACGTTAGGACCAACGTACAATAGTTTAGCCTCAGAGTGATTAACCAAAGCATGCACCCCTTCGGCAGTAAAATCAGGCAAGATGCTGACAGCCACAGCCTTATATGTCTCTACAGCTAAGAATACTAATCCCCAATTAGCACAGTTGCGACCACAAAGAGCAATCTTATCGCCTTCCTTGATACCTAATTCACGAAACGTTAGATGCAAACGAGCTATTTCATTTGCTAGCTGACCATAGGTATACGAAGTGTTACCATCCAAGTCCTTCATCGCCAATGAGTCCCACTTATTGACAACCGTGTTCTGGAGATATTCCAGATAGTGTTTTAATTCCATACAATTTATTTTTAATTTTTATAGGATATTAACAGGTAACATGCGCTGTTGTAGAGTTGAAAAAAATATATATACAACTCCAAACATCAACACACAATACCTAATTCGTCCACAAAGGTACAAATTTATTTTCGAACAATCGTTCAAAAAAGACAATAGAATTGTTTTTTCTTGGAAAAATAGTGTTTTTCTTAGAAAAAAGCGCCATTTTTTAAGAAAGATCACCTATCTGAACTAACTTTTTTTATTAACTCGTATAGATAATTGTATTGCTCGGGAAAGATATCAAAATTCATAGGCACCCCTGTTCGTCCAGGGTCCCAGCCATCTTTGATGTGCACAAACATATGCGCCACAGTGTCAATATGAACGTCTCCTCTCACATCACCCGCACGCATACTATTCTTGATGGACTGAATCCAAAGGTTCAACTCATGTTCATACATACGGCGTGCCTTTCGATATAAATCAGGAAAACGACTATAGGCTGTATACATCATGGTAACCACATTCGAGGTGTTGATGGCCTTGTTCTCGACTAAATCGTAAAACTCCTTCAACTGATTGAGATAATACAACATGGCTCCTATCATATCAGGAATAGTAGCCCCATCCTTTACTCTATCTAAGGCACGTTGCTTAGGTTGAATCAAATAAGTTGTCACAACCTGCTGAAACAAATCATCCTTATCCTTAAAATAATAGTACAACGTACCACGCCCCATATTCAGCGCCGATTGCAAGTCAGTAATGGAAACATTAGCATAACCCTCTACCATATACAACTCAAGTGCCTTGAGAAGTATCTTTTCTCTGCGATCTTCTTCCATATAATATTAAGTGTTAAAATTATTTGATTGGTGTCATTCATTCTAATGCAAACCAAGGTCCACCTTTCCATACACACAAAATGCCGCTGCAAAGGTAAAACATATTTTTCGAACGAACGTTCAAGTCCGTCTTTTTTCAATATTTTCCTCAAAAATTATGCCAAAAGAGGTTGATTTTTTATGCTTTCGAACATACGTTCAAAAAAATCAAGCTAATTTTGCAGCAAAATTTGGCATATTTTTTGAAATAATTGTATATATAAACCACTAAAAATGAAAACGTATGAAAATTAAAGGAAAAAACATACTGATTACAGGTGGAGCCTCTGGCATTGGAAAGATAATGGGGCGGATCGTTTTGGAGAAAGGCGCTAGATCATTAATCATATGGGATATCAACCAAGATTCGATGGCTGCCACCGCAGCCGAATATGCCCCTCTCGGGCGCGTATATATATATAAGGTGGACATCACCAATAGCGATCTTATTGCACGCAGCTACGAACAAATCAAGCAAGAGGTAGGAGAAGTAGATATCCTGATTAACTGCGCAGGTATCGTACGAGGCAACAAGACTTTTGACCAACAAAGCGAGCAAGACATCCGACTCACGATGGAAGTCAACACCATCGCCCCTATGATGATCACAAAAGCTATTTTGCCCGACATGCTTCGTCGTAATAGTGGGCATATCTGCAATATCGCTTCAGCTGGAGGCATGCTCTCCAACCCGCGAATGTCCGTATACGCAGCTAGCAAGTGGGCTGCCATAGGATGGAGCGACTCGGTAAGAATAGAGTTGCAAGAGATGAAATCCAATGTACATGTGACTACGATTGCGCCATATTTTATCAATACAGGAATGTTTGACGGAGTCAAATCACCCATCTTACCCATCCAACAACCCGAACCTACCGCACAAAAGATCATTCGCGCTATTGAACGAAATACCACCTTTTGCGGCATACCATTCGGCTACCACTTTATCCGCTTCTGGCAAGCCATCTTGCCCATACGAGTATTTGACTTCGTGTTTGGCACAGTTTTTGGCATATATCATGCGATGGATCATTTCACAGGAAGAAAATAACTATCCCTATCAATACTGCATTGTTTAGGCATAAATGATAAATACCTATGCAAGAATATATTTCTAACACACGAGTTAAGCAAGGCATCTATTTTCAGTCAGGTGCTACCCTACCCTTATCCTACCGTAAGCAGATGCTTCGCCAATTGGCAGAGGCTATTCGCAAATACGAACATGCCCTCACAGACGCCCTATGGACAGACCTTCATAAGTCGTATGAAGAAGCCTATCTCACCGAGCTAAGCATCGTCTACGGCGAGATTCGCCACCACCTGAAAAGCATGCGCAAATGGGCTAAACCTGAGCGATATGCTTCGCCAATGGCTATCTTGCCGGCTCGAAGCCAAGTCATCAAACAACCACTCGGCAATACACTCATCATTGCACCATGGAACTACCCTGTTCAGCTCCTGCTCAATCCGCTAGTAGGCGCTATATCCGCAGGATGCACAGCTATGCTCAAGCCCTCGCCATACGTGCCCAACGTATCCAAAGTGCTAACAGAGATGATTCGCAGTACGTTCCAAGAGGACTATATCGCAATTGTAGAGGGCAACCGACAAGTCAATCAGATGCTACTAGAAGAGCGTTGGGATATGATTTTCTTTACCGGTAGCCCCTCCCTAGGCAAGATGGTGATGGAAGCCGCAGCCAAACATCTAACACCCGTGGTCTTAGAACTAGGAGGCAAGAGTCCGTGCATCATCGATGGCGATGCAGATCTGGAAGTAGCAGCCAAACGAGTGGCTTGGGGCAAAGCACTAAATGCAGGACAAACGTGCATAGCGCCCGATTATTTATTAATAGACGCACGGGTGAAAGACAAGTTTCTATGCCTACTAGTCAAAGAGTGGGAAAACCTCTTGACCAAAGATCCACAGCAATACAAGCATTTTGTTCGCATTGTCAACGACAAAGCTTTAGAACGCTTGATAGCTTACCTCCCAACTGATCAGCAGAAAGCAGAAATGGGAAGGGTGTACTATGGAGGTCAGTATGACCGTGCTACGCGTTACATGAGTCCTACTATATTAACAGATGTGAGTCCATATGCTCCTATTATGCAAGAGGAGATTTTCGGTCCGATTTTTCCAGTATTAACATTCGAACATTTGAATGATGCGCTGGAGTTTGTAGCTAATCGCGAAAAGCCTTTGGCATTTTACTATTTTGGTAAGAGTGGCGATTATGTCCTGAATCACAGCATTTCTGGTGGTGCTTGCATCAACGATGTGATTATGCATATTGTCAATGGAGACATACCATTTGGCGGCATTGGCAACTCAGGTATGGGCTCATATCATGGCAAAGAAAGTTTTATGACCTTCTCACATCGCCGATCCGTAGTAACTACCCCTACTATTGTTGACATGCCATTCCGCTACATGCCATACAAACTATTCAAACTAATCAAAAAACTCATATAAAAATCTATATAAAAAACTCCTGAACGTTCTTACAATTTGATTTAGTCATTTTTATTATAAAAATAATAGAAAATACTTGCATTATTCAAAAAAAAGTTGTACCTTTGCAAGCAATTTTAAAAATTGCATAAAAAGATGTCTACCACACGCAATATAGTACAAATTCCGGCTCTTGTGGATCTTCATGTCCACTTTCGTGAGCCGGGTTTTTCGTATAAAGAGACCATCCGTACTGGTAGTATGGCAGCCGCTGCGTCAGGCTATAGCGCAGTCTTCACCATGCCCAACCTCACCCCCGTACCCGACACTGTAGAGCACCTGCAAGAGCAACTCGACATCATTCGCCGCGACACATACACCGGTGTCTATCCTTTTGCATCCATCACCGTTGGGCAAAAAGGTGCAGGAGAACTTGTTGATTTCGAGGCATTAGCTCCTTATGTCAAAGGTTTTTCAGATGATGGACGCGGTGTACAAAGCGAGGATCTTATGCGCGAAGCTATGAAGCGTATTCGTGCGGTAGATCGCCTCATGGTAGCACACTGCGAAGTTGAATCCCTCCTTAATGGCGGCTATATCCACGCGGGTGAGTATGCTGCAAAACACAATCATCGTGGCATCTTGTCCGAAAGTGAGTGGAAAGAGATAGAACGCGACATCCGTCTAGTAGAAGAGACTGGGTGTCGTTTTCATATATGCCATATATCCACTAAGGAAAGCGTAGCGCTTATCCGAGAGGCAAAAGCAAAAGGCTTACCCGTGACTTGCGAAACAGCACCTCACTATCTTCTCCTCACGGACAACGACTTACAAGAGGATGGCAAGTGGAAAATGAACCCACCGCTTCGCGCAGAAGAAGATCGGCTAGCGCTCATCGAGGGTATCAAAGATGGCACCATCGATTGTATCGCCACCGACCACGCGCCTCATAGCGCCGAGGAGAAAAGTCGCGGATTGGAGAAGAGCGCGTTTGGTATTGTCGGCTTAGAAACGGCTTTCCCACTCATGTATACCCACTTCGTCAAGACGGGTATCATCACTTTTGAGCGTCTTATTGAACTCATGTCCACCAATCCTGCTCGCATCATCGGTTTAGATAATAGCCAATCATTTGCCTACTTCGATCTAGATGCTTGCTACAAGATAGACCCTGCCAACTTCCTTTCCATGGGACAAGCCATGCCTTTCGAAGGATGGGAAGTATATGGCAAGTGCGTCAAAACCATCGTCAACGGAATAACAGTATATAACAATACCAACCAGTAGTTTGCCACCTATCTCCATCGGAACCTCATCGGAAGCTCATCGGAACCTAATCGGAACCTCGCTGATAGATAAGCATAACACAAAGAAGAAATGAAGCAACTTACATTTGAAATAAAGTCCAACGAACAGATAGCCAAGAATGTCTATCGCATGCAGCTTGCTGGCGATACCGCAGGCATTCTCCCTGGCCAGTTCGTAAACATCCGCGTAGAAGGACAATTCCTTCGTCGCCCCATCTCGGTTTGCAACATAGCAGATGGTACACTCACTATAATATATAAGGTAGTAGGCGTAGGTACCGAGGCTATGAGCCACCTGCCAATCGGCACCCAACTCGATGTACTCACCGTTCTCGGTAATGGTTATGACCTCACCAAGGCAGGCGACGCACCTTTGCTCGTAGGCGGTGGCGTAGGTGTACCACCGATGTACATGCTAGCTCGCCAACTCCGTAAAATGGGCAAAAACGTACGTGTGATTCTCGGCTTCAATACCAAAGACGAAGTCTTCTACGAGGAGGAGTTTCGCTCTCTCGGTTGCAATGTTACTGTCACCACCGTGGACGGCAGTTACGGTGTAAAGGGCTTTGTCACCAACGCCTTAGATGGCAAGCAATCCTACTACTACACTTGTGGACCATTGCCAATGATCAAAGCGCTCCTGCAAGCCGCTGGCACTAATGGCGAAGTGAGTATGGAAGAACGAATGGGTTGTGGTTTTGGCGCATGTATGGGCTGCACCATCCAAACCACCCAAGGACCAAAACGCGTCTGCAAAGAAGGCCCCGTCTTCCCCGCAGGTGAACTTATATTGTAAAATAATTTTCGCTCCAAAAATTGTAGTAAATTGTAATAAATTATTCAAAAATTGTTGAAAAATCATTTTGGTTAATTTACTATAATAAATTTTAATTTTGGTTTCAAAAAATGAACAACAAACTCCAAATATCCCTCTCTGGCATCACCCTCGCCAACCCCATCATTCCAGCATCGGGTACTTATGGTTTTGGCGACGAGTTTGCTGAGTTATACGATATCAATTGCCTTGGCGGTATCTCCTTCAAAGGCACTACCCGCGAGGCACGATACGGCAACCCATTGCCTCGTATCGCCGAGTGCGGCAACTATGGTATGATCAATGCTGTGGGACTTCAAAACCCTGGCGTAGAACATGTCATCGCCCACGAGCTACCTCGCCTCAAGAGTCACTACAACGGCTGTATTGTGGCGAATGTCAGCGGTTTCTCTGTGCAAGACTATGTAGAGACTTGTGCTCTCTTGGACAAAGAGCCTATCGACATCCTCGAGGTAAACATCTCATGCCCTAATGTGCACAACGGCGGTATGGCGTTTGGTACTAGCCCAGAGGCAGCAGCCGAAGTCACAGCTGCCGTTAAAGCCGTGACTACCAAGCCTGTATATATGAAGCTGTCGCCTAATGTGACCGATATCGTAGCCATTGCCAAAGCTTGCGAAGCAGCAGGAGCGGACGGTCTTTGCCTCATCAATACCATACTCGGTATGCGCATCGACATCCGTCGTCGCCGTCCTGTGATCGCCAACCGCTATGGTGGTTATTCGGGTTCGGGAATCTTCCCACTCGCGCTTCGTATGGTCAACCAAGTGGCACGCGCCACGTCGCTGCCTATCATCGGTTGCGGTGGCGTAAGCAGCGCAGAAGATGTCATCGAGATGATGATGGCAGGTGCAACAGCCGTAGAGATTGGCGCTGCCAACCTCACCAACCCTATGGTGGCGAAAGAGATTATCGACCGCCTACCAGCCCTAATGGACGAACTGAAAATAGATAAACTAACAGATATAATTGGAATAGTAAATCATGAATAAAGATGTAATCATTGCATGCGATTTCGCTTCAGCAGAAGAGACATATCGCTTCCTTGACAAGATGGGCGATGTAAAGCCTTATGTAAAGATTGGTATGGAACTCTACTATGCTGAAGGTCCTGCTATCGTGCACGAACTCAAACGCCGCGGACACAAGATATTCCTCGATCTCAAGCTCCACGATATACCTAACACCGTCAAGAAAGCTATGTCCGTGCTCTCACGCCTAGATGTAGATATGTGTAACCTCCATGCCGCAGGTACTATCGAGATGATGAAAGCCGCTGTTGAGGGGCTCACTCGCGAGGATGGCACTCGTCCTGTCCTCTTGGCTGTTACCCAACTCACCTCTACTAGCGAGGAGCGTATGCACAACGACCTCCTTATCCAAGGTAACATCGGCGATGTGGTAGTACATTATGCTAAGAACGCACAAGCCGCTGGACTAGATGGCGTGGTTTGCTCTCCACTCGAAGCAGGTATGGTGAAAGAGGCATGCGGATCTGACTTCTATACCGTTACCCCTGGTATCCGCTTTGCGGACGGCGTAGTAGGCGACCAAGTGCGTATCACTACTCCAGCTAAAGCCCGCGAGATCGGCTCTGACTTCATCGTCGTAGGTCGCCCAATCACAGCTGCAGAAGACCCAGTAGCTGCCTACCAACGCTGCGTAGCAGAGTTCTGCAAAGAATAATTCAAAATTAAAAATTCATAATTCAAAATTATATGAAACAACTTATCGCCGAAGACTTGCTCAAGATTAAAGCTGTCTTCCTTCGTCCAAACGAGCCATTTACATGGGCTAGTGGTATCAAGAGTCCTATCTATTGCGACAACCGTCTCACCCTCAGCGACACACAAGTACGCAACGATGTTGAGAATGGCCTCGCTCAATTGATAAAAGAACATTATCCAGAGGCTGAAGTCCTCATGGGTACTTCTACCGCAGGTATTGCTCACGCAGCCATCACCGCTACAATCCTTGACCTTCCTATGGGTTATGTGCGCAGTGGCGCGAAAGACCACGGCCGTGGCAACCAAATCGAAGGTAAACTCCTCCCTGGACAAAAAGTTGTCGTTGTAGAGGACCTTATCTCTACAGGCGGTAGCTGCATCGAGGTAGTGAATGTCCTCCGCGAAGCAGGGGCAGATGTCTTAGGAGTAGTTAGTATCTTCACATATGGTATGAAGAAAGGCCTTGAGCGTTTAGCAGCAGCCGAAGTAAAGAACGTCAGCCTTTGCGACCTTGACACCCTCGTAGAGGTAGCGGCAGACAAAGCATACATCGCTCCTGAAGACAAAGAGCGACTCATCAAATTCCGCAATAACCCTTCCGACGAGAGTTGGATGGTCTAAGCGCTTGCGCTGAAGAATAGTTTCAGAGTTTCATGAGCTGTGCGCTATTGCAATATTGAAACTTTGAAACAAGCGGCTCTGCCGCATTAAACTTTGAAACATTGAAACTTTTTTACGCAGTAAAAACAATGAGACACCTAATTGATTCCGTGGATTTAACCACTGCCGAGATAGATGTAATCATCAACCGCGCATTGGAT
The DNA here is from genome assembly GCA_045612045.1 of Paludibacteraceae bacterium. Lineage (GTDB taxonomy): Bacteria > Bacteroidota > Bacteroidia > Bacteroidales > Paludibacteraceae > Colicola. The sequence goes on along the minus strand of JAZKYJ010000028.1, from coordinate 17,347 downwards.
ATTATAAATAATAAGGAGATGTACGCCGAGGCTTGCCATGGCAAGAAACTCGCTACACTCTTCTACGAACCTAGCACTCGCACCCGTCTCAGCTTCACAGCAGCCATGATGGAGTTAGGTGGTAATGTACTTGGGTTCTCCGATGCCAAGAGCAGTAGCGTAAGCAAAGGCGAGACAGTAGCCGACACCATTCGTGTTGTCAGTTCGTTTGCTGATATCGTTGCTATGCGCCACTACAAAGAGGGATCCCCTCGTGTGGCTAGTGAGTTTAGCCGTATCCCTATCATCAACGCAGGTGATGGCGGACATGCACATCCAACTCAAACCCTGACCGATCTGCTCACTATCCGTCGTGAGTTAGGTCATTTCGACCACCTCACTATCGGGCTTTGCGGAGATCTAAAGTACGGACGTACCGTCCACTCGCTCATCAAAGCCATGAAGCGTTATGAGGGCGTACACTTTGTACTTATATCTCCCAAAGAGCTTCGTCTGCCTGACTACATGAAGCACGAATTGGGCGACAATTACAGCGAATACGCTACTATCGAAGAAGCAATACCTCTTCTCGATGTTTTGTACATGACTCGTGTGCAGCAAGAGCGTTTTGACGACCCTGCTGAGTACGAGCGTTTGAAAGATGCATTTATCCTTGATACAGAGAAGATGACGCTAGCCAAGGAGAATATGGTGGTCCTCCACCCACTACCTCGCGTGAACGAGATAACCGTTGATGTGGATAAAGACCCACGTGCAGCATATTTCCGCCAAGTGGAGAATGGAAAGTATGTCCGCATGGCACTCATCTACACCTTGCTCTCATGGAAAGATGCTGAAGAATCGCACAAGGTGGACACTTTCCTCACAGACCAACTCTGTAGCAACGATCGATGTATCGTGACTACCGAACCTGTGGAAAAGAAAGCATACACCGACAAAGAAGGAGTAATACGTTGCTATTATTGTGATCATAAATTGTAAATTAGTAAATTGTAAATAAATATGACCGACCGTATTTTAAACGAAGGCCTCACATTCGATGATGTGTTGCTTGTCCCAGCCTATTCGGAGGTACTTCCTCGTGAAGTGGACCTCAAGTGCCAATTCACTCGTAACATCAGCCTCAATATCCCTGTGGTATCGGCTGCTATGGACACCGTAACCGAATCTAAGATGGCTATCGCTATCGCTCGCGAGGGTGGTATTGGTGTTATTCACAAGAATATGTCCATCGCAGAGCAAGCGGCAGAAGTCCGTCGCGTGAAGCGTGCTGAGAACGGACTTATCTCGGATCCTATCACCATCACAGCAGACCAAACCGTTGGCGATGCGGAGCAACTCATGCACGACAACCACATCGGTGGTATCCCTGTTGTAGATGCTGAGAACAACCTCGTGGGTATCGTTACAAATCGCGACCTTCGCTTCGAGACAGATTACTCACGCAAAATCGGCGAAGTGATGACCAGCGAGAACCTCATTACCATCAATTCTACTGACAATGAGGTCATTATGGCTGCCCTCCAAGCCCACAAAGTGGAGAAACTTCCAGTAGTGGACAACAACGGCAAACTCGTTGGCCTCGTGACTTACAAGGACATTACCAAACTCAAAGACTTCCCTAACGCATGCAAAGACGCTAAAGGTCGTCTGCGTTGTGCAGCTGGTGTAGGTATCACGCCTGACTTCATGGACCGCGTAGCTGCATTATATAAAGAAGGTGTAGATGCTGTAGTGCTTGACTCAGCACACGGTCACTCCAAGAATATCGTCAATGCCCTCCGCACCATCAAGGCTACTTATCCTAACCTCGATGTAGTGGTAGGTAATATCGCAACTGCTGAAGCAGCCAAGTACCTCGTAGAGAACGGCGCAGACGGCGTGAAGGTAGGTATCGGTCCTGGTAGTATCTGTACCACTCGTATCATCGCAGGTGTAGGTGTTCCACAATTGACCGCAATCTTCGAGGTGGCTGAAGCGCTCAAGGGGACTGGTGTGCCTATGATTGCCGACGGTGGTCTTCGCTACTCTGGCGACGTGGTGAAAGCCCTTGCTGCTGGTGGCAATTGCGTGATGTGCGGCTCCATGTTCGCAGGTACCGAAGAAGCTCCTGGCGACACCATCATCTACAATGGTCGTAAGTTCAAGTCTTATCGTGGCATGGGCTCTATCGACGCCATGAAAGCAGGTTCAGCCGACCGCTATTTCCAAGGCAAAGAGACTAATGTCAACAAACTCGTGCCAGAAGGTATTGTTGGGCGTGTTCCATACAAAGGTCATGTTTCCGAAACTATCTTCCAACTTATGGGAGGCTTACGTTCAGGTATGGGTTACGTGGGCGCACACAATCTCGCAGAACTAAAAGAGGCCAAGTTCGTGCGTGTTACAGCTGCAGGTATGACCGAGAGTCATCCACACGACATCACCATCACCTCTGAAACTCCTAACTACACCCGCGGACAATAAGCACCTAAGGCGCGTCACATGTCCTACGGACGTTGTTAGGTTACATGTCTTACAGACGTTTTCTGTCCTACGGACGTTATAACAAAGACAACGTCGCGCAGCGACAACAACGCGGCACACAACATTTACAACGTAAATACAAAAACATATGCAAAAAATCATCATTCTCGATCTCGGATCAGAAACTACCCAAGTAATCGGTCGCCGTGTGCGCGAACTGGATACTTTCTGCGAGGTCCTTCCTTACAACAAATACCCAGAGGATGACAAAGACATCATTGGTCTTATCCTATCTGGCGACAAGGATGCCGTAGAACAACCAGAGGTGCTAGAAAACACCCTCGGACAATTCTGCTCTTGCATCCCAGTACTCAACATCGCTAAAGGCGAGCAACCATCGGTAGAGGAACTCCGTCCATTTGTGCTTGACACTTGCCACAGCGCACAAGATTGGACTCCTGCTAACTTCGTAGAGACTACCGTAGCACAACTCCGAGAGCAAATCGGTACCGACCGTGTGATACTCGCTCTCTCTGGTGGCGTAGACAGTTCTATCACTGCTGTCCTCCTCAACCGTGCTATCGGCAGCCAACTCACCTGTATCTTCGTCGATCACGGATTGCTCCGCAAGGACGAGTTCGAAAACGTACTCCGCGACTACGAGTGCCTCGGCCTCAATGTAATCGGCGTAGACGCTAAGGCTCGCTTCTATGGCGACCTCGCTGGTGTAACTGATCCAGAACAAAAGCGTAAGATCATAGGCCGCGACTTCATCCAAGTATTTGATGAGGAAGCTAAGAAGATCACCGATGCTAAATGGCTAGGTCAAGGTACTATCTACCCAGATATCATTGAGTCTATCAACCACTCTGGTAAGGTTATCAAGTCTCACCACAATGTAGGTGGTCTGCCTAAAGAGATGAACCTTAAACTCTGCGAGCCACTCAAACTCCTCTTCAAGGACGAGGTTCGCCGCATAGGTCGCTATATGGGTGTACCTGAGCACCTTATTGGTCGTCACCCATTCCCAGGTCCAGGTCTTGGCGTACGTATCCTTGGCGATATTACTCCGGAGAAAGTACGCATCCTTCAAGAGGCGGATGCTATTTACATCAATATGCTTCGTGAGTGGAAAGATGAGAACGGTGTTGCTCTATATGACAAAGTATGGCAAGCAGGTGCTATCCTCCTCTCTACTGTCCGCAGTACGGGTATGAAGGGCGATGTACGTACCTATGAGCATCCTGTAGCACTCCGCGCAGTACTCTCTGTGGACGCTATGACAGCTGATTGGGCACGCCTTCCATATGAGTTCATGGCAAAGGTATCTAATGAGATTATCAATAAGGTTCAAGGTGTTAACCGCGTTTGCTATGACATCTCTGCAAAACCACCCGCAACAATCGAGTGGGAATAATCATAAACCACTCTACATATTCGAGTTTAACGAAATAATAAATTCAAGACAACAGTCAGACTGTTGTCTTGAATTTTCTACAAATAAACTAGTTCATATACCTATGTAATATTTTAGGAGTAATATGAGATCACTATTATTATATATCTTTACTTGTCTACTGATAGTTCAACCCATCTATAGTACAAAGAACGCACAACTCTATTCTTCAACGAATAATTCTGCCTTCACTCTTACCTATTATGCGGGAGAAACCCAAGGGAACATACCACTAGCCGAAGGTAGTAACATCATGGATGCCTTATCCAATATCACTCCTACCTCCTGTGACCCAACAAGCACTACTTTTGTTGGTTGGACAGACACTCCCATACCTGAGAAATCCAACGAAACTCCTCAATTACTTTCCAGCAGCGCCACCATGCCAGCAAGCAACTATACCGTATATGCTGTGTTTGCGAAAGAAGAAGCAGGCCCACCCATTCCTGGCGGTAATCTATTCACCAATAAAAATAGTTGGAGCACAAATGGAGTATATAACTCTGAAAATGAATACATCCTGTTAGAAAAAAATGGTGCTTATGTTTGGTCACCAAAACTTAATGATAAAGACCACTATCACCTTATAATCAAATGCAAAGTTGGTTATAACAATGATAAAAGTACATTATTAAAGATCTTTGCTTATAAAAATAATTCTGAGATATTTAAAGAAGAAGAGATTCTTATCAATCCTCAATCTATTATTCCAGAAGAAAAATACCCTAATCTAGAAAAAATATATACGATAAATATTATAGCGAATTCTCCAATCTATTCCATTTTATTACAGAGCACAAAGGAAGGACAAGCTTATGATCCTATCTACATGACATATTGTGAGATTCTTTCCCCTACTACATACACCGACTATATCACTTTCTCTACTCCCGAACTTCCTTTACAAATAATCGAATGGAAAACAGACAGTTACGTCATCATGTACAATGGCAATCCTAATCAAACAATTACCACATCCATTCCAGAAACCACCCAAACATGCACTCTCTCTCATCATACCAAAGACATTGCTGTATATGAAATACCCATTCAAGGATTATCTAGTTTTTCCAACCAACTACTTACTATCCAGATTGCAGAAACTCAAAAAAAGATAAAAATTCCTACTCTCGTTACCTGCGAAACAACAGATACTGAGCTCAGCAATAATCAGCAAAACATCGAAGAACTTGTGATCCTTAATCAAGGAGCACTTACGATCACAAAAGAATTAATCTGCCAAGATATCACTATCTACGCAGGTGGACAAATAATAATTCCCAACAACTCAAGTCTGACCACAAACAATCTGACTATGCGCATTGGAGCCATTCAAGACAACCAACTCATTCAGCGCACTCCAGCATTGTCCATCGCAGGAACACTCACCATTACCACAAACCAAATTAATGTTGACCTACTAACAACCATCGATTATTACTACTCATTCGCATTACCAGGTAGCGTCCAAACAACTGATATACACTACCCTACGGATATATACGGTGCGAATGTATCATCCAATAATACTGGTAGTTTTCAAATAAAATATTACGACGGAAAAGAACGTGTTGCCTCAGGACAAGGATGGACTATATTTGACGAGACCATATACAACACCCTAAATCATTCCTCAGGCTACGCCTTTTGGGGGATTCCAAAAAAAGTTTCCGTAGAAGGCAATCAATCCAATCGACAAAAGTTCGCACTTCATCGCATACCCTTAAAAAACATTACTAGTCTCCCCACAGGTCAAATCACGGTTAACGTAGGCAATTTCGGAGTCGATAAAGAAACCAACCTCAATGATGTTGGTTGGAATTATCTAGGAAATCCCTACTATTCAACCATAGGAGCGCCTTCCGATCCTAACAATTTGTTACAACTCGGTTTATACGAACAAGAGCTTGATGCCTCAGGAAATTGGACTGGTAACTGGAACTTTACCAACGAAGGAATTAGATATATTACCCAAACATTTGATTGCCAAAACTACTTCTCGTTACCCACCGAAAAAGCAAGTATCCCACCATTCTCTGCTTTTTTTATTCAAGCAGCGAAATCTGGACAGTTACTATTCCACAATCCTACTACCCCATTGGCTCAGTTACCTGCTAAGCAAGCTTCCCAGACACTAGAAAAGGAAATTGGAATTATCATTTCTGGTAACTCAATACAAGACTATACTGGCTGGCTAATCGCTGATAAATACACTGAAGTATATGATATCAATGCTGACCTAGATAAATTTCAAAATCAAGATCTCGCAATCTACAGCATCACGCCCATAGGCAAATTGGCATATATGGCGGCTAATCAATCCCTATTGGAAGATGCTATTAATATTGGATATAGCGTCTCTCAAAGTGGAGACTACACGATAGCATTTGACCAAGAGCATTATAACACCGACAATCTACAAGCATTATACATCATTGATAAAGACAAAAATAGATCCACTGATTTGCTAACTTCCGACTACATATTCACAACAGATTCCGGTACATTTGATAACCGTTTTGAACTACAAATAGTTTTCAAATCATCAATATCCACTGCTCTTGAGGAGCAATTTAGTAAGAATGTCCGTATATATACGGAAGAAGGTACCATACAATTCTCGCACCTACCATATAATTCTCACATACGAATCTATAATGCCATTGGTCAACTAATCAAAAGTTCTTTATCACAAAACACATGCCAATCAATATCCCTACCCTCTGGATATTATATCGTATATATATATAACCCTCACAACCCCAACATATTTAACACTATCATTCAATATTCCACTATATAATTATGCAACATATATTTAAAAATATTTTTTTATTACTTTTCACTTCATTTCTTTGTTCATCAACCCCTACACATTCTTTTCACTACTACCAACATCAGCATGATCAGCAAAGACAGCAAAGTTATTACGAGTATAAAATGATGAACACCTATAAATACTCATACACAGAGTATTTATATTCTACATTCTTGATAGACAAATTATTTTTAAAATCCAAAGAAAACTATTCTAGTTTTATCAATACAGTCAGTAATTTTTCTATTACAATACAACCAAGTGGACATGTATCCATTATAGATAGGCCACTCTCATTAATGTGTAATCCTGTTACGAACTCCACAACAAGCACTGCAAACGGAATGTCAGGTCCTTCTCGTGCTGTATCTGATGATGATAGAGACGTCGTAGATAATGCCCCAGAAACTTTCGAGCCCCAACCAAACTATCAAACCCCTATTAATTCCATTTCATGGCCAATTGTACTTCTAATGTGCGGCATATACATATTATATAAGAGGAGATCATTGCACGAAAGCTAAATGGCTGTTTAATTAAAAACTCATATAGCAGTTTTATTTTATTCCCTTATAACAAAAACGGCACCCATACAGGTGCCGTTTTTGTTGTATTATGGACTTAGTTTTCTTTCTCAATCTTAAATCCTAGCTTTATTATTAATTTAAGTGTCTTCACAGCCGTATCACGATCATAGTCTTTTTCTATTTCAGACAAATCCTCATACTCTACTAGACATGGATGCTGCTTGAGTGCGTCACTTCGCTCTGGTCCATACTTCCAACCTTGAGAAAGACGCGACTCTGCCCATACTTCATGAACATTCTTCGCCATCGCTTCCACTAACTCAGTTAACTCTTTAGGTAATACAATATGATCTGTATTTTCTGGTTTAGGAATGTAATTTGATTTCATATATTATACTATAATTAAATTGATTTTCAGGTAAATATTATCATTCTAGAAAACTACAAATTCTATGCCTCATCATGCGATGCAGCATCCGTATTCTCATTAGATTCCTCCGGTTCGTTGAAAATCAGAGCATTAAAAATATCTGTATTCACATGACGTTGAATAGAACGTTTTGCCCATTTCCACATATAGAAACAGAACACAAAAAACACTAACAATAATACATAAGTTAGCCATTCAGGGATTGTATCCATAGCAAAAAGAATAGCATCATAGATACCATGTAGCACAACAGGTGCCACTATAATCATAGCCCTATTCCAATTACGATTATTCTCTGTAAACTTATACATAGAATAAAAATATCCCATCAATACTCCATAGCAAAAATGTCCAGGCACAGCAAATATTGCACGGGTAATGGCCGTAAATATCCACTCTTCATCTTGTACTATGTACATTATATTTTCAAGCCCTGCAAACCCTAATGATACACAGACTGCATATACTATACCATCTAGGCGTTCGTCAAAATATTTGTTTTTCCTTAAGAATAACCAAAGCATAAATAACTTGGCCAGTTCTTCCGGAATAGCCGCCGCAAAGAAAGATGTACAGATTGCATCTCCTACCGTATACACTTCCGATGGATACAACCCTATGAATCCGAACGGATATGAAATACATAAGGACACTGCTATGGAAATCACACCAAAGACAACAGCCTTTACCAATTGTCCAATGGGTTCTGGTTGTCGATAGTCGCACTTGTAAATGTATATTAGTAGCGCTACCGTCGGTACTAATGCCGATATCAAAGGAATATATTCTAACATATTCTTAGCTGCTTATTTATTCAAAAATAGATCGGGACGATTCGTAATGACACCATCTACCGTATAATCTAACTGAGCGGGATCATCTACCGTCCAAACTTTTACCTCAAAACCTTCTGCATGTAATTTATCTATTTTCTTCTGATTTATAAATCGATACATGAAGTTCAATGATGCACATACACGGTATTTTTCGAGCGAAAAACGCGTGATTCTTCCATCAAAACACAAGCCAAATGGCAATCTACAGAATAGTAATTTCTCTATTCTAATATTCGGATCTAATGCGTGAATAGCAAAGATAGCTTGATCGTCAAAAGATTGAATCACTACTTGGTCCGTCATATCCAACTCATGAATCATATCTATAATCTTTTTCTCTAGCCCAGGGTATTGGTCCTTATTTCTACGCTTGATTTCCAATAGCACACTTGTTCGTCCTTTCATGAGTTCCAAAGCCTCTCTTAGAGTTGGCATAGACTCCTTGGTGGTTTCCTTGGTATCTCTATCTAGGACAAGAGCTTGCTTAAATTGCTCTAAATCCATATCCTCTATCCTACCCTTACCATTAGTGGTACGATCAATAGAAAAGTCATGACAAACTACAACCTGACCATCACGCGTCATATGCACGTCTATCTCTACCATATCAACCCCTATTTCAATTGCTTGGTGAAACGAGCTAAGTGTATTCTCATTCGCAATCTCCGCTCCACCTCTGTGTGCTACTATCATAGTCGATAAAATCATAAAAAACGTAGTTTTAAACATGTTCTATTCTCTATTTAGAAATTTACATCCATTATTAACCATTTATATATCTAAATACCACTTTCACAGCCTGGCTGATCCATTGGTCAGCACTTTTTACCTTAGGCATTGGTTTGCAAATATCAACAATCACATCGTCAATCACAGGTTCATTAATGATACTTTTTATCACAAAGTTTCCAAATTTATGCGTAATCAAATCGCTAAACTTCTCACTTTCAGGATTATAACTCAACAAAGTTTCTGAATATTGTGACAAACCAGGGAAAGATAGGCCTACCGTTTCGTTTCTCAAGAACTCATTAATTTGCTGTGAGAATTTCAACTTAGCCGTACCAAGGATGCGTCCGATCATTGCCACTATAGACTCGTTGGTATCTGGATATCTATTATTCACATTTTTCTCAAACTCTTCTATCGTCTTAACATCAGGTATTTGCTGCATTAAATAATAGAGCAAATCTTTGGCAGTATAGATATATCCTGCATCCGTAATTAATTCGTTGATATTCTGCAACAAGTGCATCAGCAACTCTTTGTCTCGATTTTGGATAGCAGAATCAATAAGTTTTCGCATCAATGGTACAGACTCTGCTTTTTCATCGTGCTTGTCCCCACCATTACACTTACAATACACCATGCAGTACCATGCCATCACATTGCGCTTATACAACTTCATACTGTTTGCCTTCTTGCTTAAACGCCCCTCATAATAACCACGCATACGATTTGTCCAATCTTCACACCACTCCGTCAAGATACGCCATAGCTCCTCTGACATATGCTCTGACTGCATACCAATCTGATAGAGCGAATAGATCAATGACATCTGAGTATAATCCCACCATCGCGAACCAGGAATGTCACTATTATATATTTTTTGGAACAACTGCACCACCAATTCTGGTTGCACCAAGTACTGCACCACTACCACACGCTCAAGGAAGAAATACGAGAGTGCATCACCTGAATAATAAGCATAGAACACCTTATCCAATACTTTACTAAAATCCAATGGCTGTTCGCCTTTTCTAGGAGCCGTCGGTCCCATGTAGTATGAATAGTTCTTAAAATACTCAGCCACCTCTACAATATCACATCTATCCCATTTATTATCTACCGATTTAGCCGGTATGTAATCATCCTCCCACATTCCTTGGTATTCGATGACATTGTTACAATACGTATTCTGAGTGAATTGCTTACGCATTATCGGAGTAAGGAATGGCGTCACAATTCGCACCAAACTGTAATTGAGCGTCAAATGCTTGAACACCTTTACAATATCTCCATATAGAGCACTCACTTTTGCGGAATCACGCTGTTCTGCTAACATATTTTCAATAATCAGCATCACTTTTAAGCGCAAACCATTTTCTAGATAAGATAGCAACAATTTGATACGTTTCTTTCCTATCAAAGGCAAACGCCACAATGGAGTATTGCATACATAATCTAACATGTATTCGGTAATGGCATAAGTTAGATTATTCTCTAGTTCTTGATGCGAATAAGTATATTGCTTATTCACCAAGTAATAGATATACATACACATTTGGTCCTTCATCTCGTTGATATTTTGAGTCATCGCCTTATCCAAAAGCATATACGGACTAATGGTATACATATTTTTGTTGAAATAATCGGTCAAGAACACTCCATTCACAAGTGTCTGGTTGGCTACGCTTCTCAATCGCATGATTGGTGCTAACTGTTCGGACAATTTACTATACTGAGCAATCATCTTGTCATCAGCTTTTCCCTTGCTCACTTGTTTATCCAACGTATTATAGCGATCAATTGCACTATTTAGCCCTTCGTTGCGGTCCAACATATCCGTCAGCAGAGCAAACAACCTAGCCTCATAATGTTCGATGACCAACATATTCATGCAGTTATGCACCAATGATTTGACTATAAAATCATTACCATATTTTTTCACCAACTCAACAATCAAACTATTGTTACCTGTATGGATAAAATCCATCAGCGTAGCATTACGCAGAACAGCCACCATCACTTCTGTCATCGCAGCCTGCTTCACCGTGTTATAGATAACATCTGGAGATAAACTACCATCTTCTGCTTTATACTTATCATAGTACTCGACTGCCATGATATACTCCATATATCGTTCATATACGAACTGAAGTTTTTCGTCGTCCACCAATCGCAACATAGGTCGCTCTGGCTTACTCAGCAATTCCGCAAAAGCCACCGAGATACCGTCTTTACCATATAGCAAGTTCTTCAGTTCATCCAATGGTGTATCCTTCCCACTTTGCCTTACCGCAGAGAGATAGACCGTATCACAAGCATGTCCTTGCTCATACTGCATCAACAACCACTTGCCCATACATGATAATATCTTACGCTGATTTTTGCCGGCATACGAACTAGCTACCGAATCACTCATCTGAGTAAAAAGTTGAATAGATGAGTATGCCAACGAACTCGTACTCATCTGCTCGCCCAAGAAATTGGTACATGCTATCTTCAATATCAGCGGATCCTTCAAACGCACCAAAATGGTTTGATTGATATCTTCATATTGAGTTTGCATCTGATATAAGGCACCATAAATAGAATATGCACGAGTCAACTCTGTGTCAGAGAAACCACGAATAGCCAGATCCTCCTCCTTGCCTACTGCATAGAATTTTGACATATCTAGATTCTTGCATTCTGGTTGGATGTGCTGTACCCATGTATAATTACGGCATGTCATCAGAATTCGGAATACACTATTTTCTTTCACTACACCAAAGATATTGACTATATCTTGGAACAACTCTAGTGCCCCATTTGCACCTTCGTTGTGACCCGCATAGTGCAAACACTCATTTATGGCGTCAAAGAATATATATATACGTTTCCCCTCTGCAGACATTTTAGCCTGCAGTTCATCCACAAGTTTCGTGATAGACTTTTTATATGACCACTGGAACATTTCTCGCAAAACCATCTCTAGCGATTGCTCGATAAATTCAGTTCCTGCAAAGGTCAACACAGCCTCTCCTTTCTCAATGAATTGCTCGGTCCAATAGCACAATTGGTTTGTTTTACCTTGCCCAGGTTCACCCAATAATGGGAAAAATTCTTGTTCAGATGTTATAAAGTCGTGATACACCTTCTCCACTTGCTCGCGTTGCACATACAACTCACTGTTGTATTTACGCTGACTATAGATAGACTTTAGATACGCAGTCGATCTATCTTGCATGAGTTGCGCATATTCTTTATAATTGAGCGAACGTGCGATATCAAAGGAGGGAAGCATCACCTGCAGCCATTGGTCAATTTCATGGTTGTATTTCTCACCAATATAAGTCACTGCACCTTTGTGTGTACTCACAAAAGAAGCCTCCTCATTTTTCAATGTTTGAAATATATAGGGATACCCTTCTTCAGATATATGCACCATAGGGAACAATAAATCATCATCCACATGCTCTTCTACACCATCCAGCACACCCACCAACTCCTCAAATCGAGGCAACATCTTCTCTACCAAATCCGCATATATCTCATCTGCCAAAGTAAAGCCATGACCTCTATATTCATTACGAATAGCCACGATACTTTGCTCGCGTTTGTTACCAATATATAGGTTCCTACTCTTAAAGGCTCGCAACAATGCTTGGGCCAAAGGGTGTTCTATTCGCTGTTGTTGGCACGCCTGCAACAATTGGGGCAACATCTCATTACACCAATCGCCGAAAGCTAAGGGGCGTTTCTTATCTATCTTATTTACAACGGACAAAACCTCTTTGGAAGGTTCTTTTCCATTTTTAATTTCGCCACGAAGCAAGGCCATCAATTCGATTGCCATATACTGTGCACTTACTTCAAAGAAATCTAGCATATAGTTGAATGCCAACATATGCTTTCCTTCCACTCTGCTAATGCGAAATCCCTCTACGGGGAGTAATAATGATTGAGGTAATGCCATAATAATATATTATTTTCGTTTCGACTTCAATGCAAATAATGCTACTAATATAACAACCAATACAATAAAGGAAGTAACTAGTCTATATCCTAAAAATCCTATACTAAAAACGGTATCATACCTAAACATCGCATCTAGCAGACAGTTCAAATCCCAAATCGTGGAGAATGATGTCATGATTGCCAAAAAAGTCAAAAAGTAGTTCGAACGCTTCTCTCGTAATTCGGTGTCTGCCTGTACGGTTCGCTTCAATATATTGGTCATTTCTTCCTGCTCTTCGGCAATCTCTTGAGAAGACTCTATCACTTGGTTTAACAAGTTAGGCAAAAAGTTATAAGAAATATAACGATACGTATAGTGATTTTCAAAATCTTCCAGATCATGTTGAATCTTGTCAATAGGGCGCTTGCTCAGTCTAAATTCCGAATTTGTTCTATATAAGAAGATTTTTCTATATAATTGATATAAATAGATCAGTTCAAAATAATCTGTTCTCCATAATTCTTTCACAAAGGGTTTTGTCCCCTCATCACACATAAACGTCATGCTATCTAATAGCGACAATGCAAGCCAATTATTAAAAACAGCTATCTTGTATTTGTTCAATATCTTCTGCACATACTCTGCATTACTACCCATATGATCAGAAGAATCATTCAATGAGAAGGTTCCCAAACTATATAGCAAATTATCTGCTTGAGGAGAGTGTAGCAATTTACTATCGATCGTTACAGCTTGATAAATCTTCAACTTATTTCCATTTTCTACCAATTGATAACTATATTCTATAGCCTTGCCTGTTAATTGTTTGTATAGTTCACGAATGGGTAGAATCACAATGTCTAGAAATTCCTGAATATTCTGCTGCTGGTCATATCTACTAATTTGTCGTAACTGATTGAAGATATTCAACATTATCTCCAAATTCACTTGCGTACAAGACATGCCAATACTATATATCAAGGTATTAAAAGGCAATAGATATATTTGGATCTTGTCGATATGAATAGAAATTTTATTTTTAGTCCATGCATCTTCAATCAATATATCCTTATTTATTGGCATGGAGAAAGATTGGTTGCATGCTGAATAAAAATGAATAATCTCTGGATAATATACATTTTGCATTTGCAATTTATATTCTTCAGAAACCACCCTACGTTTCCACAAAGTTTTTCCTGCATCAACATGCTTCAGGAAAGTTCTGCTAGAAGACTCTACTGTAGAAAAATATCCAGAAAAACAAAACTGATTGTCTACTATCATATCCATATTATTCATCTTATTTTTAAATTTTTTCACTTATTGCCGACAAAGTTACAAAAAATTTTCTACTTATACAAATATACACCCAAAAAGTCTAAAAAAATCTAACTCAACCATTGAGTTTCTTCCACAAAGGGAAATCTGTAAAATTGCACTCTCCTCCAGAATACCTTAATTTAACACACAAGGGATCAATAGCTATACGATACATACTCTTATCCGATGAATCCTTAGGATAGTAATAGTCTAAATCCTGACTATCCACATGATGTTCAATCATCGTCCGCAAACGAGCAATATACCCACGGATATTTGGCACATCTTCTAGATATGAACGTTGCTCTGTAATTGGATTATCTCTCAATAAATTGCAAATAGCATGATACGTTTTGCCTAAACGTGCTATATCTTTCTCACTCAAAGGATGATGCTGACCTGCTTTGATCAATCCCCCATAATGTGTACATAAGGATTGATGCAAAATAAACATATACGTTGCCAAATATGTTGCACTCATTTGCAACTCACTTCCAAACATCCATATACGACGTTGAATAATATCAATCAAAATACTATTATCTGCCCCATTAGTATGATGACGCGCCAAAAAATCAAAAAACTGCTTATAAAAACCATAGTACCTAAACAAACCTTTTCCCCGCTTAGGACGATGATATTCAGGTTCCGTAATAAGATTCTCGTAGCAATCTACCATACGTCTAACTTCTTTGAGCACACTATTGACTTCATCATCCAGTCGAATATTCAGCATATTTACACAGCAACGTTCGCGCTGAGAAGAGGTGCATGGGGGTAATTGAGATACACCTACACTTACCAATATACTAGGTTCAATACCATAAAATAAATCCTTTTGAGTCACTGTCACTAAGTAATCACGTGTATAACTCTCCGTCGTAAAATTTGACAATCTTGCATATAAACTATCCAACATATCCATAGAAAATCTCGGATTCATATAGCGAAGAATATCATATAGATAATTCCGGTCCATTTCGCGAATATCATGCGACAATTTAGGTATATAAATAAACTCAAAATTCCACAACTGCAAGAGATTGGATATCGTATCATAATGCTCTAGTATCTCTTCATTGATGGCAGGCATATAGTCACTTTCTAGATATACGACATATTTGTCATCTGTACGATAACCATTATTTTCAAATGTGAGTAGCGAATACTTATCTGCTTTATCATTCAAGCATGCTGAGATGCTAAATAGCAACAATGCCTCACGAGAAACACAACCATAGCCCGCAGACGCAGCTGTAAGCAATGTTTTATATAGACGTTGTTGTTCGTCAGTAGGCATTAGTTTTAAGTACTTTATCGCATCTTCCAAATAGAGTTGCTGGGATTCATATAATTCCTCAAAAGAAATATCAAAAGTACGAATAATCTTATTGTATGCCGCTATTTCTTCACGCGAAATCACTTGATCTGACTTGATAAAGTCAGATATTATTCTAGAAATGGCTATTCGTTGTTTGTGTCGCATAGTTTAGAACTCATGGTAAGTATTAAAATATCTAATTATCGGCAGCAAAAGTACAACATTTTTTCGAATCCACCAAATAAAGTGATAAATATTTATCTTTCTCTAGTATAGTATAAATAAGGAAAAGTAAGAAATTAATAGATACAAATAATAAAAACGCACAAAGCGAATGCCCCGTGCGTTTTTATTGATTAACGTAATATGATTACACCATCAACGCTGCTACTAGTGCCAAAATTGCATAGAACTCTGGAAGCGCAGCATAAATCATGGTGTTGGTTTGTACATCGTGACCTGCAGCGATACCTGCGATACCATTAGCACAAACTTGACCTTGACGGATAGCAGAGAGCAAGCAAACCAAACCTACTGCCAAACCTACTGCGAAAAGCTTTGCACCATCAGCTGCAAAATCCTTACCCATCCACATCAAGAAAGCTACGAAACCGTAGAGACCTTGAGTAGCAGGAAGAGCAGAGAGAATCATGTAAGAACTACCTTTCTCTTTGTTCTTCTTCAACGCACCTTCTGCAGCGTTACCAGCGATAGTGGTACCAAAAGCAGAACCTACACCAGCGAGGCCAAGCATTAAGCCCCAACCGAGATAACCTAAAATTTCATTCATAATTGTAAAATATTTTTGTTTATTAGTTTATTTGTTTATTAGTTAATTTCCCGGACTATCCAGATTATTTCTTAAATGGTTTGTACAACATACCTTTGCCTTCGTAACCAGCATTCTTGAAGTACTCTACGAAACTCAAACGCAATGGGTGAACGAATGCACCCAGAGCCGACATCGCAAGGTTCAACACGTGACCCAACACCAGGATGAGCACAAATGGCAACCATTGCCATGTAGCACCTTCTGTACTACCACCCATAACCATCAAGCCAAGGTTGTTGAACGCAGCACCTAACATGCCACCTGCCAAACCAAGGGCATAGAGACGGATATATGAGAGTACGTCACCCAAGATACCTGTGGCCATATTATAGGTTTCCCAAAGGCCAGCACCAATGTTAATCAATGGGTTACGACCTGGGGTATTGAAGATATAGATACCCAGTGCAGACACTACTGCTACTGCGATCAATGTCCATTTGAACACTGCAGCTGGCAATACGGTCATACCCAAGATAGCCACGATCAGACCACCTACGATGAGCAATGTCCAACCCCATGTAGCGATATTAGCCTTGAAGCCCGTTTGCTTGGTATAGCAGATAGCCTTCACCACCATTGCTAGACAGATATGGAACACACCAATGCAGAGTGCCAATACCATCTGAATCGAATAGGAAGAACCCGCCAACAAGATAAAGTCGGAGGCCAAGCGGTCTT
>JAZKYJ010000027.1:0-61334 GCA_045612045.1 Paludibacteraceae bacterium | reverse complement strand
ATATATTAAATCTGAGTTCAAGAATTTCTTTACACATGAGGAGACGTATGCTTTGGTTAAAAGGTTCAAAGTTGATTCTTACGAAGAGGCTTTTGATTGGTATAAAAATGTTTTAGACAACTTTATGCAATTAGATGAAGCACCAAAAAAGTAAAATCGAAACAAAAATATTTGAAACGGACAAAGCCACAGACTGCCCATAGAAGTCCTAGAGATATGCTTGTGATCTATTCTATGTATTGCTCCATTTCCTCACTATGGGGATAGTTCGGTCGCAATACTCGAAGTGCCATTCAAGGCACTTCTTCATCTATGCTTGCGCTGATTCCTCAAAGTGGGGACCTTTCTCTTTGTCTCGGTCGGCTTGGTCTCCCCGACCGCCTTCCCTTTTCTTAGCCGCAGGGGCACGATTATTTCGAAGCCAAAAGTCAATTGGCTTCTCCACACTCGGAGTGCGTTCCGTCGCACTCCTTCAGGTCGCCTAGCCCGCAGGCAACTTTGTAGAACTTTCAGTACAAATAGATATAAAATCTATTTTTCTTATAATATTTTCTTGCTTCGCTTGCATATGTGCATTTTTTGTTGTAACTTTGCGGCAAAATTGTGCAAGACCATCAACATGAAACGAAATATAGCCATTATAGCCGGAGGAGATAGTTCCGAATACGAGGTATCGCTGCGCAGCGCAGCGGGCATAGAGTCTTTCTTAGCCGACCAAAAACAATACACCACTACCATCGTTCTCCTACGAGGCAACGATTGGAAAGCAAAAGTAAGCGAAAACGAGTGGGCAGAGATAGATAAGAATGATTTTTCGTACACCTACAACGGAGTTAAACACACTTTTGACTTCGCTTACATCACTATCCACGGGGCTCCAGGTGAGAATGGCGTATTGCAGGGTTACCTAGACATGATCGGTCTCCCCTACTCATGTTGCGGCGTATTGGCAGCTGCCATGACCTTCAACAAGTACACCTGTAATCACTATTTGAAAGGCTTTGGTGTAAAAGTGGCAGAGAGCGTTTTGCTCAGAAGGAACCAGGAACAAGGAACAAGGAGCCAAGATATAGTGGCACAAGTGGGATTACCCTGTTTTATTAAGACCAATGTAGGAGGTTCGTCGTTTGGTGTAACCAAAGTGAAGACTTTGGAGGAAGTGGAGCCAGCCATCAAGAAAGCCTTCGCTGAAGGCGACGAGGTGATTTGTGAGGCATTTATGAAGGGTATTGAGATCACTTGCGGTGCATACAAGACCAAAGACAAAGCAGTTGCTTTCCCTATTACCGAAGTTGTGACGAGCAATGAGTTCTTTGACTACGACGCGAAATACAATGGTCAAGTGGACGAAATCACCCCTGCACGCATACCTGATGAAGTACGCGATTCGGTGCAAGCCATGACATTGAAGATATACGACATCCTCGGCTGCAAAGGCATCATTCGCGTGGATTATATTCTTACTGAGGGATGGGCTATCAACCTCCTAGAGGTGAATACCACACCAGGTATGACCGCTACATCCTTCATCCCACAACAAGTGCGCGCCGCAGGATTTAATATTGGCGAAGTGCTTAGTGAAATTATAGAGGACGCCGCAGAGCGGCTATAGGACGGCACAAAGTGCCTATAGGACGCTCGCGAGCGAGCTATAGGACGCGCTGATCGCGCTATAGGTTAAAAGTTAAAGGCGAGAGATTATGGATATAAATAAAGAGATACTGAATCTAGATTGGAAGCGTGAACCATACGGTTTGTACGAGCCTATTGAATACACCTTGGCGGCAGGCGGCAAGCGCGTACGCCCACAATTGGCGATGATTGCTAGTCAACTATTTGGCGGCAAAGACGAAGAAGTACTGCCTGCGGCATTGGCATTGGAGGTGTTCCACAACTTCACGCTCCTGCACGACGACGTGATGGACAAAGCGGATGTACGTCGTGGTCGTTCAACCGTTCACGTAAAATGGAACGAAAACACTGCCATCCTATCGGGCGATCAAATGCTCATCGAAGCATACAAGTTGCTATCAGGCGTTCCTGCTAATAAACTGCCTAAAGTATTGCAACTCTTCAATAAGATGGCGACAGAGATCTGTGAAGGTCAGCAATACGATGTGGACTTTGAGAGCCAAGAGCAAGTCACCATAGATGAGTATCTCAAGATGATTCGCCTAAAGACCTCCGTACTACTTGCCAACGCGCTGCAAACAGGCGCTTATATCGCTGGCGCAGATGAGCAAGCACAAGAGGCGTTGTATCAATTCGGTATTAACATCGGATTAGCATTCCAAATACAAGACGACATCCTTGATGTATGGGGCGACCCTAAGACATTCGGCAAAGCCGTTGGAGGGGATATCAGTTGCAATAAGAAGACGTTTGTATATTTGGAGGCGAAAAGGCTATTAGGCAATGATGCGATAAGCCTAGAGGCGAGAGAACTAAAGCATTGGTATTGCCAAGTACTAGAGGACAATACGGAGAAGATTGCGGCTGTAAAAGATATATTTGAGCGTTTGGGCGTGCGCCCACTATGCGAATTGGTAGTGGACGACTATACCAATAAAGCCATAGAGTTACTCAATACTCTGCCTCAAAACGCAGCCTCCGAGCAATTGCGACAACTCGCCAACAAACTCACCACTCGAAAAGATTAACACCCTTTATACCCTTAAAACTCTGAAAACTTTTAGAACACTTAAATCCCACATATATGCCATACCGTCGTTTACCCAAGACCGATCAAGCACGTCTTCGTGCACTGAAGCAAGCCGTTCGTCGCGCAGGTGAATTAGCTTTTAATCAACAAGCAATTAACTATCGCACCATCTCAGAGGCACAGCGCTTTCTGATGCAGTTTGAGAATCAAGTAGCGCAATACCATGCTAACTTTGACTCGAAAGTGTCGGACAATAAACAGTATCGCCATAAGGTGCGGAATGCACGTATGTACATCTCTCACTTTATCCAAGTTCTCAATCTCGCAACTATTCGTGGAGAGATAAAGAAGGCACAGCGAGAGTTATATCACCTAGATCCCAATAGTTATGCTTTGCCTGACTTAAGTACGGAAGAAAAACTGTTAGAATGGGGTAAAAACATTATTGAGGGCGAACAAGCGCGAACCAGTCAGGGCGGTTTCCCGATCTATAATCCTGCCATTAATAAAGTGCAAGTGCATTATGATATGTTCCGCGAACATTATACGATGCATAAGTTGCATACTCGTACTCATAATCGCGTGTTCGAAAGCATTGAAGATATGCGTGCTAAAGCCGATGCTTTGCTGTTAGACATGTGGGACCAAACGGAAGCCTTCTACAAAGACGAACTGCCATATGCTAAGCTGCAAAAATGCCAAGCGTACGGCATGATTTTCTATTATCGTAAAGGTGAAGCTAAACTAACTCCAGAGACAGACCAACAGATTTTGCATGATCGCGCACAACAAACTACACTTGAATGGTCTGAGATGGCAAAATAAGCAGATTTACTCTTTGGTCAAAGCGTGCCGCAGGCACCTCGTCGACTAGTTGAAAGTCGTATCCCACGCCTACAAGCAAGGTGTGGGATAATCTTTTTATATAGCGATCATAGTATCCTCCACCGCGTCCTAATCGTCGTCCATTCTTGTCGAAGGCAACTGCTGGTACAATGACCAAGTCAATGTGACCAGTATATGGTGGTGTGGTAGGCTCTGGAATTCCAAAACGACCGCGATGCATCATTTGGTTACCTGCATAGGGGTGTACGCTCATATGGCGGCGATGACTAACAGGAAAGAGCAGAGTCTTTTCTCGTTTGTAGCGCTTAACTAGCGGTAGTACATCTAGCTCGTTTTGGATAGGATAGTATAGTAGCACCGTTTTTGCTTCTTGAAAAGCAGGCAACTGCTCCAAACGTTGTAACACTTGTTCGCTGTTGATAGCACGTTCCTGATCTGACAACATACGACGTTTTTGAGTCAATAGTTCACGCATGCGTTGCTTGGCACGACGCAATTTTCTGCCTGGCAAAAGATCTAATAAATCTTTGATATTCGTTTCAAAAAGCATAAAATAGTTTATTTAGACTGCAAAGGTATAATAAAATTCGCATACAAACAAGAATTCATGTGAAAAATACTATTTTTTTGTCAAATATAACAATATATTTGCTCGTTTAAAAAAAAAGCAGTAACTTTGCAAGAAATTTCTATGTATATGCGATATCTGTTACCGATATTTATTCTGCTAGCCATAGTAGTTACGGCTTGTAAACCAAAAGTGATTGACGACACATCTTCTGAGAATCGTGTGAAGACTTTTACATTCTATGAAGATACGTTGAATCTAGGACTTACCGCAGCGACTTACAAAATTGACCATAGTGGGGACACTGGACGTATTTATAGTAACGATTCATTGCGTTTTGGCACGAGATTGGATAGTGTCGTTCCATATGTCACCTACATGGCAACGCCTGGCTCTGCCACCTATTACTTACCTGGTGACACAATCATTAGTACGGGTATTGATACCTTGAATCTTACACAAAAACCTATATATTTGCATGTAATGGCTTCAGATTTAAAGACTGCTCGATGGTATCGCATAGATATAGATGCGCACAAAATCGACCCTTATCTTTACGTTTGGCAGCAAATAGGAAAGGATATTGTGCCTGAACAAAATTGCGAGACGAAGGCATTTTATATAGGAGACCAGTTCGCCCTGTTTCTTAACAATGGTATATCCACAGAAATATATTTATCTTCTGATGCTTCGGCTTGGAGCAAAAGTACCGCAACTATTCAAGGATTGCCTACTCCATGCCAAGTTAGGGATATTCTGCAGCACAATGATACCTTATATTACATAGCAAATGATCAACTCTATCTTTCTGATAATTTGAATACATGGTTTTCTAGAGACTACTCTGCATCTGCTTTTGAACCTATCAATATGTTGCTCAGTTATGATGATATGGCATGGTGCTTGTTGCAGGAGCGATCTACCAAACGCTTGTTATTAGGTGTTGTCAAGGGCGATAGTATTATACCCATGACTAATTTGCAAGGTATGGAGAATGGCTATTTACCATCACACTTCCCTATTAGTGATTTTGCTGCATTGCAATTTGCTAGTAGCAGTGAGCGTCCTAGAGCGATGATTGTGGGTGGGCGCGCTATCAATGGTGAACCGGTGAATAGCCGATGGAATCTAGAACGCGCAGTTACTGAGACAGGCTACCGAATCACAGATTTTACTATCTCGCAGCCTACTTTCCACACATTGACAGGCGCAGCCATTGTGCAATATGGTGGTCAATTGGTAATGTTTGGAGGTATAGATAATAATTTGGATTGGAACAGTGACATCCTATATTCCGACGATGAGGGAATGAATTGGTATCTACCTGATCCTGCACAAAATCAAATGCCAGCCGACTATACAACACGTCAATATCCGTCCGTTATTCATATGAAGAATTGCCTATATATTATAGGTGGGGACTCACATAACAGTACATTGAGAGATGTATATAAAGGCCAATTAAATTCGCTACGATAGTCTCTTTATGAAAGATTTGTGTCGACATATACAAGAAGAATTTCAAGCATACGAAAGAGTTTATGCGGAGGCGATGGCTAGTACGCACCCTTTGCTAGCCGAGGTGTTGCATTATGTTCATAGTGCTCGTGGTAAGCAGTTGCGTCCGATTTTGGTGCTTTTGTCTGCTGCTTTGTGCCGAAGCATCACTTCTAAGACGTTGCAAACAGCGGTAGCACTAGAACTTACTCATACCGCTTCTCTTCTGCACGATGACGTCATCGACTCATCTCCTACACGTAGGGGTAAAGCAGCGACACATATACAGTGGAGCAATAAGGTGGCCATTCTTTCAGGTGACTATATGTTAGCCAAAGTGATCAGTACACTCTCAGATATTCGAAACACGAACATCTTAAATATCATCTCGTTGATGAGTAAAGACTTAACTGAGGGTGAACTACTACAGTTGCATGCCGGTCAATCCATGTGGATTAGCGAAAAGCGATATAACGAGATTATTGAAAAGAAGACTGCTTGCCTATTTTCTGCTTGCAGTGAGGCTGGTGCCGCCAGTGCGGGAGCTACTGCGCGACAAATAACTGCAATGCGTAACTATGGATTACACTTAGGTATGTGTTTTCAACTTAAAGACGATTTGCTAGATTACTCCGACGTGGAGGATTTAGGTAAACCTACCATGAATGATATTAGAGATGGAAAAGCCACTTTGCCATTACTTGTTTCGCTGCTGCGTGCAACAAAAGAAGAAGCAGAGCACATTCGAAATCTAGCAGAAGCATTAGCCAATAAGGAGGCAATCGATATCTTCGAAGCAGAACAAGATATTAAGGCTTTTGTTCTGCGCTATGATGGTGTTCGCTATGTACAACAAGAGATGGAGAAACATCGCAAGAAAGCTTTGGCAGCTTTGTCTATCTTCCCAAACAATAAATATAAGGATAGTCTAACTGCATTATTAGACTATGCCATCAATCGCATGAAGTGATTGTTGTAAATCTCAGAACTTTTTCCTACCCATACTACGCGTTATTCTTGTAGAAAACAGGGATAGTGCGTTATAATATACGGTGAATGGTTTTGCGAATGTATTCCTGTTGTTGCTCGTCAGATATTGTCGATATAACTTCATCTAAGAACGCTTCAAGTAATAATTTGCTGGCGGTTTCACGACTGATACATCGCTGTTGCATATAGAATAGTGCAGACTCGTCTAACTGACCTGTAGTAGCACCATGACTAGCCTTGACATCATCTGCATAGATCTCCAATTGCGGTTCGGTTATCATCTCAGCTTGGCGGGATAGCAATATATTGCGGTTGGTCTGATAAGCCTCGGTCTGTTGCGCGTTCGGAAGTATCTTCAACTCTCCCTTGAAAGAGCCTTTGGCCTGATCATCCAACACAAACTTCAACACTTGTGAAGAATACCCTCCTCCAATGTTGTGATATACACGGGTAAGCAATTCCGCTTGTTGGTTTGTATGTAGTAACCCCATGGCATAAATCTCGGTGCGACATCCCGTTCCGTTTTGCTCCACCATAACTTCATTTTTCCACTGAGCTGTTGTCTCGTTCTCTGATAGATACAACACATGTATGCGCACGCATGAGTTTTCTTCTTGCACAATATGCCATTGGGTTAGAGGTAGATTGTACAATACTAATTCACGCGTCTCACCAGAAGATATATGATACTTTACTGTTGCCATCCTATCAATGTTTATTTTTCATTAAGGAAAGCATATCCCTTTTCTTCGAGTTCTAATGCAAGTTCCTTGCCACCTGTACGCACAATCTTGCCGTCTGCCAAAACATGTACAAAGTCTGGTACAATATAATCAAGCAGACGTTGGTAGTGAGTGATCACGATAGAAGCTGTCTTTGGGGTTTTCAGTGCATTTACACCTTCTGCTACAATGCGCAAAGCATCAATATCCAGACCTGAGTCGGTTTCGTCCAAGATAGACAGACAGGGTTCTAGCATGGCCATCTGAAAAATTTCATTGCGTTTCTTCTCTCCGCCAGAAAATCCTTCATTTACTGAGCGGTTGGTCAGTTTGTTGTCCATTCCTACCAATGCTTTTTTCTCGCGCATTAGTTTGAGAAAGTCAGTAGCTTTTAGAGGTTCTTTCCCCTCATGTTGGCGCTTTTCGTTGACTGCAGTACGCATAAAATTCACGATGGATACGCCCGGAATTTCCACTGGATATTGGAATGACAAGAAAATACCCTCTCGGGCACGTACCTCTGGCGACATCTCTAATAGGTTCTTGCCGCGGAAGATTACTTCGCCTGCAGTAACTGTGTAAGCGGGATGACCTGTAAGTACATTGGATAGTGTAGATTTGCCTGCGCCATTAGGACCCATAATAGCGTGTACCTCTCCCTCATGAATTGATAGGTTGAGACCTTTCAGTATTTCTTTGCCTGCAATGGAGGCGTGTAAATTCTTTATCTCGAGCATATTGTCGTTAGCACAGTCTCACCGACTGCTTGCAATGTTTGTTTGTTAATATTTCGCATATCATCTTGCTGTGTGTGCCACCAATCAGCAAAACCAGTTTCTGTATTAGGTTTGTAATCAATAATGTCTACACAAGGTATACCTGCAATCGTATTCACATAATAGTGGTCATCAGTAATAGGATAGACTTGATGGTTTACGAAATAGCGTCCATAGCCTAACCTACTGGCTGTGCGCCATAGTTGTTCCAATCGTGAATTGGCATATTGCACAGAGAAATACTCACGTGGGAAGGTAGCGGAAGGATCGCCCACCATATCAAGCAGTATTCCGTATTGGATTGCTGGAGTAGAATGTGGTGAGTTTAGTTTTGTTTGTTGGTACTCTTTTGCCCAAAATTGACTACCTAGACACCATGTATGATCCCGTTGTGAACCCGTAAAATGAGAGGGAGTGCCCATGTCTTCACAGTCAAAGAATAATACTTGTACCGTCGGTATAAATTCACCTTTGGCTTTTCGTATGGATAGTTGGCGTATGATTTCTAGAATTACTGCAACTCCGCTAGCTCCGTCGTTTGCTCCTATGACAGGTGTAAAGCGATTGTCATATTCCTCCTCTTCGTCGCTCCATGGTCGGCAATCCCAATGTGCACATAGCAAGATGGCATTGGGAGTATTACCCTCTATGTATGCCATAATATTACGCAACGGTTGTGCTTGGCCGGCATAATTGATCATTTTCCCATACTGGCTTTTTACCTGCGCGCCGTGGCGAATCAATTGACCCTCGAGCCAGTCTCCACATTCCTTATGCTCGTCAGAACTAGGCACACGTGCGCCAAAAGCTACCTGCTGGTCTATATATGTATATGCAGAGTCCGCTGAAAAAGCGCAGCGGACCTCTGTGTTGGATTGGTTTTTTGTCTGACACGACAGCAAAACCATCGAAAAAGCAATATATAGAAGTAGTCTAAAAACCAACCTATTAATGAATATTCAGTTCGCTAACAGAACGGTGATTTTGTATAGCTAATATGGTTTGTGCAATAGGCTTAGCCATGGATGCAATGTTCACTTTAGAGCAACGTGTTTTGTCAAATGGGATAGAGTCAGTAAATACCAACTCTTCCAAATTAGAATTATCAACGCGCTCGCATGCAGGACCAGACATTAATCCGTGAGATACCAAAGCACGAACAGATTTAGCGCCAGCCTCCTTCATTACCTCAGCGGCTTTACATAGCGTGCCTGCTGTATCTGCGATATCATCTATAATCACTACGTTTTTGTCTTTAACGTCACCTAGAACTCGCATTTCACCAATTTGGTTGGCATTAGGGCGATGTTTGTAGCAGATAACCATAGGCACATCTTGCTTGGTGAGTTCGGTTAACTTCTTCGCAAACACCGAGGCACGCTTGGTACCACCTACGTCAGGAGAAGCTACTATAAGGTTGTCCAAATTCAAACTTTGCACGTAGTTAGCCAATACATTGGCGCCATACAAGTGGTCAACTGGAATGTCAAAAAAACCTTGAATTTGATCCGCGTGAAGATCTACTGTAATCACGCGGTCAGCACCAGCTCCCTGAATCATATTTGCGCATACTTTTGCGCCAATAGAAACACGAGGTTTATCTTTGCGGTCTTGACGTGCCCATCCGAAATATGGGATCACGGCAATCACTTTGTACGCACTTGCACGCTTGGCTGCGTCAATAGCGAGCAGCAACTCCATGATATTGTCACTTGTAGGGCAGGTGGATTGTACGATGTACACAGACTGACCACGAACCGACTCTTCAAAACTTACGGCAAACTCACCGTCCGAAAAACGAGCAACTTGGATATTACCCAAAGAACATCCTAAATACTCACAAATACGTTTAGCAAGCTCACCTCCTTGAGAACCCGCGAATACCTTGTAGGGACTAGCTTCCAAAATCATAACACGCTATTTTATTGTTGGTTTTTGAATTTGACTGCAAAGGTACTACTTTTTTTGCAAATCTGCAAGTATTATTTGCATATTTCAACAAAAAATCGTATCTTTGCACAGATTTTATATGTAAGACGCATATGACCAACAAAGAACTATACCATGAAATATGTCTTCGTGCCAGCAATTTGCCTATATTTATGCAGGATTGGTGGATGGATGCAGTCTGCGCAGGAAAGCAATGGGATGTGCTCCTAAGTTATGACTCCACCGGTAATGTACAGGCAGTTATGCCGTATCTTATACGTAAGAAGGCCTGGATGAAGTATATTGTTATGCCACAGCAAACTCAGATTGGAGGAGTGTGGTTAGCAGATGCATCCCTCTCGGCCAACGATAGTCGGGTTGCGGAAATCTGTCAAGATTTTGCACGTCAATTAGAGGAGTTAGGTTTGAGTTATTATTACCAGCAGTACCCTATAGGAAGTCCTATAGTAGAAGCAATGCGTACCCTCGGATTCAAGGTTAAAGAACGTATAACCTATCGTATAGAGGATCTCTCTAACCTAGAACAAGTTATAGATGCTTTTTCCAAGAATAAGAAGCGACAATTGCAGAAAGCTCTCTCATTACATGTGGACACAAATATGGGTATAGAGGAATTCTATCGTTTTCATGTGCAATGTCTTCGAGAACAGAGCAAACAAATTAGTTACTCACGTGAATTTCTACTTGTACTTAATCGCAAAACGCAGCGCTTAGGGCAAAGTCAAATACTATCTATACGCAATGCGGATAACGAGGTGCTCGCAGCAGCTTATCTAGTTTGGGACAAACATAGCATGTACTATCTAATTCCATGCTATGATCTTAAGTATAAAGACTCTGGGGCTAGTGCACTGCTCGTACTCGAGGCCATCAAGTTGGCACGCCAAAAGGGAGTATCCTTCGACTTTGAAGGGAGTATGATCAAAGGAGTAGCTAACCACTATAAGCAATTTGGCAGTACGCAGACCATCTATTACAGTGTAGAAAAATACTATAAATGGTATTTTTGGTTTGCGAATGTAATCAATAAACTAAGAGAGAAAAAAATGCAATGAAGGTATTATATTTAAGTGCTTGGTACCCTACTGAGCGCGATGCGATGGCTGGCTTGTTTGTTCAGAAACATGCAGAGGCAGTAAGACAGCAAGGCGCGGACGTAAAAGTACTATATACTGAAGCTACAGGATTAAAATGGTATGTGGAAATGTGGCGTTTATGGCGCCAACTAAAGCAAGAATGGGGAATGCCGGATTTAGTGCAGTTGAATGTGTTGGATAAAAATGGCATTTTAGCTTTATGGTTAAAGTTGTTCCACCGCATACCTTATGTTGTAGTAGAACATTGGACAGGATATCTACCTGCTAATTTTGCATTTCGGGGTGGAGTACATGGCTGGTTTATGCGAAAGATTGCTAAACAGGCATCATGCATCTTGCCTGTGAGCCGGATGTTGGAAGAGGCGATGAAAACATGTGGAATCCAAAATCAGCGATGGCATCTTATCAATAATGTGGTGGATGATTTTTTTTATCACCAGATATCTCATATTAGTATCCCGAAGAAACCTATAGACAAGGTGCGTTTGCTACATGTTAGTTGTTTTAGCGAACGGGCCAAGAATATACAAGGTATTTTGCGAGCAACAAGGCAAGTGGCAGAAGAGAGGCAAGACTTTGAATTAGTTTTTATAGGTACAGGTGTTGACTATCAAATGGATGTAGATTATGCTCATTCGCTAAATTTTCCTGACGGCATGTTGTCTTTTGTGGGAGAACAAACGCCACAGCAAGTGGCAGAGTGGATGCAGCAAAGTGATGTGTTTGTATTGTTTTCAAGATTCGAAACCTTCGCTATTGTATTGGCCGAAGCTATGGCTGTAGGTATACCTTGCATCTGCAGTAAGACAGCTGGCATCGCGGAATACCTGCCTAAAGAATGTGGAATAGTGGTTGAAGCAAATGATGAGGAGGCTTTTACAAATGCCTTAAGAGAGATGATTGATACACATGCACAATACTCTGCCGAGCATATACGCAAATATAGCCAACAATTCACCTATCAAGAAGTAGGACAGAAATTATTTGAGATTTACAAAAGTGTATTGTAGTGGAGGTCTACGATAGTTGTCTGTCGTAGTTGCGAACTAGAAGAGTAAGCCAGACGAACTGCGAGCCAACTGCGAGCACAGTCCCGATAGAATAACAAATGATAGCAATATAAAAATCATGGCAGAAAATGCCAATGCATAAACCCGCGGTTCGGCATACTGCAAGTAGGATTTCGAATAGAAGTCCTATTTTTTGTTGCATAAAGATATCTGAAAGATAGCATGTACTACCTACAATCAATGAAACAAACAACCATGGAAGCATCCAGCGAATATACTCTCCAGCAACACACCACTCTTGCCCTAACATCCATGCTGTCAAATCAGGTAGGACAAAAAGTAATACACCAAATATCGGCAGGATGATTAGAGACGCATAGCCAATAAAACGCCAATATATTTTTCCAATTGGTTGTCGTGAGTGTACTCGCTGAGTAGTATTCTGATAGAGTACTTGATAGAGCGCTCTTGTTATCGTACCAATCGGTGTATACCCTAGCAGCAATGCCATGCTTAATAGCCCCACAAGTTTGGCGCCAAAAAAAGGTGTAAGTAGCAAAATCGGCAATTGTCCCGCCAAGACATTGATAAAACTGCGAGGTAGAACAAAAAAAGGAAAATTGCGATATTCTTTTGCTTGACTGCGCATATCGTTCCACGAGCAAGTAAGCAATGGACGCAGTGTACGACGAAAACTCAACGCGATACTGGCTAATAAAGAGAGCAGGGGGGCTAGAGTCGCCGCATAGATCATTCCTCCTTGCATTGCACCGGCATATCCTAATCCTATTTTACCGCCGGCAGACACTAGACTTTGAGAAATCTGATAACTACTAATCTTACCAAAAGCTTTGTTTCTAATATACCAATAGTTCAATATATTCCACCCACCCATGGTTAGTACATAAAAAGGCATTAACCAATAGTATGAGGATAAGTTTGGCGAGCGAAATAGTATACTTATTTTCTCGGAAAACAACACACTCACTCCTACCAATAAGGTCGTTATCAAAAGTATTAGCAAAGACACATGCGTCAAAGCTATGCCGTCTTTTTCTTGTTTTGGGAGTACGATAGCATAGTAATAATCCGCTACAGATAATACAATTAAGACATTTCCTATGCTCAAGAAAAGGTTGAGCAATCCAAAATCTTCGGGGGCATACACACGTGTGAGAATAGGATATATAATTAATCCTATGACCTGCGCTACCACATTCGCAGAAAGCAATTTGGAGAAATTGCGTACACCTGCAGATTGAAGAAAAGACCTAATACTCATTTCGACTGCAAAAGTACAACTTTTCTCTCAAAAAAGCAAAAAAAAACACTATTTTTTATGAATTTGTACAATATATTTGCTCATTTAAAAAAAAAGCAGTAAATTTGCACGCTGAAAAGGTATGTAATGATATTGCATTTCTTCTCAACTAGACATGGAATTTTAAATTTAATAGTATATGCAACTGAAAAAATCACCTAAAGCAAGCTTAGAAGACAAGAAGTTTACCTATGTTCTCGTAGGTCTTGTGCTTGTATTGAGTATCTGCTATGTCGCTTTTGAATGGACAGAGAAAGAAGTGACTAAGTACGAAGTTAATGACACTGATTTCTTCTTTGAAGAAGAGATTGACATCCAACAAACCACTCAAGAGACACCTCCACCTCCTCCACCACCAGCGCCTCAAGAAGTAGAAGTACTCAACGTGGTAGAAGATGACGTAGAGGTAGAAGAGATTGAGATTAATACTGAGGATGATAAAGACGTAGAGGTTATCATTGCTCCTCCTGTAGAGGCTCCAGTAGAGGAACCAGAAGAGGAAGAGATCTTTATGATCGTAGAGTCTATGCCAGAGTTCCCAGGAGGTCAGCAAGCGATGATGCGTTATATTGGCGAAAATATCAAGTACCCAGTTATTGCGCAGGAGAATGGTATCCAAGGTCGTGTGATTTGCCAGTTCGTGATTGAGAAAGATGGTAAGGTTGCTGACATTCAAGTAGTTCGTTCTTCTGGTGAATCATCTTTGGATAAGGAAGCTATCCGTGTGATCAATAGTATGCCTAGATGGAAACCAGGTAAACAACGCGGTAAGGCGGTACGTGTACGCTACACTATACCAGTGAATTTCCGTCTGCAATAATCATAGTCCGACTTCCGAAGACGAAGCGGTCGAGTATGGATTTATCCATCCAAAATATAGAATTCTGTAAGGGTGTCGGCGCAAAGCGTGCCGACATTCTTCGTAAAGAGCTGAAAGTTAAGACAGCTTTGGATTTGCTATACCAATTCCCATACAAGTATATTGATCGTAGTCGTTTCTATTTCATTCATGAGATAGAGGATGAAGATACCTATGTGCAAATCATCGGGCATATCACCGAGTGGCATACTCTAGGAGTAGGGGCTGCACAGCGGTTGGTAGCCACTTTTACGGATGGACGCCACCAAGTAGAGTTGGTCTGGTTTAAAGGTATCAAATATGTTAAATTAGAGCGTAATACACAATACCTACTATTCGGCAAGCCTTCGCGATTTAATCAGCAGTATAACTTTGTTCATCCTGAACTGACTCCGATGAACAAGGTGCAACCTGAGATGACCAAGGGATTAGAACCGCACTACAATACCACAGAGGGCATGAAGCGTGCGGGTGTTAATTCGAAAGCTATTCGTACCATTGTTTCGCAACTATTGCCACTCTTGCGTCAAAGCTATGTTCCTGAAACCTTAGGCATAGATATTTTAACTAAGTACCACCTGATGGGTATCAATGATGCATTGGCGAACATCCACTTTCCTAAGGACATGATTGCAATGCAAAAAGCACGTGAGCGTTTGAAGTTTGAAGAGCTCTTCTATATCCAAATGCAAATACTGCGTCAAATGAAGCGTCGTGAGCAAGCAGAGGGATATCGTATGCCATTAGTGGGAAAGGCTTTTCATGCACAATATAGTACTCTCCCTTTCCCTCTTACGAATGCTCAGAAGCGTGTGCTGCGTGAGATTCAGGGAGATATCAAATCTGGTAAGCAGATGAATCGTCTTCTGCAAGGAGATGTTGGTAGTGGCAAAACTATTGTGGCCTTGTTGACTGCTTTGTTAGCTGTCGACAATGGTTTTCAAGCATGCATTATGGCTCCAACAGAAATCCTTGCCAACCAGCACTATGAAAGCATTACTCAACTGCTCTCTACCATCTCGACCTTGCCAGATAGTTCTCTATCTTCTCCGCCGAAAGTAGCTCTACTGACGGGTTCGACCACAGCCAAACAACGCCACCCTATTCATGAACAATTAGTTAGTGGCGAGATTGACATCCTCATAGGTACGCATGCGTTGATAGAAGACACAGTTCAGTTCGCTAATTTAGGTTTATGCATCATAGATGAGCAACACCGTTTTGGAGTTGCGCAACGTGCTAAACTATGGAATAAGAATTTGCAGCCACCTCATATCCTAGTCATGACTGCTACACCAATCCCTCGTACGTTAGCCATGACGGTCTATGGCGATTTGCAGGTGAGCATTATAGATGAGTTGCCTCCTGGACGCAAACCCGTACAGACCTTGCACTATTCTATCCAACGAAGAACATCAATCAACCAGTTTATTCAGCAGCAGATCAGTATAGGACGGCAAGTATATGTAGTCTATCCGCTCATCAAGGAGAATGAAAAGCTGGATTTGCAAGATTTGCAGAATGGTTTTACAACACTATGTGAAACATTCCCGCAATATCGCATCTCAATGGTACACGGGCAGATGCGTGCTAAGGATAAGGATGAACAGATGCGCCGTTTTGCGGAGGGAGAAACACAGATCCTAGTAGCTACCACCGTAATAGAAGTTGGGGTAAATGTACCGAATGCGAGTGTAATGATTATAGAGAATGCAGAACGTTTTGGATTGAGTCAGCTGCATCAATTGCGTGGACGCGTAGGAAGAGGAGCAGAACAAAGTTATTGTATACTACTTACCAAACTTGAATTGAGTAAGGATACGCGCAAGCGCATGGATATTATGGTGGCTACCAATGATGGTTTTCGTATTGCAGAGGCCGATTTACAACTTCGCGGTCCCGGAGATCTAGAGGGGACACAACAATCCGGATTGCCATTTGAACTCCATATAGCTAGTCTATCTACCGATGGACAACTACTCGAACTAGCACGTCAAGCCGCGCTAGAGATACTGGATGCCGATCCTATGTTAGAGGATATGCACAATCGTATATACAAACAGCGACTCGACTTTCTCCGAATCGCTGCAGGAAATTGGGGAGAGATATCGTAAATCTCACACTCCTAAACTTCTATCTCCAAAAACTCTCAACATTAAAAATGCGGTGGAGGGCCCATAGGTGGGCGACCACCTGATTCTATCATCTGCTGTTGCCATGCAGCACGGCCTGTTGCTTTCATACCGCCCATACGATTGAGCTTATAGGTATAGGTTAGCATGAAGTAGGTAGGCAAGGTATTAAACTTCTGATAGCTTACGCTATTCTCATTTACCGTTTGCACTATGTTCTTCTTATCGTTTAGTAGGTCATATACCTTGAGTGTCAAGGTGGAGTTAGCCCATGTCTTATCCAGAGAGAAGTTCCATATCAGTTCATTCACATCGGTCAAACCTTGGTAACCATGTCGGGATGTATAACTTATATCAGTAGCGATGTTCCATGACTTTGGCAAGTGGAAAGTCACATCTCCAGAGATGATCCAATCACCGATATGACTGATGTTATTCTTATTGAGCGAGTTGTGTGTCAGCGAATAGATATTGGTATTCTTTACACCAATATCCACAATAGGATGGGTAAATCGCAGGGTCAAGTCGCTACTCATACGGAAATTACCGGTTTTAGATGCATCGCCCAAAGGCAAGGTGTTCGCCTCAATCATTTGTGCGATGTGGTCAGCATCCTGTTCGCGCAACACATATGCCACACGTTGGTTGTAACTCACAGCGGTGCGAGAGTGGAACTGGAACATCTTCTTGCAGAATGGAGTGTTCGACATAAAGTCTGCACCGATATTCCATGGTATCATATCCGCATTCACGGTTTGGAGATAGCGTTTGCCCGTTTGATCATAGATCGTATTGTTGACCAACGCATCTTGAGTGAGTGTAGCGCGTAATCCTGTCATGATACTAGAGAACTTCTCTTGATTGAAGCGTGAGTACATGGCAAAGATATTGTGATTGAAGGCGGGATTGAGTCCTAAATTACCGATGGTTTCATTCATGGCATCAGAGTTGTTGCGTACGGGCTCCATTTGCTGAATAGTAGGTTCGTTAACGCGACCGCGATAGTTGATGCGGGCAAACTCTTTGCGACCAAACTTATACTTGAAATTAATATTAGGCGACCAATTGAATCTATTATATAAGGTATCGCGCGCGAGAACATCACCATAGAAGGTTTGTGAATGTGTCTGAGTGGTTACTATGCGGGCACCTGCAGTGAGATCGATTTTTTCGCTTACCCAGCGATAATTAAGTTCTAATTGCTCTGAGTAAATATTATTGAGCAACGAATTAGAGTACTCATTATCATACACATAATCGCCAACAATCGAATCCATGGTATACTGATTCTTGATCGAACTGCGATTGTTACCAAAGAATGAGATCACCATCTCAAGGAAATGGTTTTTCTGATAGATAGGTTCTACATAAGAAGCTCGTAGAGAATAGTTCAGCGCATTGCTTTTAGAGAGTGTGTATTGATCTACCAAAGCCATATTTTGAACATTATCCCATGCGTAGGTATCGGTATTGCCTTTGGTGTTGGTAAAACTTACGTTACCACGCAAAGTAAGTGTTCTACCTGGTTTGGCAAACTTATGATTGTAGATCACACGCATAGATGCTTTGATATCCTCTTGCAAGCTATACTGATTCTGATAACCCTCGTTGATACGCATGGTATCACGGTTGTACACATAGTCATTGGTTTGGTCATAACGAGAATTAGTATAGTTGATTTGTGGGCGAAGAATGAGCTTGTTGGTAGAGTCGATTTGGTACTCCATCTCCATACGCATTTGTGCATCCCATGCGCGTGTGATTTTGTTGGTAGAGTCTTGATCGATATAGGTTGCCTCCTCGCTATAACTCTCTTTTTGAGATTGGGTTCGTGTGTCATTCACTGAGTGGTTGATGGTAGCGTCGCCACCCAAGAGGAGCTCTGTCTTATCATCTTTCTTCTCCAGTTGTCCTGTCAGGTCAATATTGGTGTTCACACCCAAGTTTTCTGAGGCGGTGATACCCGCATTCTGTCCGCCAAACCAACCTCGTCCTCGTCGTGAACGAATCTCATTGGTATTATTTGCTCCTGCAACGATGGTCGTTTGGCTTTCACCAAGGAGCAAATTGGTAAAGACATTGGCATTGTAGCGTGCATCATTCTCTAGAAAGTGCTTCATTTGCGCAGCATCCGTATCACCATAAGCAGGAGTGCCATAGTCAAACCAACCGCCATTGTCCGTCACCATGTCTGCACCTAGTGCTCCAGAGTAGTTACCAAAAATACCTTTTTTGCGGTTTTTCTTCAAACTTAGATTGATGATACGTTCGCCCTCATCATCCTCAAAGCCTGTGAGCTTTGCCATATCGCTCTTCTCATCAATTACCTGAATTTTCTCTATCATATCCGCAGGGATATTCTTTGTTGCCGTCTGTACATCATCGCCAAAGAACTTCTTACCATCGATTCGTACCGCCTTGATTTCTTCTCCATTGATAGTCACGTTGCCTTCTTTGTCCACTTCTACTCCATTCATTTTTTTGAGCAATTCCTCTACAGTAGCAGTCTCGGAGACTTGATATGCGGCCGTATTATATTCTATGGTATCTCCTTTGACGGTCATCTCAGCAGCTTTCCCTTGTACACTTACCTCAGCCAGTTCGTGCACGAATTCTACGAGGCGAATAACAGGTAAATCTAAGTCGGTATTTCCCATTTCAATCCATTGACTATGCTCGTTGTATCCAACTGATGATACAAGCAAACGGTATTTGCCTGGTTGTATATTGCGGAGGAGAAATTCTCCGTCATAATATGTTTGTGTACCTTGTACGAGTGTAGAGTCGGCACCTTGGTATGTAAACAAACGTATGGTAGCTAATTCTATAGGCTGTCCGTCATTTTTAGATACGATATGGCCGGATAGAGATTTCTGTGCAATAGCAGTAGTAAATGCCATGCCAGTTAGGATAAGTATAAGTGTAAACTTTTTCATATATAACCATAATAGGCCTCAATAAGTTAACTTATTGGGCTGAATTACACACTATTGTGTTGCACAAAAACTATGCCAAACAAAAATCGCTCCCCATTTCTGGAGAGCGATTTCTCATTGCCTTCGCCTATAGCCTATACGAGAGGCATCCTATATTAGCGAAGCAAATATTTGTTACCGTTTTGGATAATAATACCACGGTATGTAGCATCTACTTGACGACCAAGAATATCGTACATAGGAGCATTGGTATCCAATGCAGGACGTACATTCTCTAAGTCGGTGCTAGTTCCCATAGATTTCCAGATAGCGTATACAGTACCGTCATAATCCACAGGCAAAACAGTGAGAGCTGTACCTGTAGCCTTATCATTGTCGTACCATCCGATGAACTCATCACCATCCTTAGTAGGAGTTGGGATCGCGTATGGAGCGCCAGTGATCTTGCTTGGCAACTCTACCTCTACCCACTCGGTCTTGGTCTCGGTATCAGTACCTGCGCCTCCATTAGCGGCTTGGTAAGCAGGTCCCCAAGCAGATGGTTGACCTGCGGTAGCAAAGTTAGCAGACTTAGGATAGGTCTCGTGTTGAGATTGCAAGAAGAATGCTGCCACAGCATAGCGCCACTCTGCCAAACTCAAGTCCTCGGTAAGAGCGACAGCGCCTGCATCTGTTTGCGCATTTTGTGTATTCATCACATAGGTCATGAGCCACTTCCATTCTGCCTTAGCCAATACGGTTTGGAGGACAGTAGCTGTGAGTTTACCGCAGATAGTACGGCAGGCGCATGGATTGCTAGGATCGCTGTGTACTCGACCAGCAGTGGCAGTCTTGATCTCTTCCAATGTACCTAAGGTAGTCATGCCACCTACGGTCTTGAAGCTTTCCCAGAGTTCTTCTTGTGTAGGAACTTTAACACCACTGGTACCAGGAACGGTAGTTGTTACCTCTTTGAGCACTTTACCACCATTGAGTACCCATGTCACCTTCGCCTCACGCCAGAGTGCATAGAGAGTACCCTTGTAGCCAACAGGCAGTGTAGTGAGTGGTGTGCCGGTTCCGGTTGGATTATCGTACCAACCAAGGAAGACATATCCAGACTTCGTAGGAGTTGGCAATGTATATGTGCTACCGGTGATCTCGGTTGGCAAGGTGCCACTCACGCTACCACCATTGAGTACCCACTTAACATCGGTAGGAACAGCAGCTTCCCAGATAGCGTAGATAGTACCATCATAACCCGCGGTCAAGCGAGTGAGCTTGTTACCAGAAGTATCATTGGTATCATACCAGCCGAGGAAGTTGTATCCCTCTCTCTCTGGTGTAGGAATGGTATAAGCAGACTTGATAGATGTAGGCAGAGTCACTTCTTGACCATCTTTGTACACTTTACCACCATTGAGTACCCATGTCACTTGTGCGGTACGCCATGTAGCGTGTACGGTACCCTTGTAGCCTACTGGCAATACGGTGAGTGCAGTACCTGTACCTGCCTCGTTGTCAAACCATCCGAGGAAGACGTGCATATTACGAGATGGGGTAGGGATCGTATATGGTTCGCCAGTGATTTTTCCTGGCAAGGTCACGCCATTGATATAACCTCCGTGGAGATCCCACTTAACATCGTCTTGTATTTTCCAGATGGCATATATTGTACCATCGTAGTAAGCAGGTAGCGTCTTGAGGGCGGTTCCAGTGCCATTTGCGTTGTTAAACCAACCTACAAAATCATATCCTTCCTTGACTGGTGTAGGAATAGTATAAGTAGAAGAGAAACGAGATGGGAGGGTTATTTCTACCATTTCGGTTGCTCCTCCAGATACATTGCCATGAGCTTTTTGATAAGCAGAAGCCCATCCTGTAGGTTTGCCAGCGGTGGTGAAGTCTGCTGTAATTGGCCAAGAAGTATGCTTGTTGCAATTGAAGAAGCTATGCACGCTCCAACGCCAAAGTGCCTCCATACCGTCTGCAGTAGCATCATTAGAAAGAGTGATGCCTTGTGCTGCAGAGATTTGGATGATATAATCTCCTAGCCATTTGTATTGTGACTTAGCATTGGTCATGATGTCGCAACCTTTGGTCATAAAGGTAGATACATTGGCAATTGGTTGATCAGCGCGGCTTTCGCCGTAGTAGCTCAGGTAGTATGCTTTGAAGCTCTCCCATAATTCTTCGTTAGATGGCACTGCGGCTCTCTCTTCGTACACTTTACCGCCGTTGAGCACCCAAGTCACTTTGGTCTCACGCCATACAGCGTAGATAGTGCCTTTGAATCCTGCAGAGAGTGTGGTATATTTGGTACCTGATGTGCTATTGGTGCTATACCAACCTAGGAACACGTAACCTGTTCTTGTTGGTGTAGGGATGGTATAAGTAGAAGTAATCACAGTAGGCAAAGTGCCAGACACGGTACCACCATTGAGCACCCATGTCACGTCTGCTAATGGAGGGTTAGGGTCTGTGCCAGGTAGCTCAGGAAGCTCGCTATAAACAAAATCATCAGAAGTGATGTAGTTGGCTCCGTATGCAGCATATTTGTTGTAGTCAGACAAATAGTTCATGGTCCACAGGGACACCTTCAAACCTGCATTATGTGCTTGGTTGACGAGTGCTTGTGTCACATAGTTGCTAGAGTTGTAGTAGAAGCAAGAAGAAATGTCGCAACCATTCGCTTTGCACCAATCGATGCGACTGGTGGTGATGTAATATACTAAGTATTGACACTTGAGCTTAGGATAATTCTTGCGCACATATTGCAATGACTCTTGCATTGAAGTTAGAATGATAGCCTTATCTACGAGACCATGTTTTTCGATGAGTGCATATAACCCAGGGAAATTGGACATGTCTTCGTAGTAGATACCAGAAGCA
This sequence comes from Paludibacteraceae bacterium, assembly GCA_045612045.1. Taxonomy (GTDB): domain Bacteria; phylum Bacteroidota; class Bacteroidia; order Bacteroidales; family Paludibacteraceae; genus Colicola. The sequence goes on along the minus strand of JAZKYJ010000027.1, from coordinate 39,097 downwards.
GCTTTGAGCTCGATCACAGGGATGACACCGTATTGCTTGCAAATCTCTAGATAGCGATCAACGGTACAGATCTTTCCTGTATAGGTTACACCGTTATTGGTTTGGCGAAGACTAAGTGATTGTACTTTGGCCAACGTACTGGAGTAGATAGTACAGTTGTTTCCGCCCAATGTGATGACATCATCGTGCCAACATACATATTTCTTGTCACTAGTGACTTTGACGTCGCACTCTAGTGCTTGGCAACCGTGTTTGGTAACGCCATTGATGAAGGCTTGTTCGGTGTTTTCTACACCTGAACTACTGCCTCGGTGGCCAATTAGGATTGGTTTCCATGCTAATGCTTCAGAGGCGAATGCCAACATCAGAAGCATTATAAGAAAGTTTAATTTTTTCATATGGGATGTGGTATTAATAAGTAAGTTAGAGGGTGTGCTTGTCACTCACACCCTCTATCCTTATGTTTATCTGAGCAAGTATTTGTTGCCGTTTTGGATGATGATACCGCGGTAAGAAGTATCTACTTGTCTACCTAGGATATCGTACATTGGCGCATTGGTGTCCAATGCTGGGCGCACATTCTCTAGGTCTGTGCTAGTTCCCATAGATTTCCAGATGGCGTATACAGTACCGTCATAATCCACAGGCAAAACAGTGAGAGCTGTACCTGTAGCCTTGTCATTGTCATACCATCCGATGAAGGTATCTCCGTCTTTAGTAGGAGTAGGGATAGTATATGGACTACCGGTAATCTTGGTTGGCAACTCTACCTCTACCCATTCGGTCTTGGTCTCTGTATCGGTACCTGCACCGCCGTTAGCTGCTTGGTAAGAAGCGCCCCATGCGGATGGTTGACCTGCGGTAGCAAAGTTAGCTGACTTAGGATAGGTCTCGTGTTGAGATTGCAAGAAGAATGCGGCTACAGCATATCTCCACTCAGCTAGGCTCAAGTCCTCGGTGAGGGCTACGGCGCCCGCATCTGTTTGCGCATTTTGGGTGTTCATTACATAGGTCATGAGCCACTTCCATTCTGCCTTAGCAAATACGGTTTGGAGAACAGTAGCAGTGAGTTTTCCGCAGATAGTGCGGCATGCGCAAGGAGTATTAGGATCGTTGTGAACTCTGCCAGCAGTGGCTTCTTTGATCTCTGCTAGTGTGCCGAGGGTGGTGAGGCCTCCAGCTGTCTTGAAGTTCTCCCATAGTACTTCTTGTGTAGGCACTGTTACGCCACTCGTTCCAGGAACGGTAGTAGTTACCTCTTTGAGCACTTTACCACCATTGAGTACCCATGTTACCTTCGCCTCACGCCAGAGTGCATAGAGAGTACCCTTGTAGCCAACAGGCAGTGTAGTGAGTGGTGTGCCGGTTCCGGTTGGATTATCGTACCATCCGAGGAATACATATCCTGAACGTGTAGGAGTTGGCAATGTATATGTGCTACCGGTGATCTCGGTTGGCAAGGTGCCACTCACGCTACCACCATTGAGTACCCACTTAACATCGGTAGGAACAGCAGCTTCCCAGATAGCGTAGATAGTACCATCATAACCTGCGGTCAAGCGAGTGAGTTGGTTGCCTGATGTATTATTGGTGTCATACCAGCCAACGAAATCATATCCATCACGTATAGGTGTAGGAATGGTATAAGCAGACTTGATAGATGTAGGCAGAGTCACTTCTTGACCATCTTTATATACTTTACCACCATTGAGTACCCATGTTATTTTTGCTTCACGCCATGTAGCGTGTACGGTACCCTTGTAGCCTACTGGCAATACGGTGAGTGCGGTACCTGTACCTGCCTCGTTGTCGTACCAACCGAGGAAGACGTGCATATTACGAGATGGGGTTGGGATGGTGTATGGTGAACCAGAGATTCTACCTGGCAAGGTCACGCCGTTGATATAACCTCCGTGGAGTTCCCACTTAACATCATCGATCACTTTCCAGATAGCATAGAGTGTACCTTTCCATCCAGCAGGGATAGATGTAAGAGGTGTACCAGTACCTGCAGCATTGGTGAACCATCCTACGAAGTCATATCCATCCTTTACTGGTATTGGCAGGGTATAGGTGCTGCTAACAGAGGTTGGCAACTTAGCCGATGTACCTGTAGCGCTGAGATAGGTTTCGCCCCATGCAGCTGGCTTACCAGCAGTAGAGAAGTCTGCTGTGATAGGCCAAGTAGTATGTTTGTTGCAGTTGAAGAAACTATGTACGCTCCAGCGCCAAAGTGCTTCCATACCATCTGCTGTAGCATCGCTCGTAAGAGTAATACCTTGTGAAGCAGAGATTTGCATGATATAATCACCCAACCATTTGTAAGTGGACTTAGAGTTGGTCATGATGTCGCAACCCTTGGTCATGAAGGTAGATACGTTAGCAATAGGTTGGTCAGAGCGGCTTTCGCCGTAGTAGCTCAAATAGTAAGCCTTGAAGCTCTCCCACAACTCATCCAAAGTAGGAACAGTACCACCAGGGATACGTCCGCCGTTGAGTACCCACTTGATATCATCCTCGATAGTAGGTTCAGTACCTTGACCAGGAGTCATGAAGATTTCTGGATATACGGTTCTGTCTGCAGTAACGGTAACAGTACCCTTAGCATCCTGATATCCCTTCGCGTGCACGCTGTAGGTATAGGTACCAGGAGCGAGGTCTTCAAAGAGGAAAATACCATTGTAGTTATGGTCAGTGGTGTACCAATCTTGGTTCTTGAGCATACGTTTAACGTATGGGTAGCAGTTACATTTGATCACCTTACCAGCTGAGTTTTTCAACACAATCTTCGCACCGTTGATAGGTTTGTAAGCATCGTTAGAAGCGTAGTAAGGTACATAGTATGTATGGGTATATTTCTCTGTCTTAGAGCGCACATAACCCATGATATAACCCACAGACTCCTTGCCTGTTCCGAAATAATCCTTCACACCTCGTGCATAGCGCACACCTTCTTGTCGGCACCAGTCTGGGTTCAACGCGCGGTGACGTGCTGGACTATAGGTGTGGAAGTAACCTTCTGCCAAGAATCCTGCAGGTCCCCATGATGGGATAACGCCTAGGTTGTAACCATAGAATGACATACAACCAAGAACGTCTGGGTTGCTTGGAGAATAATAGGTGGTAAACTCTGGGCCACCGCCACCAGTTGGATCTGCTGGTTTAGTATAGAAGATCTCATATAGGCGAGCTACAGATGCCTTGGCGATTTTATCACTATTGGCAACGGTAGGGCTACCTGTATAACCACGATAGAGCATCACTGGGTAGTTAGCAAAGTTACCAGAACCACCACCTACAACACCTTCAGGACCAGCATTAGAGTGGATAGAGATAAAGTAACTAGCACCAGAGTTCTCAGCCTCTGTACGGATAGATGACAATGAGCGGTCGTTAGCACCACCATTGGCACGACGGTTCATCTTAACGGTATAGCCAGCTTGTTTGAGTTTTGCTTCCAGAGCAAATGCCTTCCAGAGGTTGGTATTAGTTTCCCAGAAACCGAGAGTATCGCCATAGCCATAGTTGATGGTTGGCATATTGCGGTCTTCGCTGCCCCAACCACCGTGACCAGCGTCCACATATACTGTGATAGCATTAGCAGAAAAGGCTAAGCAACACAATGCGATGATAGATAGAAATAGTTTTTTCATGATTGTGTTTGATTATTTTACGGTCATTAAATACATTTTGCCTGAATCAGTGGTAAATGCCACTTTACCTGGTGCCACATAAGGATACATAGCTACCATATCTTTGTTAACAAGAATTTGGCTCTTACCATCCAAGGTGTAAGCCACGATAGCAGAAGCGGTAAACTTGTGTCCATCATCCTCGTCAGCCATACCAATGATGGTATTGTTGTCATACCATTGTGCAGCGCGGCAGTGGCGTGCTACGAATTGTGCGTTTTGGCCATTGAGGTCGCATACGTAGCAACCTTGGGTAGCTACATAGTACAAAATCTTGCTACCATCTGGTGAAATGCTTGCCCAGCTATAGGCTTTGTCAGTGTTGTTAGGGTTCAATACAATGCGTTTTCCATTGCGGGTGAGCACCAATTCCAAATCCGTGCTGATGGATGCAGTTACATTGGCTGTAGCATCTACCAATTTCTCAGTACCGCTTTGTGCTTTTGCGCACATGGTAGCTTTTCCATCGTTGATGTTGTACTGCATGATGTCGAACTTCACGATGCGTGTGTCGCCTTCCCAGTTGCGTTTGCGGTAGGTGATTTTGCTAGCATCTTTGCTGATCTTTACATCCCAACCAGTTCCACCTTCTTCAGAGATGGTAGTAGTAGTTTTGGTTGCCAAATCATAAGATATCAAACCTTTTTCAGTCAGGTCTGTCATCAGTAGGAAGTCTCCCTTAGGACTTATACCCACAATCCTACCATCTTTTCCGTCGGGAAAAGTAATCTGTTGCATAGATACTGTTTCAAGGATCTGTGCACTTGCTACTATAGCCATGAAGCAAGCAGCAAAAATAAGAAATGTTTTTCTCATAGGATTAATTTAAAATAGTTGTTATTATTTTCAGTATATATATTTACACTCTACACTCTACACTCTACACTAGGCGAAACTTCTATCGAACACGATTACCCGTAATCGTATATACTCCCCCACCACGTAGGATATATAGGTGGCCATCAATTATCAGTTTTTCTGCATTGGGGCCAGCTTGTTGTTCTGCCTCTGGTGCTACTGGAATGGAAGTAGTAGATGGTTTTTGGAAGTTTAGATATACACGTCCATTGGCAGCTTGCTCAGCAATCTCTTGTGCATAAGCTGGGTCGATGCTAAAATATCCACGCATACCTGCCATATCTCCATCTACAGTAGTTTGTGCTAATCGGTTGTTAGCAACCACTATGAGCGATTGTGCAGGAATTTCCGTAGGGTTGATCGTACCATGGAATGTGATAGGACTACCATTTGGTGTTATTTGTTGTGTAATCGAGGTCAAATTATCACGATGGATTCCAGAGAAACTTGTTTTACCAACCACATCGTTTTGTGTTTGAATCAAGTAAGGAACACCTTTCTCTAAACTCGTTACTTCTGTGAACTGCAATACAGTCACTGGTTCATTAGATTCATTGTAAAGCGAACTCACTCCTGTGAACTTCATCGCTTTTGCACCTTTAAATGGGTGATTATTTGCTAAAGATGTAAGATCTACATCAAATGGCAAACAAATGGTATTATACATTCCGCCTTGGAGTTGACGAGAAATGGTTACATCGTGAGAACCAGTATAATTGCGATTTTGCAGTAGTTTTATTACATCATTATTTGTGGCGTCATAGTTTGCAGGATTAGCAGGTACAACATCATATTCATCAATATTCTTATCTACATAAGTTGCGTATAAATCCATATTCCCTGTGATAGTGGTTACAATTTCGCCCGTCGTACTACCATTTCGCCAAGCTAGAATAGGCAGCAGATTTGTCAATGGTTCTCCAATGTTCTGTACTTTATAAGATATATACCAGGCATCTGGTCTTTGTATTATAGCTTCATTATTATCCGTGTTCGTATGCCAATCAGTTACCCATCTTCCTCTGAAAGGACATTTATTGTAGTCCTCCTCGTGTACCCAATCAATTGGCGTATATTCACCATATTCCATCGTTTGAGGTAATCCAAGAATTGCTTCGGTCCATATTGGTGCCCAATGTTCAGGTTTTCCCAATTCTGTATAATCAGCTTGGAACTCATAAGCATTTGGATCGACAGCGGTTGTAGAGTTATAATAAATTTTGTTAGTCCTATTGAAGAAACCAAACAAATGATACACAAATGCTCTATCTGTACCTATCTGTTTATTTGGATTATTCGATATGATGTATTCCCTCAACCACTTGAATGTAAAATCACCATCAATATTATCAATATTATCAAGAAACTGCATCACTTCATCAGTTTTAGCATTATCAAACTCTAAGCCATCTGTCCGCACATATAATCTCCCATCTAAGTTATATTCTGCTTGATTAGCATATGCGTTACCTTTTTCGAGGGTAGGTTGTTTGAAAAAACGATACCTCGCTTGAAACATTCTCCACAAACGTTCATTGATTCCAGGGAAATGTGGATTCTCAGTACCAATATCCTTACCTTTCATAAATAAGTTATTCCACGTGACATTGTGTCTTGCATAGTCAAAATGCGCTGTGATAGTAAGGTCTTTTTTCGCATGGAAGGAATATCTTTGATCAGTAGAAACTTTTTGACCATCTACTTTCCATTCTACAAATCTATAATGTTCTTTAGGAGTTGCAGTAACAGTCACCATGGCGCAAGAACGAACTCTGCCATTGTCTAGTGGTTCATTGCAACTCATTGCTACCGTTCCTTGTTCCGCATTGGCAGAAGTAGCATTGATTGCATATGTTATTGATGGATCGCATTCAATTTCAAAACCTGTTTTTGCTGGAGTAGACACTACCTTATCTGCAGTATGAGGCATTGCGTATACGGCAATACGCTGTCCAGTTTCACTTTGTCCATCGCCAGCAATATACAAATTATTCGCATGGTCCCACGCAAAGTCCATTATAGATGAACCTGTGTAGTCATATGTATTATAGCTAGCTTTCTTGACGAAAGTACCATTCTCTTTGGCATATAAATCAAAGCCTCCACCTGATCCAGTCATATTACTTGCAACAACAAACTGCGTGTAGTCGTTGTTAAAGCGGATGCCACCGCAACGACGATATTGAACAGGAGATTGGTCAATCTTTGTGTAATTTCCGGTACCATTTCCGTTGACCTTTACAAGTGTAGATACACTCCCATCCGTGGCTGTATATGAACACACCCATACATTTCCATCTCCGTCATATTGTACTTGTGTTCCATCATGTTTGAATACATTGATACGATTGGTATGACCTGTAAAAATATGTTTACTAGCGGCTTCATCCCATACGGTCTTGGTTCCAATATTGTATTCGTAGCAATAATAATGACTAGGGGTATTAATCGCTATACCTTCTTGACATGCTGAAAGCATTAACAATTTTAGATTCTCTCCTGACCCCTTCACATCAAAGCCTATATTTGGACCTGCAATAAACTCACTATTGGCAGTGTATAGGTTGTATATTCCACAAAAGTTATGATTCCCGTCACCACAAGATAGTTTTGTCTCTCGAAGATATGACTTAGTATTTACGCTAGACATTACCTGTTTCCAATCTCCGCTTGCATTTACATTCGTCCTAAATCGTTTTGGATCGGCTTCCCAAAGCACGTCTTGCACTTGGGTTCCATTATTATTTACTGGTGGAGTCAAAGTGGTAATAAATACGCGTCCACAATCAGACACGCGCACGCGATATGGAGAATATCCAGAAAACTGCCCTCCAGAATTATTATAAAAATATTGCCTATATTGTTTTACGCGTGCACCATTGTATCCATATCTTCCTGGAGCACCTGGAATCTCTCGTGGAGTTCCATCTGCATTGAGGATGTATAATCCTGCACCATCATCTGGGTTCTTTCCACTTAAAAATTTAGAATCATTATTAATTCTAGCAGTAGGGAATCCTTCTATAACGAACACAGTACCAAAATTGTCATTCATTGGATTGTTGTCAATATCCACCGATGTTGGAGCATAAAAGCGCACATCATTTTTCACACATTTAGGAGCATCTACTGCAACACCTTTGACGTCCACTCGCCATGTGAGATTCACGCCTTTAGGACAATCTGACAGGTCAATATTAGAAATGGTATGCGTTCCCTTGGAACGATCATTAGTGCCACCTATATAAGATTTTTCTTCAGTATTGCCATTGAAAATTCTCACCACAACCTCAGTAGCAGGAGCGTTGAGCGTATAGTGGACAGTGAGGTGCATCGTCTCTTGATTAAGTTCTGCGCTCAGCCCATACGCAAAGGGGTTAAGATTACCAGAAGCGGTTGCAGCTATAATGGACGAAAACGAGAGTATCGAAAGGGATAATAGTAGTAAAATCTTCTTCATGGTGTATGCGGTGTGTGAAATTGAAGTATTGTTAAAATAATGTTGACAAGATGATGCCAATTATTACCAAAAGGGCAAAATCTCGCGCAAAGGTAGTAAATAAATATAAAACGTGCAAGTATTTTTGTATTTTTTTATATTTTTCTATTAAAACTATGAATTTTCTCTCTTTTTCTACACTTGCTACTGCGTTTTTGTCTTTAGAATAGGCTTAAAGGTCTTATTTTTGGTCATTTTGCAAAAAAAAGAGGAGATAGCGCAAACTATCTCCTCGTACTAGGTGTATTATTTGTTTGGTTACTTGACGCGCGCACCTGTAGGTGTGTACAACGTGTTCGCACGCTTAATATATAGGTGCCCGTCGATGAAGAGTTTCTCAACCTCTAGCGTATCATTGGCTGTGATGTCTTCTAGACTTGTGCTTACGCCACCATTTTTCTTCGCGAGTGTAAAGAATGATGTTGAAGCCACTGGTGTGGAAACTACTCTATCAGCCGCATGAGGGGTTGCATAAATAGCGATGCATTGACCAGCTGTGCCATCAGCCATATCGGCAGCCACATAGAGGTTGTTTGCGTAATCCCAAGCAAAATCCTTCAACGACAATCCTGTGGTAGCTTTGGTGTCAATCTCTTGTCCATTCTCCCAATCTGGCATACCATTCTCCAATACAGGATAGATTGTGATACCACCACCTTCACCAGTACCAGAACTAGCAATAGCCACTTGTGTAAAGTCGTCGTTGAAGCGAATCGCACCCGAGCGACGGTATATCTGACGAGGACTCTCTTCGTATGCCACAGAACCGTCTTGCTTGAACTTCATCAGCGAAGGTGCATCATAGAAGCTACGCTCTTGACACATCCATACGTTACCCTCTTTGTCGTATTGTACTTGTGTGCCATCGTAGCTGCGCACATAGCCGCGGAATATTCTTCTGCTAGGTACTGTAGTCCATTGCGTAGCCTGACCAAGATCATACTCGCTGCAATAGAAGTGGTAGTCATTTCTTTCTACGATTGCGTCCTTACAGCCAGAGAGCATCAGCAGTTGCAGGTTATCGCCAGCACCACGCACGTCAAAGCCGACGTTAGGTCCTGCAATAAACTCACTGGTATTTTCAGTGAAGAGACTATTGATACCGCAATAGGTATGATTACATGCTCGTTTTTCTACCGCCATGACGGTATTTTCGTTCTTGTCGGAGATCACTCTGATCCAACCCTTGCTAGCTTGTGCTTTCCAATCCAACGAATCGGTTGCGCTGAAGAGCAAAGGATTAGCCTCATAGAGGACTTGTCCATCAGGGGTAAGCGATGATACGAAGATACGTCCATCGTCTGACACGCGCACGCGGTATGGTGAGTAGCCATCCACTTCGGTTCCGTGGAAGAACTGAGCAGATTGCACTATTTTACCACCATTGTATCCATAGCGATTCTTCGTTTGGAATGGCATCTTGCGCGCCGATCCGTCAGGATCAAGTAGATATATACCAGCGCCATCCACGTGGCTAATGAAGTTGGCATACGCTGCATTATCTTTCGCATCTGGTTTTGCCTCCACAAAGAATACAGTACCAAAGTTAGCATTCTCTGGGTTATTATCAATATCAATTGATGTAGGGCATACAACTTTCACTGCATTATTCACGAGTCCAAGTTTCTGTACTTCTGCACCCATAACATCCACACGCCACTTGAGTTGTTTGCCACGAGGGAGAGTATCAATCTTTACCGTAGTAGAGTATCCACCCGCTTTCACACTATTATAATCGCGTACCACATAATCCTTAGTACCATCGTTGAAGACAAGCTTCACGTTGGTTGCTAACGCATTCATTCGGAAGTGGAGTTTCATCTCTGTGCTATCCTCGCTGAGGAACTCATGCCACAATCCATAGGCAAATGGGTTGAGCGCAGCCCCGCTATCTGGTTTGTCGACAGCAGTCTTAGTTGGGATCTCGCTGAAGGTAAAGGCATATTTAGATGCCACAGGAGTAGATACCACTTGATCGGCTGAGCGTGGCATAGCGTAAGCAATAATCTTCTTGTTGTAGTGACTAACGCCGTAGATATTACCAGCATAATCCCATGCGAAATCGTTGAGATGAGCACCTAGAGATGACATGTCGATCACCACATCTGCTTTGAATGTCAGGCTGCCGTCCTCTTTGGTAGAAGGAATATATACGGTAGCTTTTTGCGAGTTGGCTGTACCTGCGGACACACCTGATATGAGTACGCGGGTAAAGTCGTGATTGAATCGGAATCCAGCGTTGCAAGCATTGCTACGCAAGGATTTGTAGTCTTCTACGCCATCCTTGTTGATGTGTACCAGTCCAGGTTCTGTATCGGTGGCAGTAGCACGATATTGGCAGTACCATACGCCTCCGTCTTTGTCGAATTGTGCATTGGATTGGGCAGCCACCAATAGGTAGTTAGCACCTATTACCTCTTGTGTTGGCACTTTGTTCCAAGTCTTGGCTGTACCGAGGTGATAGATATGTGTTCTCAGTGTAGAAGCTTGTGTACCTGGTAGTGAAGCTGAGAGCATCAATAGTTGGAGGCTATCGCCTGCCCCACGAACGTCGAAGCCAGAATTGGTACCAGCGATAAAGTTACCGCTGTCGTCTGTGAGTGAGTAGCCATCTGCATATCCTTGGAAGACAGATGTCCATTCGTCCATATTCTCTGGGTTGATCTCCCATAGATATTCGCCGCTGCCATCTTGTGCGGTAGCAAATATGCGGCCATCATCCGAGATACGGATGCGACGAGGAGCAAAGTGGTTGGCAGTGGTAGAGAAGGTCTTGCCGCCGTTGAAGCCAGGAAGGGTACCATTCTTGATTGGTTGGAAGGCAGCATTAAAGGCATATATACCAGCGCCATAACCAGAACCTAGGTAGCCAGTGGCCGTCTTAACTGCCTGATCAGCCTCGTTGGTCAGCACCATACCAAAGGTAGGGTTTTCGGGGTTGTTATCTATATCCACGGTAGATGGGTGATAGACGCTATATCGGGTGGTCACTTCTGTAGGAGCGGTCACCGCAGCACCTTTCACGTCTGCTCGCCAAGTGAGTCGTTTGCCACGAGGGAGTGTGGCGGTGCTAATCTTGGTGGAGTAGCCACCGGCTTTCACACTATTGTAGTCGCGGACCACATAATCCGTCTCACCGTCGTTGAAGATGAGTTTGACGTTGGTCGCTTTGGCATTGAGGTAGAAGTGTAGTTTGATCTCGGTACTATCAGCAGTAAACTCGTGCCATAAGCCGTAGGCAAATGGGTTGAGTTCTACTTCTTGCCAAATAGCATAGAGTGTACCTTTGAAGCCAGCGGGGAGGGTGGTATATTGGGTACCGGTTGTGTTGTTGGTGTTGAACCATCCTACGAATTTGTATCCCGTCTTGACTGGGGTAGGGATGGTGTATGTAGAAGTGATCTTGGTAGGTAGTGTGCCGGATACGCTGCCGCCATTGAGTTGCCAAATCACATCTGGACCCACGCTTGGTTCGGTACCTTGACCAGAGGTCATGTAGATGGTGGTGTAGGTGGTTTGATTGGCAGTAACGGTGAGCGTACCTGTAGCATCTTTGTATCCGCTTGCGTGCACGCTATAGGTATAGGTACCAGGTGCGAGGTTTTCGAATACGAAGATACCATTGTAATGGTTGTCGGTGGTGTACCAGTTCTGGTTGGTTAGTTTACGTTTGACGTAAGGATAGCAATTGGTTTTGATAACATCCCCCGCGGAGTTCTTGAGCATGATCTTGGCTCCGTGGATAGGTTTGTATTTGTCGGTAGTGTTAGAATTGTAGGTATAGAGACTATGGCTGATGGATGACTCTTTGGTCTTTACCTCACCCATGATGTATCCCTTGGTATCTTTGGTTAGACCATGGTAGTTGATTATACCGCGTGCATAACGAAGACCTTCTTGGCAGCACCAGTCTGGGTTCAACGCACGGTGGCGTGATGGTTGGTAAGTATGGAAGTAACCCTCTGTCAAGTAACCGGGATAACTATGTTTCAACGCGCCCAAGTAACCATTGTTGTTGGTTGGATTAGCGCGATAGAAACTATCGTCGCCACGCACGTTGGTAGATGTTTGGTAGGCGGTGTAGTATTCGAACTTGCTTTGGGTATAGATTTTCACCAACTCGTTCCATGTGGCTGTAGCGCGTGCTTTACTACCTGAAATCTTCTCGTTGCTATCCAATCCACGGAAGAGGATGATAGGATAGTTGGTGGTAGTACCATCGGTAAGCGCGTTAGAGTGCACTGAGATGAAGTGGTCTGGTGCATAGTTGTTGGTCTCCGAGCAGATGGTGGAGAGAGATTTCTCCGCTTCGGTGGTACCGTTGGTAGTACGAGACATCTTGGTGGATACACCAATGGCGTTGAGTTTGTCGCGCAGGTAGAAGCACTTCCAGAGGTTGGTGTTTGACTCATAGAAGCCTAATGTATCAGGCCTACCTGTAGAAGAGAGGTTAGGATACGGAATAGTGGCATTAGGACGGTCATTAGGTCCCCAACCACCGTGTCCAGGATTGATGTACACTTTGAGTGCAAATGCTGATGCGGCTACAAACAGCGCAAAAATAAGTGATAAAGGTCGTTTCATGATATGTTTGTTTTATAATTTTTACAAGTTTTCAGTGCAAAAAATGGAAAGTTTTATTTTACTCGATTACCTGTGATGGTGTACACTTCGTCACCACGGAGAATGTATAGTTGTCCGTTGCGGAAAAGTTTCTCGACTTTCACACCTTCATTCTCCATATTATCTACGCCTGTAACAACTGTAGACTTGAAGGTCAGCACAACTGTCATATCAGCATTTACCAGCAACTCAAGTGGATTAGTATCGTATGTTTCACCTCCGACTTCCCAGTTCACAAACTCATAACCAGCATATGGGGTAGCGGTCAGAGTAGCAGTAGTGCCATACTCGTAGACTCCGGCACCCTCTACTATACCCATAGTAGAATCGTTGATTAGAACTATCACATTGTACTTAACCGCAGCAAAAGTAGCTTCTACGGTCACATCGCTTGTAATAGTCAATGTCAATGGGTTGTCTGTCAATGTGTTTTCGCCAACTGTCCAACCTACAAACTCGTAACCTTCGTTTGCGGTTGCGGTTAAAGTCGCACTTGCGCCATAGGTATATACGCCAGCACCTTCTACAGTACCCATTACAGGGTCGTTTACGGTTGCGGTAACAGTATGCTCAATCGCTTTGAAGGTAGCGACTACGGTTACATCACCGGTAACAGTCAAAGTCAATGGGTTTTCTAGCAAAGTTTCGCCGTTAACTGTCCAACCAACAAACTCATAACCTTCGTTTGCGATTGCTGTCAAAGTCGCACTTGCACCATAGGTATACACACCAGCGCCTTCTACAGAACCCATTGCTGGATCATTAACGGTTGCGGTAACAGTATGCTCAATCGCTTTGAAGTTAGCCACTACGGTTACATCGCTAGTAACGGTCAAGGTCAATGGGTTGTCTGTCAATGTGTTTTCGCCAACTGTCCAACCTACAAACTCGTAACCCTCGTTTGCGGTTGCAGTCAAAGTGGCACTTGCGCCATAGTTATACACACCAGCGCCTTCAACAGAACCCATTGCTGGATCATTCACGGTTGCGGTAACGGTATGCTCAATCGCTTTGAAGTTTGCCACTACGGTTACATCGCTAGTAATGGTCAAGGTCAATGGGTTGTCTGTCAATGTATTTTCGCCAACTGTCCAACCGACAAACTCATAACCTTCGTTAGCAGTTGCAGTCAAAGTAGCGGTTGTACCATAGTTGTATACACCTGCACCTGCAACACTACCCATGGCTGGGTCATTAACAGTTACTGTAACAGTATGCTCAATTGCTTTGAAATTTGCTACTACAGTTACATCACCGGTAACAGTCAAGGTCAATGGGTTTTCTGTTACAGTATTTTCGCCAACTGTCCAACCGACAAACTCGTAACCTTCGTTTGCGATTGCTGTCAAAGTCGCACTTGCGCCATAGGTATATACACCAGCGCCCTCTACAGAACCCATTGCAGGGTCATTAACAGTTGCAGTAATAGTATGTTGGATAACTGCAAAATTAGCCACAGCGTTCACATCGCTATTGACAGTTATGGTGGTTGGGTTAGTTGTTATGGTCTCGCCATTAATGGTCCAGTCAACAAACTGGTATCCTTCGTTCGCGGTTGCGGTTAAAGTAGCTTTAGCACCTTTCACATATACACCCGCACCACTCACTGTACCCATGGTTGCGTCGTTGGCACTAGCGGTAACGGTGTATTTTTCGGTGAGGGTAAAGCCGTATTTACTCATCGCAGGAGTTGAAACTACCTTGTCTGCATCGTGAGGTGTAGCGTAAGCCACAAGTTTCTCTTTGGTGTAGCTGACAGCATATACGTTATCTGCATAGTCCCATGCGTAGTCGCACATGCTAGTTCCGAGGTTCATAGCGATGGTGTATAACTTGGTCAATTTAGTAGGATAACCATTGGCATCATTGCTGATGCTATAAACGGTTGCCTCGCCAGTTGAACCATTACCGCCAGAGATAATCACTTTGGTGAAATCCTTATTAAATCGCATACCACCGCCACCACGGTTGTTCATCACTTCGTGGAAACGATATACACCGTTCTTGTCGTAGTAGATGAGCGATGGATAAGTATCCGTTGCACTTGCACGGTATTGGCAAACCCAGATACCGCCATGGTTATCAAATTGCACATTGGCTCCGGTATAGTTAATTACTTTGAATGTGCCATTGCAGTTGTTAGACTTATTGCCGTCAAACCATTTCTTTTGCACAGCGGTGTTCCATGTGGTCTTCTTGCCCCATGCGTACTCATAGCAGCGGAAAGCGCCCTCTACGTAGTCGTAGCAATCGCTAGTAGCCGACATCATCAGCAGTTTGAGGTTGTCGCCACCGCCTTGTACGTCAAAGCCTATGTTAGGTGCTGCTATATATTCGCTAGATGAAGTTTGCAACTCTGATGTGCTGCTCACATTGCTATAGCCAAAAGCAGCAGTCCAAGTATTGAGGTTGTCTTGATTCACCTCCCATAGTATCTTACCGCCCCAAGACGCTCCACCGTTGAAGGATGTGACAAATATACGTCCATCATCGGCTATACGGATACGGTGAGGAGCTAAGGCTTTGCTTGAGGTCTTATCTAGGCGATAGGTAGCAAAGGTATTGCCGCCGTTGTAACCTCCTACATATTCAAATTTAGGGTTAAACTCGTAAATACCTGCACCCAGTGCTTGGCTCTTATAGGTAGTGTAGTCGCCAGCCGAACCGGTGCCAGTCTTACCTTTGATCTCGTGGTATGCTTCGTTACACAAGATGCGTCCAAAGTGTGGACTCTCTGGACTATGGTCTACATCCACGGATGTTGGGTGGTAGAAGTAGTACTCGGTTCCAATTTTGGTAGCAGTAGTGAATCCTGCTCCAGTCACATCCACACGCCAAGACATGGTCTTGCCCTTAGGCATAGTGTCGATAGCAACCACCGAACTATATCCACCGGCTTTCACGTTGGTGTAACTGCGTGCTATATAGTCTTTCTCACCATCGTTGAAGATCACCTTGACGGTGCTAGCCAATGCATTGATATTGAATTTCACTTTGATGGTTGAACTATCTTCTGCCAATTCCGCACTCAAACCATAGGCATAAGGGTTCAATCCTGATGCCGTAGCTGGCAAACTTGGATCTGGGTCTGGAGTTGGATCTGGGTCAGGGTCGGTTGATCCCGAACCTGGTGTGAGGAATATCTCAGGGTAGATAGTCTTGTCTGCAGTTACAGTTAAGGTTCCGTTATATTCTTGATAGCCATTAGCTTTGATACTGATGGTATAGGTTCCTGGAGTTAGGTTGTCGTATACGAATACGCCATTGTAGTTATTGTCAGTGAGGTAGTATTTCTGGTTGGTTCGCATACGTTTCACGTAGTGGTAGCAATCAGTCATGATGGTGTCACCACTAGCGTTTTTCAAATAGACTTGTGCGCCATTGATAGGTTTGTACTCGTCGTTGGAACCGGTGTAAGGGATGTAGTTGGCATGTGAAAATGTCTCTGTTTTAGAGCGGATGTATCCCATGATGTATCCCACTTTCTCACCTGCTTTTCCGTAGTAATCCATGATTCCGCGGTAGTAACGCACACCCTCTTGACGGCACCAGTCAGGGTTAAGTGCACGGTGGCGTGCTGGGCTATAAGTGTGGAAGTAACCCTCTGACAAGTAACCAGGGATATTGTGCTTCAATGCGCCGAGGTAACCATAGGTAGAAGTTGTGTTATAGAAATCCAAGTCACCTAAAATACGTGGGTTACTGGGTGAATAGTAAGTGGTTGGTTCTGGACCACCGCCACCGCTAGGCGTTTTAGGGGTTGCCCAGAATATCTCGTATAGGCGAGCGGCACATGCTTTGGCCATCTTATCACTATTGGTCACGCCTGGGGTAGCGGTATAACCACGCCAGAGGATCACAGGGTAGTTAGCAAACTTACCACTGGCACCGCCTAATTCGCCTTCAGGACCGGCGTTAGAGTGGATAGAAATGAAATAGTCTGCACCATAGTTCTCTGCCTCGCTACAGATGGTTGTAAGTGCTTTGTTGTATGTCTCATTGGCACTAGTGTATGGATAAGGACCACTAGCACGGCGTGACATCATTACGCCAAAACCTGCTGCCAGGAGCTTCTCCTCTAGGGCAAATCCTTTCCATAGGTTGGTGTTAGATTCATAGAAACCGATAGTGTCAGGTCTTCCGGTAGAAGAAAGATTAGGACATGACACGGTAGGCATAGGACGGTCGTTAGGACCCCAACTACCATGACCTGGATTGATATATACTTTCAAAGCCGAAGCTGACATCGTAGCCAATAGGGCCACGAGAATAAGTAGTGTTTTTTTCATTTTATATTGATTTTTTTTATCATTTCACTATTAGAACTTTAGAACAGCCGCAGGCGCTTAGAACTGTTCTACAGGGCTCCGGCCCGATCTACAGGCACTCCGTACCGTCCTAAACCGGCTATCGTATGCGCGTGCCGGTAATGGTGTAAACCTCGTCACCACGAAGGATGTATATCTTACCATCGTACATCACTTTACGCACTTCAGGTTTAACCTGTTGCTCCGCCTCTGGTGCGACAGGGATAGAGGTGGTGACAGGTTTCTTGAAAGAGAAGTAAACATTACCTTGATCTGCCAAAGTGCGAAGGAACATATCGTTGATTACGAAATAGCCACGATAGCCTAGAATCTTATCACTTGTATCTGTAACTTTGGCTATACGATTATCCGCCACAAGAATATAAGCATTTTCAGGGAGGGTTGTTGGGTTGAGGACACCTTGGAAAGTAACACCATTTGCTGATATTCCATAAGGTGTTCGAGTTCCGTCAAAGAATCGCCAATATGGTAATCCAGAATAAGTAAGATACTCGTCATTCACATCCGAGCTAGGTTTTATCAGATATGGTTTTCCTGCCTCTATGTATCGATCTGCCACTATTTTATCAGGATGCGCTTCATTCCACTTGTCCCAATACTCATCTAATGTGATAAAATTCAGCACTGCGACAGGATCTCCTGACTCGGTATATGTTTCCGTAACGCCATTGAAGAC
Organism: Paludibacteraceae bacterium; assembly: GCA_045612045.1. GTDB lineage: Bacteria > Bacteroidota > Bacteroidia > Bacteroidales > Paludibacteraceae > Colicola. Next base: position 21,421 of record JAZKYJ010000027.1, on the reverse strand, counting down.
TCTAATATCTGCATTTTTTAATTTTTCAGGTAAACTACTTATTGGAAGATCAAATGGCAAACAAATAGTATTGTACATTCCGCCTGCAAATTTGCGATCCATAGTTACATTGTGAGTAGTTGAGCCATAATTATCGTTCGCTAACAGACTTAACACATCGTTGTTTTTTGCATCATACTCTCCAGTTGGATCTGGGTCACTCTCTTGCAGAACCTTATCTACATAACTAGCATAGAGAGCCATATTAGATCTTGACGCATGGTGGACAATCGGTCCATCTGCACCATCTCGCCACGCTAGGAGATATTTAGATTGGTCGTATGATTTTCCGTCTGGAGCTGTATTCCATTTGTACCAAAGAGAAGGTTGGGTTTCTTTGTTGCTTGCAGGAGCCGTACCATTAAACCTACCTAATTTGGCAATATCACCTGTTGCACACGAATTAGTTGTCCATTTAACTGGCATAGATTCCTGATAACTCATCGTTTTTTTCAAGCCACAAGTAGAATCGGTCCACCACGGGCGCCAATATTCAGGCATACCATAATCCTTCGAGAAGGATTTTGTTTTATCAGTCCATGTAATCTCGCTAGTACAGTCTACAGGAGTAGCATTGTATGCCTTATCAGTTCTATTAAAGAAAAGATACATTATGTACTCCCAATGACTTGTTTTAGAAGATGTTGTCCCACTGACATATTCAACATAGTCTCCCAACCAAGCAAAAGGAGTAGTTTGGTTTGTTGTAGAAGCAGTTAAAAATTCATAATTATTAGTTGGTCTTTTTCCATAATAAGTGAAAGCTCCAACATTAAACTGCAATTTATTAACTCCGGTTGGCTGATGCGAGTCATAATGCCAACGTACAGCATCGCCGCTCTTTGAAGTATTATATTTTTCAAATTCTACTTGGTACAATCTCCACAAACGCTCATTTGTTCCAGGATATGCTGTACTCTCTTTTCCTATATCCTCACCATCTTTAAATAAATTCCACCATGTAACATTATATATTGCATATTCAAAATTTGCCACCAATGTAATATCATCTGTCACCATAAATGTTAATTGAGGACTAGATGATATAAAGTTACCATTACCATCTCGCCAATCTATAAATTTATATCCATCCTCTGGAATTGCTGTAGCAGATAATTCTGTACAAGACTCTATATTTAAGAGACCAGCACCTTTAGCATTTCCTGCTACTGAACAGCTAATTGTTCCACCCTCAGGAGGAGAACAGACTGTTGTTACTTCATACATAACTCCCGATTGACAAGGTATATTAAACGAATACCTAGGAGCTGCTGGCGTAGAAGTTTTTCCGCTATATGGCAAAGCATAAACTTGAATTTTTTCAGCATTATTATCTACAGTATAGAGGTTCTCTGCATAATCTAATGCAAAATCGTTGATATAGTGACCATTTCTAGCAGAAGTAACAGTAAATACAGGACTCAAAACCGGTGTACCATCAGAACTTCTTGTTACTCTATACACACAAAACTTTCCTTTTTTTCCGGCATCACCTGACTGTGAGTTTTTTACACCTTTAAACACCCAATCTTGACCCGTTGAACTATGATGAATTTTCACACCTGATCCTCCATCGTAAGTGTATCTAGGTGCATTTGTCGACTCCCATACCTTTCTAGTATAACTGCCTGATTGAGATTTGAGCGCATGAGCAAAAGGAACTGAATTCTCATCGCCACTTGAATAGATTCCACCAAAGAAGAATCCATAGTTACCATCATAATACACTTTAGCATGTCGATTGGCATGACCATATCTTGTAGAACCAAAATGGGAAATTTGCGTTGGAGTTCCATTGTACGATTTACTTGTGCCTATGGTATATTCATGAAGATGATAATTGGCTGGAACAAAAAAAGTCAAACCACGTCTATCGGTTGAATAGAGCAACAGTTTTAAGTTGGAACCACTTCCTCTCACATCCATACTACAATTAACACCTGCTAGGAAGTTGCCACTAGCATTTTTCACATGATATACTCCAGGGGCAGCATCCGCCTGATTAGTATATGGAACTAGTGTACCTTTTATCAAATCAGACCACTCATTTAAATTATCTGGATTAACTTCCCATACAACCGTACCATCTGTACGAGCGTCACCTGATGATATAAATATACGGCTATCATCGGATACACGTACAATCCAAGGTTGATAACCTTCTGTGCCATTAGAGTTAGCTATTCGACGAGTAAAATCCTTACCTCCTGTATATACATTACCTGCATTCACAACAGTAAAATCTGGGTTGAAAGCATACAAACCTAGTCCTTTTCCTGATGAATGATAGCCAGAAGCAGGTATATCAGGTTCTGATTCTGTCACAAGGATACGACCAAAATGGGCAGAATTTGGATTATTATCTATCGCTACCGCATGAGGATGCCAAAAAGAATAATAGGTATCCAATTCTGTCGGAGCTGATGGACTTGTTCCCGTTACATCCACTCGCCAAGTCAAGTTTTGACCAAATGGAATATTCAATTCCATCATCCTACTACGAGTCAATGAGGTACCGTAATAACCCGAGTTAGTTTCGCCATAACTTCTATACTCATATTCATTACCCGCTTCATCTGTAATAATAAGCTTAACAGTCTTTGCTTTGGCATTCAAAGACCAGTGCAAACCTTTTACACAGTCAGCAAGACTAGAAGGGTTATCATCTGCCGCATATAGATCATACGCAAATGGATTGAGTTGTGCAGCAAATGCTGTTACTGAACTTATCAATGCGAAGATAATAGATAGTAGAAGTTTCTTCATGATTATGGTGGGGTTTGTTGTTCGTTTATTATGGGGTTAGTTACTTGTTTTCGTGCATATATGCGTGTATATTTCACGCGTGCGCGCATAACCGCTACAAAGGTACAACAAAAAATGCACATACGCAAGTAAAGTGAGAAATTATTTGCAAAAAAAGATAGATTATCTATCTCATACGGTATTTATTACCTCATTCAAGCTTGCTTGAGAATGAGGTAATGGATAGCGGATGATAAGGTGCAAACCTTTTTTGCAAATATTTCGAGCAAAAAGGGCTCCCGCAAAGCAACGTGGGTTTGTGGGAAGAGGAAGAACGACGGCAACCCTAACGAACAGAGTGAGTTCATTGTTGCAAGTCCGTTCTGACGAGGAGTATGGGCTGCATCGTGCGAACGTAGCTACGGGGGAATTGGCCTTAGCCAAGGCAGTGTCCGAAGTACAACAAAAAATGCACATACGCAAATAAAAAACACATTATATGTTGTTAAACATATAACACGATAGTAAAATCCCCTTTGTTTTTATGAATCCCTGTCTTTTACGGGTTTATAACGGGTTCATACTATGTGATTACTATGAGATTAGTTGTGATTCATATCCCTTGCTTATCCCTTCGGAGTGGTATCGGGGGAGATAAGTCTGAACTAAAGCGATCGGTCAAATTTTTCTAGATAATTGCCGTTTGAATATAATAACAAGGAATATTGGGTTTTTCGGGTTTTTTGGGTTTTTTGAGAATTTAAAAATCCCGAAAAACCCAAAAATCCCAAGTTGATGAAACAAATAATCTATATTGATAATAAGCGACTTATGATTTTACAATCAATTTCTGCGGACATTTTATTAGATACTCTCAAAAAGTCCGCAGAAATGAATTATACATGTTGACAGTGATTCTATTTAAAACGACAATTCAGGTCAATTTTGATGTCAATTATCGTCAATTCAAGGATAAGCTTTGTTTTTGCTCTAATGAAATGCAGCTATGCCGCATTTGGAGAGCAAAACAAAATTGATAATGACCGCAAGTGTCAACAGGTATAAAATACAGCAATACATCATTTTGTTTTGGGTTGCCAATGCGCCTAGCGCATTCTTCCAACCCAAACAAAATACCTTCACGAATTGTCTATAATTGACGACTATAATTGTCACGAATTGTCTTTAAATTTGGGAAAGATAAACACATTATATTGGTTAGATAGTTATGGTTTCAAACAACCAATTGGCACCACGTAAATTCCGTCTTCTTTTCTACGATAGGCATATTTGCCGACTGCCGTAACTACCATCTTGAATGAAGGATTAGGCATGCGAGTGGTGTCTATCTTTTTTTCTAATTTATTCAGTGTATCAACCGCTTCTGCTATTTTTGTTTCGCCACCTAACTTTATTTCTATTAGACCATAACTACCATTGCGTCGATGCAAAACCGCATCACATTCCAAGCCATCGCTATCTCTATAATGATACAATCGCCCGTCCAACGCCTCAGCATATACACGTAAGTCACGAACTGCCATATTCTCAAAGAACAGCCCAAAACTTTCAAGGTCATTCATCAAATCTTTAGGACCTATACCTAAAACTGCAGTACCTATACTTGGATCAACCAAATGACGCGTATCTGAGGTACGAATAGCAGCCTTGCTACGCAGATTAGGATTCCACGCCTCCAAGTCTTCGATTACATACAAACGCTTCAACGCTTTGATATAATCTGCTATCGTATCCTCATCCAAGGTTGTGGTGTCATTATTTAGTATGTCAGTTTGTATTGTTTTCAAAGACACCTGCTGTGCTATATTTCTCGCATACGAGCGCAACAACCTACGTGCTCTATCCGCATTACGTTCTACGCCATCTACTCGCTGAATATCACGCTCAACCACAGAATCCACATAATCAAAAGCTTGGTCAAGTGCTATCTCACCTTGCAAAAATGTAGTTTGTGGCCATCCTCCACGGCATATTAGATAAGCAATATCTTCTAACTGAAGATGGTTAGAATAAACACCCTCATCTTCATTCTCAAACAATCCACCTATACTAAGACTCGCATTACCTTCGCCTGATTCAAACAAACTCATCGGACGCATGCGAATATGACCAAAACGTCCTGTTCCGCTATGAATAGTAGCATTTGGCTCTGGAAGAACAGATGAACCTGTGAGAATAAACTGCCCGAACTCATTGCGTCTATCCACCTCACTTCGAATAGAATCCCAAAGTGATGGCAATGTTTGCCATTCATCTATCAGACGAGGTGTATCGCCTGCAAGTAGTGCCTTGGAGTTAATCTCAATCAATTGTTTACTTTCATGCAACACTTCAGTATCTCCTAGGTCCAAAACGCTTTTTGCTACCTGCTTGGCTGTGGTTGTTTTGCCGCACCACTTAGGACCTTCTATCTGCACTGCTCCCTTGCCCGCTAATCGGCGCAAGAGAATTTTATCCGCTATTCGTTCTTTGTATGCCATAAGTATTTGAATTTTAGGCCGCAAAGGTACAACTTTTTTTTGAAACAAACAAATTTATTTTGCAAATTCGGTAATTTGAGACTATTTTATTCGGTAACTTGAGACTGTTTTGTTCGGTAATTTGAGACTATTTCGTTACCGAGTTTGGCGGAAATTCACTACCGAGTTTGGCGAAATCATGATATTATTCGGTAAGTTGTGGCGATTTTTTCTACCTTTAGTGTCTACTTTTTCGATAGCAACAAAGATTGTGCTTTTTTTATTTGTGCAAGTTTTTTATAGAACAATTCCAAATATTACGCTTTTTTTTGGATTTTCATTCCAAATTTTACGCCATTTTTGTTCCAAATTTCTGTTTTTTTCTACCTTAAGTGTCTACTTTTTCGATAGCAACAACTATACATCCGGACGTCTGGACGTTTGGACATCTATTTTATAAAAATCACGTACGCGCGTACGTGATTTTAAATAAAGGTTGTCAAGATGTCCCAACGTCATCTACTCCATACTACTCAACCGCTACTTTTCTTACTTCAACCTGTAGCCGGCGGCGTCCTGTAGAGTTTCACGCAGCAAGCTGCTTGTCGCAAAGCGACGTTAAAAGGTTTCAGGTGGCAAAGCCACGTTTCAAAGTTTCAAAAGTTTCAGTCTTTCTACACGTTTTATTTCACACGATTTCCTGTGATAGTATATACTTCGTTACCACGGAGGATGTAGATCTTGCCATCGTACATCACTTTGCGTACTTCGGGTTTGGTTTGTTGTTCTGCCTCTGGTGCGACAGGGATAGAGGTGGTGACAGGTTTCTTCATGGAGAGATATACTCGTCCATCCGCAGCCTGTTCTGCGATGTCAGAAGCCCACATAGGGTCTATTCTAAAGTAACCACGCAAACCTTCCATACGACCAGATTCAGTAGTACAAGCCAAACGACTATCAGCCACAAGGATAAGAGATTGTGCAGGAAGATTCTTCTCTGGATTGATTACACCAACAAAGGAGATTGGAATAGGACTACCTGCTTTGGCAGCGACCAATTTAGGCACGGTATCACAGAGGACATGATTATGTCCTGATTGACTGTCTGCGTTTCCAAATAATACTTCGTCTGTTATATCATTATCAGACCAAACAAGATAAGGGATACCCGCTCCTAGGGTGTCTGTCACTTGTTGGAACTCTAGGATAGTCACTGGGTCGCCTGATTCATTGTATTTTGAACTAGTGCCAGTATAAGCCCAGAATGTTGCATCTTTGAATTGATTACCATTAGGGATACTACCATCTTGACCTAAATATACTTTGAATGGGAAACAAACGGTATTGTACATTCCACCTTGAATCTTGCGCGTGATGGTTAGTTTGTGAGCGTAAGAATTGCTCTCCCAACGCTTGTTGAATAGCAACCTAAACACATCACTATTGGTAGCATCTTGAGGGTAATTCCCGCTCATATTTGGTTCAGGGTCATTCTCATGAATATGTTTCTTTACATAAGTCGCATACAATTGTAAACCATCCTCTTCCACACGAGTAATAATAGGCCCTTTCACACTACCTTTTCGCCATGCCAGAATATGAGTGTCGCTAGAACCAGCATTTTGTGGAGACTCCACTTTGTTCCATTTGTACCAACCACTAGGTTTTATTCCTCCTGCAATTTCACCTGTAGAACAATCTTTCTTCGTCCAACCAATAGGCATAGCATCATTATAAGTCATGGTTTGCGGTAATCCACAAACCTTTTCTGTCCAAAACGGACGCCAACTGGATATTTGACCTGCCGTTGAGAAACTAAAATTAGGGCCATAATCATCGGCATAAGCCCCCGAGTTATTGGTAGGTGTTGCTCTATTGATGAACGCATGTATTTGTCCCTGCAAGTGCGCTGTTGTTGTTCTTGAAAATGTTGTACCTTTTAACACGTCAGCCAAATAATCGCCCAACCATTTGAAGGGACTATTCTCATTATTCATAAAATTTCTCAAATAGTAGTTGCTGCCATTTGATGAATGCTGATAAAAGAAACCTGTTACTTTAAATTTTCCGTCAGCAAAATTTCCCTGATCAGCTCTTGTTGTCCAACCTTTTATCCACTCATTGTACTCAACTTGCAACAATCTCCACAACCGTTCATTATACGCTCCATTAGGATCTTCGATATCTTGCCCATTTTGGAACAAGTTCCACCAAGTGATATTTCTGTACACAGCGGGTTCAAACACTGCAGTTAAAGTACGATCTTTGCTTGCATAGAAGGTATAAGTTGGATTGGTAGAAACTTCTTTGTCATTTTCTTTCCATCTAATAAATTTGTATTGATTATCAGGTACAGCAGTTACTGTTACAGCAGTACATGAGGCATAGGTACCAGCACCCGTCAAAGTACCTGTACCACCTTCTTGTTGAAGCGAAATTGTATAATTTCCGTCCAAACAATCAATACGGAAGTATTTGTTTTTATTAGGATCCTGAAGCGGTGTAGAAATAACTTCACCATTCAAATCCAGCGCAACAGCATAGATTCCATGGAGATACTCACCACCTACTTTGGTAGTTTGATTGCGCACTGTGATATATACGTTTTTTCCATGATCCCATGCAATATCATGTACAAAAGCTTTTTCAGACGAACCCGTAATTACATCCACACTTATACCATTACTAAATGTAGGATGTGAATTACCATCGGCATGAGTCACATCGTAAATACGTAGTTCTCTTCCATTCGCATCTTTCTTGGCATTTTGTGCTACAGCAAGCTTTTTAAAGTCAGGACTAAACCTTACACCTTTAGGAACAAATGTACGATTGAGATAATTTCCATTAGGATCTACATAATCGTCCTTGAAATCACCATTAAGAGTTCTATGTTTAAAGGTTGGGTCGCTTGCATCCGTATCATCAGAATGGGCATTGTACAACACTCCACCATATTCATCAAAATTGACACTAGCATTAAGCATTGAGCGTGTATAACGCTGATTGATAATACCGCCTGATTCTACAGTGTATGGGGTGTATGTACCACCAGTCAAATCAGAACTGGATTTAGGTACAGAATAAACTCCAGTGTATATGTTACTTGCCCAAAACTCTGTACCATTTTTTGCATCTGCTGTGTATAGAATAATATCCCAATTTTCTCCATTGGAACGAATATCAAAACCAGCGTTTGCAAATCGCCCTGAGTATCCAGTCCATTCTACAAGTTTATCATTGGTAATAACTGTTTTCCATGTTGGGTATGTTGGCACAGGACCATCACCATTTGGCTCTGCTAACCAGAGGTAGGTATCCTGAGATTGATCTGAAGTTGAAATCAATAACCTACCTGAACCATCAGGAATAACGCGCACCATATGTGGAATGCCATGCGTTCCTGCCCACCAACTATTAGGAAGTGTGATGCCAGAACCAAGTTGTGCATCTGTAGCTTTGATATTGGTTTGATCGAAGATATACACACCACGTGGGAGGCTTGAAGAGCCATCCATTTGGGTGACATACTTCAAACCAAAATATTTGCTATACGGATTATTATCAATATCTATAGAAAATGGCGACTGCATGGTATATTCCTTGCTAGCAATCACCTCATGTTCTGTTCTATCCGCCGTCTTGACTTCAATAGCCAAACTCAAATCCTCATTTAGAGGTAGTTCATCCACAGCGTCCCATATACTCATCACGCTGCTATAAGCCATAGAAGGAGTTGTACCATATTCTTTGAGCACATATTTTTTTCCTTCTGCATCTATAGCCACAATTCTCAAAGCAGACGCCTCCGAAGGCAAACTCCAGTTAAATGCAATAGTTTGCGTGTTTGGATCGTAGACAAATTGGGCTCCATAAGCATATGCATTGAGTTGTCCCTCTGCCGCATGAATAGCAGATAGAGAAACTACAAGAAAAGATATCAGCAGTAAAATTTTCTTCATGGTATATAGGGCAGCTGGGCTGCGTTAAAAGGGTTTCAGGTGGCAAAGCCACGTTTCAAAGTTTCAAAAGTTTCAGTCTTTCTACACGTTTTACTTCACTCGATGGCCAGAGAGGGTGTAGACCTCGTTGCCACGGAGGATGTAGATTTGGCCGTTGTGCATCACTTTGGCAGGTTTTAGAGTGGTAGGCTGTGTTGTTTCAACCTCCTCATTCTCAATCTCTGGAACTTCTGGTGTATCTGTATCAGTAGTAACCTTTTGTCCGATATGCATAGCAGATTGTTCGCCCAATGAGTATGCTGCAGCAGCACCTTGGAGGGTAAAATAACCACGTAAACCTAACATTTGATCACCTGTTAGCACAGCCACATTTTCATCCTCGCTATCATCCACTACTATTTCAGGCACAGCCAAGCGGTTGTCTGCAACCAATATCAATGTGTGTGGGCTGTTAGGCAAGTGTGTAGGGCTAATCACACCATGGAATGCGATATGAGGCGATTGTCCTTCTTCTACTATATCATGTACAACCTCGCCTAAACCACTCTCTGGTATGTCATACATATCTGACGAACTAACAGTGAAGGTTACTTCGTTAGGGATATCGCTCAGCGGTTGAATCAAGTAAGGTACACCTGCTTCCATGATGTCACCATTTTGGAAGGTTACTTGGGTGAAGTAGATATTGAGTGTCTGCTCTGTTTCGACATCATCGTTACCCTCTGCCTCAATGACTTCAGCCGTATTGAGTTTAAGTACAGTAGCACCTTCGTATGGAGTGCCATCTAAAGTTGATAGACTAAATGGCAGACAGATGGTATTGTACATACCTGCTTGCAAAGGACGATATACAGAAACAGCGTGAGCATTGTTGGTGTTTGTCTTGAGGAGTTTTGTTACATCATAATTATCCTTTTCCTCACGAAGTTCTTTGTCTAACCAAACAGCAAGAAGATTGCCATCTTTGTAAACATTGTGTACAATTTTTCCAGTATCAATTTCAGTTTCCCAATTTAAAGGATTTTTTGAACCGTAGCACCAACCTAGGAGTTTATCATCATAGTAATTCCATTTGTACCATGCTCCTGGATTAAGAATAACCTCTTTGCCTGACGCGTCTTTTATAATATTTCCGTTATTATCTCGTTCTTTTATAGTCAGAGATGGAGGAGTGTGCTTATTCCATTTGATAGGAAGACCATCATCATACTTGATTGCCGTATCTAGTTCTATGGCATATTGTTGCCACCATGTACGCCAATAATCAGGTTTACCAGATTTATTATAATTAGTTTTTGGTCCGTAATCAGAATAATAATTACCCTTGTCATCCTGTGGAGTACTGCGATTGAAAAAACCGTCCAGTTGTCCTTGCCAATGCGCTGTACTTCCGGTAAAAGTTGTCCCTTCATTTACATGATTTATATATTTCCCTAGCCAATAAAACGCCGTATTGTATTTTGTCAGAAACGCAGACAACTTACCACTATTTCCTGATAAGAATCCTGTTACTCTAAAGTTTCCATTACCATTTGTTTTTTTTCCTTTATCATTTAATGACAAATCTGTATACTCATTAAAAGCGACCTGAAACCATCTATATATTCTTGTATTTCGCGTTTTATCCATAGTCGCATCTTCTCCTTTGAAATAATCAGTAACGTCTTGGAAACTCTCAAACAAATTAAAATACTCCACCTTATAGACTTTTTCCTGGAACACAGCGGTAATTGTAACATCACCCGTAATTGTGAAAGTAAAAGGATTTTCTTTATGCTCTTGGCTTGCTGTCCATTTTACAAACTCATAACGATTGGGATCGGAAGGTGTGGCTGTTACGGTCACATGATCTTGCTCTATGTATTGTCCAGCACCGGTAACTGTTGCCATGGCATCACCCTCTATGTTAATCGTTACTGTATAGATATTATTATACGTTGGCGCTGTAAGCTTCATTGCTTGCTTTGCAGGAGTCGTTTTGTGTCCGACATAAGGCAATGCGTAGGCTTGAATCTTCTCACCACTATTACCAACTACAAAGAGATTCTCGGCATAGTCGATGGCAAAAGCATTATGATTTCTACCTAGACCTGTAGTAGCAACCGTATATTTAGTAGCTCGAGTAGTTTTGTTATTGGCATAATCATAACTTACACTCCAGATACGGAAACGACCTTCTGTAGAAGAGTTACGGCTAAGACCTTTAATCAACCATTTCTCACTAGGGTACTTACTAGGGGAGTGCACCTTGATTCCTGCACCACCATACAATGCAGCATCATATGAATAAGTTGCTTGTTTTCCGTTTTTGTTAACATGCACTAAGTTAGGTTGATTGCTTTCGCCTGTACCACGACTCGCGCCAAACCAATAACCACCCTCGCCGTCATAAACAACATTCGCTTTATCAAAAACCAAACCATAACGTTGATTCTTAAAACTATTTACTATCGTAGGAGTACCGGTGAATGTTGTTGCAGTACCAAGAGGATATTCGGCCAACACAAAACCTGCAAAAGTATGGTCCTTTACCGCAGATTGGGTAGCTGAATATAGCAGCAAGGTGAGGTTCTCTCCACTACCTTTGACGTCCATACTACAGTTGAAACCTGCATAGAAGTTTCCGCCGTTCATCATTTGCCAGTTGGCATCCCAAGTACCTTTGATTACAGGAGTCCAAGTCTTGAGATCTTGCGACAATTCCCAAACAATCACACCATCTGCACGTTTATCGCCAGAAGAAACAAAGATACGGCTATCTTCTGAGATGCACACTTGCCATGGCTGGTGTCCACCATCAAACGATCCGTAGCCCGAAGAAAAAGACTTCAATACCTGCGTAAACGCATTACCACCCTTTTCAGGAGTAGAGTTTTCGGTAATCTTTCTAAAATCAGGACTTAAGGCATAAACACCTGCCTGAATTTTACCTGCAGTATTGGCTTTATATGGCGATTTGGTGTAATAGTTCTTGGTAGTAACTGAAGCACCATCCAAGGTTTCGGTAAACAGTATTCGTCCAAAATTCTCAGACATAGGATTATTATCTACCGCTACGCCTTGCGGGCAATAGATATTGTACGTTTGACTAACCTTGGTAGGAGCACTAGGCGAGGTACCTGTCACCTTAACACGCCATTGCAAATCAGTTTCCATTGGTACTTTGCTTACCAATTCCGCCATATTGATATTAATCACATTAGGGGTGACGGTTGGAGTTTTGGTGCGATCGTATTTGGTCTCTGTAGTTGGACCACTGAAAGAAGCCGCTACATTGCCCTGCTCATTCAAAATCTCAATAGTAACCGATTTAGCAGGAGCATTCAGGCAATAACTTACTTGCAAAGTACGATTATCATTGGTTTGTTGCCAACTCAAGTTATAGGCATATGGATTGAGCCCTTCTATAGCAAAGACGCTAGAGAAGGAAAAAGAGACTAATAAAATGAGAAGTAAAATTTTCTTCATGGTATATGTAGTGTTTGTGTTTTACGTTGTTTGCTCGTGGGTGAGCGTTGTGTGCGCCAAGGCGCGTTTTGTGTCAGCGGGCTGATGTGTGTGCTAAACGTTATTGGTTAGTATTTTGTTTTAGTTCTTCTAAAAGTAAATCGTACAAATACACTGCACTTTGATAAAACAAGCCTGTTTCAGGATCTTCCAAAGCGTTGTACATACGCGAATTGTACACAATATTAAGTGCTTCTGCAATATCACATTGCTGATTTTGCATAAGCATTTTGGCAACATCTTGTGTTAAGTCATCCACAAGGTAGTCCATTTCTATTTTTTGTCGTTGCGTCATACCTTTTTTAAATAAGCAAGAGCACGTTCCGTGCCAAAGAAATATTGAAATGTCGGATGTATATATTGCAGTGCTTGCACAAACTCGTCCATAGTGCGTAAACCTTTCATGAGGTTATGAATTTGATAACCCACTCTGTCATCCGCTATTGGTCCATATACAATATCATATTCGTGAACTTGCTCGTCGGTTTTATTTTGTCTGTTTAGCAATACAAATTGTGCCCACTCTTCGCTATACGATGTAAATGTTTTTACTTTCAGAGTATTTTCGCCAAGCACAGTATCATCAAACATAAACACATTAAGCGTTGGAACTCCATCACCTATACGAGCAGTGACAAGCTTTGCCATAGCAGTCGCCTGTTCTATATTCTCGCTCAGATAAAATCCCTTGCCGAAATCTTTTCCCTTATGTCCTTTGGAGAGATCGATACTGTCTATATTGACATTCGAACCATGATATAACTTAATCATACAATGCCCCTCCATGGCGTTGGCATATAATGGTTAAATCCGCAACGGCATCTTCTATCGATTGAGTGTGCGCTCCCTCATAACAATCGTATAGGAACTGCATACCCTTGAAAGTAAGCAGATAACGATATGCTTGCCTTTTGCTGATATGGAAATGCTCCGCAAAAGCACTTACACAGCAAATAAAGAATGATAATCGATTTGTTACTTCACGCTCGGACATATTGGTATTTTTTTGTTCGCTTTGCTCACGTTGTGTGTCAGCAAGGCTGACGTTGTGTGCTAAAGCGTTGGTGGTTGGTTGTTAATAATTAATCGTTAAACTTTGTCAAAATTGTTATGTTGTCACCCTAATCATCTTTGCAGGAGCCAATCCGCAGCCAGTACACAATGTACTATTTTTCCTTCTACTTGTATATCTCTAGGTTCACCGCGCATCATAATCAACGTTAAGTTATCACAACGAGTTAAGTGGGAGCCTTTGATTAGTCCATTAACTTCTCTATTATACAACTTTGCCGAAGGTTCTACAAAATCATATGTCACCTGTATCAACTCACGCACATGAGATGATTCAACCACCACAAAATCCACCTCGAAATCTTGAACCTTACGCAAGTAATACAATTGCTCATACTCTGAATGCAAACGACGCAGGAGCTCCACCGCCACTACATTCTCAAGACGTAAGCCAAAACTTTCTGTCAACAGTGTATTCTCATGTTGTGAAATAAAAGCATTATCCACGGCATACATCTTACGCGCCGAATTACGCTCACTACTCTTAAGCGAAAATTTAGGCAGAAGACACAATAGATATGCATTTTGTAAGTAAGTAATATAATTCTTGACTGTGTGTACAGAATTAATACTCATTTCCTTAGCAATATCATTGTACGACTTCTCTTGACAGAACCAATCTAATAAACGATTTGCTAAATCAGATAAAGTCTGTTTGTAGCGAATTTTATAGCGTTGACATATGTCTTTCTTTACTATAGCCTCACGCAACGAGAAGAGATAATCACGCTTACTAATTTCTGGCGAAGCTATCAACTCTGGAAATCCACCACTCATGAGATATTCATCCAAAGCTTTATCACGCAAACCATAAGCTTTGGTCGTCATACCATGCGCATCAACCCCTCTTATCGTACAATACTCCGAAAAAGAGAAAGGATATAACTCAATCTGGTGATAGCGACCAGTGAGGTGTGTGCTCAATTCACCACTCAATAGATTCGCATTACTACCCGTTAGTACTAATTTGATTCCTTGACGAAGGAGACGATTGACAAACAAATGCCACCCATCAACATTTTGCACCTCATCTAAGAACAAATGAGTGAACGAACCATAAATAGCATACAACTCCTGTAGTATAACATCCAGTTCCTCAACTCCAACTTTTTGCAAGCGTTCATCATCAAAATTGACATATGCAAAATGAACCCCGCTTTGCATCAATACTTTCATACAAAGGGTTGACTTACCACTTCGTCGTACGCCAATTACAATCTGAGCTAGTTTGCTGTCCAATTGAATCTCTTGCTCCTCTTTTCGAGAGCACAAAGCTTCTAAATTTACAACATCCAACTCAGCTTTTTGATTTGATAATATTCGCTTTAAGTCTTTCATTTTGCTTTATCATTCTAAATTTTGCGCAAAGTTACTGAAAATCTTTGACATATGCAAGTAAACTGCACAAAAATGGGAATTTTTAGCCTCTAAACTGCACAAAAATAGAAATTTTTAGCCTCTAAACTGCACAAAAATAGAAATTTTCAATCTCTAAACTGCACAAAATTATGTTTTGTCGCTTTGCGTGGTTTTATTACTTGATTTGCAAAATTATTACTAATGATTTTGAGAGATTCTTTGTGAATTGTTCTATTGAAAGTTGCTTATTCATTTTTTGTTTGCTTTGCTTGCGTTATGTGCGCCAAGGCGCGTTGTGTGTCAGCAAAGCTGACGTTGAGTGCTAAAGCGTTATTGGGGTTGGTATTTTGTTTTTGTTGGCTTTGCTTGGTAAATTACATTTTTGTTCCGTTGATTTCAGCAACGATATCTTCTACTATATACAAATCACTCATCAGTTGTAATCCCGTAGAAGGATCTACTAGCTGTTGAGCAGTCTTCGTGGAATAGAAAACGTCTAAAGCTTGCGAAGGTTCTATATTTAATCTCTTGGCAAGCAACATAACAATACTAGTCTGCTTACGCCATAAAACATTATCTCTCATAATTGTATATCTAATCTAATTTAATAGACTTAACATATTTCAAATATTTATCAACAACCATTTGATTAATAATACACATCTGATGATTAATTTTTTTGTATTTCAATTGTCCTAAGGCTTGCTCAGCTGTGATAATTCCCTTTTCATAATCCTCCACAGTATCAATCACATTATCATTAGCCACGCCACCTTCCACCACATCAAACTGCTTATATACCTCTCTCCCCTTTCGACAATTGATGACATACTCCAACCAATCCATATTGTACGTCTCAAAGATTTTGAATCTCACACCTTCCTCCAATGCCTTTTCTTTGTCAAAACGATATTCTGAGATTACACCTTTTTGATTGCGTCCTCTACGAGAAGCTATAGTAGTTGCCCAATCCACTGCCTGCTTGCGAATAGATGTAAGATAGAAACCTCTTCCAAAATCAAGATTCACCCTACCAACTCCAACTAGCGGAGTCACAACTTCTACATTTGAACCATGGTATAGTGTTATCATACGTTAGTCCCTTTCTGTTCTTGTTCCCAATTGTGCAATGTTTCCAAAGTATCCTCAACAACCCAATCTAGGCTCTGCGTATGCAACGTCTCATAATAACGATTGAGACGCTGATTAATTAAATCCTGCGCCTTCAATCGGCTATACATTTCGCTTGCACTCACTCGTTGACGACGAGCACTAGCTTCAATAACCATAATCGCAAAATGCAAATGACGATATTCTTTGGAGCGTGTATTCATAAGTTATTTTGTTTTGTATTTTACGTTTTCTGCTCGCAGGGCAAGCGTTGTGTGCGCCAAGGTGCGTTGTGTATTAGCAGGGCTGACGTTGAGTGTGTGCGTGTGTGTATTAAGAAGCATTATTTTGGTTAATGCTGCAAAGGTACGATTTTTTTTTGAATTGTGCAAATATTTTGCTTTTTTGTTAAACAAAAAATACTATTTAGGGGGCGCGCCTGAGGCGCTGTGGTTTAGGGGACGGACCACAGGTCCTACGGTTTAGGGTTTTTATTTGTCCCAATAGATGTACTGCAAGTTGCTGACTTGCTGGGCGGCGGGTTCGACGATGAAAGTCGGCGTCTCTTTGTTCCAACCTTGGAAATCTCCATTCAACGAGTCCTGGATGAAATGCTGGACGTTCTCAGCCCACTGCAACCAATGACGCATGTCGGCATTGCACTGCGTGTCAATCGCTGTAAAATCCTCGTAGCGTGTTTGGCGACCGATGATGTTGTTGTGTAGATCCATATAATGATCACATGGCGCATTGGGACTATGCCACTCCCAAAATACATCCATAATGGCGTGCGACAACCACTCTCCTGCATACGTGCGCAAGAGTACATTCACATAAATATGCTTGAACGCATCGCCTGGGCGGCCATTATTGGTGGCATCACCATAGTAATAATACGCCATCTTTTCCGCACGCGCCTTGCTCTGCAGGATGCGGTAGAATAATCGCGGTCCTCGCCAAAGCATCACGGTGAGTAGCAGGTTCTCCTCTTCGAAGAAGTCGATGTTGAGCGTGTCAAACGCCTCTCGTGTGATGGGTTGAGGCTGATGAATGAGTGCCTGCAGTCGTTGCCAGTCTGCCTGCTCTTGTGGTGTGAGTTCGAGCACTTGCAATTCCTCATCCACAGACAGAGAATCAAGTATAGCGTATAATGTACCACTGGGCGATTGACCATGTGCCAATCGTATCTCCTGTTGCTTGGGAGCAAAGAGAGTAGGGCGTTGTGCCGAACTTACCAATAAGCGGTCGACAGTCTTGCAGAGGTTGTTGATATAACCTTTGTAGGCTTTTTCTGGGTATAAGCGTAGCAGTTCTTGCTCGATATGTTCGGCGATGCTGTATTGCTGTTGCAGTAGTGTGTCTGCTTCCCATTGCGCTCCTAACACGTATAAGGCTTCCGCAGGGAAAGTGGGTAGGGTAGTAGTGTCGGGTGTGAAGGTTTCTCCCGCCCTTTCTCCTGAGGGTGGGGTGTGTAGTGTTCGGCATGCTGCGAGAGCAAGGAACAAGGAGCAAAGAGCAAGGAGGAAAGACTTAGGCATGTTTATTTCTTTTTTAAGATAATCCATAAGATGATAGGTGCGCCAAAGAGTGCGCTCATGGTGGAGATCGGTAGTGCGTATGTGCTGAGGTTACACAGGATGTCACATACGAGTAAGATGTTGGCTCCTATGATTGCGGAAGCAGGGATAGTGATGCGGTGGTTACTGGTGGCAAAAATACCCCGTGCGATATGTGGCACAGCTACGCCAATAAACGCGATAGGGCCACAGAAAGCGGTCACACTACCAGCCAAGAAACACGCTGCCAAGACCAGCATCCATCGTGTACGCTCTATGTGTATGCCAAGTCCGCGTGCATAGTCTTCTCCTAGGATGAGTCCGTTCAGGGGTTTGATGAGGTATATGATTAAGATGACGGCTAGCATGATGCCAGCAGATAAGAATGGCAGTTGCTGCCATCCTACTCCGTTGAGGCTACCGAGTGTCCAAACGATAAATAGTTTGAGCGAGTCAGGGTTGGCGAAGTTCTGCATTGTGTTAACCAGTGCCGAGGCTATGTTTCCGACCATCATACCTACGATCAGCAGTGTGACATTGCTTCGGACTCGTTTGGCAAAAAGCATGACGAGCAGCATGACTAAGATACTGCCAATGATGGCCGCAGTGGCGCTAATGCCTACTCCCATGCCGTCGCTGAAGGGCAAAGCGAAGATGGTGCCACAGATGGTTACCATTGCTACTCCTAGGCTGGCTCCTGAGGAGACACCTAAGATATATGGTCCAGCTAGTGGGTTACGGAAGAGTGTTTGCATCATCAATCCCGCGACAGATAGTGCGGCACCGGCTAAAATGCCAGTGATCATCTTTGGCAGTCGCAGATGAAGAAGTATATTGGCCATTGGCGATTGGCTGTTGGCTATATCCAGGATGTCGAGGGGCGAGATCCAGACGGAACCGCTGCACAGATTCAGCAAGATGAGGGCGAATAAGAGCAGCAATAAAAAGATGAATATGGCGTTGTTTCTTCTCATAGAGCGCACAAAAGTACACAATTTTTTTGATATACGCAAAAAAAAGTAATATAAAAATCCCCTGTATCGTCAAATACAGGGGGTAGGGGGGTATTTATCCGTATTTACATATTTGCTACGTATGCTTCGTATTTCCAATAAAAATCACTATTATACTCAAGTTCGCCAACACAGTAAGTTGAACACTCAATACAAGCAGCAAAGGTACAACAAAAATTGCGGATATGCAAGAGTAAGGCGATTTTTTTTCAACAACATTTGCGCGTGCAACAACACAGCACGCGCTCAAGAAGAACAACAAGAACAGTTATAAAAAGACAATGCAGACAATTTCACGCCTGAAGGCGAAGACAACTAAGCGATTACTGAACCGCTACCCTTGCGCTACCTTTGCGCTACCCTTGCACGAGGATAACGGAGTCCAAATTACTGTCACTACTGACAGTACTGTCGGCATTTTTTATTTCTTGTACCCGCGCGCACGGAAGAGAATATAAATTATCTGACAGTGCTGACAGTACTGGCATTTTTAATACTTGGCAGATATTCTTCTTTCTGCGTTAATCTCCTCACTATCACGCTCATACACTATTTATCCTCTTTTGTGTTTAGGGTATCTAGGTTTCATGCTGCAAGCCGCTTGTTTCATGTGCCATAGGCACTTGTTTCAATATTTCAAGGTAATTAACCACCGAATGTGTCCAAAAAATGGGGGTCAATACACCTAGGGTGTGCTATGGAAGCGCTTAATAACTAACGAATAACTAACGAATAACTAACGAATAACTAACGATTTATCGGGTGAAAGTGGGGTTCTTATTCTATTCTGACAAGACAATTTACATGCTGAACAGTAGAATTTTTGTACCTTCGGACACTGCCTTGGGTAAATAGCATAGTCTAATACTAGTGGCGGTTGTGTCTACCCTGTACGACACGACCCTTTAGCCATACGGCTGCGTGACCGCAATTCAACACCCCACCAATTCACGAAATTGGTCGGGGACCCCGTAGGGTCGCGCCATTCTATGTGTTGTACTTACTCCTCAGAATGGGGAACTCCTCGGGTACAACACTCGGAGTGCGTTCCGTCGCACTCCTTCACGTAGCTACGTTCGCATTATGCAGCCCATACTTCAGACTCTCGTAATTTATAAGAAAATAGGCTAATGCCTTATTGTATCGCATTATCCATACTATCGTAAGCAAGCTCCCAAGTATGGATAAAGCACTACGAATAGATTAAAATCTATAATTTTTTTATAAATTCCTTGCTTACTTGCGTATGTGCATTTTTTGTTGTACCTTTGCAAGCGATATACAGCACGCAATATGACCCTACAAGAATACATCGAACAGGAGATTCTGCCACGCTACGCCGCTTTTGACAAAGGACATCAGCGCGATCATGCAGAAAGTGTGATACAAGAAAGCCTCGTCTTAGCCCAGGAACATGGTGCAAACAAAGATATGGTATATACCATTGCTGCTTTTCATGATTTGGGATTAGCCATTGATCGCCCACTACATCATATTCATTCGGGCGAAATACTGATGGCAGACCCCGTATTACCACAGTTCTTCACCACGGAGCAATTGCTCATCATGCGTGATGCTGTGGAGGATCATCGAGCTAGTAGCAAAAATGCTCCACGCACCATCTATGGAGCCATAGTGGCAGAAGCAGACCGTCATATTGATCCTGAAACCATCTTAAGGCGTGCATTGCAGTTTGGTATAAAGCAACATCCCGAAGCGGACTTCGAATGGCACTTCGAACGTGCATACCAACATATGCTAGAGAAATACGCCGAAGGCGGATATATGCGACTATGGCTACACTCAAAACGAAACGTAGAAGGACTAACAGCCCTGCGAGCAATCATTGGCGACAAGGAGCACATGAGAAACATCTGTGCAACCATCTTTAGAACGCTTCAATAAATAGCTCTCTCAAATATCATTCATTTAATTTGCATATTTCAAAAAAAAGTTGTAATTTCGGACACTGCCTTGGCTAAGCTTTTTATTCTCCCGCTCGTTTTACTCCTGTCGTAGGAGTTACGCCAGGCACTCGCTATCGAACCTCCATTCAGGAGCTTCTTCACCCCCGTAGCTACGTTCGCACGTCGCAATCCGCTTGTCATAAGAATTTGCGCTGCAAATTGAGGATGACCGCGTTTGCTCCTCTTCCCACAAAGCCACGAGCTTTGCAGGAGCCCTATTGATAGCCCATACTTCAGTTCGCTCGCAATTTTATAAGAAAATAGGCTTCGCCTTAATTATCCGCTACCCATCATCTCATTTTCAAGCTTAGCTTGAATGAGTGATGAATACCGTATAAATAGATTGACATCTATTATTTTCTTATAAAATTGCTCTCTTGCTTGCGTATATGCATTTTTTGTTGTACCTTTGCACGTTTTTTATTTATTTTCAAATAAATAAGGTAAGATATGAAATCTATTCGCGAAATATTCCGCATAGGCTATGGACCTAGTTCGAGCCATACGATGGGGCCTCGCAAGGCTGCTGAGATCTTTCTTGCAGCGCACCCTAATGCTGCTCGTTATCAAGCACACCTCTATGGTAGTCTCTCTGCTACGGGCAAAGGGCAC
>JAZKYJ010000026.1:0-6873 GCA_045612045.1 Paludibacteraceae bacterium | reverse complement strand
ATGTTCACTTTGGGCGATGGGAGCATTTTAGATTAGTTAAATAAAATAATTGCCTAATCCTGCACTTCGCTC
Organism: Paludibacteraceae bacterium; assembly: GCA_045612045.1. Taxonomy (GTDB): domain Bacteria; phylum Bacteroidota; class Bacteroidia; order Bacteroidales; family Paludibacteraceae; genus Colicola. The sequence goes on along the minus strand of JAZKYJ010000026.1, from coordinate 6,801 downwards.
GCATTTTTGCAGACGATTATCCCACTAAAATAGCAAACAGCAGCACCCTCACACGGTGCTGCTGTTACTAAACTGAAAATGGCTATTTTTTCGCCATTTTCTTGCATTTCTCCAAAAATTGTTGTATCTTTGCACCGCTAAAAAAATATGTTATTTTATTTCCAGCAAATTATAAAAATCACATAAACATTCATTAAAATTGAAAATTATGGAACCAATTGCACTTAGCACAAACAAGTATTTGCTTCTTATAGAAGATGGCATGTATTATGGCTTTGAAGATGGCAAACATATGCAAAAATACTTTGAAGAATTAGAATCTGGAAAAGAAGATAAGAAAATTGAGATTATCAAATATGATGACATCATTACTATTAAGGACTCTCAAGAATATAACGCTTTTACTATAATACATTCACAAGGTGGTGAGGACAAGACGACTGAGTTTATTTTGCACGCCGACGAACCCGAAGAAAAGGCTTTATGGTTAGTACAAGCACTAGTAGAGTATTTGGGACTCACAACTTTGAGTACCGAAGCAGAGTCGCCAAAAATCTCATATATTGCAGGAGGTATCATATCTGCTCTTTTAGCTTGTTACAGCATTTGGGGATATTCCATAGCCATGAATTTGGTGGGATGCCGTGTGCATAGTATTATTTATATATTGCTGCAACCTGCTGTATATTTAGGACCAATTGGAACAGCTATATTAGGTGTTGTATTGACTGCACTATGTGTATGGTTCTTTATCATACGCCGTAGCCGTAAAAAGTTTGTCAGTACGACATATGGCAGAAAGTGTGAAGAAATGAATGAAGAATAACAAGCCTCATCACCTCTCGCCTCTAACTCTTTTAACCATCTCCCGAAAAATTTGCTTGGAGATTTGTGCTATTCGATAATTATAGAAGAGTCTTCTACATATTCTGTAAGAGTTGTAGAGGATAGTGAGTATAAGAAACTAAATTCTGTTACTATTCCTTCGTCAGTAAAATACCAAGGAATTACATATCCAGTAACCAGCATTGGCGATATGGCTTTCTTGGATTGCTATCAGTTGAAAACAATCAACTATGCTGGAACAAAGAAACAGTGGAAGCTTATTTGCACGGATGGCGACTTGGTAGATTCTTATGTCAATATAGATGTCCTTTGTCAGAGAGGAAAAGCGAAAATAAAAGGGCGTTAAACAAGAAATGCAGCACACGCAAACGCTGGTTCTCTACCGTCTGCTTGTCACTACTGACTCTAATATATCCGTATATCATATTGGTAAAGTATTATTATTCACCTTACCAATATACACCCTTGTCAATACCTATCATCTCTTCTTCAGCTTGCTCCTTTTTTCTTTCATCCTCCTCACTCATCTACAAAAAAAGGAGCAAGTCAACATTCCCCTGTGTGGTGAAATTCTCCACAAAACCATGCAAATGTGGAGAAATACACTACAACCATGTGCTAAAAAAGCAGTACCTTTGCAGTTTTTTGCATTTTCTTTGACCTTATGACAAGTTTTGTCAGTTTGATGTACTACCTTTGCAGCCGAAAATCATCAGAGAAAAAAATTATGAGACACAAACACCTACAACCTAATGAATTTCGAGAGGAAGCCATCGAAATTTTCCGACTAGCCAGAGACGTTCCTGACCTGATCAAACGTCTACAGAAAATCAAATGTCATCCATGTCTTTGCGCCGTGGCAGAAGAACTGATCACCTACTGGCACCAAGAAGAGACTTGCTGCCACGAGCTCACTGGATACTACAACATCGACGGACAATGGCAATACACTTGGCCTAACATTGACCACGACATCCGTACCATCGTCCAACATGTATCCCAACTCCCAAGCGCTAACGATGATGACAACCAACAACAACCATCCATATTCACTCAAACAAAAACTACCAACACTATGCCACTTTTCATCAACCGACAAGAAGGAGTCATTCACAACTATGACCATTGCACCATCTACCAAGGTCTACCACAAAATGCGCAACAACCATCTGCTAACACCACCTCCACACCTACCACTACTGACCACATCATGGATTTTGCACAACTCTTCACCATCAACTACAGAGAAAAACGCAAAGACGATTTCGAGAATATGCTGGCTATACTACACCAGCAACATTCCGATATCGACCGTGCTAGATTCGCACTCGCCATCTACCAGTCCAACAACCTACTACCCGCTACTCGGCCAGCTACCTTCAAAACCTGGATGAACAAATGCAACCAACTACTACAGTGGAACATACAGACCGAATACAAACCATATCAACTAGAACCCAATGAGACTACACAACAACTAATGCTCTGGCTGTAACTCGCCTGACTATCGCCTTTTTTATTGCCAATTTCTGGTTGATATTTTTTGTGATTTTCTTCATAAGTCGCTCAAGTTGAGCGGCTTATTTTTGTTTTGTACCTATCGCCTGCTATTGCCTTTTCTGCTATCGGTCCACAAAGCTGTACCTTTGCACCGTCAAACAACGCACCACCTTTATGCGTGATGCACTAACCCATTAACTACTATGAGCGAAGCAAAACAAAACCGACAACAACTAGCTTGTGATTTCATTCACGAGAACTACGTGGCTTTCCATCGACTCCGCTTCGATGAGATTGCACAAAAAGTACAGATCTATGATGCGGCGGAGCCGCAGAGTCAGGCGGATGGAGTAGGGGTTGCCGAGGAGGGCTACTGGCGATACCTCACCAATGCCGACATCAACAGCATGGTCTGCGACTGCTGCCAAGAGACGGGCGCCAACATCACTTCCCGCGAGATCCTCACTATTCTCAACGCAGGCAACGCCTACATCCCGCATGTGCACCCCTTGCGTGACTACGTGCTCCAGCTCCGTCCCTACACACCCGACCAACCCGACTGGATCGACCTCGTCGCCTCGCAGGTGCATGTGCGAGAGAGCGCGAGTTCAGGTGTTCTTATCTCGCCTGAAGGCTCGAACGATTATTCGCAAGCGAATGTTCAGGAGTTCAGGAGTTCAGGTGTGACTTCTGAACAAGCGCAAAGCGCTACTGAACCTTCTGAACCTCTAACCAGTGGCAACTCCGCTTCCCGCCTCTGGCGCATCTGCTTCAAGAAGTGGTTCGTGGCCATGGTGGCATCGTGGATGCGCGATGACATCGTCAACCACCAGGTGCTCGTGCTCATCGGCAAGCAAGGCATCTTCAAGACCACTTGGCTCGAACGACTCATGCCGCCACAACTGCGCACCTATGCCTGCAAACTGGCCAATGCTACCCAACTCACTAAAGACGACCGACTACGCATTGCCGAGTTCGGACTCATTTCCCTAGACGAGATCGACTCGATGAACAACCGCGAGCTCAACCAGCTGAAATCCATCATCACTGCCTCCGACGTCAACGAACGTGCTGCCTATGCCTACACCAAGGAGCGACGCGTGCGACTCGCCAGCTTCTGCGCCAGCGGCAATAGACGAGACTTCCTCACCGACATCACCGGCAACCGCCGATGGCTACCTTTTGAGGTAGAGAGCATCCAAAACCCATTCTTCACCACACTGCCTTACGAGCGCATGTACGCTCAGGCTTGGGCATTGGCCAACGACCCTACGTTCAGCTATTGGTTCGACCTGGAAGAGATTGCCGTCATCGAGCAGCACAACCAGCAGTTTCGTGACGAATGCAACGAGGAGCAGCTCTTGGAGGTGTATTTTGCTGTACCGTCTACAGATGCTAGCAATGCCAAGTTCATGACCACGGCGGAGATCAGCGAAAGACTAATCTATTATGGCAATATCAAAAAGCCTATTTCACTTAGCCGTCTAGGCGTACTACTTAGCCAGAAAGGCTTTCTGTCAGTAAGACGAGGTAACCCGTCCAGAAGAGGATGGATAGTGTATGAGCGTGAAAGTCAAGAAGTTAACTCGGAGCGAGTAGTCTTGAGTAAAGATTTGTACTGACGGAACTGTCAGAAGAATTATAATCTTCGTCCACGTACGTACAGGTACAAGAAATAAAAAAATGCCGACAGTACTGACAGTAGTGACAGTAACAGAGCAACAAGTATACCAAAACAATTTCAATTAAAACAATTTCAACCATTATGAAAACAATGAATTCCAACCCCATGAGTCCACAAGTTCGTTTCACTCTAACCCTTAATGCCACTTGGTCTGTATTGCGTGACCCAGTATTAACCAAGATTTACGTTCGCCACTGGAAGCGCTATGTCACTCGCGCCACCAAGGAGATTGCCCCCAACGAACGCATCCTGACGCTGTATGGCTACGTCTTTAATCTCATGTACCATGAGGTGTAGGACGGCGCGGAGCCCTATAGGACGCGCCGATGGCGCTATAGGCAAGAGGCGATGCGCAACCCTTGCGCAAAGGTAGCGCTCGCGTTCAGCAATTGATGCGCACAGAACTCGCTTGGCGAGTTAAAAGCGCTCAATGCCTCCGCTCTCCCCACAAAACCAGTTTTGCGGGGGGCCCGGGACCCTTGCGCAAAGGTTGCGCAAGGGTTGCAGGGAAGAGAGAAAATCTTGAGATGGGAATCTCAAGAGCAAAACCGTTGGCGGAAGCATCCCCTCGCCTATATCCTATAGCCTCAACGAGGCGTCCTATAGCGAAGCGTCCTATAGGTATCCACGATGCCGTCCTGTAGCGGCTCTGCCGCGTCCCTACACTAAACACTAACCTTCTAAACCCCCAAAAATATGAACCTACTAACCACCTACCTTCGCGACATCAGTCGCTACCAACCTATCACACTAGAACAAGAACAGACCTTGGCACAAGCTGCTCGTCAAGGCGACACCGAAGCACGCAACCAACTCATCCAGGCCCATCTCAGAATGGTCGTCAACATTGCACGACAGTACCTGAACCCTGGCATCGAGATACTTGACCTCGTCCAGGAAGGCAATATCGGACTGATCAAAGCCGTGGATATGTTCGACCCCTCCCAAGGAAATCGCCTCTCCACGATCGCCTTCTACTGGATCAACAAGCACATACAACGCTTCCTCAACCACGAGCCTGACGACCTCGTCAGTCTAGATATGGAGATCGACGATGGCGAAGAATGCTTGCACCTCAGCGATACCATAGCCGACCAAGGCACTATCCTTGGCGACCCAACCATCAAACCAATTGACGCAGTAATAGAGCATGAGGAGCTGCAAAGTAAGGTGCGTGAGATGCTTAGCCATCTGCCCGAACGCGAGCAGGAGGTGCTGAAACTGCTCTTTGGACTAGACAACTATCCCACAATGAGCAGAAAAGAAGTCGCCAAAATCATCGGCGTGCGTGAGGAGCAGGTCAGCCGAATCAAGATGAGAGCGTTGGATGCTTTGCGGGGCGAGTGAGGAGTGGTATTTTGATACTTATTAGTCGTTATCCAACTCTCGTTCAATCTTGTCCAATGAAGGCAAAGAGTCGTTCAACTGCTTAGGTAAGATTTGATTCAATTGATACTCTGATATACCCAATGGCAGATTATATCCTTCTAAAGAGTATTGAGCCAAAGTATTGCTTTTGGTTTTACATACTAATAATCCTATCGTTGGATTGTCTCCCTCTTTTACTAGCAAATGATTTACAGCAGAAACATATGTGCTCAATTGTCCTAAATGCGAAGGGGCAAATTCGCCTGTTTTGATTTCAATAACCACATAGCAGTGCAACGAAATATTATAAAATAGCATATCTATAAACTGCTCTGTTTTTTCATCAATTTGCAGGCGAAATTCTCGACCTATATATGCAAAACCCGTTCCTAATTCAAGCAAGAATTGTTGTAGATTTTGCATCAAAGCATCCTTAAGTTCCTTTTCACGGTAACGTTCGGTTAGAGTAAGAAATCCAAAACAATACGGATCACGTGTCATTTGCTGAGCGAGATCGCCATCAACAGCAGGTAAGGTGGTAGAGAAGTTTGTGATGGCTTTTCCTTCCCGCTCATACAGATCGGTATCCATAAAGTTTAATAACACATTACGCCCCCAGTTATTTACATATGTTTTATGCACAAAGAATAGTGCCTTTTGTGGGTTAGAGTAGCACTTGTCAATGATAAATCGATGATGCCCCCATGGAATAGAAAATAATTCACCCACAGCTTGTGGGTTAATTTCACCCACAGTTTGTGGGCAAATTATATCTATTTGAGAATAAAGAAGATAGAATCGTTTCATATACCCCAATGAAGTTTCGCTCAAACCCGCAACATCTGGCATATCTCTTTGCAAATCTTGTGATAAATTCTTCAAGACTTTCTTTCCCCATTGTTCCTCTACATGCATCTCAACAATGTCCCTGCCTAATTGCCAATAGAAAGCAATTACCTCTTGGTTTGCTTTGAGAAGTGCCTTTGTTTGGCTTTGTTTATAGCGTGCCTTAATGGTTTCAACCCAAGTGCGATATTCTTGGTTTATATTTAATAGATCACTCATTTGTATATGTTTTTATTTCTTAATTGCTGCAAAGATACTACAATTTTTGCAAGCATGCAACCATCGCGCGAAAATTTTGCAAAAAAAATAAAAAAAATGGAAAAACAAGCGCACGATTTTTCCCATTTTCGGTATAATAGGAGTGAGAACACTCGCGGAGCGAGGAGAGTCATCTCTGATGAATGGTTGGCTTCGCTGAATGGTTATCTTTGATGAATAGTTATCTTTGATGAATAGTTATCTTTGATGAATAGTTATCTTTGATGAATAGTTATCTTTGATGAATAGTTATCTTTGATGAATAGTTATCTTTGATGAATAGTTATCTTTGATGAATA
>JAZKYJ010000025.1:0-5415 GCA_045612045.1 Paludibacteraceae bacterium | reverse complement strand
GCAGCCCATTCGTCCACATTCTCTGCCATGGGCGATGATGGCGTGATAGGATAGATGGCAGCTACCTCGGTGAACATATACGCGATATGCGCCGCAGCAGCGTTACCATCAAGGGTTAAATACTTTTTTTCTTTCATCTTTTTTGTATTTTAGTTGTTAAAATAGTTTTCTTGTGAGGCTATTAGGCGATAAGGCGACTAGGCGATAAGGCTAATAGAGGAAGCCAAAGAGCCAGAGCGGGATGTTCTTCTGCGAGCCTTGCTCTAGGTCAGCGATGGCGCAATAGCGGATACCCGTTTTGTGTGGCGTGGTAGCCAAAGCATCCATATAATACTTGCCGTCGATGATGAACATCGCACTGCGGTCGGTGGCGTTAATCTTGTGGTTGCCGTGCAAGGTGGCGTAGAAGAACGTTTCGGCAATAGCTTGTTTGTCTGGTTCGCGGGTGCAAGTGGCATAGCACAAGTTAGGGTTTTGCATATATACCTTGGTAGGCTTGAGCGGGAACTGCTTGCCCTCTGGGTAGAGCATATTCAGCAGGCGCGCATCCTTGAGGTATTTAATGTAGTTCATTGTGGTCGAACGCGAGCAATCGATGGCGTCTGCCAGGCTGCTGACGTTGAGCGAACATGGCGTCTGTTGTAGCATGAGGTGGAGCAACTTGCGGAGTTTGGGCAAGGAACTTACCTCTATTTGCTTGATAAGCAGTACATCGACTTCGAGCACCATGTTCATCATTTTGAGTAGCGACTCGGAGAAGTCGTGTGGCTCGAGGAAGAGCGGATAGTAGCCATGGTGTAGATACTCCTGGAAGTACTGCAGTGGCTTGATATGTTGGCATATCTTCTGCGCTATCTCGATATGGTTTTTGAGGATATCTTCGAGCGTGTAGACTGGCAACTTTAGTCCTAGAGTGACATTCAGATACTCGCGGAAGCTGAAACCTCGGAGGTTATATGGATGCACAATATGGCCGATATCCTTATTGTCCTCAATGAGTCGCATAACGGATGATGCGATGAAGATGATTTGCAGGTTGGGGTAGTGGTGGTAGCATAGGCTGATTTCTCGTGACCAGTTAGGGTTTTTGAAAGCTTGATCTACGAGTAGCGTTTTGCCACCAGCAGCCACGAATCGTCCTGCAAATTCCACGAGGGAGTGCTCCGTAAAGTAGAAGTCATTGAGGTTGACATAGAGCGTGTGTTTGCTTTCCTCAGGGTTCAATCGTCGCAGTTCTTTTGCATAGTTAAGCAGAAAGTCGGTTTTTCCCACTCCACGTCCGCCTTTGATAGCAATCAAGCGGTCGCTCCAATTGATCTCGTCCATCAATACACGTCTTGCGGGCACTTCTACGTGCTCCACCAGATAATCGTGTGTTTTGTAAAATGCGTCTAACATAGTGATTTAACCTTTGCTTTCTGATTACTGCTAGTTGTTGCTGATTAAGGAAAGAGGTTGGTTTTTATTTTACCCCAAACTACTTCACGCTGCAAAATTACTACTTTTTTTCCAAATTTGCAACTTTTAGATTGCATTTTTTATGAAAAATAACTATTTTTCTAATAAAATACGCCAGAGGTGGCATATGTGAGAATAAAAATTGTAGAAAATTGAGCAAAATTATTCTCAGCACTTCAGAATAGTAACGGGTATAATACAATTCCGCCACCAATCATACTGGAATATTGGCGGCGGAACGATAGAAATAAAATCTATGGAGATTTATTTGACTTTGCGTTTGTTGAGCGCTCTTTGGTATTCTCTAGCTACGGCACTATGTTTGGCGTAGTTGGAAGAGAATACGTGCGTGCCAGAGAAATCAGGGTTGGCGCACATGTATAGATAGTCCGTTTTAGGTGCGTTGAGCACCGCATCAATGACGTCTGGTCTAGCCAAACGTATGGGCCCAGGAGGAAGTCCGCGATACTTGTAGGTGTTGTATGGCGAATCGATGGCTAGATGTCGTTTGAGTACACGTCTAATAGAGAAATCGCCTGTGGCGAAGATGACGGTAGGGCATGCTTGCAAGGCGATGCCTTTTCTGAGTCGATTGATATAGATAGATGCGATAGTAGGGTATTCCTCCTTTTTGTTGGTTTCAGACGCAATGATAGATGCGATGGTGGCTACTTCCACGGGGGAGAGTTTTAATTTGGCAGCTTTGGCTAGTCGTTCTTCGTTCCAGAATCGCTGGTACTCTTTGTGCATTCGAGCGAAAAGTTGGTCGGCAGACATGGTCCAGTAAACTTCGTAAGTGTTTGGTATGAAGAGACATACAGCTGTTTCTGGTGTAAGTCCGAAATGTGCCATGTAGTTCGGGTCGTTGAGTCGTTGTATAACTTCTGCGGAATCAAGTAGAAGTTTCTTTCCCATGTGTCCAGCGAGATGTTCGCGTGTTCGAATCGCCTGTGTGAAGGAGAGTTTGATCGGTGTCTCTTCACCATATTGCAATCGGCGGATGAGGTCTCGGTTGCTGATCTTCTCTGCAAATCGATAGTGACCAGGTTTGGGTTGTGTGTACTGAAAGTGGCGTGAATGTAATGTCCATGCCAGTTTGGAGAGCATCTCGTAGTCCCCTAACATCTCTGTCATGAGTGAATCTGCAGTCGTCTGTGGGTAGACGCGATAGGCGTGGGATTCCTGGTCGATGCTATTGAAGTTGCTAATAGCGAAATGGTAGTATTGCTTGATGCAAAATCCTATGACAGCCAGAAATATTACTGCCAGTAGGGAGAGAATGATGAACGTTTTTCTTTTCATAATCAAGTTGTTTTGTGTTCGGGGGGATTCCTTCGTGATCCCTAAGTATGCCGGTGGCATCCTTGCAGCTTTTCCCGTTAGGAAAAGGAGGGGGATTTCTACGTAATCCTTAGTCTGCCGATGGCATCCTTGCAGCTTTTCCCTAAAAAACCGAGCTCAAGTAAACTTGGACTCGGTTTCTCATGGAAAATCTGCGGAAGGAGGGGGATTCGAACCCCCGGTACGGTTACCCGTACGACAGTTTAGCAAACTGTTGGTTTCAGCCACTCACCCATCCTTCCGGATATTAGCTGAATATCTGTTTTGGGAAGTCAAAATTCTTAATTCAAAATTCAAACTTTCCCAAACCGGCTGCAAAGGTACTACAAAAAATGCAAATGTGCAAATTTTTTTAGAAAAAAATGTATTTTTGTATGTTTTAGTTGTCAATTTATGCAAAAAAAAAGCGCCCAAAAACACTTTGGGCGCAATCTTTCTTAGCTTTCAGACCTCCTACTTTACTTTCTAGGCGCAGGTACGTATGTAGGGTAGAATACTTGCTTGAGACTGTCGGTGAGGTTGCAACGGTTTTGTAGCAAGTCGATAGCTCGGAAGTAGCATTCTCCGGTGATTCCAGGGATGGTCTGGTTGAGTCGCAATTGTCGGCAGATCTCATTGCCCTCGCGCCATGCAGCTGCACCTTTCTCTTCTCCTAAGTGGAATGGTGCCATACCGATGTATACGCGACATTTCTCGCTAGCGTGAGAAGCCCACCAATGAGCTAGGATCTCATAATCAGCCACTTTCTTGCCAATTTCCCAGTAGAGTTGTGGTACTACGTAGTCGATCCATCCCTCTTCCATCCATAGGAGGATATCTGCATAGAGTTGGTCGTAGTTTTGCAAACCATTGGTTTCGCTACCGCGTGGGTCGTTGGCTTTGTTGCGCCAGATACCGAATGGAGAAATACCAAATTGTACTTCTGGCTTGATGCCCATGATGGTGTTGTGTACTTGCTCGATAGCGAGGTTCACGTTGTCGCGACGCCAGTCACCTAGGTCAGTAAAGCCGCGTGGGTCTTTCGCGAATGCCTCAGCATCTGGGAAATCCTCTCCTGCGATTGGATAAGGGTAGAAGTAGTCATCCATGTGGATGGCTTGGATGTCGTAGCGAGTAACGAGGTCAGCAACCACTTGGCAGAGGAAGTCGCGTGTCTCTTGAAGATGAGGTGCGTAGTACCATTGTTTGCCGTATTTTACGAACCACTCTGGGTGCTTGTGATACATGTGATTAGGAGCCAAGTCCTCGATGTTCATTGCAGGAATAGTGACGCGATAAGGGTTGATCCATACGTGTACATCTATACCGCGCTTATGCGCCTCCGCGCACACGAACTCCAGTGGGTCATAGGTGGCAGCTTCGCCTTGTTTGCCAGTTAACCAATGGCTCCATGGTTCTAATTCAGATTTGTAGAGAGCGTCAGCTGTAGGGCGTACTTGGAAAACGATGGCATTGAGGTTCATTGCCTTGAACTCGTCTAGCATTTTGATCATATCGGCTTGTTGTTGCTCATAATTGCCGATAGCAGCTCTGGTAGGGAAATCGATGTTAGCTACCGTACTAATCCATGCAGCACGGAAATAAGGCTCTTTCTGAGCATAAACAGTCATGATGATGGTAGTCATCAATGAGAGAAGAAGAATGGTCTTTTTCATTGTACTAAAATTATTGTTGTTGAAATTTTGGTGCAAAGGTACGATTTTTTTTTGATATACGCAATATTCGGCGGTATAAAATCATCAATCGTTGTTTGATGATAGTGCAAAATGGCATTTTTTTATACGATGCCAAATCGCTGTAGTTCCATTTCTAGGTTGGGTGTGAGTATGTGTTTTCCTAATGCTTGTCGCAGTTCATCTATGCTCCAGAATCGGCCATCGATGACTTCTCCGTCATTCCAATGGAAAGGGCCTGTATAGGTGGTCTTGTAGACGTGCACCATCTCGCTTTCTCGCTCATTCTCATATAGATAGCTTTCGATATGGATTGGGGTATAGTCGGTGATTCCGATTTCCTCTTGCACTTCGCGCTGAAGGGCTTGTAGGATGGTTTCTCCATAATTGACATGACCTCCTACTGCGGTGTCCCAATATCCAGGCAAGAGGTCTTTGTGCAATGCTCGTCGTTGCAGGTATAGTTCTCCGTTGGGGGAGAAAACATGTAGATGTACGACGGGGTGGAGCAGATGGCTACCATCGTGGCAATGCGCTCGTGTGGCTTGTCCGATCACTTCGCCTTCGCGATTGACAATAGGGAAAATTTCTGGCATATGGTTTTGTTTTTGTTTTTCGTCGCAAAGGTACTATAAAAATCGCATATATGCAAACAAAATTTATATTGAAAATAAATTTTTATACATTTCCTTGCGTATTCCCAAACTTTTTTGTACCTTTGCACCCGAAAATGGAATAATGTGCTTTGTTGTTTAACAAAGCGTCCAAAATATTAATTATTAACTATTAATTATTACTTAACATGATTTACAGCAAAGAGGTACAGGAAATGTGCCAAGTAGCTAAAGGACCTAACCACGGTCCAGCTCCAATCCCAGAAGAGGGTAAGTGGGTGAAAGCTAAAGAGATCGCTGACATCTCTGGTATGACTCACGGTATTGGT
>JAZKYJ010000024.1:0-51893 GCA_045612045.1 Paludibacteraceae bacterium | reverse complement strand
TGCGACCTGCAGCAGCCCACTCGTCCACGTTCTCCGCCATAGGAGAAGATGGGGTGATAGGATAGATGGCAGCTACCTCGGTGAACATATACGCGATATGCGCCGCAGCAGCGTTACCATCAAGGGTTAAATACTTTTTTTCTTTGTTCATTGTAGTAATAATTTAATAATTATGTTCGTTAGCGGCAAGCCGCTGATATTTACTTCGTGAATGGTTATTTCGCTTCGCTCATGAAAGGTTACCTTGTGAAGTTCAGCAAAGCTAACTCTTCAGCACAGCTGGGTTTCATGCAAGCATAACTCCTCAGCCCGCAGGGCTTAATACAGGAAGCCGAAGAGCCACAATGGGATATTCTTTTGCGAACCTTTCTCGATATCCGCTATGGCACAATGGCGTATACCCGTCTTATGAGGCGTAGTGGCACATGCGTCCATATAATACTTTCCATCAATAATGAACATCGCACTCCTGTCGGTAGCATTGATGCGATGATTGCCATGAAGCGCATTATAGAAGAAGGTCTCCGCTACGGATTGACGATCGATGGTTCTGATCGAAGTAGCAAAGCATAGGTTGGAGTTCTGCATATACACCTTAGATGGCTTGAGCGGGAACTGCTTTCCCTCGGGATAGAGCAGATTGAGCAAACGAGCATCCTTGAGGTACTTGATATAGTTCATCGTAGTCGAGCGCGAACAATCGATAGACTGCGCCAGACTGCTGACATTGAGTCCACAAGGCGTCTCCTGCAGCATCAGATGCACCAGTTTGCGCAGCTTAGGCAAGGAGCTGACCTCGATCTGCTTGACCATCAAGACATCCACTTCGAGGATATGATTCATCATCTTGAGCAGCGACTCAGAAAAGTCGTGTGGCTCTAGGAAGAGCGGATAGAAGCCATGATGTAGGTAGTCCTGGAAATACTTGAGCGGACTGATCCTTTGGCAGATACGATGGGCGATATCCACATGGTCGCGCAGGATCTCCTCCAAGGAAAAGACGGGGAGTTTCATTCCCAGAGTGACATTCAGGTACTCACGAAAACTGAAACCACGCAGGTTATACGGATGGACGATATGACCTATATCCTTGTTATCCTCCACCACGCGCATGACAGCTGTGGCTGTGAAAACGATATGCAGACTAGGATATTGGTAGTAGCAGTGTGCGAGGTCCTGAGACCAATTAGGGCATTTGAAGACCTGGTCAACGAGCAGGGTATGACCACCTGCCTCTACAAACTTACCCGCAAACTCCAAGAGGGAGTGCTCGGTAAAATAGAAATCGTTGAGATTGACATAGAGCGTGCGTTGACTAAGTTGTGGGTCCTTCTGACGAAGTTCCTTCGCATAATTGAGCAGGAAGTCGGTCTTACCTACTCCACGGCCACCCTTGATAGCAATCAGCCGGTCGTTCCAATTGATCTCATCCATCAATATACGACGGACAGGAACATGCACGTGCTCCACCAAGTAATTGTGTGTCTTGTAAAATGCCTCTAACATAAGCTAAAATCTTATAGATTTTTGAGTTTATCTACGCCTGATATTCCACGCCCTACTACTCCAAAATATTACAGGGCGCAAAGGTACGATTTTTTTTTGAAATATGCAAATATTTTTTCTAAAATCGCACTTGTTTTTTGCCTAATAGAGGAATCAAAAGTAAGATTATTCGTGTGAGAAGAGGCGGACAATATCATCCATAATCGCAAAAACCTCCTGTTTGGTTTCGGCACGGAGTAGTGCGATACGTGTTTGTCGGAAATTAAAGAGTCCCTTGAAGGCAGGTGATGCGGCAAAATGTCGTCGGCTATGTACGATACCCTTTCTCTCGTCCCCAATCCACTGGATGCTGCGCTCTACGTGTTCCTTGAGAATCTCTACACACCAGCTCAAATCACGCGGCGGCAGCAGTTCGTCAGTATTAAGGTAGTGCTGTATATCCTGGAAGATCCATGGACAACCGAAAGTAGCTCTACCTACCATGATAGCATCCACTCCGTAGCGCTCAAAGCATTCCTTGGCTCGCTCAGGAGTAGTGACATCGCCGTTTCCAATGATGGGAATATGTATCCGTGGGTTATTCTTGACTTGTCCGATGAGGGTCCAATCGGCATCCCCACGATACATCTGGCTACGTGTTCGGCCATGAATGGCAAGTTCGGCAATACCACAATCCTGCAGCGCTTCGGCAATATCCGCAATGATGCGATGCTCGTCGTCCCATCCGAGTCGCGTTTTGACCGTGACAGGAGTATGAACAGCATTGACGACCGCACGAGTGATCTCGAGCATTTTGGGGACGTCTCTTAGGAGTCCAGCCCCAGCTCCTTTGCCTGCTACTTTCTTGACCGGGCAACCGAAGTTGATGTCGATAAAGTCAGGTTGTGCTTGTTCGACGATTTTGGCAGCCTCTGCCATACTAACCGCATCGCGTCCGTAGATCTGGATGGCCACAGGTCGTTCCTCGTCGCAGATATTGAGTTTGCGAGTAGTAGATGCCACATCGCGAACAAGTGCATCGGCATTCACGAACTCCGTATAGACACGCGTTGCGCCAAAGCGCTTACAGAGCAAGCGAAAAGCAGGATCGGTGACGTCCTCCATGGGGGCCAAATAGAGTGGATAGAGATTCATAGACGAAGATTATAAGAAAAGCAAAATCATGAGTTGACCAGTAAGCACACGCAAGAACATCGTAAGTGGATAGACCGTAGAGTATGCCACCGCCGCTCTGTCATTGGTAACCGACATGGAGGTAGCATAGGCTAAAGAAGGAGGATTGGTGGTTGTACCCGCAATGACTCCCATGAGGGTGAAATAGTCCAGTTTGAGCCATGTGCGTCCCAGTATACCGATACAGAACAAGGGCAGCAAGGTGATGATGACACCATAGGCAATCCATACATATCCCCCATCCAGCAAGGTAGGGATGAAGGTCTTACCCGCACCAAAACCTACCGCCGCCAAGAACATCGCAATACCTATCTCCCGAATCATGAGGTTGGCACTGCTGGTGGTATAGGTGACAATATGCATTTTAGGTCCGAAACAGCCCATGAGTATGGCAATGATAAGCGATCCTCCCGCTAGTCCGAGTTTGAATGGTTGTGCCAAACCTGGCAGCATGATCGGCATGAGTCCCACGACCACACCCAAGGCTATACCAAAGAAGATAGAGACGAGGTTAGGCATATCCAGTCGCTTGGTGGAATTGCCAAAGAGCGTTTCCACCTTGTTGACAGCTCGCTCTTCTCCCACCACCGTGATGCGATCGCCCAATTGCAGGTAGAGATCCCGTGTAGCCAGGAGTTCGATACCAGCACGCCGTATACGCGTGATGGAGACATGGTAGGTGGCACGTACGTTGAGATCACCAATGCGCTTGCCATTGAGGGAGTTCTTGGTCACAACAATGACACGCGACACCAGGTGTGGTTGGGCGTTCTTCTCTGTCTGGATAGAGGTCTCAATACCCAACAAGAGCAGACTCTGGCGATGGTCCTTGTCCACCACCACACGGATGCGATCGCCGACGTGCAAGATGGTGTCAGAATCGGGCAGTTCGTCTTCTCCGGAAGGTCTGATTAATCGCGAGACGATGAGATTCATATTGCACAGTCGTCCGAGTTGGCTGACATGTACGCCCTCTACCTGAGGGTTGGCCAACAGGATATCCACATGTTCAACCTCAGCTTGGACTTCGGATTCCTGGTGTATGCGCTTCTCCTCATCTTCTACTCGAATACGGAAGATCCATTTCATGATCAGTAAGGTCATGATGATGCCCACAACACCCAAAGGATAGGCCATAGCATAGCCACTAGCAATATCTAGATTAGTCGTGCCCGTAAGATCGGTATATGCCTGCTGAGCGGCTCCCAAGCCAGGAGTATTGGTGACGGCACCAAAGAGGACACCCGTCATAGTAGGCATATCCTCCCCCGAGAGCCAATGAATGACAAAGGCCAAGACACAGGACAAGAACACGCCCGAAACGGCCAGCAGATTGAGCTTAATCCCCCCTTTGCCAAAGGATGAAAAGAAACTAGGACCCACCTGCAATCCGATGGAATAGACAAAGAGAATCAGACCAAAATCCTTGGCAAAATTTTCTACCACAGGATCTAGATGCATGCCAAAGTGTGACATGGCAATCGCGCAGAACAAGATCCAGGTGATGCCCAAGGTGATGCCTTTGAATTTGAGTCGATGACTCAGGTATAAACCGCAGGCTATAGCAAGGGACAAAATAAAAATAGAATGTGGCACACCTGTACCAAAAAGCAATGTATGTAACCAATCCATAATTCTACAGATAAAAACCGAACAATGTTATTTATTATGACTTACCTGCTCAATGGTAGGATATGTGATGCGGTGGTGATAGATCTCTTGTAGTTTCTTCTTGAAGACTTGTCTCACATCCTCCAGATCCTTGAAGGATAGTGGAGTCTCAGAGAGTTGTCCTTGGCTGACCTGCAGATCAATCATATCATCCACCATAGTCGAGATGGTCTCAGGTGTGATCTGCTGCAAGGAGCGCGAACGCGCTTCGATGGCATCTGCCATCATCAAGATAGCCGCCTCCTTGGTAGTAGGTTTAGGGCCAGGGTAAGTGAACGCAGTAGCATCCACGGAGTCCGCCGAAAGTCCTTGCTGGAGCGCCTGATTGATGGCCGTATTGTAGAAATAGCGCGTCTGAGAGGTGCCATGATGAGAACGAATAAAGTGGATGACCATCTCAGGCAGACGATGTTGACGAGCAATCTTCTCTCCCTCGACAACATGGTTGATGATGACCTGTGCCGCTTGTTGAGGAGAGAGTTGATCGAGAGGATTGATCCCATCGGTCTGATTCTCGGTATAGCACTCAGGGTGTGCCATCTTTCCTATATCATGATAGAGCGCCCCCGTACGAATGAGCAGGACCTTCGCTCCGATACGTTTGGCCGCTTCTGTAGCCAGGTTGCTAACCTGCAAGGAGTGCTGGAAAGTGCCAGGAGCCTTCTCCGCAAACTCCAACATCAAATTGGAGTTCACATTGGTGAGTTCGACCAAGGTGATATTGCTAAGCAAGCCAAAAGTCCTCTCGAAGAGGAAGATCAGGCCATAGGAGCAGATCACCAATATGCCATTGATCGCAAAACAGATATATGGATAATAGGTTTTCCACTCGTTGAAAGCGATCTCGGTGGTATGCACCAGTTCGAGCGCAGTATAGAGAACAATATAGGTCAGGAGGACAAACGCAGCCGTTTGGATAAGTTGTGCACGTTGGGTCATATCACGCAAGCTAATCACCGCCACAATACCTACCAACAGTTGCAGAAGCAGGAAAGTGTATGGAGTTGGCACGGCAATACTTACAAGAGAGATAGTGATGAGATGAATAAAAATCGCGGTACGCGAGTCATAGAACACACGCGTGATCACCGGACACCAAGCAAAAGGTAGCAGGTACAGATAGGAAGGTCCTAAATACTGGATCACCAAGAACGAAGCAGAAGTCATGAGCGCAATCAGAATAGAGAAGAAGAGGATATTGCGCATGTCATCTAGAAGCTTCTTGCGATAGGTAAAGAGATAGAAGTAGAAGATCAATAGCAGAATCACCACACATACGGCACTACCCGCCCATGACTGGACCAAACGCGACTTGCTGACCTCCTTATCGGTATACGCATGTCGCAGCGATATGAGCAGCTGGTAGATATGGGGAGTAACGATCTCGCCACGGTCCACAATATTCTCACCCGCCATCACCATACCACGAGTGCGCGAAAGATTGGCCAACAACTGCTCTCGATAATGGGTAGTAGCAATCGAATCGTACGTCAAATTCGGCATTATCTGCTTATTGAGAAGCTGATAGGCCGTTTTAGGAGTGTGCAGTTGCGTCAGTGGCACAGGCGATGCAAAATGGTTGACCGTCACAGAGATCTGCTGGCATTGCATCTGCTGTAGGCGCTCCATCTCCGCAGCAGAAACCACATAGAGGCTAGCCGAAGAGTCGGAAAGGATATAATAAGGAGTGAAATCTCGCAAAATCAGCGCTACATCCTCGCGCATCTCCTCATCAGTCTTCAATATGGGGAAGTCAAATCCCGCACGCACCAAGCCATATGGCCAGGGCTTGCCCTGCACGATATCATATTTAAAAGGAGTTGTCTGACGAGGCAATAAGTATAAGGTCAATGCTGCCAAGACCAGCAGACAGGAGATCTGCAAAGCTGTACGAAAAGAAGGTTTGAGATTATTCATATCTAGGGTATTTATTTGCGTTTATGCTGAAAAAACTGTTGCACTAACTCTCTACATTCATCCTCTAGTATACCCGTTGAAACCGAGCATTTTGGATGCAAAGCGGAGGGAGCGCAAGTGGAAAAGCCACGTTTGTCATCGGTAGCGCCATAGACCAGTCTACGCACTTGTGCCCAACCAATAGCTCCCGCACACATCACGCAAGGCTCTAGGGTGACATAGAGGGTACATTGGGTGAGATATTTACCACCTAGGTAGTTTGCCGCAGCCGTGATGGCTTGCATCTCGGCATGCGCAGTCACATCCTGCAGCGTCTCGGTAAGGTTGTGCCCACGCGCGATGATCTGTCCGTCTGCCACAATGACGCAACCTACAGGAATCTCTCCCATACGATAGGCTTGTTGTGCCTCTTGGATGGCCATGCGCATAAAATGTATATCTTGCTCAGAAGGGGTCATAAATACGTATGTGTTTTTTCGATGAAAAGGGGTAATTGTTGTGGAAACTGCTCAAAATGATTGCCTATCACTACGATGTCTGCTCCCGCATCAAAGGCATCCGTCATCTGCTGCAGGGAGCAAATACCTCCCCCCACAATCAATGGGATACGCAATTGCTGCTTTACGGCTCTGATCTGATGGGCAGGTACAGGCCTACGCGCCCCGCTGCCCGCCTCTAAGTAGATGAGCTGTTTGCCTAGCAGCTGCCCAGCTACAGCTGTTCGCACCAGCAGGTCCGTATCTTGGATGGGCGCACAATGCGTGACACGCTGAACAGCCGACAGGGATTGTCCATCCACCAACACATATCCCATCGGTATAGTCTCAACACCCGATTGCAGGACGTCTAGTGCGACCTGTATATGGGGTTCAATAAGCACCTCAGACCTCCGGGAATTGAGCAGAGTGAGAAACAGCAACGCATCAACCCGAGGTGTAAATTGCGCGATATTACCAGGAAAGAGAAGGATAGGCGCTGTGGTGTGCTGACGCAACAACTCCACACAAACCTCTACACCATTGCCCGTACTACCACCCACCAAAAGCAAATCTACCTGATGCAGATAAGGGAAAAGCTGCGGATACAACTGAGGCTTATCCGGATCGACCAAGACCGCCAACAAACGACGCCCTTGCTGCAAAAGAGATAATATGTGGGGATAAACATTCATTTTTTTCGATTTCAACGCCAAAATAGAGATTCCATAATCACTTTAGCATCCTGGCGTAAATACTCATAAACCGGAGCCAATGAGTCCTGGTTGGGGATGGTATTACAATAGACCGATCCCCGAAAGAAATGGCGCAAAGAATCGGTCAGATAAAACTGAATAGGTGTAGCGGTATTGCCATAGAGCTCGTAGTAGAGTCCATAGACCTCATTCTCGGGGTGTGCATACTCCTGCACAGGTATAGCAGAAGCCACCGTGGTATGGCTATAGAGGAACTCTTGTGCATCTCTAGAAAGAGTATTCAGATTGGATTGCACCGATTTGTAGCTACAATGGATCGTTGCATTGAGCGATGGATATTGAATATCAATCCAATACTGTTCTCCCTCATGCTCATGCACCTGCGCGGTGGCATGCTCAGAAATGCGAAACGCGTAGGGAAAGCCCTCCGGCTGATAAAGCGTATAGGCAGTATCTGGCAAAGTAATGCGAAAATACCCATAAGGCTTGGGTACCCCACCCCTGCGGCAAGCCGCTAAAGCTACGAGCAGAAAGAGCAATAGACAGTATTTGGTTACACACTTCATAAGGTCAAAATCATAGACAACGAAAAATAAAAAAAATCGCGCAAAGTTACGAAAAAAAATAGAAACTTACAATAGTAAAGGTGAATTTAGAAGCGATTTCAGGCAGAATAGTTGTACAAATGCCAAGTTTTTGCAGGAAAGCGTCTAAAAATTTGCAGGAATTAAAAAAAAATTGTATCTTTGCACGCTATAACTCTCGACGGTTATCTTTTAGACACCTACTAGCAAAGTTACGAATCAAAACAAACACACAATATCATGAAAGAAAACAACTATTGCGTCATCATGGCAGGAGGTGTAGGAAGTCGCTTTTGGCCATTTAGTCGCAACGAAAAACCCAAACAATTTCTCGATTTTTTCGGCACAGGCAAGAGTCTGTTGCAAATGACGATTGATCGCTTTCGTCCGATTGTTCCCATTGAGCACATATTGATTGTCACCAACGTGATGTATCGTGCGCTTGTACTAGAGCAAATTCCCGATCTAAAAAGTCATCAGGTGCTATGCGAACCCGCAAGGCGCAACACAGCTCCCTGCATTGCCTATGCAGTAGCTCGTATTCAGGCCATGGCAAAGCAAGCGAGGCAAGATGCGAGCAAGGTGAATATTGTAGTAGCGGCGAGCGACCACTTGATTCTAGCCGAAGAAAAATTCCGACAAGTGATAGAGCAATGTTTTGCTTTTACAGAAACGCATGACGTGCTCGTGACACTAGGCATGAAACCTACTCGTCCAGAGACTGGATATGGATATATTCAGGTACAAGGCGGTGAACTACCAGAGGCTGCAGGCATATGTAAGGTGAAAGCCTTTACAGAAAAACCAGACATCGAATTGGCCAAAAAATTCGTTGAAAGCGGAGATTTCTTATGGAATTCAGGTATATTCCTTTGGAGTTTGCAAGCCATCCTACATGCACTAGAGAAGCATATGCCTGAGTTATCACAGAAGTTTGCAGCAGGTGCCGACGTAATGGGGAGCGAACAGGAAGAGGCCTTTATCCAAGAGATGTTTCCAACCTGTCCAAGCATCTCGATAGACTATGGATTGATGGAGCACGCACAAAATGTGTATGTAATGCCTAGTGACTTCGGATGGAGCGACTTGGGCACATGGGGGTCCCTATACGATCTGAGCGAGAAAGACGAAGCAGCCAATGTGACCCTTCACTGCAGCGCGAACTACTATGATAGTCATGGCAATATCGTGACACTGCCCCAAGGTCACCTGGCCGTGATACAAGGCCTAGAGAACTGCATTGTCTCCGAATCGAACGGGGTACTGCTCATATGCAAGCGCGAAGATGAACAGCAGATTCGACAGTTCTATATGGACGCTGCAGAAAAATACCAATAGACAAAAACGCAAAGACAAAATACAAAACTATGAGTTATTTGAATTTTGACAAGACACTGCTCATCAACCTTGAGCGCAGTCTGAACAAAGAGATGATTCGCACCAATCGAGCAGGTGCGTACAACTCGACTACGTTGGTGGATTGCAACACTCGCAAATACCATGGCCAACTAGTATTGCCCCTCTCCGATCCACTACCAGAAGACAACTACGTGCTACTGGGTAGTCTGGATGAGACAGTGATTCAGCATGGTGCAGAATTTAACCTAGGTCTACACCAATATGGTGAAAACACCTACATGCCTAATGGACACAAGTACATCCGCGAATTCAATTGCGATGTCATCAGCAAGACGACCTATCGCGTAGGCGGTGTAATATTGACGAAAGAGCGGATGCTGGTAAGTTTTGAGCCACGCGTATTGATTCGCTACACCTTGGTAGAGGCCCATTCGCCAACCACATTGCGCCTGAAGCCCTTCTTGGCGTTCCGCAGCACTAGCGAACTTACGCATGAGAACCCCAACGCATGTTCGGACATGCGCGAAGTGCAAAACGGTAGAGCCGCCCGCATGTATGCCGCCTTCCCAGAACTATATATGCAATGCTCCAAGAAATCAGAATACACGCATAATCCTCAGTGGTACAAGGGAATAGAATACTACAAAGAACTAGAACGCGGCTATTCGTACAAAGAGGACCAATTGGTGCCAGGATGGTTTGAGATGCCATTAAAGAAAGGCGAGAGTGTGATCTTCTCTGCCGGCATCAGCGAAGTCAAGACCAACACCCTAAAAGCACTATGGGAGAAGGAATTGCAACGTCGTAGTGCGCGTGACACCATGTTCAACAGCCTAAAAAATGCGGCATCGCAATTCTACAAACGTGAAGGCGAGAAGTGCTACCTACTGGCGGGTTATCCATGGTTTAAGGCCACTGCCCGCGAGGAGTTTTTGGCGATGCCTGGTTGCACCATGGGTATTGGTCGTCCAGAGTATTGGGATGCCATTGTCAACAAGACAGCCATAGAAGAAGTGCGTGCATTCATGAATGGTCAACCCCATAAACTAGTAGGCATGGACGAACCCGACGCTCTGCTGTGGTTTATTCATGCTATGCAAGAATATGCATCATACACATCAATAGAGGAGACCACACGGTTGTATGGTCAGTTGATTATTGACATCATGCTCTTCATCCGCAGGCAGCAGCACCCACGTGTATTCTTGCACCACAATGGGCTGTTGTGGGTGGACGGCAAGCAACGTCCTGCCACATGGATGAACGCAGTAGAGGATGGTCGTCCTATCACTCCTAGAACGGGCTATGTAGTAGAAATCAACGCCCTGTGGTACAACGCCCTACTCTTCACCTCACTGATTCAACGTTGCTTGGGCAAAGAGCAGATTGCAGACCTGATGGAATATCAAGCAGAAGTGTGCAAAGACAATTTTATTCACACGTTCTGGAATGGTTATTATCTAGATGACTACGTAGATGGCGACTACCACAACAACGAGGTTCGTCCAAACCAGATTATCGCAGCCTCCTTGCCATTCTCTCCGCTAGACAAACGCCAACGCAAAGCCGTAGTGGATATCTGCACCAAGGAGCTATACACACCCAAGGGATTGCGCACCTTGTCGCCAAAGAGTGGAGGTTATCGTCCTGAGTATATAGGCGGTCAATTGGAGCGCGACCGCAATTTCCATAATGGTCCAGTATGGCCATGGACTATTGCAGCCTATGCCATTGCCTACTTGAAGGTATATCAGCACTCTGGCGAGAGTTTTATTCGTCGATTACTCAATGGATTTGAGGCAGAGATGAGCGAACTGTGTATCGGAACACTGAATGAGCTATACGATGGTAACCCACCATTCAAAGGTCATGGCGGTATGAGTTATGCCCCCAGTGTAGCTAGTGTGATTGAAGTATGCAACACACTAGAGAAATACGTCAAAGGCGAAAAGTGAGAGAATTGAGATTACAGGAAAAAGTTTTAAGCTTATGAAAGCATTAATGTTTGGATGGGAGTTTCCCCCACATATTTTAGGAGGTTTGGGCACAGCTAGTTATGGTTTAACACGCGGTATGTCCCAACAAGAAGACATGGAAATCACCTTTGTCATCCCCAAGCCATGGGGCGACGAAGATCAGTCGTTCCTACGCATCATTGGCGCCAATAGTGTGCCTATCGTATGGAAAGACAACCACTATGATTACGTACGCCAACGCATGGAAGGCAAAATGTCGCCAGAGGAGTATTACCATCTGCGCAACAACATTCATTATAATTATTCCCGCATTGGCACAGATGATTTGGGTTGCGTAGGATTCTCGGGTCGATACCCAGATAACTTGCTAGAGGAGATAGGCAACTATGAGGCAGTGGCTAGCGTGCTAGCTCATGCGCTCGATTTCGACATCATCCATAGCCACGATTGGCTGACCTATCCCGCAGGCGTATTCGCCAAGCAAATATCAGGTAAACCCTTGGTCATCCACGTGCATGCCACCGATTTTGACCGCAGCCGCGGCAATGTTAATCCTACGGTTTATGCCATCGAGAAACGCGGTATGGACGAAGCCGATCACATCATGTGCGTGAGCGATTTGACCCGTCGCACCGTGATAGAGAAGTATGGTCAACCACCCCACAAAGTGAGCACCGTACACAATGCCGTAGAGCCACTGGCTAATCCTGAAGAATTTGAGAAGCATCCACGCAAAGACAAACTAGTCACCTTCTTAGGTCGCATCACGATGCAGAAAGGTCCAGAATACTTCGTGGAAGCAGCTGCACGCGTATTGGCCAAAACAGATGGAGTACGATTCGTGATGGCAGGTAGCGGCGATATGATGAACAAGATGATCGACCTAGTAGCCCAACGTGGTATCGCAGATAAATTTCACTTCCCAGGTTTCATGCGCGGCAGACAAGTACAAGAAGTGCTAGCTGACTCTGACGTGTATATCATGCCTAGTGTAAGCGAGCCTTTCGGCATCTCTCCATTAGAGGCCATGCAGGTAGGTTGTCCATCTATCATCTCCCATCAATCTGGATGTGCAGAGATTCTATCACACGCCATCAAAACCGACTATTGGGACATCGATGCCATGGCAGATGCCATCTACGCCATCGTGAAATATCCTGCCATGTACAAGTCGCTGAGCGAATTAGGACGCAACGAAGTCAACAATATCAAATGGTATGATGCCGGACTGAAAGTGCGCAGGATTTATGATATGGTAATTCGCGGATAAAAACAAAACACATAAAAAATTAAGTATAACAATTTTGTAAACACAATAAAATCATGAAAAATATTTGTTTTTGCTTTCAAATGCACGCTCCATATAGGATGAAGCGTTATCGTTTTTTTGAGATAGGACAAGACCATTATTACTATGATGACATGCAAACCGAAGAGCAAGTGAATCATATCGTAAATACGTCCTATATTCCGCTATGCAACACGCTGAAGGAGATGATTCGTCTATCAAAAGGTAGATTCCACTGCGCCTTGAGCATCAGTGGTGTGACCCTAGAGATGTTTCAGCAGTTTGCTCCAGAGATGATTGATACCCTGAAAGGATTGGCCGACACAGGTTGTGTAGAGTTTGTAGCCACACCATATGCCTATTCGTTGGCATCCGCATACAGCGAGTCAGAAGCTAGTGAGCAACTCAAACTACAACAATCTATGGTGAAAGAGCTATTTGGAGTAGAGTCAACCACCATATGCAATAGCGAGCTCCTATATTCAGACGAGATTGCATTATCACTCTATCAGCAAGGTTACAAAGCAGTTATGACAGAAGGTGCTAAACATATATTGAGTTGGAAGAGTCCAAACTTCGTATACAATAGTGCCTCATCACCCAAACTGAAAGTGCTATTGCGCAATGGTAGTTTGAGCGACGAATTAGCCTTCCACTTTGCTGACCCTAATTGGTACAACTACCCTATGGATGCTGAGAAATTCACCGCACGCATCAGCGATTTGCCAGAAGAGGAACAAGTAGTGAACATCTGGATTGGCGCCGAGACTTTCGGTATTCGCCAACATGCATCAACAGGCATCTTTGACTTTTTGAAAGCATTGCCATACTTTGCGATGGACAAGAGCATTGGTTTCTTGACTCCTAGTGAGGCAGCAAAGAAGTTCACCGCCAATGACGCAGTGGTAGCACCATACTCCATCACTTGGGCAGGCGAAGCAAAAGACCTAAGCATTTATACCGGTAATGACTTGCAACAAGAGGCCTTGCAAAAGTTGTATGCCGTAGCAGAGCGTGTACACCTATGCCAAGATAAACAGCTCAAGCATGACTGGCTATTGCTACAGGACGTCAACCACTTCCACTATATGAACCATATTGATCAAGGTGGCACACATTTTGAGTCCGCATATGACGCCTTTATTAACTATATGAATATCCTCTCTGACTTCCTGCAAAGAGTAGACGAACAATACCCAACCACCATCGAGAATGAGGAATTGAACGAATTACTCAAGACTATCTACAACCAAGAGCAGGAAATAGAGAACCTTGAGAGACAACTCAAAGAAGCCAAGAAGGCCAAAAAAGCCTGCGCCAAGAAGGCCGAGAAATAAGCCATCTCAGCCCCACATATCACTCGCCACCTGCTGAAATGCTGCAGGTGGTGAGTTTCTATTTCCTACATTTGATGTCCACACATACTAAGCCGCCATAAACCCGTTATGAACCCGTACATACAGCCACCATCCCACTGATAATTGCAAACAAAATCGCACAGAAAAAAAACTTTCTGCATTTTTTTTTGCACATGTGCGTTTTTTATTGTACCTTTGCACCCCAATTTACATTGGGGTAGTTTGGTTAAGAGAAAAACCAATCCATGAACAGAAAGCAAAACATATCCTATTTTCTTTGCACCTGCATATTGATTTTATGCAGCATGGTAGCTATGTATGCCCAAGATAATAAATCTGTGGCTACTAGCATACGTGCATGGCAATTGGACCAGTGGACAGGTATAGCAGATACCCTGCCAGGAATAGACTCGTCCTACCTGCACCTGCCCATGCGCAATAAGCTGAACGACTACTCTATTTCAAACATTAGCAACTCCAACCTGATATCTCCATCCCAATCACGCATATATTTTGATCGACATAGAAACGTAGATTTCCTATTTGCAGACGCGTACACCCCCTATATCATCACACCGCAAGATGTGAAGTATTATCATACTACTACTCCATACTCAACCATTGCTTACAAGAAAGGCTTCGTCAACAACCTGGACCAAAACGACCTTAGTTTTTCGTTTACCGGCAATGTAACACGCCGCACCAACTTGGGTATGACTATCGACTATTTGAACTCCTATGGCCGTTTTGCCAATCAAGAAGGAAAGACCACTTTTGGTTCGGTCTTTGGTTCGTTTAATGGTGACCACTATTCGCTACAATCGTCATTCACATGGAATACGCTGAGCAATTTTGAGAATGGTGGCCTACAACGCCCCTCTGATCTACAAGGACAACTGAAACCCGAAGATATGCCCGTCAGGATGCAGGGAATGTCAGGACTAAGGTATTTGTCAGGATATATCAACCATTACTATAGCATCTGCGTGGAACGCGAAAGGAAAGTACATTATCGTGAACGAGACGAGGAAGGCAAATGGCAAAAAAAAGATTCCATAAAGATAGAGTATGTGCCCGTTACCACTTTTCGACATATCTTTGAAGTGAATGAGGCCACCAAGCGATATATAGAAGAATACGCCAGTCAGAGTATCCTACCCAACACCTATCGTGATGCACGAACCACACAAGACTCTGCTGCCTGCTTGACAATAAAGAACACATTAGCCGTCACTTTTGAAGAAGAATTCAATACATGGTTAAAATTTGGTGCACAGGTCTATGCTATGCACGAGACACAACGACATACGACTGCAATCGGACAAATAGAGCCTATAGTCGACCTAGAGCCATGGGGTAATGATTATAATCACGTATTAACGCCCTCTATCCATCGTATGCCAGACACCTTGTTCGGACATCAGTGGACCAACAATACGTATATCGGAGCTACGCTATACAAACATCGCGGTCAACATATCCATTACGGGTTTGATGGCAACGTCTGTCTACTAGGATACAAACTAGGCGAGTTCCAAGTGAATGGTCATATTGACGCTGGATTTAAGTTAGGACAAGACTCCATGACCCTACAAGCCAAAGCCTTCTTCCGCAATGAGACACCAGACTACTATCTGCAACACTACCGCAGCAACCATTACAGATGGGACAACCAATTTGCCAAGACGTATCGACTACAAGTAAGCAGCGAGATTGCCTATCCTACCCAATGGGTACAACCACGACTGAAAATAGGTTTTGAGAACATCACACAACCCATCTATTTCGATGCGGACGGCACCCCAAAACAATTAGATGGAAACATTCAAGTAATATCCGCTGATTTGCAACTGAACATCACAACACCATGGGTAAATTTAGACAATAGTCTTGTATACCAATATTCATCCAGCGATAAAATGCCATTGCCTAGTTTCACACTATACAGCAATCTATACTATCATGGCAGATGGGTGAAAGCATTGGATGTACAAATAGGTGTTGACCTGCGCTTCTTTACAAAATATTACGCCCCCATTCTGAATCCTGCTTTAGGACAGTTCTGCATACAAAATCAAGAACAAGTAGGCAATTACCCAGTAATGAACGTGTATGCAAACTTCTATGTTCGTAGTTTGAGATTGAAGTTATTTGCACAATACCAGCACTTCAACGCCTCCTTTATGAACCGCCAATACTTTGAGATGCCCGGTTACCCAATGGCACCAAACATGTTCAGAGCAGGAGTAGCTTGGCATTTCTACAAATAAACACCTAAACGAATGTAAACCAAATCATTATATGCAACAATCCAATAACTTACATACTATTCTACTGTACGCACAGCAAGAAGCTCAACGCTTAGGCAGTAGTGAGATCATGCCCGATCACATGATGCTGGGCATCCTACGCCTAGGAGCAGGCAAAGCGTTTGAACTACTGATGCAAGCAGGCCTCAACCCCGTAGAACTCAAGCGCGCCATAGACGAGCGTTTGATGCAAGCCGACAGCAGCACCACCACCAAGTTATCTCGTACTAGCGAGCGTATCCTGCGATTGATGGCTATGGAGAGTAATCTATATCAGTCCGAGGAATGTGGTTCGGTACACCTTCTGTTAGCCATCCTGCGCGAACGCGTCAACTATCCCGCCATGTTCGTTGAACAAAATTTCGGTATAGATTACGAATGCATCGAACGATTATATCCCAAGCCACAATCTGTACATGCAGAAGAGAATAGTTATACAGAATCTCAAGAGGGTGACTACGCTGGCGAAGAACCCTTTCAGTGGAAAAGCAAGAAAGATAGCAAAACCAGCAAAGATGGTACGCCTGCACTAGATAAATACGGAAAAGACTTGACCGCACAAGCTCGCCGAGGGGAACTAGATCCTGTAGTAGGGCGTCAGATTGAAATTGATCGCGTACTACAGATACTTTCTCGTCGCAAAAAGAATAATCCCATTCTTATCGGCGAACCAGGCGTAGGAAAATCTGCCATCGTAGAAGGTTTGGCTCAACGCATAGAAAATGGTGAGGCAGTAGCTCTTAGCGGACGTAGAATCATCTCATTAGACATAGCATCCATGGTAGCCGGTTCAACCTATAGAGGACAGTTTGAAGAACGAATGAAGAACGTCATCTCAGAGTTGAACAAACATCCAGAGATCATATTGTTTGTGGATGAGATTCACACCATCATGGGTGCAGGAAACGCCCAAGGCGCACTAGATGCAGCCAATATCCTGAAGCCCGCATTGGCCCGCGGAGAAGTGCAATGCATTGGCGCCACAACGATTAGCGAATATCGGAAAACCATTGAGAAAGATGGTGCACTAGAACGCAGATTCCAAAAAGTAAACGTACACCCCACCTCAAAAGACGAGACATACGCCATACTCACTCGCTTGAGCGATGTATACGGAAGTTTCCACCACGTCACATATACAGAAGAATCGTTGCACGCTTGTGTAAACCTGACAGACAGATATATCACCGATCGTTTCTTCCCCGACAAAGCCATTGACGCAATGGATGAGGCAGGAGCATGGAAAAGCGAAAATAGTCGTTCCAAAACGAGCGACAGCACAACAGACCAACCGCAAGAGGAACTCCTCATTACCGAGGCAGATGTGGCACGCATCGTCAGTCAGATGTCCGGTGTACCCGTACAAAGAATAGCACAAACAGAGGGCGAACAACTCCGACAAATGGGGCAAACCCTCAAAAAACGCGTCATTGGGCAAGACAAAGCCATTGATACCATTGTCAAAGCTATACAGCGCTCACGCATGGGACTCAGAGACCCACGCAAACCGATAGGCACATTCTTTCTACTCGGTCCAACAGGTGTGGGAAAAACCCACTTGGCCCAATGTCTGGCAGAAGAAATGTTTGGCAGCAGAGATGCCATCATCCGCTTTGACATGTCCGAGTTCATAGAGAAGCACACCGTCAGTCTGCTTGTAGGAGCGCCTCCAGGATATGTAGCCCATGAGGAAGGCGGAAAACTAACGGAAGCAGTAAGACGCAAACCCTACTCCATCTTACTTTTTGATGAGATAGAGAAAGCACACCCTGACATTTTTAACGTTCTATTACAAGTCATGGATGAAGGTCGCCTGACAGATAGGCAGGGACATATTGTAGATTTTAAGAACACCATCATCATCATGACAAGTAATGTAGGAACCCGTCAGCTAAACGATTTTGGCAACGGAATAGGTTTTGACGCTTGCGAGATGGATGAAAAACAAACAGAACGTACACTGAATGCTGCGCTCCATCGCACCTTCCCTCCTGAGTTTGTCAACCGACTAGATAATATTGTGGTTTTTCACCCGCTTGACAAAAATGCTCTGGCACAGATTTTGTCGCTTGAATTGTACCCTCTAAAGTTACGTTTAGAGGTCATGGGTTACGAATTAGAACTGACAGAAAGCACCCAAAGCAAACTATTGGAGCAAGCGCATGACCGCAAATTTGGCGCAAGGCCACTGAAACGTGCCATTCAGACACTGATAGAAGATCCAATAACGGACATGCTTCTATCAGGTAAGATTGAAAATAAACTAATAAAAATATAACAATTATGATTAAAGAAATTACAGATGCTAACTTCGCTGAGTTGTTAGCAACAGGACAACCAATGGTTGTAGATTTTTGGGCTCCATGGTGCGGCCCATGTAAGGCAATGCTACCTATCATAGAGGAACTTGCCACAGAATATGAAGGTAAGATCACAGTAGGTAAACTCAACGTAGATGAAAACGATGAGACTTGCTCTACTTATGGCATTATGAACATCCCTACCATTTTATTCTTCAAAAATGGTGATTTGGTCAACCGTACTGTAGGAGCAATGCGTAAAGCAGACCTGCAAAATCATTTTGAAGCACTTTTATAAGATTTTTTTGCAAAATACTTGCACAAATCAAAAAAAAGCAGTACCTTTGCGCTCAAATTGCCTTTGTAGGCACTATTTTGTGTGCCTGCACAGGTAATTTAGTGCGAACAAAGCGTAACGAATGGTCATTAGACCGCGATTTATCTCCAACTCAAAGTTGGGATTATAAGCAGAGGCAGCAAACGCCCGCTATCGCAAAGCGATACTCAGCGCAAGATTGCCCAATGCGAGGGTCTGGTAGCTCAGCTGGATAGAGCAACAGCCTTCTAAGCTGTGGGTCTCGGGTTCGAATCCCGACCGGATCACAAAACATAAACTAATAACATTTATTTCGAGCCGTTAACTCTCATAGTTAACTGTTTATTGTTATCATGCGTCAATTAAAAATCACAAAATCAATCACCAACCGTGAGTCTGCTTCATTAGACAAGTATCTACAAGAAATTGGTCGAGAAGCATTAATTTCGGTTGATCGTGAGGTGGAATTGGCTGGCCGTATCCGCAATGGAGATAGAGCTGCCCTAGAAGAGCTCACACGCGCCAACCTCCGATTCGTAGTCTCAGTCGCAAAGCAGTATCAAAATCAAGGACTCAGCCTTCCTGACCTTATCGACGAAGGCAACCTAGGCCTCATCAAGGCAGCAGAGAAATTTGACGAGACACGTGGTTTTAAATTCATCTCATACGCTGTATGGTGGATTCGCCAATCCATCCTACAAGCCTTGGCCGAGCAAGCACGAATCGTACGATTGCCACTCAATCAATCAGGTTTGCTCAACAAGATCAACAAAGCCTACCAACGCTTTGAACAAGAACATGAGCGCCGTCCTAGCGCAGAAGAACTAGCCGAAGTACTAGATTTACCAATTGACAAGATTGCAGACTCTTTGAAGATGTCTGGCCGTCAAGTCAGCGTAGATGCACCTTTCGTAGAAGGAGAAGACAACTGCCTGATTGATGTCATGGTAAACGAAGACTCACCAAACGCAGACCACAAACTCATCAGCGAATCACTATCCAAGGAAATTGATCGCGCACTGGAGCAACTCACCGAAAGAGAAGCTGACATCTTGAGAAAATTCTTTGGTATTGGCGTACAAGAAAAAACATTGGAAGAAATCGGCATCGAGTTTAACCTCACACGTGAGCGCGTGCGCCAAATTAAAGAGAAAGCAATACGCAAACTAAAAACTAGTTCTAGAAGCGGTATATTGAAGACTTATCTCGGATAAGAATAATTACTAAATACAGAAAAAGCTACCTAATTGGTAGCTTTTTTTTATTGAATGACTCTCACAGCTTGCGAAGAAAAACAATAGTTAGAGATAAAATCTAGTACAGATACTTCTTGATCCGTTCATAAACATGGCAGATAGGGAAGCCCATCACATTATAGTACGAGCCCTCCATTCGCGTAACTCCGACATATCCAATCCACTCTTGCACGCCATAGGCTCCTGCCTTATCCATTGGTTGGTAATAACGAACATAGTACTCAATCTCATCAGAAGTAAGTAGATTAAAAGTCACTTTCGTACAATCCACCCATGTTTCTAATTCGCCACTCTTATCCCAAAAGCAAACCGCAGTATATACCTCATGGGTTTGACCACTCAGCTTTGCCAACATCTGCATAGCATCTGATTCATCCTTAGGTTTTCCCAGCATTTCGCCATGAAGCCATACGATGGTGTCAGATGTAATAAGCAAATCATTCTCCAATAATTTGTGCGCGTACGCACGCGCCTTTGAGCGCGATATATACATAGGTATATCTCCCGCTTGCAGTTCCGCAGGATATGACTCATCTGCATCTATTGTCACCGTCGTAAATGGAAGATCGATACCTGCCATCAACTCACGACGACGCGGACTTTGACTTCCTAGTATAATATTTCGTTTGAAGATAGACACTTGCTGAAGATTAATTATAGATTATACAAGTTTTGCTGAATAACAAAGCCAAATAAGATTCCTATAAACATAATCAATTTGACAATCAGTTGACAACGCTGATATTCTTGTTTGTTTTTAGCCGCCCATAGCAATACGACTACACACACGATTGGCACCACTAGTCCAAAGACTATATAACGCATGGTGAGTGATTTCCAAACCATTGGAAATGGCAAAACGGCATAGGCTATATAGCCAATAAAAGCCATTGTCACTACAAGTAGGATAGTAACAACAACCTTCGTTGCTGGTATTCCCCAGACTATTGGCATAGAACGACATTCCAGCTCGCAATCACCCTCTATATCCTCCATATCTTTTACAATCTCCCTCACCCATGTGAGCAGAAAAGCAAACATAGCAAAGCCTCCTATCCAAAGATACAACTCACCAACAATGGGCGTATGGACTAGGGAATCTTGGTATTGAAAACGGAGCATATCTACATTAACCATGGCCACCAGCATAGGAACAAGTGCAGAAACAAAAGCTACCACCAAATTACCCACTAAGAAGATCCGTTTGTAACTAGCAGAATAAAACCACAAAAGCCCAGGAATCACTATATAGACAAATAATAAATTCCAACTATGTGCGCACCAAGCGGTAGCAATACCAGCAAGCACACCCAGAATAGTGCATACCTGAAAGATACGCATGGCCATCTCACGAGATATAACGCGGGTAACAATCAAGTCATCAGGACGATTGATGCGATCAATCTTAACATCAAAATAATCATTAATCACATATCCACCTGCTGCTATCAATACAACACTGAGTATCAATAAAGTTAAGACCCACCATGAGACCTGCTCAGGAAAGCGCTCCATATGCAACAATGGAACTGCTACCCACTTCTCCATCACATACAATAAGATAGCCATAAAAGCTAAATTACTCACACGAAGAAGTTGAAAATAGGGTTTGATTTTATCTGCTACTGATTTCATATCTTCTCTTGCTATAAGCTATAGCCCACAGGGCGTTCTACCACTTATACTCGCTATTTAATCTTCAAGATCACACCTTTCCATGCGGGCAGAGTCAAGCAGACCGGTGTATGTGGATGGAGAGGGAAAGAAAACTCGGTTCCTGTCAACAAGTCCTTAGCCTTCGCCTCTGCACATACCTCCTGTTGAAGATACTCAAACGCCTCAGACGGGATACGTACTTGCATATCTACCTGACGATCATCAAAGTTCAAAACGACCAAGATAGTTTGTTTTTTATATTTACGTAGATAAGCAAACTGCTCATGCTTATTAAACCCATCCCCCTGAGCATAAGTCAGGTCATACATCTCACCTTGCGTGATAGCCTTCTCAGTTCGTGCAACACGTAGCAGTTGACGATAGAACGCTCGCAACTGTTGTTGTTCTTCATCCAAACCAGCGCCATCAAACTTGCCATGATTAGCCCACGCTTGTAACGACTTTACCGCCCAATAATCAAAGATAGTGGTCCGTCCGTCCATGCCAGAAAAACCTTCTGCATCCATACCCTTTTCTCCTAATTCTTGCCCTGCATAAATCATCACTGGGTTAGTACCTAGGGTTGCAGCCACTATCATAGCAGGTTCTGCACACATTCCTCGCCCACAGAAGAAACCACTAGCAATACGTTGTTCGTCGTGATTCTCTAAGAAATATAGCATTCTATCACGGATATCATCCACACGTTGCCATTGTTGAGTAATTCCCTCCGCCGCCCAGTTCTTGCTCGTTACGCCACGTAGATAATCATACATACCTACCTTGTCATAAAGATAATCAAAACCAGCTGCCAAATAGTCGCGATAAAGATGAGGGTTATAGACTTCAGCTATAAAAAGGATATTGGGGTATTGCTCTTTAACATGGTCAACCGCCCAAGACCAAAACTCTTGTGGCACCATTTCCGCCATATCACAACGGAAGCCATCTACGCCCTTACTAGCCCAATAGAGCAAAATATGCAACATTTTATTCCAAGTATCAGGAATAGGGTCAAACTGTTTTTCACCTCCCCCTTGATAATAGACGCCATAGTTCAACTTGACAGTCTCATACCAATCATTGACAGATGGACTAGCAGTAAAACAATCATTTCCTGTCGCACGAGCAGGATACTCCTGATATCCTTGAGCATCAAATGG
Source organism: Paludibacteraceae bacterium (assembly GCA_045612045.1). Classification (GTDB taxonomy): domain Bacteria; phylum Bacteroidota; class Bacteroidia; order Bacteroidales; family Paludibacteraceae; genus Colicola. The sequence goes on along the minus strand of JAZKYJ010000024.1, from coordinate 28,869 downwards.
AGCTAGAAACTGACACCCTGGTAGATAGTAGAAATTGTTCAAAGGCGAAAATGCCCATTCAGGATTATCATTAGCACCCAGATCAGCTATGCCACGAGGTTTAGCCGTAGAATGATACTCACGTGCCACATGGTTGGGCACAAAATCAATAATTACTTTTAAGTCAGCCTTATGAGTACGATCAACTAAGTCAGTAAACTCCTTCATTCGTCTGCGTTTGTCTTCACAGAGGTCAGGATGCACATCATAGTAATCTGTTATCGCATATGGACTACCCGCCAAACCTTTAACGATACTTGGAGTATTATACATGGCAGTTGCATGGCGAATAATACCCGTATACCAAACATGCGTTGCACCCAAATCATGTATAGCATGCAATGCTTTAGATGTTATGGCATTCAACGTACCACAACCATTCTCTTGCATGCTACCTCTTGGACGACGCGTCTCATTATAATTAGTAAACAGCCTAGGCAGTAATTGATAAATAATTGGTTTCAAAGTTTTATAAATTTTGAGTCAAGCAAACAAAACCAAAAACAAAGACTAACTAGTCCTTACTTCTGTTCCAAAAGTCTTGGTTCAACAATCAATTCTTAATTAGCACAATTCTTGAGTATCAGATGCAATCATCCACTCTTCATCAGTAGGAATTACACAGACTTTCACCTTGCTCTCTAAAGTAGTGAGGAGCGCCTCTTCACCGCGAACTTTGTTCTTAGCCTCATCAAAGTCAACACCCAAATAGCTTAATCCCTTAATAATCTCGCCACGAACATAAGTATCATTCTCACCGATACCACCAGTAAAGACGATCACATCGACTCCATTCATCGCCGCAGCATAAGCACCGATATACTTCTTCACGCGGTAGATAAACATACGACGAGCCAGGTCAGCACGTTTGTTACCCTCTTGCACAGCGTTCTCTATATCGCGCGCATCGCTTGATACGCCACTCACGCCCATGAGGCCAGACTTCTTATTCATGAGATTAGAGAACTCAGTTGTAGAAAGGTTCTCTTTCTCCATGATATAAGTAGCCGCACCAAGGTCCATATCACCAGCGCGAGTACCCATCATCAGGCCCTCCAGTGGAGTAAGACCCATAGATGTATCCACAGACTCGCCGTTGAGCACAGCAGTACAACTACCTCCATTACCGATGTGAGCAGTAATCACCTTGGTAGACTTAGGATCTAGATTGAGATACTCGCAAACACGAGCAGACACATAACGGTGAGACGTTCCATGGAAGCCATAACGACGGATAGCATACTTCTCATACAACTCATATGGGATAGCGTACATATACGCCTCGTCTGGCATAGTCTGATGGAAGGCAGTATCAAAGACTGCGACTTGAGGAACGCCAGGAAGCGCTTGTTCAATCGCCTCAATACCCTTAAGGTTTGCAGGGTTATGAAGTGGAGCGAGTTCGATGCACTTAACAATCATCTCCTTCACTTCTGGGGTGATCAGTACAGACTTGTTGAACTTCTCGCCACCATGCACCACACGATGACCTACTGCTTGCACTTCGTCCAAAGAAGCGATGCAACCTATCTTCTCATCCACGAGGCTACTCAAGATCAATTGAATACCCACAGTATGCTCTGGCATAGCTTGCTCAATCTTCACTTTCTCGCCACTAGCAAGTTTTATTTGCAAGAAAGAGTCAGGCAAACCTATTTTCTCTACTCCACCCGATACCATCACAGCGCGGGTATCCATATCAAAAAGTTTATACTTTATACTGCTACTTCCGCAGTTCAATACTAAGATTTTCATGTTTTATTATGTTTTTGGTATTATTCTTTCATTCCGATTGCTTGGTTAGCGGTGATAATCACCATTTGCACGATGTCTTGCACCTTGCATCCACGGCTCAAGTCATTCACTGGCGCAGCTATACCTTGAAGAATTGGACCTACAGCATCTGCCCCAGAGAAGCGCTCTACGAGCTTATAGCCGATATTACCAGCTTGCAAGTCAGGAAAGACAAGCACATTCGCCTTACCCGCCACAGCAGAACCTGGTGCTTTTTGTGCACCGACGCTCTCCACGAGCGCTGCGTCCAATTGCAACTCGCCATCCAATGCCAAATCGGGCGCCATCTCGTGTGCAATACGAGTAGCCTCAACTACTTTATCCACAAGCTCGTGCTTTGCACTACCCTTGCTAGAGAAACTAAGCATCGCCACGCGTGGCTCGATACCTCCCAGCGCTTTAGCAGTCTCTGCAGTCGTTACCGCAATCTCCGCCAACTCTTGTGCATTAGGACATGGATTTACCGCACAGTCAGCAAACACAAGGAAACCACCCTCACCCAATTGAGCAGCAGGAGTAAACATCAAGAACGCACCCGATACGATATGCACACCAGGACGAGTCTTCAGAATTTGGAATGCAGGACGAATCGTGTCTGCAGTCGTACCACGAGCACCTGCAAGTTCGCCATCTGCATCGCCATTTTTGATTAAAAGGCACCCCAAATAGAGAGGGTCCTTGACTTTCTCTTTTGCTTGCTCAAGGGTCATTCCTTTCGCTTTGCGTAGTTCAAAAAGGAGGTTAGCATACTCTGGCATCTTTGGATCGGTCAAAGGATTCATGATTGTGAGCTCACTATCCTCACTGAGAACATATTCATAATTCTTCTCTTGAGCCATTTGCCTGATAACAACAGGGTCGCCTATTAGGATAAGTTTAGCTACCTTATCCTTCAATAGTAGGTTTGCAGCCTCTAATGTACGAGGTTCATCACCCTCAGGGAGTACAATACGTTGGGGATTAGCCTGCGCACGTTTTAACATTTGATTCAGTATTTCCATATAGTTTGTATTTTAATATTCACTCTATCCAAATAATGTGCAAAGATAAGAAAACTTTTGTACATTTGCAACAAAAATCACAAAAATCTGCTTTTTTCTGCATTTTTCTTGGTCATTTCAAAAAAAAGCTGTACCTTTGCAGTCGCATTTGATGTTATACTATCAGTGCAAACATGCAACATTTGCTGGATAGGTCCTATAGCTCAGTTGGTTAGTAGCACCTGACTCATAATCAGGGGGTCCTTGGTTCAAGCCCAAGTGGGACCACAAAGAAATCACTCGATGCATTGCTTCGAGTGATTTCTTAGAAAAGATAAGGGGATATTTGGTTTTGACAGCAGGTAGAACAGGTATGTAAGCACGTCGAGCATGAATACCGCTCGTTAATAGGATTCGCCATTATAACTGGCAACAATACTGTAGCTCTCGCTGCGTAATCGAAGTATAGTAGATTCGCCTAGTTTCGGCACAAGGTGCTGAACCGAGACATCGCTCCAAGCCAACGCCTAGAGGCTGATAGGATCAAGCGGTGCGGAAATATCAAGGCTGGTTCTTGTAGGCTGCGATGCAAGAATAAGATTTAGCGGATAAGGCAATAGTTGGTGGCTTGGGTCTTGCTATTGCTCGAAAATTAAGGCCAAGATAAGCGTGTAGAAAGCATATTGGTTCCTTGTTTGGACGCGGGTTCGAATCCCGCTATCTCCACAAAATCGGACTTAAAAAGTTCGATTTTTTTTATTTATCAATCTTCTAAATCGTACATGAAAAAAGACTGCAGCAAGTGCTAAACCGCAGATAAAACCAATCCATATACCCGCAGCACCCATATGGAATGGGAAAGCACAGAGCAATCCCACGGATAAGCCAATAATAATATACGACACAAAAGCAATCAACATCGGCACTTTCACGTCAGTAATACCACGCAACATGGCCGCACCAACAGCTTGTAAACCATCTGCATACTGAAACATTCCCGCAATAACAATCAACTGCGAAGCAATGGCTATCACTTCCTGATCCTCAGTGAATAGCATAGGGATATACTTACGCAAGCTAATCATCAGTGCTGCGCCTATCGTATTCATCAGCAGTACCAAATGGATACTAGCATTGCTCGCCATTCGCACACCATGAATATTACCTTCACCTAATTGATGAGACACACGAATAGTAGTGGCAGAGCCAATACCAAGCGCCAACATAAACGTCATATCTGCTATTTGATTAGCTACCTGATGCGCTGCTAACGCCTCTTTGCTAATCCAACCAATAATTACAAAAGAAGCAGTAAAAAGGAAAGTTTCCAACAATGTTTGAGCACCAATAGGGGCACCTATCTTTACCAACTCACGAATACGTTGCAAAGAAAAACGTTCCCAAACCACGCGGAGATATAGTTTCCACTCCTTATGCCATGCCATCACCGCCCAAAAACATAACGGCATACCAATACGAGAAATGAGAGAACCAATTCCTGCACCAGTCGCCCCCATCGCTTCAACCCCACAATGACCATAGATAAATATCCAATTAAGTAGGATATTCAACCCGTTCATCAACAATGTGATAACCATTGCGACCATCGTATTACCTAAGCCCTCCAAGAACTGTTTGAAGAAGGAAAAAAATAGAAATGGTACTAATGAGACGACAATCAGAATATAGTATGGTCGTGCCACACGAATGACCTCGGGATCTTGACCAAATCGATCTAAAAAGGGTATGCAAGCAGATAACAATACCAGCATGAGCAAACTCAGCAGAACAGTAAAGAGCATACCATTTTGAAACAATGATGCGATTTTACGGCGAATAATACTTTCGTCTTCAATGGCTTGCTTCATCTCGCCCACTTGAATACCAACAAGTGGTGTGATACCCATCAAAGCACCCATAGCAAAAACCATAACGGTAAAGAAGATTGCATTAGAAAAACTCACTGCAGCCAGATCCACCGTGGCATAATGACCCACCATAATAGAGTCAAACAAACCAACCAGTGACGCACCCAATTGAGTAAGCATCACTGGTAAAGCAACCTTAAGATTACGTTTGTAATATGGTAGATATTTGCGAAACATTAATGATGATAGTGCTCACCTTCAGCGTGATGATGGTGATGAGCATCACAATTGTGATGGCACTTTGGTGCCTCAGTAGTTGCTGGTTTGCCAATCTTGGCAAAAGCCTTTTGGATAGTAGGTAGATCGGTTTTGTTAGCATCATAAGTAACAGTTGCTGTCTTAGCTTGCAAATCAAAAACAATGTCCTTCACGCCCCCCTTGAGATCCTTGTCGTAAGGAATATTCTTCAAAATCTTATTGCAGCAATCTTGGCAATGCAAGTCCACATACAATACTACTCGTTGTTTGTTAGGCTTTGCCTCCGCAGTAGAGAGCATAAATGCCACTGGCATAATCGCCAAAAGGAAGATAACTAGTCTTTTCATATTCATTATTCATTATTATTTCTTATTCTTCACGCTCTAGTGACCAACGGAAACCAAGATAAATTTTCCAACCATGGATAGGAGCCCAAATCATTGAAGCATCATAGGATACTGACGAAGGATCTACAAAATAGTGTCCATTATGTTCCACCGTAGACCCAACAATAGGACTATCTTGGGTAAAATTAGTCATATTCTCCGCACCCAAATAAATTGACCATGTTCGGAAAAATTTGGTCACCTGACCTAATAGCTGAGGATACCATTTGTGATGAATTTGCCCCACTTCATCGGTAAAATATTGATTGCTTCCTACAGGAACTACGAAACCATCTGGCATACGTCCAGGACCATTAAACTGCGCAGTCAAATCAAACTGCCATGTCTTGAGTGGAGTCTGATAACTAGTAGTGATAATAGCCTTAAATTTATTTTGCAATGGTTTGTCACGAAGTTGGAACTCGTTGGTAGCTGTATTGAAGGTAGTTTGTTTAACATCCGTATAACGGAAGGCCGTGGTCATAGTCCATCCACGCAAAATCTCCATAGTCGCTTCTACTTGCCAGTTATGCGAGAAATACTGTGCATCATCCACATCATGCATATTATACAAGGTGATACCATGCAAACTACGATCCATATCTGCAATCACACCATCTAAGAACTTAGTATAGTAATATTCCCCCGATAATTGCAACTCACGCTTGCCCATTGGGATATAAAACACTGTACTTATTCCCGTATTCATCGAGCGTTCTTGTGCTAACTCAGGGTGAATATCGTATATACGATTACTTGCCAAAAAAGCAGCATTATCTGCTATGGCATTAGGTGTACGATATCCCAAGCCCACACTTCCACGCAGTGTCCACCACTCAAATGGTGCATAACGCACATTCATACGAGGAGTTGTGAAGAAACCATAACGCGTAGAATAATCCTCACGAATACCGGCAAGCAAGGTAAGTTTTTCTTTGTATGTGTAAGTGTATTCCGCAAACACACCCGGCGTCACTTCCATTTGAGAGGCGATAAGGCTAGAAGGCGATAAGGCTAGAAGCGAAAGCGATTCATCATACTTATCATAATTGATACTGAAGCCCGCAGATAGTTTATGTTGATGATTATCCCAAGGATCAGAAGCCAAATCGTCAAACGATGTTTGAAAAATTGCATTCAAGTAGACATTCGTCTGTGCAGCATTCCATTGGCGCGAGCCGTATGTGTTTTGCTGATTATGATAAGAAGCAGAAGCGATAATACCAATCGATGTGCCTAAGTCATGATTAAACACATAACCATTCTTGACGAATCCATCCACACGCCATGTATTCAAATCAATATGATAAGGTGATGAAGCGAAAGGCGAAACGGAAAGAGCATCCTCAGTCTGACCTCCTAGACGGCGATCATATAATCCACGCACCAAAAATTGTCCCGTATAATCGTCTGTTTTTACATACCAGCGATTTAGCAGATTGATATTAGTATTCTTAGGCATATCCAAGAATCCATCATGATTGTGATCTAGTTCAAGGGACATATTTTGAGCATGGAACAATATACCTGTAGAAACAATATCATTGACATTCCAACCACCTGTAGCATTGATCTCAGCATGGGTTTCTGTGCTAATCATCGCATTAAGTGAAATAGGATTCTGAGTCTGAGGTTTTAAGTATTCAACATTAATCTGACCTGCAATAGCCTCGTAGCCGTTCAGTACAGAGGATGTACCCTTGCTTACTTGTATCGCCTCCATCCATGGACCAGGGATATACTCCATACCAAAAGACTGAGCCAAACCACGGATATTAGGGGTGTTCTCCGTAAGCATCTGCACATAAGTGCCGCTTAATCCGAGTAAACGGATTTGTTTTGCGCCCGTAGCAGCATCCGAGTAAGCCACATCCACACTAGCACTGGTCTCAAAACTCTCACTCAAATTACAACACGCTGCCATACAAAGAGCTTCGCCTGTCAGAGTTTCTGTGGTCAGTGGCGAAATGCGCGAACGCAAAACTGCCATCTTACGTTCAACAATATCCACTTCTTCCAACAACAAATCACTCACCAACACCACAGTAAGTTCGCTATGAGCAATCACCTCAGTCGTATCATTGTGAAAGCCCATAAAACTAGTAACCAAGAGATTCGTGCTCTTGACTGGCTCTAACTGAAATCGCCCATCTATATCAGTGGCCACGCCAATGGTTGTTCCTGCCCAATACACATTCGCTCCCACCAATGGATATCCCTTATCGTCCAACACGGTACCCCACACGTGAGCATAACCCGATGCACAAGCGAACCAAACAAGTAATAAAATTAAAACATTTTTTTTCATTTTCTAAAAACACAAATCTGTAGACGAATCCGTCCACTAAATACAAAAACTTCCTATTTGATATATTACAAAACTCACCACCCATGCTAGTAGCATAGACTGCACCAAACTAAACCAAGCCCATTTTCTCCCCAACTCTTTGCGCAATGTGGTGATCGTTGCCACGCATGGGAAATACAGCAGCACAAAAGTCATAAATGCATACGCTGTCAATGGCGTGAAGGCCGACAATGCTGCATCCGAGGGGTATAAAATACCCATAGTAGATACAATCGCTTCCTTAGCTGGCAAGCCAGTCAGCAGGCAGACAGACATCTTCCAGTCAAAACCTAATGGACGCACCATGGGCTCTATCCAATGACCAATCATGGCTAGATAACTATGCTCCATATCGTTCATATTACCTGTAGGGAAATAGGTCAATGCCCAAATAATCACGCTCGCCCAAATGATCACAGCAGGTATCTTCTGCAGATAATCGGCTATACGCTCCCAAATATGCAATCCTGTATTACGCAAAGTGGGACGGCGGTATGGCGGCAACTCACTCACATAGTCGTGTTTAGGTTGGCGGAACGCCCTGGTGTGTTGCATAATCCAAGCAAACAATATACTTAGCACCACACCCAATGCGTATAGCGACATCATCACCAACGCCTTTTGTTCCGCAAAGAACGCCCCAACAAACAGCATATACACGGGCAGACGCGCCGAACAACTCATAAATGGAACCATCAGCATTGTTAGTGCACGATCTTTCATATTGGTAATATCCTTCGCTGCCATGATGGCGGGCACATTGCAACCAAAGCCCATCAGCATCGGTATAAACGAACTGCCATGCAAACCGATTCGGTGCATCCATTTATCCATCGTATATGCCACACGCGCCATGTAGCCCGAGTCTTCCATTAAACTCAAAAAGAAGAACATGATAATGATATTCGGCAAGAATGCCAATACTGCACCTATACCTAGCAACACGCCATCTAGCAGCAAACTACTCCACCATACCACAGGCATCATTCCACGCAACCACCCCGCCAATGCCTCCACGCCCGTGGTGATCCATTCCTGCGGATAAGCCCCTAAGGTAAAGGTACATTCAAATACGCCATACAACACCAAAAGCAATACTGGCAACCCGACCCATCTATTTGTAAGTACCTTATCGATTTTGTCTGCAACAGAGTGTCCAGAGTCGTGCTTCGCGTGGGTCAAAGTTTCCTCCAAGGCACCGTGTACAAAGCCTAAACGCGCTTGCTGAATCACTTCCTTAGCAGTCTTGCCGTACTCATACAGTAATCGTGCACGCTGTTCAGCTGCCACTCGAATCAATTCCTCACTATGTGGCAATAGTGCCAACATCTCATCAGGACGTTCTAGCAAACGTACTGCCATATAACGTTTAGAGTATTTCTCACGTACATTTGGCAAAGTGACAATCACATCTATCACACATGCAATCGCTTCTTCAACGTCCTTTCCATATGACACATGAATATGCCGAAAATCAGACGCATGCGCCATCAATTGGTCTTTATCTTGCAATAATCCAATCCTCACTCCTAAAAGATTACTTAGCAATTCATAATTCAATGTATGCTGAGTAGATAGGAGTTCGTTGTAATGCGTTAAAAGTACAACAAAAGGTTGGTGGCGATCAATAAGTTCTGCCGTACGCACCAATTGCTGCTCCAAATATCGTGCATCTACCTCTTGTATTTGCACACCATTTTCAATATATTCAGACCCATTCTGTTTCACGCTGCAAAATTACTGCTATTTTTGCATGTGTACAATACCTAAAGATAGGTATTTTTCATCTTTTTTTTGCAAAAATGCTACATTACTGATTACATTTACAAAAAAAGCCGCTCTACAAGCGGCTCATCTAGTTGCGGAGGAAGGAATCGAACCAACGACCTTCAGGTTATGAGCCTGACGAGCTACCACTGCTCTACTCCGCGATATATACCTCAATCAGTCATCCCAATTGAAATCGGGTGCAAAGGTACTGCTTTTTTTCGAAATGACCAAATTTTTTTAAAAAAAAATACATTTTTCACTATTTTGGCTACAATTTATTATAAGAATTATATATTTCTATAAGTCCATATCAAACAAAGTAGGAGAATCTTTGTCGAATCGCCTTAAGATATTTCGCATAAGTGTTTCACGTATGAGTTTAGAGCGATTTTTGACCGTATATTGGTTGCAATAACGCTCTAACATACGCATCTCACTATCATTTAGCATGATGGTGACACGATGATTACGAGGTTCCGTTTTTGTTTTTAACTTTTTGATTGCTTTCACTATTTAAAATTGTAGGGCTAATTTGGTACCTATTGTAAGAAAACCTGCACCAATATGATTGACATACTGATTGGAGGTTCCTGTGTTTGGATTAAAAATTTCATGTAGCACATCTGTTTGTGTTTGTTGCCACTCAACATTTGCACCTAGAGAGATGGACTTATTTCTCTTATAAGAATAATTCCATCCCACATCTAGACCGAGACAAATCCCCCCATCTGTAGATGAAGTGGCCGATATTCCATACCCAAGAGAAAACCCTACTGATGGTGTATGTCTAAGAGTCTTAAGTGGCATATATAAAACAACTTGCAATGGAATAAACGAATATATTTGATCAACAAAGCATTTAGCACGATAACCCACAGATGCCCCCAAAAAGACAGGTGTCTGTTTTATTTGGTTGGTTCCCAATGCCATATCCATAGCAACTTGCCCCCCCCACCCCTTCATTGGCAAATAAACTGCTCCCGCGTGCAATTGTACACGTGCGGCAAAATGAGTATTCGCTTGTATCTCAGACATGGATATAGATGCATCAGATGCTGCATTGCGTTCCTGTATAGACAGCACCTCTGCAGCAGGATATTGAAAACGTCTGCCATCATTTGTTTGCAAGATCACCACCTCTTCATTATGTACAAGCACTACACCTTCCACACTTTTACCTGTACGCAACATCACAACTTGTGCCATCATTGCAGAAGAAAACACAGTGTATAGTAAACAAAATAATATGCAATATACTTTGCGCATTTATTCAACTAAAACAAAATCTATGAGTTTTTTTTCTACATCAGCTTTTACCACACGTACGCGCACTTTGTCCGATAAAGTATACGTTTTTCCACTACGGGCCGCTACCAAGCAATAATTATCCTCATCGAATTGCATATAATCATTCTTCTCAATAGTACGTATGGGCACTAACCCTTCGGTAAGAGTCTCCTCTAATTGGACAAACAACCCAAACTCTGTTACACCACTTACTATAGCATCAAACTCTTCGCCAAGATGACTACTTATCCATTTGGCATGCATCTGCTTAATCGAATCTCGTTCTGCCATCTGCGCTGCCAACTCACGTTCAGAAGAATATACACACGCTTGTTCCAGCTCATCCCTATCCACACGGCAAATATTCTTAGCATGGAGCAGATACTTCGCCACCAAACGATGTACCATCATATCAGGATATCTGCGGATAGGTGATGTAAAATGGGTGTAATAAGGAAAAGCTAATCCATAATGGCCAATATTGGTCGTTGAATACACCGCCTTTGCCATGGCACGAATAGTTAGTGTCTCAACCAGTGTTTGAGAGGGCAATCCTTGGCAATTATCCAACAGAGCATTTATCTGTTTGTGTGTTGCGCCACTCTTACCTGTTGTTTTCAAATTAAGTCCGAAACGCTTAATAAATGTGCTTAACTTAGCAATTTTGTCAGGATCAGGATTATCATGCACACGATACACAAAAGGGTATTTCCGTCCTTGCTCATCAAGATTATCAGAATGTTTTTTCCCCATTTTACCAATTTCAGTAGCAACGATGCGATTGGCCAATAGCATAAACTCTTCAATTAAATGATTAGTATCTAACGAACTATGGAAATATATTTCTATTGGTTCGTTATTTTCATCCAATCTAAAGTGTACTTCGGGTGTTTCAAAATTAATAGCGCCTTGGCGGAAACGATTAGCGCGTAGCATTTTTGCCAATTGGTTAAGTGTTCGGAGAGCATATGCCAAGGTGGGAGTTTCTGCTTCAGGCGGTAGGAGCACATTCTGCGAATCATTTGTAGTATCCAAAATATCTTGTGCTTGACGATAAGTAAGACGATAGTCAGAACGAATAATTGTGCGGCAAACCTTATGGCGTATTACCTTGGCGTTAGGGTCCATTTCCACCACTACAGACATACACAGTTTATCTTCATTGGGGCGAAGACTACAGAGATCATTACTTAATTTTTCCGGCAGCATCGGAATAACCCTATCCACAAGATAGATGCTAGTACCACGTTGGTATGCCTCATCGTCAAGAGCAGTCATCTCTGATACGAAGTGTGTAACATCAGCAATATGGATTCCTATCTGAACATTGCCTGACTCCAATGGTAAAAAAGACAACGCGTCATCAAAATCTTTAGCTTCGTCCGGATCAATAGTGAATGTCAATACATCTCGCATATCCCTACGACGAAGTGCTTCCTCATCCGTAATAGGACAAGTTGGAAGTGCTTCCACATCCTTAATAACTTCAGGAGAAAAGTCACCTGGCAAATTGCTTGCCGTTTGCGCTAACGAATCAGGAGACTTTGCATTATCGGAAGTACCATTGTTCCTCCGTTTTTTGAGTTTTGCCTTCTCTCTGCGTTTGCGTTTAGATATTAAGTCTTTGAACTTCATTTCAGATTTGGTTGCAATTTAGTTTTCCACTTAATGGATTTATGTGCAGCACGTTGTGTAAGACGTTTTTGCTGTTTTGTCATATCCTTATTTATATATGCGATAGAAAAACACTTCTTCCCAGTCAATAATTCTACCCAGACACAAGCTGCAGTATATCGTCCATATACATAATTAAGGTGATATCCATCTCTGCATAGTGTATCCCCAAGTTTGGTTTGACGAGCGAATGTAATTGCTTTTCCGCACGGAATAAGCATTAGTTGAGGATATCTCTCAAGCAAAGTCATGGTAGCGGCATGTATACTATCATCCATAATTTGTTGGTTCTTTTGATAGCGGGGAAAAGCAGGATGCTTAGCATCATTAGAATAAGACCAAGTTTGCATCCAACACAGTTGTGCATTAGGTTGATATGCGCTAACAGTATCCAATAATATTCTTAGATAGGGTTCATAGCTAGATTGAACACCACTATCATGGCTTGCTTGCTGGAGGGATATAAAATCCCACTGCATAAGTTGAAGAGCCTGACGTAGTGAGTATCCTTCAATCGGAGTACGTACTCCATGCTCAATAAATCTAAAACTATACGCCGCAGTATCCTTTATCATAAAAGTATAGTGTTGTTCCAATGAACAACCTCCATAATACAAATTACCGATGACAATAGGTTGGTTAACCGCTTGGCATAAGGGAGCCAGTTCCTGTTCTACAGCGTCCCAAGAAAAGCTATTGCCTATGCACAGGACACGGATGGTATCACTGGAAGATGCCATTGATACAGACACACTCAATATCGCGCATGCTAAAAAAGAGAAAAACTTATTCATACTTCTAATATGGGGATTTTAACCCAGAATCATCAAATTTAGGGTGCAAAGATACTGCTTTATTTTGAAATATGCAAAAATTGTTGTACTTTTGCAAAAAAATCGTACAAATAAAATCGACCATCATGAAAATCACATCATTCAGTCTTCGTATAGTGCTAGTAATTACAATGGTATACAGCATCATTTCTCTCGCACCTGCACAAAGAGCATACACCAAAATGGACCGTCTAATCACTCGAGCGATTCAGAAAGATAGTATTATTCCTGGCGCAGTATTATGCGTGTTGCATAATCATCAAATTTGTCATTTAAAAGCATATGGACATCAAAGTATAAAACCTTGTCTAGAGAGTATGACCACACGTACAATTTTTGATTTAGCATCATTAAGCAAACCTATTGGAGCAGGAAGCGCTGCAATCTTACTTTGCCAAACACAACAGATGGATAGTAATACGTATGTGGCAGATTGGTTAAATAATTATCACAACGATGTACGTATAGTTGATCTTCTTACTCACAAATCAGGATTACCTGCTTACTTAGGTGTTGCAAGACTGGATAGTATCTGCCGAGCTCGTGGTATCAGCGATATAGATCGTCCAACATTTTTAATCGATAGCATAGGACGTTGCTATCGTCCAAGCCAAGTTGGCGAAAAATATCGTTATTCATGTCTAAACTTCATCTCATTACAAGGAGTGATAGAGCAAATTGTTGGAAAGGACTTGAACAGATATTTACGTGAGGGGCTTTATGCTGATTTAGGCATTACTATGGGATGGCTTCCTGAAGACTCGCTCCAACAGTTAATAGCTCCAACAGAGTGCAATGATGAGGATTGCCTGCGCGGCAAAGTTCATGACCCATTGGCGAGAGTAATGATGCAAGGGATATCTGGGAATGCTGGAATTTTTGCTAGTGCGGAAGATATTGCACGATGGGCAATATGGTTCATGCAACTACCTACAGATATTCGAGAGAAAGCATGTAATGCAGGCCTATGGACAGATAGCGTACATATTAAAGCTAGTACTTTGAAACGAATCCAACGAGACCAACCACGCAAAAAAGAATATCTTAGATGCCGTCATACCGGCTATACTGGGACTAGTATCACAATGATTCCAGAAACAGGAAGTGCGTTAATATTATTAACAAACCGTGTCCACCCAAAAGACAAGAATAATCTAGGCGAACTACGCCGAAAGCTAAACAAGCAATTACTAAAATAAGTATTGCACCTTTATACATCGTTCAAGAATTAGGATGTAACGACCTTAGAATGCAGCAAATTTAGGTATTAATAGTTCATCTTTTTAAGATATTGCAACACTAGCAATCCCACTTTAGGACTTTTATATACGAAAGATCCATGGTCTTCTCCTTGCACAAAAAGGACTTCACCATTAGGGATATTGTCTGCTATCATTTGCGTATGCACCGAATCTATCAGATCAAACTCACCTGCCATAATGAGAGAAGGACACTGAATCGTCTGCATATCTTGCATTGTCATCTGAGGTTCCAATAACATCATCTTGGTTAATGGAGGTATAGTATCTTTGAGTGTTTCCTTCTTAAAATTCTCCCAAAAGTCTCCCTTTACTCCCTCTGGATAGAGATTCGCACCAGCGGTAATGATTAATCCCGCCGTATTGGGATGAAGCACTTCCATTTGAAGAGCGACATTTCCTCCGTCACTCCAGCCAAACACAGCGGGGTGACCTAGATCTAACTTCTCGATGAATTCGGCCAAATCATTAGCCATATCTATATAATGGTATTCATTTAAAGGGACGTTTGCTCCTTGTCCTCTTGAATCGATAGCATACACCAAATATCCAGCAGAATCCAATTGATCTACCATCACAGAAAGATGGTCATGCTCTCCAGAATTACCATGTAATAGTATCACAGGTTTGTGATTCTCATTTCCCTTAATGTGATATACCAGATTGACGCCATTCACATCAATATCTCTGATTTCATCGTATTTTTTTGTTCTAAAAGTAGGATAAAGACACAAGAGCACACTCACAAAAAGGAGCAAAAATGGATACTGTGAATTAGGAAGTGATTTCATGACTAAATAAAAAAGTTACCTCATACAACGCGGTAACGTTTAACACATAATTCCTTTTATTAGAAGCAAAAAGAAACTCAAAAAGACTTTCAAACAAACTTGAAAACTTTGAGTTTCTTTTCTGTACCGCGAGCGGGACTTGAACCCGCACAGCCATCACTGGCCAAAGGATTTTAAGTCCTTCGTGTCTACCGATTCCACCATCGCGGCTGAATTCGGGTGCAAAGGTACAACAAAAATCGCACATTTGCAAATTTTTGATAAAAAAGTTTGCTTTTTACATCAAAATATAGTTAAAGTTTCTAGGAGAGATGTTCGTTTTCGCACATTTTATCGTATAAATCTTTGAGAGAGTTAAAGAAATTTGCGTATATAAGAAAATTTTAGTAATTTTGCACGCTAATTTCAACCATTTTACACATAGAATAATTAATCCTAACAATGAAGATATGAAAAATGATTTTTTAAAATTTGCCATTTCTAACGGCCTTAACTCCATGCACGTTGAAAACACCATGAATGCTTCAGCGAGTTACATCAGTCCATCCATTTTGGAAGAGCGCCAATTGAACGTAACTCAAATGGATGTTTTCTCACGCCTGATGATGGATCGAATAATATTCTTAGGCACAGAGGTGAATGACTATACCGCTAATGTAATTCAGGCGCAGTTATTATATCTAGACTCAGTAGATTCTGAGCGAGACATCAATATTTATCTAAACACTCCAGGTGGCTCCGTGCATGCCGGTTTGGGCATATACGACACCATGCAATATATTGGTTCTCGCGTAGGTACTATTTGCACAGGTATGGCAGCCAGTATGGGTGCGGTATTACTTGTAGCGGGTGAGAAAGGGATGCGAGCGGCCTTACCTCACAGTCGCGTAATGATTCACCAACCATTAGGTGGTATTCAAGGACAAGCATCTGATATAGAGATTACTGCACGAGAAATACTGAAGTTAAAGGACGAGTTATACCAGATTATTTCGAATCACTCAGGTCAAACGATGGATAGAATCCGCCAAGATGCTGACCGAGACTATTGGATGATAGCCCAAGAAGCGTTAGAATATGGAATGATAGATAAGGTATATCATAAGAAATAAGTTTATTGTAAAAAAATAGAATGGGAAAAAAGAAATTGGAAAAATGTGCCTTTTGTGGTCGCGAAATGGAAAACTTATTTCGCGCAGGGACACCAGGCGTATTTATTTGTCATGAATGTATAGAGGCGGGGCATATGATGATTATGGAGATGAATCGCCTTACAGAACAGAACGCAGAAATAGATGGTTTGGATCTATCAACCTTACCTAAACCCTCCGAGATAAAATCTTTCCTCGACCAATATGTGATTGGTCAAGATCAGGCTAAACGATACTTATCTGTAGCAGTATACAATCACTACAAACGCATCCTTCAACCTAAAGAAGACAATGGTGTAGAGATAGAGAAAAGTAATATTCTATTAATAGGTTCTACAGGTACAGGAAAAACTTTACTAGCACGAACGATAGCCAAAATGTTGAAAGTACCATTTGCCATCGTAGATGCAACAGCGTTAACTGAAGCAGGTTATGTAGGCGAAGATGTAGAATCACTATTGGTTCGTCTATTACAAGATGCCGATTACGATTTGCAAAAAGCTCAACGTGGCATTGTATTTATCGATGAAATGGACAAGATTGCACGCAAGAGCGAAAATCCAAGCATCACACGTGATGTATCAGGCGAAGGTGTGCAGCAAGGCTTGCTGAAACTACTAGAGGGATCGGTAGTGAATGTTCCACCCAAGGGTGGTCGCAAACACCCAGAACAAGAGTTTATACACGTAGACACACGAAACATATTGTTTATCTGTGGAGGAGCATTTGATGGTATCGAGCGTAAGATTGCTCAACGTATGAATACGCAGGTAGTGGGTTTTGATGCCCAACAAAAAGCGAAGAAAATAGACAAAGACAATTTATTACAATATGTAGCTCCTCAAGATTTGAAGTCATTTGGATTGATTCCTGAAATCATCGGTCGACTCCCTATCTTGACCTATCTTGATCCTTTAGACAAAGAAGCGTTACGCAATATCCTAACTGAGCCAAACAACGCCATTACCAAACAATATCAAAAATTATTGGAGATGGATGGTATCACTCTTACATTTGCACCAGACATGTTGGACTATATTGTTGATAAGGCGTTGGAAAACAAATTAGGAGCCCGTGGTTTGCGTGGGTTAATGGAGACAGTGATGATGGATGTAATGTTCGACTTGCCATCGTCTAAAAGTGGCCCAAAGACCTTTGAGGTAACCAAAACATATGCACAAGAACGCATTGAAAAAACTGATATCTATAAATTAGCATTAAGCGAAAATTAATCCCATAAATATGAAAAAAGCATTAATCATGATGACAATGGTAGCCACACTAGTAGGTTGCTGCGCAAAAAAAACACACTACGAGAATGTAGATGAGTACCCTGTGAAACAAGGTTCATTGGAAGAGATGGTATATACGCCAGAAAAGACTAGTTTCTCCGTATGGAGTCCTAATGCTGATAGCGTATATCTGAATATATATGCAGATGCAACTACTGCAGCTCCATTGCGAACACTCAGTATGTGCCGTCAGAAAGATGGTAGTTGGGTAAAAACGATAAAGGGCGACTTATGTGGTCAGTTTTATACTTTTAAGGTAGTAGAGCCTAGTTCTCGTTGGAAACTGCACGAGACCCCTGGTATATTTGCAAAAGCGGTAGGTGTAAACGGCAAACGTGCGGCAATCATAGATTGGAATACCACCAATCCAGAGGGTTGGGAGAATGATGTGCGTCCTGCTTTTGCAAGTGCTAAAGACGCAATCATCTACGAGATGCACCATCGAGATATGACTATCCATGCGACTTCAGGTGTACAGAACAAAGGTAAGTTTGTAGGTTGGACTGAGCATGGGACTAAGACTACTGAGGGTCTAGCAACAGGTATTGACCACTTGGTGGAGTTGGGTGTGACACACGTACAGATCTTGCCTTCGTATGATTACGGATCAGTAGACGAGACTCGTTTGAGCGACAATAAGTATAACTGGGGTTATGACCCAGTAAACTACAATGCCCCAGATGGCGGTTATAGTACCAATCCTTATGATCCTGCTACCCGTGTGCGTGAGATGAAGCAGATGATTCAAGCGCTTCACAAAGCCGGTATTCGCGTGATCATGGACGTGGTGTACAACCATACTTTCAATGTGGAGAATAGCAATTTCACTCAAACTTGCCCTGACTATTTCTATCGCCTGCACGAGAATGGCGATTTGGGTAATGCGTCAGGATGTGGTAATGAGACTGCTAGTGAGCGTGCCATGATGCGTAAGTTTATCATAGAGTCATGCCGTTATTGGATTGAGGAATACCATATGGACGGATTCCGCTTTGACTTGATGGGTATTCACGATGTAGAGACTATGAATCAAGTGCGTGCAATGATGGATAGTATAGACCCAAGTTTGTTGCTCTATGGCGAGGGTTGGGCTGCAGGTGGTCCATTGTATCCAAACGATGAGTTGGCGATGAAGGCTAATATGCAGAAGTTGCCTGGTATTGGCGCTTTCTGCGATGATATGCGTGATGCGTTGCGTGGTCCATTCTCAGATAACAACAAGGGTGCATTCTTGATAGGCGAGAAAGGACATGAGGAGAGTATTAAGTTTGGTTTGGTAGGTTGTATCGAGCACCCAGAGGTAGACATGGAGAAAGTGAACTATTCTAAGAAAGCGTGGACAGCTCAACCTACCCAATCGATTAACTATGTGTCTTGCCACGACGATATGATGTTGACTGACCGTTTGAAAGCAAATAAGAAACTCAAAGCTGGTGAGTTGCAAAAGCTCAGCAAGTTGGCACAAACTGCAGTATTGACTTCACAAGGAATGCCATTCTTGTGGTGCGGCGAGGAGATTGCACGCGATAAGAAAGGTGTGCACAACTCATACTGCAGTCCTGATGATATCAACGCAATTGATTGGTCATTAAAGGCAGATAACTTGGATTTGTTTGCATACTATCAAGGCCTGATTTCTATGCGCAAGTCTCACCCTGCGTTCCATATGGGTGATGCTGACTTGGTGCGTAAGAATGTACATTTCTTGGAGGCTCCAGAGGGCGTAGTGGCATACCAATTGAATGGTGAGGCTGTTGGCGATGAGTGGAAGAATATCGTAGTCGTTTTGAATGGTCAACCAACAGTTCAAACCATCGTATTGCCAGAGGGTGAGTATCATGTGGCAGCAGCTGAAGGCAAGTGTCCAGCAGCAAGTCAAGGCTTGCTCAAAGGTAGCGCAAAGGTTGCTGCGCAGTCTGCGATGGTATTGTATCAGTTGTAGGACGGAGGCATAGCCTCCTATGGACGCCTCGTTGAGGCTATAAGACGCTTCGCTATGGGACGGCACGGAGTGCCTATAGGACGCTCGCATTGCGAGCTATAGGTTATAGGCGAGAGGCGATGAGGCGATGAGGCGAGAGGTTAAAGGCTAAAGGTGATGATAAAAAGAATATTGATATATTCGTTGCTAATGCTAGCAATGGGAATGTCGGCACAGGAAGTGCCGACATTTTTTCCACGCAAATTCTTGTTAGAGCATTTTACCAGTGCGAACTGCAATCAATGTCCCATGGGAATGAAGTATATCGTGGAGTATTTGAACAAGCAGACGACTCCCTATATCTGGGTGAGTCATCATGCCGTGTATGGTACGGATGAATATACTATTCCTGCAAGTAATGCCATCGCGATGAACTATTTTGGTATGAATACGGTACCAAGTGTGGTGTTTAATCGCAGCAAGCAAGAGGGTCTAATGGTGATAGGAGCATGGAATATTGAAAATCTTGTAGTGAAAGATGACACAGTAGCTGAGGCGTCCGTGGTGATAGAATATCAATTTGATGAGGTAAGTCGCCGATTGGATGTGACGGTGAGTGGTCAGGTGGCGAATGTGGATAGAAAAGCGTATTTGCTCAGTATCTTGATTAAGGAGAATGGTTTAGTGGGTCGGCAAGAAGATGCCTATTGCTCTTGGAAGGGAGCGAAGTGGCAAGAATATATGCACCCTCGTGTGGTGCGCGATATGGTGACCGCGACTTTTGGCGATACGGTAAGGGTTGAGAATCAAGCGTATAGTTATACGACGAGTTATGTTATTGATAACGAGTGGGTACCAGAGAACTGCTGCGTGGTGGCGTATTTGACTCCGCTGGAGAAAAGTCCAGTGATCAATGCGGAGCAAGTGGCATTGGTGGCTGGTACCGAGGGTGGCGAGCAATATGGTCCGTATGGTATCACTGAGGGTAAAGGTCCTAATACGAGTATCAGTTTTGATAGCGTGAAAGTGACGAGGTTGAGTAATGGTCAGTTGGAGATGATGATGACTTCCTCTAAGACGATCAAGACCAGCTATTTCGGTATTTGTAAGCAGGTGGGTTATGTATGTGTAAATACGGAAGATAGTGTGTTGCAACCGGGAGTGTATCCCATTGTAGATGGGGATGCAATGGGCACAATAACAGCGGGTTATCGTGTGGATGAGGAGGAGACATTGAGTGGTTCGAGATTGTTGTATGCAGTTTCTGCAGACTTGAAGAATGGTATAGTAAATCCTATCCATATGTGGCGGATGAGTTCGGGTGAGATGGTGTTAGACGAGGCAGGTAATATATTGCTGAACTTCACGACCTATAATGGAACGAGTGTGACGGCAACGGCGGTGTATGATTTTTCGCCTGCAGCAACGGGAGTGGAGGAGGTTGAGGGGTTCAGGAGTTCAGAGGTTCAGAAAGTGTTGAGAGAGGGGCAGTTGCTCATTGAGCATAAAGGACAGTGGTACACGGTTTGGGGTTATAGGCAATAGGACGCTTCGCTATAGGACGCCTCTTTGAGGCTATGGGACGCTCGTTTTGCGAGCTATAGGATATGGGTTATAGGCGATGAGGTGATAAGGTGATGAGGCAAAATAAAAAAATGGGCTTCCTTATGTGAGGGAGCCCATTTTTGATTATCTTAATTCTAAATTCTTAATTCAAAATTATTTAACGAGTGCGCCGTTGGCGTTGTAAGTTTCTCCGTTGCGGATGATGTGGAGTTGGCCATTGATGAGGCGTTTGCTGATATTAGTGTTATCAGTAGTGATATCCTCAACAGCCGTTGATGCTGGAGCATAGTGGAGTGTTACTGGAATATCATATGAGTTGATAGCATCCACTTCCAATTTCATTTTGCCATTTACCTTCTCAATTGTCACAGTACCATCTACCAAGCAGTATAGACCATTTGGGTCAAGATAGCCCTCTTCGTCTACAAAGCAAACATAAGAAGGTGCAGGACCATCAGGAAGTATGCCTGAGCATGCTAATGTGGTACCTGACACCCATGACGCATTGATAGGATAAACACCTGCAGGGAGAACGATATCAGGATCAGCTGCTACATTTTGATCTAGGATGAAATAAAAATCTGCAGCGATGGTCTCGTCAGCATCAACCATAAACAACTCAACGATACGATAGCCATCTGGTCTCCAGTCTGTAATATTAACATATGAGTTTGGTTCGAAGGTGTAGTCGAGTTCGTATTCCTCCTCGTCCCATGGTATACGTTCGCGTGCATATTCTGTCTTGAAGGTGAGGTCGTATTGAACCGCGTCGTCGCAGATGAAAGAAGCAACTGCTGTGACGATATTGTTTTCAACCTTAACGGTCATAGTACCCTTTTGTACAGAATACTCATCGTATGATTTGCTTGTAGCATTCCAGACCTTCACCCAAGTATCCATTGGATAGAAGTCAGTATGGTCAAACTTTCCATCGTTATAGAAGGTTCCTTCAATACTCTTTGTGGTGATACGCTCTACGTTGACCTTCGCCATCAATTGTCCATCAGCACTCATGGCATCCAAGATGAAAATACCAGATGATCCAACAGCATTAGTGAGATCAACTATATCATCGCCTAGTCCGTCGAAGGTATAAGTGACAGTCTCTGTAGGAGTTGGGATGGTGTGGAACATAGAGATCTCGTATTGGATAGAGTCGAATCCGAGGATAGAGGCTGTGAGATAGGTGGTGTCGTTCTTTTGCCAGATCTTACCGCCAAACTCAGCAGGTTTAACAGGTGAATCATAAACTTCGCCATTGTCATTGATGTGGTGAATGAGGAAGGTCTGCTCAGCAAACATGTTGGACATGTCAAACTCGCCGCCCATTACTTGGTCAATATAGAGGATGTCGAATGAAACAGAGTACTCGCCGTCAAAGTTAGCGATTTGCAATTCCTTCAAGCCAAGTGGATCGATATAGTACATGGTCTTAGAGATGTTCTTGAAGTCAAGTACCTTGGTCTCTTTGACCGCAGGCACGCCATAAGATAGGTGCATGATGTAGTATTTGTAGTCAGTACCCAACATGCGGATTTCTACTTGGAAGCCTTGTAGTTTGTTGCCTGTAATCTTGAGGTTGCAAATGATAGACTCAATTTTTCGTCCTGTTTTTAGGTCGGTCAAATATACATAGGAAGAGCCTGTAGGATATTCAGCAGGAGTAGTGATTTTTGTAGCATTGTATGCGGCATTGATCTCGTATTCGGCTGTGCTAGCATCCACGAGAATGGTTTGGTCGGTCATACCATAGGCATCGTTGATGATGGTGTTGGTAGAGGTAATCTCGATAGTATCTTTAGCTTGTACAGGTGCTTCCATAGCGATGTTGTAGAAGCAAGTGTCAGTGGTAAATGCCTCGCACATAAATATATATGTTAGACCGCCATAGATGTTCTCTGCTCCGTAGATAACACCCTCGAGGTCCATGATGCCTTTCTCTTTGCCGTTGTGAACGATCTTGCTATTCTCTTCGTCCATGAGTTTGTGAGAGTAGTAACCGTCAATACCAGTCTCAGTGAAGAAGGTGAAGTCCACTTCGATCTCATTGTCTTTACCAGCGATGCTCCAGCGGTCCTCTTCTGGTGTGATAGAGCAGTTGTAGAGCGCCACATCTAGTTTGGTAGTTGCATTGATGACTTTGTGCTCTGCGTGTACCTTGAAGTAGCCATACTCTTCGCCACCAATACCACAGGTTGCGAGTATGAGTGCATCCAAGGTGTACTTGATCATGTTTGCGCTCACCTTATCTTCTTTGATGGTTAAAGTGCAAGTTTTGTAATAGTGTGTGTCGCCATTAGCTTCTGGGAACATACACCATGAGAACCATTCCTCAAGGTCTTCCTCCGTGTATGTACCAGCCAGTGTTTCAGGCTTAGCATTGTTGATGATGTCGAAATTGAATTGATAACGTTCGTTACGCAATACAAAATACCACTCTGCTGGAGTGATTACCGTTTGGTTGTTACGACCAATCACTGTGTCTGCAGGAGTGAAGTAAGGGTCATCGTAGAATGAAGTGAAGTACACTTCAGTAGTGTCAAGCCCCGTAAGTTGTGCAGGAGCTTTAGCTGCATAAGTGGTAGCGGTCCAAGTAGCTGGTTTCTCGGCTACGAGTTTTGCTTGTTGTTGGCGAGCAGGTTGCTGCTTAGATTGCAGGGTGTTGCTCAAGTGCTCTTTAGCCATGAGGGTTTTCAAGGCTTGTTGCTTGGTCTGAGCAGTAGCTGCAAGAGTCAAGCATGCGAGCAAAAAGAATGAGAGAATCTTTTTCATTAGAATGATGTTTTTGTTGTTATTTTATTGGATTATTATTCCTTGGAGGTTATATTCCGTATTGTCTTGGTTGATAATAACTTGTCCATTGCGCAAGAATTTTCTAGGTTGGGAAGTAGGTCTTAGCGGGTTGATAATACTTGTTTGAGTTGAACCATCGTATATGATGTGTACTGGGACATCATAAGAGTTGAAGGCGTTGACTTCGAGGTAGAGTTTGCCGTTTTTCTTAGTGACGGAGACTGTACCTTTGACCCACATGTAGATATCTGCTAGATAACCATCGTGATCTGTTGTTGCATAGAACGGAGTAGATATTTGATTGTTTTCATCAGGACCAGTGTTGCCGAGGACTGTTCCTGGTCGGAAAGACTTGTTGATCTTATATGTGCCCTCAGGAATGATGATATCTGCATCGGTAGAGTCTGTGAAGAAGTGTATCGCCATCAAATCGGATTGGTCAGCTGCACCTACGGCAAGGTAGAGATAGCCTTCATCGATATAGTCATCAACGATGGTGAGGACATCTGCTGCGGTATAGGTTCGTTCTACAAAACCGAATGGCTTGTCGCCGCGTAGATATTCTCTTTCGTAGTGGGAAGTCATAGTGATGTGGTAGAATTTGCGGTCTGCACAAATAACTTCTGCAACAGCCGTGATATCACCATTCTCATCCATCTTGACGGTCATTTGTCCCCATTCAATAGCCATCATGCTAGTCATGGTCATACCATCCATGGTGACGATGTATGAGTTGCGGTGATCCATTTCCATGCGGCCACCTTCTGCGCCAAAGCGACCAAACATGCCATCGTTGACAAAGGTGCCTTCGATTTCTTCGGATAGTGGGCTGAATGCCACTACGTAGGCAGTGTCAGGAGATGGACCGTAGAGTTGGTAGAAGCCCTGTTCGCTACGCATGTCGCCGAACTCTACTGGGAAAGATAGTATGACCGTATCGGTTGGAGTAGGTACGGTGTACCATAGTTCGACATCGTAGAGGATAGCGTCCATACTGATGAGTTGGGCTTGCATGATAGTGGTGTCGCCCAATTGGAAAATGCGTCCATTGATATCAGCTAGACTGGTAGAAAGTCCTGTGATAGAATCTCTAACGCCACAAAACTCACGGTCCACATTTTGGATGGAGAAGTCACTCCCCATTGCTACTCCGTGAATAGCAAGTGACGCAAAGAAGTGGTCATTGGTGTTATCGAAATAGAGGTAGTTATCCATGTCTTGTGTGAACTCAGCTCGTGATGATTGGTCAAAGCGCACTAGGATGGTGTCAGTAGGTGTAGGGACAACGTATGTGAGATTGAGATTATAAAGTACGTTATTTTCTCCTCGCATGGTTCCTGTTACGGTCCAACGCTCGAGTTCATCTAATTTGGCATGAACGGTGGCGTCAAGAGAACGTACCTTTTGGTTTGTGCTGCGGTCAAGAAGTTCAATAGTGACATTATCTTTGTTGGTAAAAGTGCCTTCGTATGCTTCTGTGCCAGTCCATGTACCAGCAAGGGTGTAGAGGTCGTTGCTAGCATTGAAATTGACTACGCCCAAATATTCGGACAAATCGTCATTGACAATCACGTTGGTGCAATTTATGTCAACGGTTTCTGTTGGTGTAGGGAAATTATGTACTAGCGCTAGCACATATTGTACGGTATCTTTGGTCAGGAAGGCAACTTGTGCTACACATGCGAGGTCATTGCCAATGGTCTTGGTGGTGACTTCTGCTTGAATAGAAAGAATCTCGAGTTTGTTACCGTTGTGTATGAATTTGGTGGATTGTAGGTCAATAGTCTTCATAGCGTGCTTGCCAAGCAGGACGTTGCTATTGACAGTAAAGATGGCTTCATATGAGTCATTCTCACCTTCAAAAGTGAAAGAGTCTTCGTCTCTTTGCAGGGTAGCATTGTTGATTTGACCAGTATATTGTTGGCTAGGGGTGATGCTGTTGTGTGTGCAAGTGACGAGGTAGGTTACTCC
Source organism: Paludibacteraceae bacterium (assembly GCA_045612045.1). Taxonomy (GTDB): domain Bacteria; phylum Bacteroidota; class Bacteroidia; order Bacteroidales; family Paludibacteraceae; genus Colicola. The sequence goes on along the minus strand of JAZKYJ010000024.1, from coordinate 2,889 downwards.
ATCTTGTCCGAGCAATGTGGCATGGGCTATGGTTTGCTGCAAGTTTTTGCTCACAGTCTTCTTTTCCATAGAGAGGGTCACACTATCAAACATTACGTACGCGCCTGCGGGCGTAAGTATATAGGAGTCAACGATATTGATTTCATCATTAGCCGAGGTAAATGTACCATAGCCATTATTGGAAGGTGCATAGTACGCTAATACGAGTTTGTATTGGTATTCGGGTGTGCCTGGTTCGTTACCCATGATTTCCATATACCAGTCTCCATACTGTGAGTCATAGCCAAACTTATTGAATCCTTCGAAGTTGAGTGTGACTACTTTTTCAGGTGTGTAAGTGGCGATAATATGGAAGATCTGATCTTGGTCGGTAGGTTCTTGCCCAAATTGGGCTGTAGAAACGGTTGCATCTAGTGTTTCTGTATCACCATTTTTGCTCCATGTGCCTTCACCTGTTACCTCTAGGTTGCCTATGGTAGCATAGTAGATGTCATAGGTCTTGTATGTGTTGTTAAATTCGTTGAGATAGATGGTAATGATACCATAGGTGTCATGTTTACCAGTAAGAACAAGATTGGCATAGCGACCCGAACCTTGCACCTCTTTGTTGGTGAGGGTTAATTCAATCTCTGTAATATTGGTTTTTGCAGCGGTAGTCGCTGTGATATTGTACCATATATGATCGGAACAGAGCAGTCCGATAGTAGCTGTTTTGGAATCCGCTATTTGGGTTACTTGTAGGTTACCGCGCAAGATAGTTAATTTGCGACCAGCGACTTTGAGATAAGAACCATAGGAGAAACTCTCGTGGGTTACACCTTTGAGCCAATCGCCGTTAGGTACTTGAATCTTGAGCTCTATTTGGTCATTCTTGCCCATTACGGTATTGAATCCAGAAGACTTGCCAATGGTGGCGCTATAGAGTGTGAAAGAGAGTGTGTCAGTAGGCAAGATATCTTCTGGCGCTACATATGGGGATCCTGATAGCCGAACAACAAGCGTGTCAATTCCACTCACAAAAGCAGCTTCAATCACAGCCTGTTCTCCGTTGAGGGAATAAAGGAGCGTTGTGCTGTCTTTGAGAGTAGCACTTTCGCTATTAATCTCCACATAGAGGGAGTTGATGTCGTATTCGCCATATTTCTTGTTTAGTCCGTTGAAGAGTGTGATGGAGAAATGGTATCCCGTGGCTCTTGCTGAGATAACAAGGTCGGTTGGCTCAAATCGATCAATGGTAGTTTCGGTGATGGTGCCTTCAAGATGTATGGTGGATGGCTTTTTAGGTCCCACTTTGATGTTTAGTTCATAGGCGTTGTTGCCATACCCTGTCATGATGCCTGTGATAGTGATAATAGCATCTTGGCTTCGTGTGACCATCAATCCTTCGTCGCAAAAGGCCAGACTGCCTCCATTGCGAGTGAGTGTGGCCGCATAACCTGCGCTAGCACCCCCTGTGCCATCCCAATAGACGGTTAACGATATTTCGCCATGGATATTGAGTTCGGTAGCGGATAGTCCATTGACAATAAGTGCGTCACCAGCAGAGTAGGAGGCGTTGTTGCTAGCAGTGATAAGCACATTATCATTAGCCATGCTGGTGGCTGTGATAAGGAAAGTTATTAATAATAGTAGAAAATGTTTCATATACCTAAAAATTTAACTAATACTCCAATTAGGTGGCAAAGGTAGTAAAAATTTGCTGAATATGCAAATTTTAGTTGAAAGTTTATAGTTTAAAGGCTGGGAATAAAAATAGGCTCCCTCAGAGAGGAAGCCCATTTTCATATATTCATTAGTCCAACTTCTTATAGCGAAGCGGTCTAATTTCTATCATCTTATTTCAAGATAGCACCTTGAGCATTGTATTGAACGCCGTCTTTCTCGATGATAAGTTGACCGTTTTCAATCTTCTTGATAGACTTGATGATTACGGTAGCATTCTCAAGACCTGTAGTTGTCAAGTTACCAGAGATGGTGATATCAATAGCCACACCAGCCATTGGGTTCTCCACTACACCAGTAGCTGTAATTTTTTCGCCTTCTGGTGTGATAGTGAGGTAGCCCTCGCCGAAACCTAACCATGGATCTTCATCACCCCAACCACCTACGGTAACAGTTGAGTAAATCTCGTATGGTTCAGTAGCCTCTGGGTAGTAAACAGGAACCTCAACCAATACTGGGTAGTCAATACCCTCGTTGGTCCAAACACCAGTCATCTTGAGTGAGTAGTCATACATGTCACCGAAGAGGAGTACTTTCTCAATCTCAACCTTAGCGTTCTCAACCACCACCTTAGTTGCCTCAAGAGGAGCAGCAGTCATTGTGAGGTGGAACTCAAGTGCCATACCATTCCATGTGCAATGTACAATTGCTGTAGCAGTTTGATCAATACCATCTACAGAAGCAACACCATCGATGAATGTAGCCTCAGAACCGAGAACAGAGATTGTAGATGCTGGGAGCAATTGGTATGCGTCGGTGTTTCTGTCGTAGTCGCCAAGACCGAGAACAACCTCTACTTGGAATGCCTCAGATGGACCACCGATGAGAAGCATGTTGTCATAATCAATAACAAGGTTAGTGATTACATCCTCGTACATCTCGTAGTCAGAACCTGTACCCTCGAGTTGGAATGCATATTTAGAAGCAGCAGGAGTCTCTACTGTACCAGAGTATGGCATAGCCCAAGCAGCGAGTTTCTCAGAAGAGTTACCGCAAGAGTAGAGGTTACCAGCGTAGTCCCAAGCGAAGTCGTTGAGGTTGTTACCTACAACAGCCATATCAACAACAGCCTCTTCTGTGAGAACAGGAGCACCGTTAGCGTCTTTAGAAATAGTATAGATAGTAGCTTTCTTAGCTGCGCCATTGTTACCAGCTACAACGAGCTTG
>JAZKYJ010000023.1:0-63185 GCA_045612045.1 Paludibacteraceae bacterium | reverse complement strand
CATCTGCCTCTTCCATACGCGAGCAGGTCAATTCACTATCGAGGAGTTCCACCACGCCATGGCCGAATACCAACGCACAGGCGATCACCCTAAGACCTACGTCTATGCCCGTGCCTTAGTAGAAGGCGAAGTAGAGGAGGAGGAACTCAAGCAGTTCAAAGACGAGTTGTTTAAGCAGATGGGACACTACTGGTTCAACTATGCCACCGAGGACTCCATGAAGCTACACTTCATCATGCAGTTCGAGCGATTGATGAACGGAGACAATCCGCAAGATAGGGAGTCGAATATTCAAGTGAATCACGGAATAGTGTCACTGCACGGCCGCAAAGTAGCCGATTACAACAATATCCCCTTTGCTGCTAACAATACCGAGGTTATCGCTCTCAAAGAGAAGATTGCCGCCTTGGACAAAGACATCGTGGCGCTGCGCAGTATTGGAAATGACGCACTCACACCGATGATCAACGCAAAAGCCGATGAGCGCCACCAATGCCAAGAGCAATTGGAGAAATTGGAGAAGCAGTTGCTAGACACTGCGCTGTCTATCAGCAAGATAATCAGCAGTGACAAACCTATCAGCGAGCGCAAGCGTGCCGCCATAGAGATGTTCGAGCAGGGCAACAACAAGGGTGTGTTGGACATGCTCAACGAAGAAGAGATCAAGCGCGACTACCAGAGTGCCAAGAACAAACTAGCAGCAGGAAAACAACTGGAAGAAGCTGCGCAAAAAGTAATCCAAGCAGCGCAAGACGAAATCCGCTCGTTGGTAGAGGAGTACCTATTCAAAGCCAAGACCTGGATGAGCACCTATAGCGAACCTAATCGCTTTAAGGAAGCATGCAAATGCTACGAACAAGCCATCCAATACACCCGCGAAAGTTTGACCGAAGAGGAATTGGCTAAGCGGTTGTTTGATTACGGAAAATTTCTGCAAGATAATAAGCAATTTCACAAGATAGAAACATACTATCAAGAGGCATTGGATATTTATGAACGATTGGCAAAGGCACACCCTGAGGCATACGAAGCGAAGGTAGCGTTGACCTTGAATAATCTCGCATTGTTGTATTCCGATACACAACACTTCGACAAAGCAGAGGAGTCTTATCTGCGTGCATTGGAGATCTATAAACGATTGGCAAAGGCACACCCTGAGGCATACGAAGCGGATGTAGCAATGACCTTGAATAATCTTGCGATTTTGTATGAGAATACACAACGCTTCGACAAAGCAGAGGAGTATTATTTGCGAGCATTGGAGATTTATGAGCGATTGGCAAAGACACACCCTGAAGCATACGAATCATATGTTGCAATTACCTTGAATAATCTCGCGGGTTTGTATTACAAGACACAACGCTTCGACAAAGCAGAGGAGTATCTTCTACGAGCATTGGAGATTCGGGAACGTTTGGCAAAGACACACCCTGAGGCATACGAAGCGGATGTAGCAATGACCTTGAATAATCTCGCGATTTTGTATTACAAGACACAACGCTTCGACAAAGCAGAGGAGTCTTATCTGCGTGCTTTGGAGATTCGGGAGAGATTGGCAAAGACACACCCTGAGGCATACGAAGCGGATGTAGCAATGACCGTGAATAATCTCGCAGTTTTGTATAAGAATACACAACGCTTCGACAAAGCAGAGGAGTCTTATCTGCGTGCTTTGGAGATTCGGGAGAGATTGGCAAAGACACACCCTGAAGCATACGAAGCATATGTAGCAACTACCTTGAACAATCTTGCAAATTTGTATAAGAATACGCAACGCTTCGACAAAGCAGAGGAGTATTATCTGCGAGCATTGGAGATTTATGAGCGATTGGCTAAGGCATATCCTAAAGCATACGAATCATATGTTGCAATTACCTTGAATAATCTCGCAAATTTGTATAAGAATACGCAACGCTTCGACAAAGCAGAGGAGTATTATCTACGAGCATTGGAGATTTATGAGCGATTGGCTAAGGCACATCCCGAGGCATACGAAGCGGATGTAGCCTGGACCTTGAATAATCTCGCGAGTTTGTATTACAAGACACAACGCTTCGACAAAGCAGAGGAGTATCTTCTACGAGCATTGGAGATTTATGAGCGATTGGCGTCCCAATGGCCTGATGTGTATGCATCTAAAGTGCAGATGGTACAAGGGAATCTTCGGATTCTGAAAAACAATATGGCTAACAATCAAAACAATTATACCCATTGGGAGAAAAGATTGGGCAAATAGGATATAGGACGGCACATAGTGCCTACTGGACGGACCAAAGGTCCTACAGGACGGAGGCTTAAGCCTCCTATAGGACGGCATCGGGGATGCCTACTGGACGCCTCGGGAAGGCTATGGGATATGGGACGTGGCGGAGCCGCCTGCATTCTGGGCCCTGAACAGCAGCACCGCTGCGACTGAACTTCTGAACTAACAAAAACAACATATGACTACCACTTCATTTTTCGCTCACAGACAACGACTAGTGTCTGTATTCAAGGATACAATGGAACAGATACAACAATCGCAGGATTGTCAAGAAGCGATTTCGTATTCCATAAGCCATCAACAGTATATCTCACACGAGCAAGCTATAGACCTGCCCGAGAAGAAATACGATACACACGCAGAGATCAGAGTGTCCCGACTTCGCTCCTTCGAGGCCGCCGCACAATATCAAGGGCAACATGTGGCTGTGCTGAATTTTGCATCTGCCACTTCTCCTGGTGGAGGCGTGGAGAAAGGTGCATCTGCACAAGAAGAAGCCTTATGCCGTGTGTCAACCTTATTTCCTTGCCTCAAGGATAAGACCATGTGGGAGTCGTTCTATGCGCCTCATAGAAAAACAGGAGATGCCCTGCACAATGACGATGTGATATATACACCTCGGGTACTGGTGGTAAAAGACGATGATTTGAATTTGCTTGCCACTCCATTCTATGTAGACGTGATCACCTGTGCCGCACCCAACCTACGAGAAAAACCCTCCAACTCGTATAATCCAGGTGATAAGATCAAAGCAAGCATATCGGACGAAGACTTGCTCGCCCTGCACGAGCAAAGGGCGAAGAAGATATTGGCCGCAGCAGTGAAGAATGGAACGGAAGTGCTGATACTGGGCGCTTTTGGCTGTGGTGCCTTCAAGAATGACCCACAAATAGTGGCTCAGGCGTACAAGAATGTGTTACCATCCTTCTGTCATTATTTCCGCACCATCGAGTTTGCCGTTTATTGCCGTACGAAAGACGCCAAGAACTACGAGGCATTTTGTCCGCTTGCAGACATGCAACGCGAAGCATGAAACGTCCGCTTGCGGACATGAAACGTGGCAGACCACACCAAACGCGGCTCCGCCGCCAAAAAACAACGAATCGTATGAACGAGAACATACCAACTCCAAAGGAGTTCCAAGTAGATGACTTGCGCTATAAGACACTGACAGACACGGAAGTGTGTGTGGTAGGACTGGCGCAGTCACAGCAGACGGTCATCACTATTCCCGCACATATCGACCATGAAGGTCATACCTATATGGTCACGCAGATTAGCGAGAAAGCCTTCTGGACTTGCACCGACCTGACCGCTATCACCATCCCCGCGAGTGTGACAGAGATTGGTTACTACGCCTTATGGGGTTGTTCGGCATTGACTACTATCATAGTAGACCCCAAGAACACGGTATACGATAGTCGCGAGCATTGCAACGCACTCATCCATACGGCTACCCAGACGTTGATAGCCGGTTGCCAACAGACACTTATCCCTCAGGATGTGACGAAGATAGAGGCAGGAGCGTTCGCCGAGTGCTTAGGCCTGAAGTCCATCAAGATTCCGAAAGGCGTGACCAGTATAGGCGATTGGGCTTTCCATGGCTGCCTGTCGTTAGCAACCGTGTCTCTCCCCAAGACGCTGAAGGTGATTGGCGACTGGGCGTTTCACAATTGCCTTTCGCTGAGCAGCGTTGAATTGCCGTATGGTGTGAGGGAGATTGGAGACTTCGCGTTTTGGGGGTGCACCGCTTTGAAGTCTATAGACATCCCCAAGACTGTGACGTATCTAGGAGAAGATGCAGTGCCGGAGGATGCCTCGGAGAGACGATAGGATATAGGACTGGACGGACCAAAGGTCCTATAGGACGGAGGCTAGCCTCCTATAGGACGGCATCGGGGATGCCTACAGGACGCCTCAAAGAGGCTATAGGACGTTCGCAAGCGAGCTATAGGATATAGACACGCCCTCTGGGGCTGTTACTCTGAAACTTTGAAACATGCGGCACAGCCGCGTGAAACCATAAAACTTCGGCACAGCCGACTAACAAAAACAACATATGAATACCAATCGAAAAATAACCATCTTTTTGGCCTCTAGCGAGGAACTGATTAACGACCGTAATAGTTTTAGCGATTTGATACGCTCGTTAGATGACATCTACGAGGATCGCGGTATACGCATCAAGCTCAAGCGTTGGGAGGACTTCTTTGCCTATTGCACTGGCACACGTACCCAAGATCAATACAACCAAGTGCTTAGCGCCAGCGATATGTGCATCTGCCTCTTCCATACGCGAGCAGGTCAATTCACTATCGAGGAGTTCCACCACGCCATGGCCGAATACCAACGCACAGGCGACCATCCTAAGACCTACGTCTATGCACGCGCCTTAGTAGAAGGCGAGATGGAGGAGGAAGAGCTTAAGCAATTTAAAGAGGAGTTGTTTAAGCAGATGGGACACTACTGGTGCAACTATGCCACCGAGGACTCCATGAAGCTACACTTCATCATGCAGTTCGAGCGATTGATCAACGATACCCATGGGCAGCGAGAAGACACGCAGAACCTATCCATCGAACAAGGCAACGTCATGCTCCACGGACGCAAAATAGCCGATTACAACAATATCCCTTTCGCAGCGAACAACACTGAGGTTATCGCTCTCAAAGAGAAGATTGCCGCCTTGGACAAAGACATCGTTGCGCTACGCAGTATTGGCAATGATGCACTCACACCGATGATCAACGAGAAAGCCGATGAGCGTCACCATTGCCAAGAGCAATTGGAGCAGCTGGAGAAACAACTGCTAGACACTGCGCTGTCTATCAGCAAGATGATCAGCAGCGATAAACCTATCAGCGAGCGCAAGCGTGCCGCCATAGAGATGTTCGAGCAGGGCAACAACAAAGGCGTGCTCGACATACTCAACGAGGAAGATATCGAGCGTGATATCCAAAGTGCGAAAAACAAGCTAGCCATAGGTGAAAAGATAGTAGATGACGCCCGAGAGGAGATCCGCTCGTTGGTGGAAGAATACCTACTGAAAGCCAAGACCTGGATGAGCACCTACAGCGAAGAGAAACGCTTCGACGAGGCCTGCAAATGCTACGAACAAGCCATCCTGCACACCCGTGAAAATTTGACGGATGAGGAATTGGCTGAGCGGTTGCACGAGTACGGAAAATTTCTGCAAGATAATAAGCAATTCCATCAAATAGAGACATATTACCAAGAGGCTTTAAGTATTTATGAGCGCTTGGCGACCACATGTCCAGACACATTCAAGCCTAAACTAGCTGAGACTCTCAATTTTTGTGCAAACTTATATGCCGATACACAACGTTTGGACGAAGCAGAAGCGTATTATCTACGTGCATTAGAGATTCGCAAGCAGTTGGCAGACAGCGATCTAGAGACCTACGAACCAGATCTGGCAAAGACCATGAATAGTATTGCAGTATTCTATTCTGACACACAGCGTTTTAAGGAAGCAGAAGCGTATCATCTGCGTGCCTTGGAGATTCGGGAAAGATTGGCAAGCAGCAATCCAAAGGTCTATGAGTTTGACCTGTCTACCACCTTGAATAACCTTGCGAATTTGTATGATGATAAGGGACTATATAATCAAGCCGAGACGTATCATCTGCGCGCTTTGGAGATTCGGGAGAGATTGGCCAATAGCAATCCAGAAGCATATGAATATGATTTAACTATCACCTTGAATAATCTTGGTATTTTGTATTCCAACATGCAGCGCTATGCCCAAGCCGAGGAATATCATTTGCGTGCGTTAGAAATTCGTAAGCGATTGGCCAAGGCACATCCCGAAGCCTACGAAGAAGACTTAGCAATAAGTTGGCATAATCTTGCGGGGGTATATTCTGACACACAACGCTTCGACGAAGCCGAGGAGTATTATCTACGTGCGTTGGGGATTCGGGAGAGATTGGCAAAAGCATATCCAGAAGCATATGAAGCGGATGTAGCTGATACCTTGAATAATCTCGCGATTTTGTATTACAATACACAACGCTTCGACAAAGCAGAGGAGTATTATCTCCGAGCATTGGAGATCTATGAGCGATTAGCCAAGGCACACCCTGAGGCATACGAAGCGAAGGTAGCAATGACCTTGAATAATCTCGCGAATTTGTATTCCAATACACAACGTTTCTATAGAGCCAAGAAGCATTACCTGAGAGCATTGGAGACATATGAGTGTTTGGCTTCCCAATGGCCTGATGTGTATGCATCTAAAGTGAAGATGGTGCAAGGGAATCTTCGAATTCTGAAAGAAAAGATGGCAAACAATCAAAACAATTATACCCATTGGGCGAAAAGATTGGGCAAATAGGATATAGGACGGCACATAGTGCCTACTGGACGGACCGAAGGTCCTACAGGACGGAGGCCTAAGCCTCCTATAGGACGACATCAGGGATGCCTACTGGACGCCTCGAAGAGGCTATTGGACGTGGCGGAGCCGACTGCATTCTGGGCCCTGAACAGCAGCACCGCTACGACTGAACCCCTGAACGGAGAAGCTGACTGAACTCATGAACAAAAAAATCGCAGTGCGCTTGCGCGTATGCGATTTTTGTACTACCTTCGAGGGCACCTTAATCCTCGTAGCTACGGCAAAAAAATGTAGCCTATGGCAATAATAGTAAACTTTTCTTGCACATATACATTTTTTGTACTACCTTCGAACATCTGCCTTGCCTATTATTCTATGTTTGCGCAATTCCTCCAAGTGGGGACTTGTCGGGCGCTGCACTCGAAGTGCCATCCGAGGCACTTCTTCATCCTCGTAGCTACGTTCGCTCAATGCGGTAAATGCTCCAGTGCGCTCGCCATATTATTCAAAAATCGGTTATACCTCATTATCCGAGATTTAGCATCTCACATTCAAGCGAGCTTGAGTGAGTGCTAAACCTCGGATGAGATAGATATTTTATCTTTTTTGAAAATATTGTTCGCTATACTTGCGCATTTGCATTTTTTGTTGTACCTTTGCAGGCGATTCTATTTTCTCCACACAAATCTACAATAAACAAACTATAGAAGTATGAACTACGATGTGTTTATCAGTTATTCTCGTAGAGATTATCAAGATGAGAATAACCAAGTGATTCCAGGAAATATTGTTAGCCAAATCAAAGACCTATTTGATGCAAACAATATATCTTACTGGTTTGACGAAGACGGCGTGTTTTCGGGCGATGCCTTTGCGCCTATCATTGCAAGAAACATCAAATCTTCTTCTATATTCTTGTTTATCTCTTCCGAGAGTTCGAATCGTTCTGAGTGGACTAGCAATGAGATTGCCACAGCCCACACGTACAAGAAGAAAATCATACCATTCAAATACGACGATTCGATATACAATGACTCTGTGATTATCTATATCGCACGTCTAGATTATATCGACTACCCTACCCACCCAGACAAAGCACTCCAGCGATTATTGGTTTCGGTACAAACCTATTTGCAAGAAGAAAAAGCCAAAAAAGAAAGAGAACGCATTGAAGAAGAACGCCGCCGCAAAGCCGAAATCTCTCGACAAGAAAAAGCGGCCAAAATACAGGGTATTCACGACCAAATTGAGAAACTAGAAAATCGCAAGTTCGAAATCGAACAAGAGATCCTGACACAGGAGAAGACGTTGACCGACCTGCGCAACGAGAAACGAATCATAGAAACCAACATCACTGAACTTCAAGAGGAGGAGTCCATGATTACGGGCAAGTCCACCCAAACAAAAGAAGCGTCTGCAGCACCGCCAACAGCCCCAACCAAGACAAAGGCTGCGAGCACTAGCAACAACTTCTTTGTACAATACTGGAACCAACTCAAGGCAGCCATGGCCATGAAGCATTGGATTGTCAACACCATACATATTCTGCTGCTAGTTGGATGTTTAACATTCCTCGGCATCGGCCTAGGAGAATGTTTTCCAAATTTTGACGGATGGCAGATAATGGTGCTTTTTGGATTGCTAACAATCTCCTTAGGTCTTTACAAGGTTATCCAAAATAGCCTTGTAGGTATGTGGATGACTATCATACCATTGATCATCTTTACTTCCTCCCCACTTCGCATAGGGGGATGGTGGATGTGGGCAATATCTAGCATAGTTTTTCTGCTCAGCTTATTTTTTATTCGCAAGAACAAACAAAGCACTTGGTCGGTAATGAAAAAACATGCCACAGACTTTCACAGCATCACATTGTGGGTTGGTATCACAAGTTTCATATGTTTTGTATGCTTCTGGATATTAATCTAATTTAATAATAGTTTCTAGAGGTAGCCGACACCATACCCAAAACAGCCCAGAGGACTCAGCAACGTTGCTACGATTTTCTGTTATCAAAGACAGAGTTCGCAGCAACGTTGCTATTATTTCGGTATGTAAAAAATTCTCTATACCTTTGCAGCGAAATTGAAACAACTACTGTTTGTTGTCATTAAACCCGACCTACTTGAAAGAAAATATCACAATGTTAACAAAAATTTAATGTTTTTTTATATTATTGTTGCATATTTCAAAAAAAAATGCTAACTTTGCACCGCATAAACAAAAGTTCGAGCAATCGAACTACTTACGAATCCACGCCGGGGTCTGCGTTATTAATAACGATTGACAATCAACGGTAGGGGTTTGCAGACATACAGCGTCAATAGCGCGTTGTTCTTGGCTTTACGGAATCTGGTAAATTCTATTTTATTCCAAGACATTGCGACATTTGATGTTCTCGGGATGTGTATCTCCCATCGCGCGTACCTTAAAAGAAAGGTATCCACGCGTGATAGTATACATATCGGCGTGGACTCGGTGTTGCTTGTTCGGAATAAAAGGGCAATACCAGGGCCTCGTAAAGCGGAACAGCAACAATGCGGTCCCGCTTTTTTGTATATACCCACATTAGAGACAAATACTATGAACCAAATCTACAACACAAACGACCTTATTCAGAATCGTGAGTACGTTTGCCTTGGATGCAACACTATACATAAAAGAGAGGTGTCGGCTGCAGCCACATACACATTAGAACTCAAGCGACAAGATATGCCAACGATTACCTACCAAGTATTGGCGTGTAAAAAGTGTGCTAAAAGATTAAGAAACTATGAAATCTATTCTAGAGTATTTGGGGGACTTGCTGCTGTATTAATTATATTAGCTATCACTATTTGGTTCGCCTTTTACTCTTCGCAAATTGATGCATATTCTTCACTTGGTCTATACGCGTTGTCATTTTTTGCATATTGGATTATCAAAAAAATATCATGGCACATTTTATTTAAGACAAAGCGCTTTAAGATAGAATATGCTAAACAAGTCAATGCTTTATATAATGGTGAACTATAGACAATCGAACCTACAAAGTTAACTTTTCTTTTAATACTATAAATCTATGAAATTTAAAACATTATTATTTCTTTTGTTTTTTTCTCTTGTGACTTCTGCACAAGCTGAGTACAACAAACGTGTAATATTCCTTTGGGATGTTACCTATTCCATGCATGGTGGATATTGCGGTGGAAAGAATGCAAAGAGTGCTCAAGTTGAAATAGCGGGTGAAATGCACAAAATTCATCGATACGCAGAGAAGTATGACATTTACACCGACGCGATAGATATGCTGATCAGCCACATCGGTTCGTTCTATGGAGATACTACTGAATTGATAGTGATCCCTTTTGGTTCGAAAGTCATAAATGGAGCATGGAAAGCATCTGCCACTGTTGAAGGAAAGGCGTCCTTAATCAGTAAGATCAAAAGTTTTTGCGAGTTGAGAGATGAATACGTTGGAAAGACAAACATATCCGCTGCTCTAGAATATGCTGAATTTAATGTCCTTGACGATAAAGCAACAACCTCATTATATTTAATGACTGATGGTATTGACAATGTAAATCATTCAAACTTCCTAACATGTTTAAAAAGATGGTGTACTTATCCTAACGTCCGTGGGTATTATTTCGCTCTAACAAACAATGCTATAGATGCTGAGTTGAAAAAATATTTAACAAGTCAAACCTGTTTTGAATTAACGACAGGAATCCCACCACGTCCTAAGTGCCAATTAAGTTTACAACCATCTATTACTCACAGCGTAGCAGACGATCTCGAGAAACCTATTAAATTATTGATTACGCACGAGGGTGGTTCTACATTGGACCAAAATGCTAGCGTACATTTTACAATTGCAGACAATAGGTATTTGTCTCTTGATACAATAGTTGTTTTGACTCCGCAATGTAAAGTGGTAGAATTATTACCGATATATTCTAGTGAGGTTTCATCAATATCACCAAATCAGCCTACGCACGTAAAATTAAAATTTGATAAACTTGTTGACGATTCTTCTAATTTGATGCTATATAATAATTCGTCCAATATTATCCTCACCAATCGGGAAATAATTCATGTAGAACTTTCAATTGAAGATTAAGATATTTTATGAAACAATTTACTTATATTTTTGTTTTTGCGATTGTTTTTTGCAGTTGCAATAATTCAACTAAAAATTGTTATGACTGGGGGAAACAAGTACATTACCCTGATTTTCTTTTTTGCAAATTCGTCCCTGACACTCTTTTTAAAACTTTGTCAGTAGACGAATCAAATGCCCCCACACCTTTTGAACTACAGTTGCGCAAGAAAGAGAATAATACATACAAACCAGTTAGCACAGATGAGGTGCAAATTTATGCGAATGGGAAAGCCTGCCCCAACAATGTTATCACTATTCACCCTGGAGCAAAGAAGATTCGATTAGGGTTAGTGTTCTCCACAGAAGCGATTGAAGGAAAATACAAGTGGTACCTCATGGTACACAAAGCAGGCAAAGTGGAGATTTTCAATGGACAGACTAAGGACAACGAGATGTTTACGTGGAATGTGAAGAAAAAGGTTACTATGAATCCGTTTGCGTCGGTTCTATTATGGATTGCTATCATATTTAGTACTTTAGTAGTCGCTTGGTTCACATTTCTACGTCGATTATGTATACCAACATTTACACTAGGAAATATGCAAGTGCTCTATTTTGATGGGGAAGTTCGTGCTGGGCGCGAGGATTTGACTATTAAAGGAGTACGAAAAATCATATGTTCCACTTCACCAAAAGCACAAAGTGGATTTAACCGTTTGGTATTTGGACGAATTGAGTATTTGACAAATCCATTTTGGACAACTCCTGTAGAGATGACACCATTTGGGGTAGATCAGATCTCTGTGCAAGAAGAAATGTGTGAAGAAGTACTATCAAAAACATATCATATGGGAACGCTGATTTCAGCTACGAATGGCCCCAAACGACCTTTCATCGCAAAGAAAAAGAACACCAGTTTGGAAGCAAAAATTTCAGTTGGATAACTACTCGAGCGTTGCTGCAAACAGCCTAATTTAGTAATAAAAATCAATAACTAAAAATTTAATATTATGCCTAAAAATTTAAGACGCAGTATTTTTATCGGTCTAGGTGGTACCGGTATAAAGTCAATTTTGAAAACAAAAGCAATTTTGTTGGACAACTATGGTAAGGAAGGTGAGCTCCCTCCTATGTTTACATTCTTGGGAATAGATACAGATTTTACTGAGTATGAGAAATCAGCGAAATCTAAAACAGTTGGCGAAATCACTCTTACAGCCAAAGAGAGATTTAGTATTAGTGTTGCTAGACCAAAACAATATTATGAAAGAAGTAGAATGGAAATGCTTTGGATGCCTCGGCAAAATATAGGTTGTGTTACAACGTTAGATCGAGGCGCTGGTCAAGTGCGTTCAAATGGTCGCGTAGCTTTTATGTATAATAAGGCACAATTGAAAACTCGTTTAGAGCAGGCAATATCCGATGTTAATTCCTCCAATACCTATGATGCCAGATGGAGTGATTATCAGTCACTAGCACATGATAACGCAACAAAAACCGAAGTACATATCGTATTTTCCGTATGTGGTGGTACCGGTAGTGGTACATTTTTGGACGTTGCCTACTTGATGCGTGATATTGCGCGTGACACTTGTACCGACATTACTATCAATGGTTATGCAGTATTGCCTGGCGTTTTCATGGATGAAATCAGGAATGTCTCCGAGAAGAGTCGTGTGCAGCCTAATGCGTATGGTGCACTACGTGAGTTGGACTACTTGATGAGTGTAACTTCCGACAATCGCCTCGTGAAGATCTCATGGAAACCAGAAGAAACGGATGAAACTCCATTTGATAGTTTAGTCTTAGTTGATAATGTGAACACTCAAGGTGTACATTATCGCAAAATGTCAGATTTAACAGAGATGTTGTCATTGGCATTGTTAGCATCTACTGGTCAAATTGGTAATCAAGCTAGTAGTGTAGGTGACAATGTTAAGGTAGATATGTTCTCTGGAGCATTTGATGTGGAAGATAAACGTGCATGGGTATCTGCTGTAGGTACATCTGCGATTGTATATGACGGAGCTAATGTAGCTAAAGTATATGAGTTGAAAGCTCAAAACAAGTTGATTCAGGATTTGTTAACTGAAGTAGATTGCAATAATCTGGCAAACAATTGGATTGATACTGTTCGTATTCGTGAGAATAACGGAAAAGATCAAGTGATTGATTGTTTGTATGATCTTCAAGGCATTACAATGCCAGTCCTAACTGAAAAAGATTTTGATAAGCACACTGTAGTTGCTGATATCAATCATAAATTGAAATTATATAACCAAGGTTATCAATTGTCAACTGAAGAGTGGAATGCGAAAGTTGATGCATTGTATGAAGCGACTAAATCTGCATTGGTGGAAAAAGAGAAGGAATTATGCACTACATCAATAGGTGCTGTAATTTCGTTCTTACAAGAAGTAAAACGCCAAATAGTTGCTTGTTTCCAAAAGGAAATGAACGAAGAATTATTGGAGCATAATCAAGAACGTAATGAAGCCAAAACAGACTATGATGCCATGGTAGATCAATTAGCAGACTACCTAAAGAATGGATTCTTCCATACTAAAACCGCCAATTACCTCGCTGCAATCAAAGGACACTACTTCGCATATTTGATAGCGGATTTGGAAGCTAAACGTCGTTCTTCTGCTATTGAGTTCTATGCGAAAATGGTAACTTTGATTGATAGTGAATTAACCAAACATAATGCTGCTAAAGAGAAGCTAGAATCTATTAAAGTAGATAATGATACTAGGATTAGTGAATTGCAAAATAGTACAGGAGGTAACGATACCGTGCTGATTAATTTGGCAGACGATTTTATCAAAAATGTTGAATTAAAGGAAGATGAGAATATTCCTGTAAGTGGTTTCGTAGCTAAACTACCTGGTCAGTCGCTGTATCAAGAAGCTACAAAAGAAACTTATCAAGCTATCTTGGTGGAGTACACTTCTAATTTGGTGGCTTGTGCAACTTTACGAAACATGACTATTGATGATATTCTCAATAGTATGAGCCAAGAAAAGTTTGAGGAATTAATTAGACGTGCTGCGAATTTCTCTCGCCCATTCTTGAGAATTGATGGAGATGGTATTAAGTTAAAGGAGTCTGATGTACCTCTTGGTATGCAAGAGCAATTCTATATTTGTGTGCCCAACGTAAAAACGTCACGTTTGACGGTTGATGAGTATTATCTTAACATTATTGATGCAGAAGTAGCTACTCCGATGAGCACAGGTCTAAATGATCGCATCATTATTTATCGTCAAAAGCGTCCTGTGCCTGCTTTGGCAATTGCAGGACTGGAAAGCTGGTCTGTAAAATATGATACGATGGAACCAAGAATCTCGTGTCATATTGATTCTCAAATGCACCAGCGCATGGATGATGAAGATTACTCATTTGCCCCTAAAAAAGCTAACCAAAGCGAAGCCATCATGGCTTGGACTATGGGTTGTATTCTAGGTTTAATTAAGTTTGAAAAGAGTGTATATTGGTATCACGATGAAACCATAGAACTTGTAACAGGTATGGACGACAAATGGGTAAGTACCCATTCTGCATACCGCGATAAAGCTTTTGAGAAATTTTGTATGAGTGATCACATCATCAAGCAATATACTGATAAATTTATTGCGTATCTCAAAGCTATTGGAGATCTCCAAAAGTCAGATTTGTATAATGATGTGAGAGAAAATTATTTTATCAAGTACTCGCGTTGCCAATTAACAAAAAAAACGATTGAGTCTGTTCATGGATATGAGGAAACTCAAAAGTTATTAATAAATGAAAATAAGTGTATTGACTACATCTTTAAATTGTAATCTATGCAACATTCCATTCATATAATGTTCGGTAAGGCCTCTTCAGAGGCCTTACTCGAATTTCGTCGCTATTTAGCGATGTATTCTGACCACAACTTGTCGGACTATTGTACAGCTTTGCTTTATTTGCATGATAAAAATGATTCAATAAATATTCAGAAAGTAGCAAAAAAGTCCGAAGAGAAAAACACATTCACATCCAATCTCAACGAGATATGGGAACCTATCTATGAATTAGAGTTTTCAACTGATAATAAGAATTTGCAAGAGACAATCCAAGGTTATATACGAGGACTTTGGCAAGATCGTATCAATGCGGATTATAAGGGCAACGATCCTTTGCGTTTTTGTCTATATATTCCATTGTATACACCCGAAATTTGGCAAGACGTTAAATTCTTTATAGAACAAATAAATATAACACTCCCCAATGTTATTGTAGATCTGGTGGGTTTCAGTGAAGATATAGCAGAGGTGTTAGAGCCCAATAGGGCCAAGGAATTGCATCTTCAGTTTAAAGAACTTAAATGTAATACACGCAAGACATTAGAAGAGATAATAAAACTTCGTCGAACCAAATATCACTTTAATAATTTTATGGTGATCCAGAATCAGACCAATCGCTTTGCGTTAGACTTTACAACTCATTCATTGGTTAGTGTATTGGGCGAGTTAGCTATCATATGCATAGAAAATTATTCAGAGGCCTTTGGCACAAATACTATCAAAAAAGATGTGCAAGGAATTGGTCTCGCGATGATAAGTTTTGATAAGTACTATTTTCAAGAGTACTTGCTACAAGATTCTTTTATTAAAATTCTTAACAAAGAACGCATAGATGAGGATAGGGTAAGTATCACTTGGGCTGCGTACGAAGTGGATAAATTACTCACTCCATGGCTCACTACGATGTCGGACTTTTATGAGCAAGAAATATTGAGACGTCTGGAGCTAGGTGAGGATTTTGCAATGGTATTATCTACTATTGAAACAAATCTTGAAAAGCGTTTTATAGAATTCAATAACTTACTTGTTAACTCGATTCTCAATGAACCATCTCTATCTCTTCCTCAGAAAAAAGGGTTACTGCATGTATTGCTTGGCGAAGACGACGAGTTATTTGCTCATGGTACTTTACTTGATTCAGAGCAACGCATTTTACTTGATTTAGAACGTGAGTGTGTAGGATTCTTCATAGAAGAGAATAACTTGTTATTAACTAATCCAGAAACTAAAGGTGAGTGTATATTGCCAGCGTATAGTACAATCTCTGAAGACGCGAATGATGTTAGCGAGCAGGCTAAGTTGCCAATTGATGAGATTAAAGAACTACGTTTTAAGCAGCGAAACTATATAGCTGACATACGCAAAATTCAGGATGAATTGGTAGAACTTAAGAAAAATTTAAAGCAACTTGAAGAGTCAAAGAAATGCCTCATAGAAGGTGGTAAAATCATTTTCGAAAAAGAGGAATTTCAACTATTGCATCACGATGATAATATTATTCCTTTGGAGGATAAATATGTTCCTCATATTGTTACTGACAAAACTATAGACTTGACTGCTGGTTTTACTGAGATTAAGAGTCAAGGTCAGCAGGGCGCATGTATGTCTTTCTCTATGGTTAGTGTCTTTGAGTATTTCCTCAAGAAAAACAATGTTCAATTTCCGGATTTGAGTGAACAGTTCTTGTATTACAATGCCCGTAAACGTAATGGCAGAGAGCAATACGATGAAGGATCGAACTCTGTTGCATCCATAATGTCACTCTCAGAAGATGGTATATGCTTAGAAGAAATGTGGCCATACCAAGTAGGATCATATGCCCAATGTCCATCCAGCGAAGCATATGCTGAGGCTAAGAAACGCCGCGTAAAACGTGCTGCAATGGTAGAGAAAAATATAGAAGCAATCAAGTCAGCTTTAGTAGATGGCCTGCCGATAGTTTTTGCTGTTGATTTGTTTCCGTCATTTGGCAAGGGAATAAATGGATTTATTTCTATGCCTACTGAGGATGAAATAAAACAACTAAAAGAGTCGGGTGAAAATCATTCACATGCCATGGTATTCTGCGGGTTTAATGATATACAACGGGTTTTTAAGGTGCGCAATTCATGGGGAACAGGTTTTGGAGATAATGGGTATTGCTACTTATCTTATGATTATATCATGCAGCATGCATATTGGGATATGGTGGTGATTCAAGAGATAGAGGTTGCTCCAGAAAACAACACAGATGATGTGGTAGAAAAAATAACAGACACCGTATTTATTATAAAGCAAACTGATCGTCCTCAACTTAACTTCCAAGAAGCAGACGATATTATTCGTTATGCGCTTCGTAGGAACTATTTGGATCGTCTTGAAACTGAATTGAAGGCACTAGAGCATCGTAATCATCTTCTCACTACTTACTATGAGAGCATTACTATGGCATTGTCAAAAGACTCAAATAAACGTGCGCGCTTCCAGAAAGCTGCTATCAATCATAGAGAGTTGCGCATTCAGGAACTAGATGCAGAAAAGAAGAAATGTCTAAATGAGAAAACTGTGAGGGTAAAGATGCACAAACAATTTACTGTGTATGGTGTACTAATCGGATTGGGAATAATTACACTAACTATTATTCTAGGTTGGCTACTCAGCAAGACTGATTTGAATCATGTCATATATACAACTTCTGTATCTGTCATCACGCTCATTTTGGCGCTGATATTGTTTGTGATTATTCGAATAAAAAAGAGATCAGCTCTAGAGGCACGGTTCAATCAAAAGCATAAAAAGCTTTGTCAAGAAATTATAGATATAGAAGAATGCATCAAACTCCTTACGGCAAAATATCGTTTGGCCGGTAAGATGATAGATGAATTATTCAATGTGAATACAAAAGTAAAGAATAGGTGTAGTGCTTTAATGCATTTTATTCTAAATCTTAAACAGTGGTATGAAACCACGTGCGAGATACATCAAAAAATGCAGGCAGTATCTAAGGCTCCTTTTGTATCATTAATCAAGAATGACGTATTGGATTCTTATTTCAACTCACGAAGCGAAGCGATTATTGAAGAGCAAAACCTATGGCGATTTATAGATAATTACGAAGCTAGTGAGGAGGGTATAGTACTTGTGCAGAAGAGTATCAAGAATAGTTTGCTAGCAAAGATTAATCAATATTTTGAGTCATTTAGTTTAGCAGATTACATAATTAATCTTAAACAAGTTTCTCGTTATCCGTATTTGGGACATGATTTTTCAGACATTCGTTCATTATTTGAAGATTTGACACGCAAGTCGGAATTGTTTGTTCGATATAACTTGCTAGATGAAGCTTGTTACAATAAGAGAGTCATTTTTGTGCATGCTGAAGATGAAACTAAACTTAATACTTTTGAACATAAAATCCAAGATGCCATCACCAATGTATCTGTGGTATCTTCATCTTCAGTTCATAAGTTGGTGATGTTCCGTTTGCACGAACTTGACGTAGACGAAATTGAGATATAATTTATTCTTTAGGGCATTTATCAAAATGAAACCAACTGCTTATTTAACACCAATTATTTATTTAGGTATTGGTGGTACTGGAATTAAAACCCTCATCAATATTAAGTACCGGTTTGAGAAAGAGTATGGAATAGGTAATATTCCACCAACAATTGCATTTGTAGGACTTGACACAGGGTTTGATCGTACGATAGGAATAAACATTAATTCCGGCATGGACTACATAAATTTATGCCCAAATACTCCCAATGACATCGCGCAGCACTATATGATAGGTCGTGAAAATCGCGGACTATTTCAATGGATGCACGAAAGAAATTATATATATATTCCTGGTATATCAGGGATAAATATGTCTCCTACTAGTGTACGAACGAATGGACGTCTCATTATGGATTATAATATACAGAGGATCAAGGAGAAGTTATGTTCGGTTGTTGAGCGAATGCGAAATGCATCACAATTATCACCAGACTACCCTATAAATATTTATATGGTAAATTCATTGGCTGGAGGCACTGGTTCCGGTGGATTCATTTCTGTTGCTGTCGCAATTAAAGAAATGTACGGATCTCATGTAAATTTATACGGTTTTGGTGTGACACACAACTTCTTTTTAGATAAGGATCCTACATGTAAGCGTAGTAACTACAATTATATGTTCAATGGTATAGCTTCTATTATTGAGCTTGACTATTTATTTTCTGCTACAAATGCAAAACCGATAAAATTTGAAGTAGGAGGACACACATACACACTTACATCTTCTGTTTTTGACAATTATTTTATTGTTGATAACAAATCATCTTCCAATTCCGTTATTCCAACCACATTTATGCAACATGAAATGCTTGGACTGGCATTGTACTCTGTACACTTCATTGGCGAATACTTTACAAGAATAGAAGATCTTCTAAATTATAGTCATACAACAGGTCTATGGAATGTCCTAAATAAAAAAGGTTGGGTACAAAGTTTAGGCATATACGAAATAGTGTATAAAGGGGACGAGTTAGCAAAAATATACGCACATATAGCCGCACATCACTTAATTCATCAAATGCACAAAGAAGAAGACTTTCAAAATGAAGTGACGAATTGGATGGAAATAGTCGGTTTGCATAAAGATAATAGTTACGGAGCAAATCAACTTATAGATACTATTTGTGCTCCCAATACAATCCAATCTATCCAATTGCCTTATATTAATCAAGCTAATTCCGATGAAGCAAACAAGCAAGAATGCCAAAAATATTTGACAAATCTCGCCCACTTCCCTACTGAGAAACAAATTGCTAATTTACTTGATGACTTCAAAACCCAATTGAATGAAAAAGTACAAACCTTGTTAAAAGAAAATGCAGCTGTCGGTAATGCTCTCAAGTTTGTGAAACTATTTAAAGTTTACTGCGCGAAATTCAAAACTGAACTGGATTCAGAGGTAGAGTCTCTAACTAGGCAAAAACTAGAGCGTGATGATGCATTTGAGAGTAAAGCTTACAATAATTACATAGCAGAGAGGCGTGGTATATTAACCATTCGTTGTGCAGACAGGAATCAAGCATTGCTAGAGATGTTAGTAAGTTACCCTGCCCGTGAAATACTGAAACTATCTTACGAAATTAAGCGTCGCGAAGTTGCAAGTAGCATCTTCAATACATTGATTATTCAAGCAGAAGAGTTGAGCGAACAATTGGAGAAATTAAACGGTAACTTGAAACATATTGTTGAATCTCTCGACACGGATCTTGTTAAGATGCAAATTAGTAGCAGCGCGAAAGTATTTGAATTCGATCTTTCTAGCCAAGAGCGTACAAACATACATGTGGATGATTCAGATGTAGCAGTAGCTAACTTTGTAGAAACTCTAGATGGTCACTCATTATTAGATATTGACTCTGACACTCTTCGCAAAAAAATACTCACATATACAGAAAATCTTCCCAAAGCAATCGAGTATAAAAATGTACATATCGTAGACATAATCAACAATCTACCTGAAAAGGAATGTGATGAAATGATGGCTAGAATTAAGAATTTAGATGCAACTTGGTTGCGAGTTAATGGTCGTTCACAATACCTAAACCACGGTGGAGAACGAGTGGCCGTTGAAAATGCCATTTATAAGAATTTGACTATTATAGGTTATAGACAAAATGCAGATTATCAGTCTAAATTAGAAAAGATTGCTGATCTCCTAAGTCAAAAAGAAGGTTTGTCTCCTGTATTATCATTCATAGATAATGAGAGTCTTAAACAACGTATAATCATCTCAGTTATAGATGGTTGCGTCATTCCATATTGTCTTGATTTTTTACCTGATAGCGAAATGGAGCATTATTATAATACCTTAATACGTGCGTGGGAGGAAAGCAACATTTCAAACCATCCACATATAGATAAAGGATGGTTTGATGCAATGCAAGCAGAGGGGTTCAGACTAAAACCTACCGTAGGAAATCAATAGCAGGCACCATGTTCTGAGCAATACAGAGTACAGCAGCAAACGATTTTCTGCTGTACTATTGCATATGTCGAAAAAAAAGCACTAACTTTGCAGCGTTAAACATCAAAAACAACATAGTATGAAAAAGCATTTATTATCAGTTTTATTAATTGGTCTACTTGGATTAGTAGGATGTAGTTCGCAAGTAGACTCTTATCGCCAAGCCGCAGAAGAGGGCGATGCCGAAGCACAATGTCAATTAGCACATTGCTACTACAATGGTGAAGGAACCACTCAAGACCACGAACAAGCCTTCTTTTGGTATAACAAAGCTGCCAAACAGGGACACGCGGAGGCACAATCATATGTGGCACTATGTTACGATAGAGGACACGGTGTGAGCAAAGATGATGCTCAAGCCGTTTACTGGTGGCAAAAAGCCGCAGAACAAGGATATGCTGTGGCGCAATTCAATCTAGGTTTTTCATACTACCGTGGTGAAGGCGTAAAGCAAGATTATCAACAGGCTGTAAAATGGTTTCAGAAATCGGCAGAGCAAGGCGAAGCATATGCACAATGGTACCTTGGTAACTGCTACGCAGAAGGAAGGGGAGTAAAGCAAGAGATGTCATTGGCTATACATTGGACACGCAAAGCAGCTGAACAAGGTTTAAGTTTTGCACAAAGTGCTATGGGAGCTGCTTACTATGACGGGAAAGGAGTGGAACAAGATTATACTTAGGCTGCAAAATGGCTTACTCTCGCGGCAAAACAGGGAGAGAGCAACGCGCAATGCAGATTAGGAACTTGCTACGCGCTAGGACAGGGTGTTGAACATAACAAAAGCCAGGCCATACACTGGTTGCGCAAAGCCGCAGAGCAAGGCGAAGAAGAAGCTAAAATAATATTAAATGTCCTAGAGAAATAGGTAATGCTATAGAGGACATATAGAGACATTGACAAAGATCAGCAACGTTGCTACGATTAGTATCACTATAAACGGATGACTAGCAACAATCTTGCTATTTTTTGCAAACCAATAAAATTATACCTACCTTTGCAGAAAATTTGAGAATCACATTAAAACAATACATTATGAAAATGAAAACTTTTTTATTTGTAGCCTCAGCTCTCGTATTGCTACTAAGTTGTAGTTGCGCAGGATGCAAGCAATGTTCTACCACCATGAATCGTCCCCAAACCAAAGAATTCACAATCGCAGTAGATGATTCAGTAAAACATTTATTAGGAGATTCTATCGCAGACATCATTTTTCAAGCAGATAGTATAGTTCTGCTGGAATTATCCGTTAATACCCCAATAGATTCTTTAAAAAATGCTAGCACAGCCACACCTCCAACTACTATCGACTCATTAAACATCGATTCGATAGCGAAACCAATGCTTCATGGAGCCTATATTGTGCGTGATTTTGGAACACTATCAGAAGCAGAAATCACACCTATCTTGCTCATTTTGTCAGATAGATCTACGTATTATCCAGATGGCGTACGGGTGAAATCTCCATTTATTCCAGATGTTGCCTTGTGCTTTACCAAAGCAGAAAAACGTGTAGATGCAATATTTTCTTTCACGGGAGGTCATATGTATATAATCCACGAAGATGGAACTAAGTCATATTTCAAGTATGATTATGAAAGGCTGATTTTGTTGTATTTCCAACAACACCTACAAAATGAAAGTATCCAACATTTTTTAAACCTTAATTTATTTTGATGAGTTATGAAAAAGTTCTTTATCCTATGTTGTGTATTATGTACTCTGACGCTAAATGCACAAACATTTCATACAATAATTTTTAGCGATACTCAAGATGAGAGTATTGGAAATGCAGCCAAAGCGAGTCATGATTATTATACCATGAACTTGATTGCAAGTATTGAGACTGCATTAGGTTTGTCCTATGTGAGTGCCCCACAGATAGACATGGCAGGTTATGAGTGTAATCGCAGGAATTTGATTCAAGTTCTCAATAATTTATCATGTGGACCTGAGGATGTAGTCGTCTTTATATATTTAGGACATGGTAGTAGAGGAGTAAACGATTGGTCAAATTTCCCACAGATGTGTCTAGCAGTACCCAAAGGAGCGCAATATAGAAACGAAAACGACTACTACCATCTAGAGAACGTTAGAAATGTGATTATGAAAAAGAATCCACGTTTCTGTTTGGTGATCGGTGATTGCTGCAACAGTTATAGTCCAACCTTGTCTACAAAAGAAAAAATCACAATGATGGACATGACGGCTAGAGATGAACGAGGTGGAGAAAATGCAATAAAAAATTTATTCTTATCTAAAAGAGGAAGTGTCATACTTACTGCCAGTGTAAAAGGGCAATATGGGTGGTGTACCAATAGCGGATACCCATTAGGTATGTTTCTTGAAAAAAATTTGAACGAAACATTTCAAGAACTCGTAGATGGCAAAGCGTACTACTCATCATGGGAAGGATTGCTATCCACAGTACGTACAAGAACTTATAATTATAGCAAAACAAGAGAATGTATCTACCATGGGGAACGATATACACAAACACCATATTATGAGATTGATCTAAAAGATGCGCCTAAGGTGGATAACCACAAACCTAAAGCAACGACATTAAAGCAATCCTTGATAGAAGTGGCAGATTGGCGTAACTCAACCGGTGCCGACCGAATCGCAAAAGGCAGAATTGTCCGTTCAAAATACTTTGATGAACAAGGAGCAAAAGTGGAAGTTGTAGGAAAAGATGGTAAAACCGTTATCCTATCTACCACAGTAGATAAATATATCTTGCGCATTGCTACAGAAGAAGACCTAGCCAATATATCCATCTTGGAGGAGAAAAAAAGCGATAACAACAAGTTGACCTATCTAAAAGTACACGAGATCTACCTAGTTTCTGAAGATGAAGAGATAGATTTTGAATAAGATAATATTTCTCTAATAAATTGACATACTATTATGAAAAAGATTATATTAGTTTTTGTAGCCATTTTCAGCTGCAGTATGTTATTGTTCGCCGAGAACATAACAAGCGATCCTAACCTAGAACGTGAGGTGATTGAAACGATTAACACTCAATGCGCGCATCAAGTAAAAGCTTTTACCAAGCATCTCGGATTCATCGCTAGAAAAGAGAATCCAGACAGTATTAAAGATTATCATATCGATGCATGTATGGATCTATTTGTGGGACGCGGTGACAACACCTACGATAACGAAGGAAACATCATTATCTATGCTCCCCGTATAGAAGTATCATCCTTAACGAGGGGCTCCATCAACAGTTATTTTATTAGAAAATATCTAGAACGCCTAAAAGATATTCAATACACGAAGATTGTATTCAAGAGTTCTAAATGTTATTTGGCAGATGGTGGAATAAAGAAAGTAACAGAAAACGAATATGTAGCCACCGTATCTTTTTACCAAGTATTCCAAGGATATAAAGGAGACTTGGTCGTATATAGAGATAAAACTAAAAAAAGTGTTACGGTACATATCAAACGCGAATCTAGTGGTCATTTTTCTGTTCTGCTAGGTGATGTAAAAGTTGATTCTACACAATAGTCCCCAAAAAAGAAGTAAACTAAGATTTATCATGAAGAAATACACATTGATTCTATTATTAGTCGCACAAAGTTTGTGTGCCCAAATCTCGTACGTAGGAGATGCAGAATTTGATCATTTTGATTATAACATCAAAGTGATGGACGAATTTATGCTTCGCTTCAATCTGCAGAATGTACTGCTTACCCCCGAGCAAGATAGCATGTGGCGTTTTGATAATCGTGTATTACTGTTTGATAAAGAAGCATACTACTCCAACCAAGGATTGGCAGATTCACTCATCCATGCTATAGAAGAACAAAATGTAAAAATTAGTTTTCAGGACTCCACATGGTGTGCTTTGGCCACATGCCAAGTACTATTCAAAGAAAAGAAAGATAGCATTACTCTACTCTTAAAAACAGAACAAGTAAAATCCGACATTTATAAGTGGAGCATTGTAGATGCAAATGGTAAAATTCTAGAACTAACCCCAAAGACCAAATCCGATAGATTGCGTATTTTGCCGACCGATAATGATGTTGATTTTATGTCTCTGAATCCAATCACTACTATTAATTATCCCAACATCGTTCTCTATAGCAAGAACGACTATACAGTAGATCGACTGAGTGTATTTAACGCATTGGTGTATAATGGATTACTTCAGATTCAGCATGTAAAAGAATTGATTTATTGTTTTGAAAGTGTAAAAGGTTTTCGTTTTTACGTCAAACAATTTACGAGAGACGAGAGAAACGCAGGATATTTAATATATAGAATAGAACGCACTACACCCACTAACAGTCGCACTGAGAGGGACGTTCTAGACTCTCAAGATGATAAATTGAATACTGCAGAAAGTACTATCTGCACTTTCTATAGAATGCTATCATCGTATGCCAACGACCCGTATAATTTGTCCTTGGCACGAAGCATTCAAAGTCTATTTATCAATACTAGCACTCCTTATGTATTTGGCATTGCCCATCTATATAATGATGTAGATGATATCATGCATTGTAAATCTAACAAAACCTTTGTTTCAATCAAAGAATATCTATTTTCATTGGCAGACTACGTATCCACCAATCATTCGCTAAAATTTAGCGTGCGAGATATAAAGCCTACACGAATTGGACAAAATGTGATGGAAATGCAATATCAACTCGTCATTTACGAAAACAATGAGATAATCTACTCAGTATACAATAAAATGAAACTTAAAGATGGGAATATAGTTTGTATAGAACCACTTCTATTATAAAACATATGAAACGAATCATACATATTATAATCATTGTATTGCTATCCTCGCGTGCAGTTGCTATAACAAACAGCGAAGCAATACAATTGGTCAATCGATATTACCAAATGCTGACGAACTATGCTTCTATCGATAATGATTCTCCTGAGTTGGCTAGAAGAATATCCTCTATGCACATTGATAATACAGGTTATATTTACCCTGATATTGAAATAAAGCTAGGAGGTTTACCTGAGACCAAGGGAGTGATTATCTCCACATATTTAACTTCTCTATCTGACCCAGAGCGAAAAAGAAATATGTTGCTGAAGTTTGTTCCCAAAGAAATGAACGTAAAAAGCAATAGCGGGAATACTTGTATGATATCGTATACGTTGTATGTGTATGACGACAATGTAAATCCAAGCACCTCTGTTCTAAAATACTCTATTCCACTAGAGATGAGTATTTATCAAAGTGGAAAAATTAAAAGCATTGTAAAAGGAACTAATACATATACTACAGCTGCGTCTTCGGCTAAAATAAACAAAGTATGGGTAGAAGAGAATATCTACGAAAACGGCAAAGCTGGAATGAGGATACATGTTAATATGAACACCTACAATTTGAACTCAAAGCAATGTCAACTCGCAGTATACTTCTATACAGAATCAGGTACGGCATTAATTGATACGAATGCGCGATACAATTCAGCAGGCGGCAAGGTGTCCTTGGGAGAAAATTTCACCCCACCATATGATAACGCCCTATATGAAGACTACAAAATATTCATGCCATACGAAGAGTTACACACATCCAATGGTAATTACAAGTTCTATGTAATATTATGGGATATGAGTATCTCGTCAGGAAAACAACTCGCAGAATCTGATTGGGTAAAATTCACATATTCCTCCACTTCGTCAGCTAAAATAAACAAAATATGGGTAGACCATGCAGCATATGAAAACGGTGTAAGCGGAATGAGGATACATGTTAATATGAACACCTACAATTTGAACTCAAAGCAATGTCAACTCGCAGCATACTTCTATACAGAATCAGGTACGGCATTAATCGATACGAATGGCCAATACACTACAGTAAAAGGCAACGTGTCCATTGGAGAAAGTTTTACCCCACCATATGATAATACCTTATACGAAGATTTTACATTGTTTATGCCATATCGTGAATTACATATATCCCAAGATGGCAATTACATGTTTCATGTTATCTTATGGAATACTTCAGTCTCCCCTATTCGAGAACTAAGCCGATCTGCTTGGACTACATTCCAATATACATTTCGCAAATAGAATTTATCATCACAACATTACACATAACAATACAGTTATTAATAAATAGACAAGATGAAAAAGCATTTATTATCAGTCTTAATAATTGGTCTACTTGGATTAGTAGGATGTAGTTCGCAAGTAGACTCTTATCGCCAAGCCGCAGAAGAGGGCGATGCCGAAGCACAATGTCAATTAGCACATTGCTACTACAATGGTAAGGGAAGCACCCAAGACCACGAACAAGCCTTCTTTTGGTATAACAAAGCTGCCAAACAGGGACACGCGGAGGCACAATCATATGTGGCACTATGTTACGATAGAGGACATGGTGTAAGCAAAGATGATGCTCAAGCCGTTTACTGGTGGCAAAAAGCCGCAGAACAAGGAAATGCCGTGGCGCAATTCAATCTTGGTTTTTCATACTACAATGGTGAAGGCGTAAAGCAAGACTATCAACAGGCAGTAAAATGGTTTCAGAAATCGGCAGAGCAAGGCGAAGTATATGCACAGTGGTATTTAGGCAACTGCTACGCAGAGGGAACGGGAGTAAAGCAAGATATGTCATTGGCTATACAGTGGATACGCACAGCAGCCGAACAAGGTTTAAGTTTTGCACAAAGTGCTATGGGAGCAGCTTACTATGATGGTAAAGGAGTGGAACAAGATTATACTCAGGCTGTCAAATGGCTTACTCTCTCGGCAAAACAGGGAGAGAGGTGCGCACAATGCAGATTGGGAACTTGCTACGCGCTAGGACAGGGTGTTGAACAAAACAAAAGCCAAGCCATATACTGGTTGCGCAAAGCCGCAGAGCAAGGCGAAGAAGAAGCTAAAATAATATTAAATATCCTAGAGAAATAGGTAATGCTATAGAGAATATATAGAGATATTGACAAAGTTCAGCAACGTTGCTACGATTTTTTCTTCTGAGAGAAAGATTTCGCAGCAACGTTGCTGTTATTTGCACACATACAAAATTCGCAGTACCTTTGCACCAGAATTTGAAACAACACCTGATTGTTGCCATTAACTTCTACCTTACCCCAAAATTATAATGATAAACTATATCAGTATAACTAAAATAACTACACTATGAAAACTTCTCAAACTAAACCTCGGAAGAAATTCCTAACTGTGCTAAGCTTGGTCATCGGATTAGGTATCGCCATTTCTGGTATCACACACACTTATTTCGCGATTGAAGAACGACAAAATGACAAAAAGTGGTTTTACCAAAGAACATTTAACGATTCGCTGCGACTCGACTACGCCTACCCTGACCGCGAGTATGTGCGCATCTACAACCAAAATTCTAGGCGATACGTCACCCCCAAGATGGATTGGGTATCACTCGGCGTCAGCGAAGGAGATTCACTAACCGTATTTTGCGACATGGAGGGCAAACGTGGTTATATCAATCTCAATAATGGTGATATAGTCATCGACGGTCAATATGATTATGCTTGGAACTTCTCAGAAGGACTAGCTGCCGTTTGTCGAGATTACAAGATTGGATTTGTCAATAGCTCAGGACAAGAAGTTATTCCATGCCAATACCCTACTAGTAAGTATGCTATTAATCGTTTTGGCTACGCCTTCCATGATGGTTATTGCGTCATCACCAACTCCAAGAACGAATGCGGAATGATCAATCAGCAAGGTCAACTAGTGGTAGACACCATCTACGACTGCATCTGGGCAGGAAATGACCTAGGAGTACGCATCTTCCAAGATGAGAAATTGTATGGCCTGATGAACCTGGCAGGAGAGATCATCCTCCCCTTATACTACGAAGAGATATGGTACGACGGAGTCAACCTCTTAGCTACCAAAGAGGGTGTGATGGTAGAACTAGACGCATCTGGTAAAGTCATCAATCCATTTTGTAGCACCGAAGACTACAAACCGATGTTCCTTCCACACGATTACAACTACGAATCCCCCACAGGCTACTTCAGATACCATATAGGTGATAAAGTTGGCGTGATTGATTCCAACGGGAAAATGGTGATTCCTGCTATCTACCACGAGATCAACCAACTAAATGACCATCTGTTTGAAGCTAAAACATGTGACGTAGATTACTACTATCAGGCATGGATTGTCATTGACATTCGAAAACACAACAGCCACCCAAGCAGTTCACCCACAAAGAGTTAGTAAAACACTCATTACAGCAGCACCCCAATGGTGCTGCTTTTTCTATCTACTGTCGCAAAATGCAGCACATACTCCAGTCAGCTCGCACTTGTTTGAAAAGACGGCTTTGCCTTCTGAATCAACTATTTACAACCCACTTACATATGCAAGCATCTGATGTGGCTGTAAATAGTTGATTCAATAGATAATCTACTCTTTTTTCAAAAAAATGCTCGCTTTGCTTGCATATGTGCATTTTTTGTTGTACCTTTGTAGCGGTATTTTGCGCTCATACGTGTTTGTGCGAACACAAGGACAAGACAAATGACAGACAACCAACTCATATTCAGAAGTTTTGCTAGCGGCAGCAGCGGAAACTGCTATTACTTAGGCACCTCCAAATGGGGGATCCTGATTGATGCAGGCATCTCTGCACGCACTATACAAAAGAATCTTCGAGATATGGGATTGGACTACGCTAATATTATGGGCGTACTCATTACCCACGACCACGCAGACCATATACGCGCGGTAGGTACCTTGGGCGAACGAGTACACCTACCTATCTACTCCACTCGCACCATACACAATGGTATCGACCGCAACTATGGCGTGAGAGAAAAACTGAGAACATCGCAACGATACTTTGAGAAAGGCGTAGAATGGGAACTCAACGGTATGCGCATCAACACCTTTGAAGTGCAACACGACTCGTCCGAATGCGTAGGATACGTGATTGACTATCTAGGGCAACGAGTGGTACTCGTCACCGACTGCGGAGAACCCAATCCCATCATGGAAAGCTATTTAAGCACCGCCAACCACCTGATCATCGAGGCCAACCACGACGAACAGATGCTGCTGAATGGTCCCTACCCCACCTATCTCAAAGAGCGCATTCTATCCCCCAAGGGTCACCAAAGCAACGTGACATGTGGCAACCTCATTGCCCAAGCTTGGCATAGCGGCATGAAAAACGTGATGCTCTGCCACCTAAGTCACGAGAACAATGACCCCAATATAGCACTAGAAACCATCAAAGAGATCCTCCTCAGCGAAGGTATCATGCCTGGAGATGACGTACAAGTCACACCACTAGATCGACTAACAGCTAGTCCCGTATTCATCTTAGAGTAGGATACGAAGACGCAACGATAGAAATTCAAACGCAGTGAGACTGCAAATACATAAGCATATGGATACAAAACTGGTAATCATTCCAACCTACAACGAGAAAGAAAACATCCAAGCAATCATTACCGCTGTAATGAATCTGCCTTTAGGATTTCATGTACTAATCATCGATGATGGTTCGCCCGACGGCACTGCACAAATAGTAAAAGATCTACAAGCCAACACCTATGCAGGTCGTTTGCATATGATCGAACGCTCCGGAAAACTAGGATTAGGCACAGCCTATATCACCGGTTTCAAATGGGCTATTGAACATCAATACGACTACATCTTTGAGATGGATGCCGACTTCTCACACAATCCAGATGACCTGCTCAAACTCTATGACGCCTGCGCGAATAATGGAGCCGACGTGGCCATTGGTAGCCGCTATGTCAGCGGTGTGAACGTAGTAAACTGGCCTATGGGACGCGTATTGATGTCCTACTTCGCCAGCAAGTACGTACGCATCGTACTCGGTATGACCATACACGACACCACAGCAGGATTCAAATGCTATCGTAGAGAAGTGCTAGAAACCATAGAACTAGATAAGATCCGATTCAAGGGATACGCTTTCCAAATAGAAATGAAGTTCACCGCCTACAAATGTGGATTCCAATTGCAAGAAGTACCTATCATCTTCATCAACCGCGTACTCGGAACTAGCAAGATGTCTGGTGGCATTTTCTCAGAAGCACTCCTCGGAGTAGTGAAACTAAAAATCAATTCTTGGTTTAGAAAATATCCAAAGAAAAATGTGTAATGCAGCAGAGCTGCTACAGGACGGACCAGAGGTCCTGCAGAACGCACCTTTGGTGCTATAGATCGGCCTGCGGCCTGTAGATTGCTACGCTGAAGAAAAGTTAAAGGCTAGAGAAATTGAAAAAGTATATATACATATTAAGTATATTGGTAGCACTATTGGCATCATGCGCCAAAAGCGATAACGGACAACAAACACCAGAGCCTGTTGTTCGTTATGAATATGGTTTGGCCGTAGATTCATTTCGTATAGATACTGCTATTGTCAAAGACGGAGAAACATTAGGAGGAATCTTAAATCGTTTGGGGGCTACCAACAAACAAATACGCGCCATCACCCTGATGCCACGAGACATGTTTGACGTACGCTCTTTACGCCCGGGGAAAACCTATTATGCATTTTACCAAACCGATACCGCAGGTGTAGAACAACTACAGCACTACATCTACCTACCTAACATCCGAGAAGCCTATGCGATACACATGGCTGATAGCCTATATGTAGATTACTACGAGAAACCCATCACCCATATCAACCGTGCCGCAGAAGTGGTAATAGAATCTAGCCTATGGAACGCAATGGCAGGCGCTAACCTACCGACCGAATTGGCACTAGAATTGAGCGATATCTACGCGTGGACCATTGACTTCTTTGGTCTACAAAAGGGCGACTCTATCCGTGTATACTACGACGAACAATATGTGGATAGCACACGCATTGGAATTGGACGTATCTACGCTTCTCACTTCTACCACGCACACAAGTGGCAAGAAGCATATTGGTTTGAAAGCGGTAAAATAGCCAACTACTTCGACGCCGAAGGCAATAGTTTGCGCAAAGCCTTCCTGAAAGCTCCACTCAACTACAAACGTATTTCCTCTGGATTCACCTACGCTCGTAAGCACCCCATTTACAAGGTAGTGCGTCCACACACAGGCGTAGACTATGCTGCACCTATGGGTACTCCAGTAGTAAGCATTGGTGATGGCGTAGTAACTATGAAGCAATACAAAGGCGGAGGAGGACACACCGTAAAAATCAAGCACAACTCCACCTATACTACAGCCTATCTTCACCTATCTAAATATGCCAAAGGTCTAACTGTAGGCAAACATGTAAAACAAGGGGAAGTGATAGGTTATGTCGGTAGTTCAGGTTCTAGCACTGGTCCACACTTAGATTTCCGCGTTTGGAAAAACGGAAGTCCAATCGACCCTCTGAAAATGCAATCGCCACCCGCAGAACCTATACCTGCACAGTACAAAGATACGTTTGCAACGATAGTAGCTGGATATAAAGATAAAATAATAGCTCGCTAAGAAAAGCGAGCTATTATTTTTCGGATATCGGATAAAGGACGGACCGAAGGTCCTGTAGATCCCTGCGGGATGAAAAAACAGCTTTGCTGAAACCCATTGCAAGCAATGAAGAGTTATCCCTTCGGGATAAATAATTAGCTCCGCTGAACAATTAGCCCATTGGGCTGAAATCCATTGCCGCAATGAATATTCACGAAGTAACTATTCATTCGCGCAGCGAATAACCGTTCACGAAGTAAGGAACCGAAGTCCTGTAGATTCCTGCGGGATGAATCAATAGAAAAGTGCTCCCATCCGGGAGCACTTTTGCTATATATACCGCTACAGAAAGAGCAGTAAAGAGATACGATGAGGCATTAGCGTGCGATAGACTGACCCGTGAGCGAATACGCTTCGCCATTGCGGATGATCACCATACGACCATCTTGCAAACGCTTGGTAGCCGACGAAGATGCTGAAGGAACATCCTGTAAAGCAGTATCAGTAGCATCGTAAAGGATATGCACAGATACACCATACGAGTTAACGGCATTCACCTCTAATCGTGCACGACCCTCTTCATCTTTAGATACCTCTACCGTACCACCCACCAACAACCAAAGAGGAATGACGATGTCAGTACCATCTAACAGACGAGCGTAATAAGAAGGCCAAACGCCATCACCCTGCACACCAGGGTTGGCATAGACTGTACCATACTCCTCAGAAGAATCGATAGGATATACGCCTACTGGCACTACGATATCCTCGTCAGTCTCCTCAGCAAAGAAGAAGAATGCAGCCATATCAGAACCATCGGCAGCTGTGAGAGCTAGATAGATATATCCGTTGTTCTCGGTCTGATCCTCGATGGTGACATTGTCGTTGGTAGTATAGACACGATCGATCATCTCTTCTGGTTCATCGTAATCGAGGTGGTTGTTGTAGAAAGAAGTCATCTTGACATGGTAGTATACGCCATTGCGAGCAATGAACTTAGCCTCGGCAGTGATGGTGCCATCCGCCGCATGCTTGACATCTAGTTGCCCCTTCTCGATGGTATAGTTTTGCCACTCAGACTCTATGTATATAAAGGTGTTGCCATTGAAGAAGTCGTAGCGTCCGTCTTCGGCACCGAACTTACCAAAGAGACCATCGTTGACAAATGTGCCAGCCACTTGGTCGGTAAGCGGACTGAGGGAGATGAACATAGACGAGTCAGGTGTATAGGCAGACAATACATAGTAGCCATCCTGGAGGTAATTGGAGAACTTGACAGGCATCTCGATCTGCACGGTATCTACAGGAGTAGGAACGGTATACCAGAACTCGACATCGTAGAGAACCGCATTGAAACCAATATAGTTAGCATGGATGAAAGTAGTATCGCCACGCTGAGAGAGATGTCCCTTGACGTCAGCGATCTCGACGCTAGACTCGATGGTCCAATCGTAGAACTCGGTATAATCGAGAATCACATTGTCGACAGAGAAAGACTCGTCGAGACCCGTATTATAGATTGTGATAGAAGCCTCGTAGTCCTCTGCATACTGGATGAGCTGAAGCATATTGAGTTGGTCAGGACGGAAGCTTGCTTGTGCGTTGGTAGGGAAAGTAACGGTGACGGTGTCGGTAGGCACAGGCACTTGGAAATCGAGGTAGATGGAGTAGTAATTGTAGTCGTCGCAATAAGCCTGGATATTCGCCTTCCATCCATCAGCGGTCTCGGTGAGTGTGAGAGAGCCACGAATAGAAGTAGCATCGAGCCAGGTGAGCTTGTCGGTGATGGTGAGGGCGATATTATCGTAGACACCTTCGGCAGGAGCAAAATCCTCGTACATAGCGAAAACATCGTAGTCGGCATTGGATCCACCCACCATCATAAATCCATAGTCAGCAAACGACTCGTCGACGAAGAGGTTGTGGCACTCCACAAGGATGGTATCCTTGGCAGGAGGTAGTGGAACGAACATATTGACCTGGTGCAAGACCGTATCTTGGTTGATGAAATGCAAAGCCGCCTGATAGCCCAACGATCCATCGGAGAGTTCTGCGAGGTAGACCAGCAAATTGGCTTGGAGTAGCTGTTGCTTCACTCCATTGTAGGTGATGCTGGTAAAGTTAGGATCGAAATTAGCATGGGTGTATTCGCCCTCGATGATATCGGAGATCACACCGAGTGTGACAGACATATCGCTGTTAGCACCTTGCAAGAGGAAATAGCCGAAATCCATAGTTACGGTGCTATTGCTGAGCGATGTCTGGATAGTAGCCTTAGGGGTATAGGTGCTATGCTCGGCATGCAGTTGGTAGGTACGATCGTCGATATCGAGGATAGTAGCATCTAGGGTGATAAGCTGGAGACATCCTACCTGCTGCTGACTGATGGTCATGGTGATATCTGCCAAATAAATCTCGTAAAATAGGCTCGATGATTGGTACCACCCCCAGGTATAATCCATGCTCATATCGTCAAAAGTATAAGTACCTGTAAAATCATCTTCTTCGCCATACCAGCAAAGTCGGAAAGTGTAGCCTTGCGCTTCCAGTGCAATATACCATTCCCCAGAAGCAACTTCATACTCTGGTCCTACGAGGAAAGCATCTGCATTGAGAGTAATCACTTCCGCCGTTGCTTTCTTACCTGCCGGAATAGAGAGTTTTGCAGAAGGAGCAAAAGTCGCATCAGACAGCGTGTTAGAAGCACGTTTAGATGGATCAAGCTTAATTAGGCGAATAGCCTTCTGTTGATGAGAGGTCAATGCCCCATCAGCCTTGGCAGTCGACATGACCGATAAACGAGTCTGAGGCGCAGAGAAAAGCGCAAGAGTCAGCATCGAAGCCAAGAAAATAGATAGTAATTTCTTCATAATTAATTATTTAAATAGCATTTATCAAATAGATTGCTTAGACCAAACAAGCATCTAATGCTTGCTCGATAGCATGTTGATCCAGATGCTGTCCGATGAAAACAAGTTTTTGCATTCTATCGCCATAATCCTCGTCCCAATCTCGCTGAAGCATAGGATCTTGCGCCAAAAGTTGCATTAGTTCTTCCTGAGGCATCGTCGCATAGAAAGCACCACATGGCTTAAGGTTGAACTGACGACCCGCTTGCTCAAACAAATAGCACATATCATATTCCTCTTGGAAATAGCACATGCCTTTACAGCGAATAATATGCTTATCCCAATATCGAGCTACAAACTCGTCAAAGCGAGCGAGGTCGAATGGTCGACGTCGATAATAGACAAACGTGGTGATACCATATTCATCACCATGATTATGACAATGACAGTGTGGGTCATCGCACTCATGGTGGTGAAGGTGGTGTTCAGGAGTGGAGGAGTTCAGGTGTTCAGGAGTGTGGTGATGGTGATGTTCAGGAGTGTGGTGGTGAGTATCTTCTACCTCGCCCTCTACTCGCTGGATCCATGTGGCAGATGTGGCCACGGCTTCGAAATCGAAAAGTTGGGTGAAAAGAATGTCATCAAAAGGCACATCGCAATAATCGCAATCAATGATCTTCGCCTTGGGTTGGATAGCACGCAGGATAGCACGGATTTGCTCACGGTCATGGGCAGAGACTTCTGATACCTTGTTTAAGAGTATGAGGTTGCAGAACTCGATTTGCTCGACTACAAGCGACGCGAGGTCATCGGTAGGTAAGTGTTGAGCGTTGAGCGATGAGAGTTGAGAGATAAACTCATCGCGAAGACGCAATGCATCGACCACAGTAACCACAGCATCCAACTGAGGTGATGAAGTGATGAGGCTATTAGGCGAAGAGGCTACTAGGCTATCGTAGGAACAGATCGTTTGGGCGATAGGCGCAGGTTCGCAAATCCCAGATGCTTCGATAACGATGTAGTCAAAGCGAGACTTTGATAGTTGTTCTGGAGTTGAGGAGTTTAGGGGTTCAGAAGTAGCAGTGCAAAGATCGCGGAGTTGCTCCACGAGATCCATCTTAAGTGAACAACAGATGCACCCATTTTGCAGAGCTATTAGGTTGTCGTCTTGTTGGGCTACTATTCCACCTTTTTGGATTAACTCCGCATCGATATTCACCTCACCTATATCATTGACAATCACCGCGAAGCGAATACCACGACGATTGAGGAGTATGCGATTGAGGAGAGTAGTTTTGCCACTTCCGAGATAACCCGTCAGCAGCAAAACTGGAATATAATTTGTATTCATAGTTACACTATTTTCGTTTCTTATCTACTAGCGTAAGGCAGGTAGAGTTCGTAGTACTTATTGAATAGTTCCTTTTGGAGGAATCGTTCGAAGTTCTGCAACACGTAGCTCATCACCGCATTGTGATGCGAAATGGTGGATTGCGCTGCTATACGTTGCTCCTTGGAGAGTGATGCCCCCCACATGAGATACTCCATACAGTTGTCTGCAATCTTAGTCATGATGGTGTTAGCCTTGTCCATATCACCGAGTCTATAGTAGCAAGCTGCCATAGTAGCAGATGTATAGTCATAAGGGATATTATATCCTGGCAACATCTGCTCTGCATAATCTAGCACCTCACGACACTTGTCATGTTGTCCCTCGTCGTATAGCGCCTCGGCCAACTCGGAGAACATCATACGATGTGTGCGACACATTCGCATAGTATTCTCATCGATGTAAATACCTGGCAGATTCATATTACCATACTTGAACTGGTGCATCATATTCTCATACATGAGTGCTGTATTCACACGATGTCTTCCGCTGAAATTACGTTCTGGAGTGATGCGATAAGCCATACCGGTGAGTTCGAGATAAGGATCTAGACCTAGGTGATAGTCGCTACCGATAGTAACAGCAAAATACATAGGTCGCTTCCACTCATTGGTAGACAACATCTCCATCACCATCATCTCTGAGCGTGTGAAGCGTCGCGCCTTCTTAAACATGATCATCTGGCTATCAGGAGAATACACAAATAGTTGATCAGAAGGAATATAGTTCTCACCATCACGTTTGGTACGTGGATCATTGGACAGAAGGAACTGGAATGCTTTCTTCACCTCAAGGGGCGAGTTGATACGATTCTCTACCCAAGCAATCTCATTTTGGCCAGGCATATAGTCTTTTTCCTCCCAAGAAATAGGCAATCCTGGCGAGTTGTAATAAGGTCGCTTCATTTGGCTGATATACCAATCCGTTTGCAAGTAAGATAGATTGCACGCGCGTACGTCATTGCGTTCCTCCTCTACCTCGATATTGTACCATAGAGGGAAAGTATCGTTATCTCCATTGCAGAAAATAATAGCTTCTTGCTCGCATGATTTGAGGTAGTTAGCCCCGAAATCACGTGCGGAATATCGATTAGAACGATCATGGTCGTCCCAGTTTTGAGCAGCCATTTGTATAGGCACAAGCAAAGTGATTAGAACCATCACCGCAGCCACAACAGCGCGCAACTTCTCGCTCTTGATCCAGGTTTGCAACATATCTATCAATGCTATCACACCAAAACCAATCCAAATACAGAAAGCATAGAATGAGCCAGCGTACGCATAGTCACGCTCGCGAGGCTGATATGGTGTTTGGTTGAGGTAAACCACAATCGCCAAACCTGTCAAGAAGAAGAGTAACATCACGATGGAGAAAGAGCGCAAACCGTGCTTCTGATCATCTGCATTATTCCGCTTGCAGAGTTGCCATACCAATCCAATAATACCTAACAAAAGAGGCAACATATAGTAGACGTTGTGTCCTTTATTCTCACGTAGTTCGGTTGGCAGTTTGGATTGATCACCTAATAGTGCATTATCAATAAACGATATACCGGTAATCCAATTACCCTTGGTGATGTCTCCATATGATTGTAAATCGTTTTGACGACCAGAGAAGTTCCACATGAAGTAGCGCCAATACATAAAATTGACTTGATAACGGAAAAAGAATCGAAGGTTCTCGCCAAATGTTGGGCAGTAATCCACT
Organism: Paludibacteraceae bacterium; assembly: GCA_045612045.1. Taxonomy (GTDB): domain Bacteria; phylum Bacteroidota; class Bacteroidia; order Bacteroidales; family Paludibacteraceae; genus Colicola. Next base: position 25,277 of record JAZKYJ010000023.1, on the reverse strand, counting down.
TTCTGTTGTCCGCAATAGTCATATTTCACCCGCTTACCTTTGACTTCAGCCCATGATTTGTACGCATCAATATGATGTTGCTGAGCGGAGTGCATACGTGGAAAGAGCATTTTGAACTCATCCATATATTCATAACCACTCTTGTAACCTGTGATAACATAGCGGTCTTTTTCTCCTTCCACCTTTGGAGCAGGAGCATATTGCGCATGCCCTTTAGTCTCCACAGGCACACACATATTACCTCTAATATCTAGTTTGACTGGTGCGTTGTAAGTCTGACCATAGAACAAAGGAGTATCGCCATACTGCTCACGGTTGAGATAATACTTGAGCGAGAAGACATTGTCTGGCGAGTTTTGGTCCATAGGAGTATCAGCACTGGAGCGAATCACGATGGCTGCGTAACTGCTATATCCAATAATCACCACAGTTACCATCATGGCAATCGTATTGAGCCAGCGCGCCGATATAACATCTTTCTTGATGAATAATACCACAAGCATCACCCCTATTAGCAGAATACCAATCACAGCACTCTCCTTGATGAATGGAACGCCCGTCAAAGCCATGGCAAGAACAAAAGAGATAATCGTACGAGTATTGATTTTCTCATCCTTTTCGATCACACAATAACTTTCCCAAATGGTCCATACCAAGGCAACTGCCATCATCACAAGATAGACAGCCAGACCAGTATTAAATGGGCAGCCAAGCTTATTAGTAAACAACAACTCGAACCATCCTGCAATAGTAGGAACACCAGGAATGATACCATAGAGAATCACCGCCAAGATGGCAACTGAGATGCCAAAAGCTCCTATTACACCTTTCCATGAGAATTGATGACGACGGAAGTAATACACCAATACAATAGCAGGAATAGTCAAGAGGTTGAGCAAGTGGGTACCAATACTTAAACCCATAAGATACGCTATCAATATCAACCACTTATCAGACCCTTCTTCATCTGCTTGTTCATCCCATTTGAGAATCAGCCAGAAAACTACCGCTGTAAAGAGCGAAGAGAGAGCATAGACTTCTCCTTCCACAGCTGAGAACCAAAAGGTATCCGAAAAGGTGTACGCCAAAGCGCCCACAACACCTGCACCTAGGAGAGCAATACCCTGCGTAAGGCTATAAGAAGATGAAGTAGGAGAGGAAGAACCAGAGACAATCAACTTACGCCCCAAAGCCGTAATTGTCCAGAAAAGGAAAAGAATAGTAAAAGCCGATGCTAGAGCAGATAAGGCATTCACACATATAGCCACATGAGCCGTATCACTAGCAAAAAGCGAAAAGAAATGTCCCATAAGCATAAAAAATGGTGCCCCCGGTGGGTGTCCCACATCCAACTTATGTGCACTTACAATAAACTCGCCACAGTCCCAAAAAGAGGCAGTTGGCTCCATCGTCAAAAGATAGGTAGCGGCGGCAATAGCAAACACAAGCCATCCGCAAACCACGTTCCATAGTTTGAAATTTTTCATATAAATATTGTTCTGTGCGGCCTATACCGCTATTCAAAAATTAGCAAAATTAGCGCAATATACGCAATTTGTATGCAAAGGTAACAAATTTCACACATACACACAAGCGACTATAACATTTTTACACAGAAAACACACAAACCATACGGAATTGTAAATATAATTTATATTTACTTGCATATATAAAAAAAAAGTAGTACCTTTGCGGGCTTATTCTAGTTAAGCATCAATCAACTTCGAATCAAGATAAAAGAACAAAGAATAGTATGAATGTGAAAGAAAGAGTAATTGCAGTCATTGGACTTGGTTATGTAGGACTGCCTTTGGCCATTGAATTTGGCAAGAAATACCGCGTGATTGGTTTTGATATCTACCAAGCTCGCGTGGATGAGTTAAACCGTGGTGAGGACCACACCTTGGAGGCTGACCTCGTAGGTATGAAGCAAGCACGCGATGCATACGAGAGCACCAAGAAGATTGGTCTCACCTTCACCTGTAACGCCGAAGAGCTCAAGCAGGTTAACACCTATATCGTGACGGTACCTACCCCTATTGACGAATTCAACAATCCCGACCTGAGACCTCTCCTTAAGGCTAGCGAGACTATCGGCAAAACACTACAAAAAGGGGACATCGTGATTTACGAATCTACCGTTTACCCAGGATGTACCGAAGAAGACTGCGTACCCGTATTGGAAAAATTTAGCGGTATGACATTCAACCAAGACTTCTTCTGTGGTTATTCACCCGAACGCATCAACCCAGGAGACAAAGTTAACACCCTAACTAAGATTAAGAAAATCACCTCTGGTTCCACACCAGAAGTAGCAGACTTGGTAGACGCATTGTACAACTCAATTCTAGAAAATGGCACTCACAAAGCTCCTAACATGAAAGTAGCCGAAGCGGCCAAAGCCGTAGAGAACAGTCAACGAGATGTGAACATCTCATTCATGAACGAGTTGGCTTTGATTTGCGATCGCGTGGGTATTGACACGAATGATGTAATCGAAGCAGCAGGTAGCAAGTGGAACTTCCTGAAGTATCGTCCAGGCCTAGTGGGTGGCCACTGCATCTCTGTAGACCCATACTATTTGGCCCACAAAGCGAAGGCACTAGGGTACGACCCACAAGTAATTCTTTCTGGTCGAGCAGTGAACAACTCAATTGCCAAATTCATCGCAGACAAAGTGTTAAAACTCATGATAAAAAAAGACCATAAAATCAACAACAGCAACGTACTGATTTTGGGTGTCACTTTCAAAGAGAACTGCCCAGACTGCCGCAACACAAAAGTGATTGGCATCGTGGATGAGTTGGAAGACTTTGGTTGCAACGTGGATATCTACGATCCTTGGGCAAGCAACGAAGTGGTGAAGCACGAGTACGGAAAAGAATTGATTGCTGCCATCGACCCTGACAAGGAGTATCAGGCTGTGATTGCATGCGTAAGCCACAACCAATTTAAGACCTTCGACTTCAAGAAATACAAAGATCAAGGAGCCGTCATCTTCGACGTTAAGGATTTTGTAGATCGCAGTGTAGTGGACGGAAGATTGTAATTTTGAATTAAGAATATAGGAATTTCAATTAAGAATTCATGACAATAGCAGTAGCAGGAACGGGATATGTAGGATTGTCAATAGCGACGTTATTGGCGCAACATCATACCGTGTTAGCGGTGGACATTCTACCTGAGAAGGTAGAGATGATCAATCGTCGCCAATCGCCTATCCAAGATGAATATATAGAGAAGTATTTTGCTGAAAAAGAGCTGAACTTGACGGCAACCTTGGATGCAGAGACGGCCTACAGAGAAGCAGAGTTTGTAGTGATTGCTGCTCCCACAAATTACGACAGCCAAAAGAACTATTTCGACACTTCTGCTGTGGAGGCCGTAATCAAACAGGTATTGCATGTAAATCCACATGCCATCATGATTATCAAATCAACTATCCCTGTTGGATACACCGAATCCATACGCAAGAAGTTTGACACCGTAAACATTCTCTTCTCACCCGAATTCCTACGCGAAAGCAAAGCATTATACGACAACCTATACCCATCGCGAATTATAGTAGGTACAGACTTACAGAATGAGCGATTGGTAGAAGTTGCAAAGCAATTTGCTGGATTATTACAAGAAGGAGCTATCAAAACTGATATAGATACGTTGTACATGGGCTTCACCGAGGCAGAGGCCGTGAAATTATTTGCCAACACATATCTAGCACTACGTGTGAGTTATTTCAACGAATTAGACACCTACGCTGAAATGAAAGGCTTAGACACCCAAGCTATCATCGAGGGCGTATGCCTAGACCCGCGTATTGGTACTCACTACAACAACCCATCTTTTGGTTATGGTGGGTATTGTTTGCCAAAGGATACCAAACAACTGCTAGCCAACTACCAAGACGTGCCCGAAAACTTGATTGAAGCAATTGTAGAGAGCAACCGAACTAGAAAAGATTTTATTGCCGATCGAGTACTAGCAAAAGCAGGATATTACGACTATTATAATAATGGTCAATATAATGCAGAAGAGGAACACCCATGCATTATCGGAGTATTCCGACTGACCATGAAATCCAATTCGGACAACTTTCGCCAATCGAGTATCCAAGGTATCATGAAGCGCGTAAAAGCAAAAGGAGCGCAAGTAATCATTTACGAACCAACTCTGCCCAACGGTAGCACTTTCTTTGGTTCGCTCGTCGTAAATGATCTAAAAACATTCAAAGAGCAATCACATGCCATCATTGCCAACCGCTATGATGCATGCCTCGAAGATGTGAAAGAAAAAGTGTACACACGAGATATTTTTAAAAGGGACTAACTATGTTAACTATAGGCGATAAGATTCCACCTTTCACAGTGGAAGACCAAGACGGCAACTGCGTCACTCACGAACAATTATTAGGGAAAAAAACAATTATCTACTTTTATCCCAAAGATAGCACTCCTGGTTGCACAGCGGAAGCATGCAATCTGCGAGATAACTATACGCGCTTCTTGCAAGCTGGATATCAAATATTTGGCGTAAGCAAAGACAGCAAAAAATCACACCAAAACTTCATTGCTAAACAGCAGTTACCATTTCCGTTGCTATCCGACCCAAGTACAGAAATGCTACAAGCGTTCGGAGCATGGGGAGAGAAAAAGATGTGCGGCAAGACTTGCATCGGTACACTTCGCAAGACATTCGTAATAGACGAGAATGGCATAGTAGTGCAGATTATTGATAAAGTAGACACCAAGAATCACACCAATCAGATATTGTAAACAACCTTAGTAGAACACCATATCATTAAAACCAATCATGAAAGGAATCGTATTAGCAGGAGGTTCAGGTACACGTTTGTACCCTATCACCAAAGGCATAAGCAAACAATTGATGCCTATCTATGACAAACCAATGGTTTACTACCCTATCAGCGTGCTAATGCTAGCTGGAATTCGTGACATATTGATTATTTCAACACCCTATGATTTACCTGGTTTCAAACGTCTGCTAGGTGATGGTAGCGACTATGGAGTACACTTTAGTTATGCCGAGCAACCTTCTCCTGATGGTTTGGCTCAAGCCTTTACCATCGGTAAGGAGTTTATCGGAAACGATAGCGCGTGCCTCGTTTTGGGTGACAACATCTTCCACGGTTCCGGTTTTACTAGCATGCTCAAAGAAGCAGTCCGTGCTGCCGAAGAAGACAAGAAAGCTACTGTCTTTGGTTATTGGGTGAGCGATCCCGAACGTTACGGCGTGGCAGAGTTTGATAAAGAGGGTAATTGTTTAAGTATCGAAGAAAAACCTGCTCAACCAAAAAGTAACTATGCAGTGGTGGGATTGTATTTCTATCCCAACAAGGTAGTAGATGTTGCGGCAACCATCAAACCTTCAGCTCGTGGTGAATACGAGATTACGACTGTCAATCAAGAATTCCTGAAAGACGGTGAACTGAAAGTGCAGACCCTAGGACGCGGTTTTGCATGGCTAGACACGGGCACACATGACTCGTTATCCGAAGCTAGCACATACATTGAAGTTTTGGAAAAACGCCAAGGTTTAAAAGTGGCATGCCTTGAGGGTATTGCATATCGTCAAGGTTGGATCACAGAAGAGCGCATGCGTGAGTTGGCACAACCAATGCTAAAGAATCAATACGGACAATATCTGCTAAAGGTGATTGAAGATGTAAAACAGTCAGGAGCAGATTATTTGGATTGACACTATGGAAGTTATCACAACAAGCATAGAAGGCGTGTACATTATCGAGCCCAAAGTTTTTGGCGATGCACGTGGTTATTTCTTTGAGAGTTTCTCTGAGCGAGAGTTCAAGGAGAAAGTGGGAGACATACATTTCGTACAAGACAATGAAAGTATGTCGAAGTTCGGTGTAATGCGCGGACTGCATTTCCAACGTCCACCTTATGCACAAAGCAAATTAGTACGATGCGTACGGGGCAAAGTGTTAGACGTAGCCGTTGATATACGCAAAGGCAGTCCCACATATGGTCAACACGTTGCGGTACTACTCACAGAAGAGAATCATCGCCAATTCTTCATTCCGCAAGGATTCGCTCATGGATTTGCTGTACTGAGTGAGAGTGCTGTCTTTCAATACAAGTGTGATAATTTCTATCACCCAGAAGCAGATGGAGGAATATCCATTATGGATGAAACCCTAGGTATCGATTGGGGACTAGATATGAAAGAAGCATTATTGAGTGAAAAAGACACCAAACATCTGAAACTTGCAGAGTTTGATTCGCCATTCATATATAAAGAGAATTGCTAGAATGAATATATTGGTAACAGGAGCTAACGGACAACTCGGCAACGAGATGCGCATTGTGACTCGCACGAGCCACGACACATACATTTTTACTGACGTGCTGGAAGTAGATGGGCAACAGACCACCCTACTGGACATTACATCCCTAGAGGCAATACAAACTATTGTCAAAGAACATGACATACGATGCATCATCAATTGCGCTGCATATACCAACGTAGATAAGGCAGAGACTGACGAGGCCATGTGCAGATTGCTGAATGCTACTGCCGTTAAGAATTTAGCACTGGCGATGAAAGAAGTGGGAGGACTACTCGTACATATCTCCACAGACTACGTGTTCGGTGGAGATCCTTACAACACCCCCTGTAAAGAAGAACAAAAAGGGACACCTACTGGCGTCTATGGACAAACCAAACTAGAGGGAGAACAGAATATTCTAGCATCAGAATGTCATCACATCATTATTCGTACTGCATGGTTGTATAGCGAGTTCGGCAAGAATTTTGTAAAGACGATGCTCCATCTGACCGCCACCAAGCCACAGCTGAAGGTGGTGTTTGATCAGGTAGGTACTCCTACGTATGCATACGATCTGGCCATGGCGATCTACCAGATCATAAGCCAACGCAAGTACGAGGGCAACGAGGGCATATATCACTATAGCAATGAGGGAGTATGTAGTTGGTACGACTTCACCAAGATGATTGCAGAATATAGTGGCCAAACATCTTGCGACATCCAACCATGCCACAGTAGCGAGTTTTCATCTCCCGTTAAACGCCCTGCATACTCCGTACTAGATAAAACGAAAATAAAAGACACCTTTGGCGTGGCAGTTCCCTATTGGACTGACTCTCTAAAAACATGTTTGAAGAACATGAGAGGAAACTAAAACACGGATGACCAATTCACAACGTATCATAGTAAATACCTTTGCACAATACACACGCACCATCATCAATGTGTGTTTGTCGTTGTATTCTACACGATTGATCTTGTCTATCTTAGGGCAAAATGATTATGGCATCTTCTCTGTTGTAGCTGGCGTGGTAGCCATGCTATCGTTCATAACCAACGCATTGACCACCACTACGCAACGCTATCTATCCTACCATCATGGTCGACAAGACAGCGAACAATTGCGGTTAGTCTTTGGCAATAGCATGCTTCTACACCTCATTATTGGAGGATGTTTGGCATTAATACTTTCTGCCTTAGGTCCTTGGATATCTCACGAATTTCTCAACATCGATCCAGCACGGCAAAATGCAGCATTAATGGTGTACATAGCAGCTGTTATCATGCTGATGCTCACCTTCATCACAGCCCCAATACGTGCACTCTTTGTGGCTAGAGAAAACATTGTATATACATCCACAATAGATGTGATGGACGGACTAATGAGACTAGCAATTGCGATCATACTATCTAAACTAACCTGCGACCACCTAACAGCGTATGCCAACATGCTAGTAGGCATTTCTATCATTAACCTTTTGGCATTCGCCATCTACGCAGCATGGAAATTTCCTGAATTTCATTGGCCAAGATGGAAAGAATTTGACAAAAAGCACATGCGCGAACTTAGCAATTTTGCTGGTTGGACCGTCTATTCTGCAGGATGCATCATCGCACGCAACCAAGGCATAGCCGTCGTACTCAATTTGATCTATGGTACTATTGTCAATTCCGCCTATGGTATCGCACTACAAGTATCTGGAGCAGTACAGTTTGTTTCAACGTCCATTTTGCAAGCAATGAATCCACAAATCATGAAAGCGGAAGGGGCTGGGAAACGTAATAAGATGTTGCAACTTTGCGAATACGAAAGCAAGTATGCTTTTCTGTTGCTATCCATGGTGGCTATCCCCCTCATAGCAGAGATGGACACCATCTTGGCTATATGGCTCAAGCAAGTACCAGAGCATGCTAGTATGTTCTGCCGATTCATATTGATAGCAGCACTTTGCGATCAACTATCCATAGGACTGACCTCGGCCAACCAAGCAATCGGAAAGATTAGAACATACACTTTAGTTTTCTACTCGCTCAAACTACTAGTCGTCATCCTGGGATGGGGACTATTGAAGATGAGATTCCCCATAGCTAGCATTATGTGGTGCTATGTCACCGTGGAACTGATTGGTTCCATTGTGAGACTGCCTTTGATGAAGCATATAGCGGACATCGATGCATGGGGATTCTGCAAACGTATTTTAGCACGAATTCTCATTCCATGCATTGCCATGGTGAGTACATGCTACCTAATGACACTATCTACACCAACCCCTTGGAGAATAGTGTTTACCACATCAGCATGCATCATAGTGGGAAGCATCACTATATGGCTCACTGCACTGACAGACGAAGAAAAATCATACATCAAACAACTAACCCAAAAGGTAAAACAAAGAGTTTCCTAATAGAAACATAACATTCATCACTAATGGACAATCAAAACCAAACTACTACATCCTCGATTTGGCTGCTAACCATCTACACCATCATGATAGGCTTTACATTTATCAGTATGCCTAACAATGAAACGACATATATAGCCGCCCGTGGTATACAAGCCATCGAATTGATCATTTTTATCAGTTTGGTTGTGCAATTTTTCAGACAAGGTGTACGCCTCAATGGCTTTAATACGCGGGTAAATATTTGGTGGATCTTTTACATATTTATGACATATGCGTATGCGTCTGGAATGGGTCTAACGCCTATGTTCAAATGGCTCAACATCATCATTTTCTTGCTATTAGGAAGTTGCTATTGGAGAGAGAACTTCTTGGAAAATCTACGATATATATCCGGTGCACTATCCATATTAATCTACGCCAACGCCATCACTTTGCTCATATACCCTGATGGGTTATGGATTGACTACGAATGGGCAGGAGGTGGAGACCCTAGACGATTTTTGTTTGGCAACTACAATCAGATGGGATTTGTTTGTTTGCTTGGAGTAACCGCGCAAGCCATGTACACATTTGCCACCAAACAAGGACGATTCAAACTATTCCTACTTCTGCTTGTTTCGTTCGGAACAGTCATCTTCGTAGGCTCAATGACTTCTACTGTTGGACTAGGAATGATGACCATATATATTCTAATACACAATTTCATCAAACGCCCTAGACTATTCCTGACTATTTTTATCTTTGTTTATATCGCATTCTTCCTTGTCATTGTATGGGCAGGAAATTCCATCGAAGAGATCGATTTGATGACGCGATTCATAGAAAACGTACTCTCCAAAGACACTACATTCACCAAACGTACTGACATTTGGAGTAACGCTATATATAAAATCCAACAAAGCCCATGGCTAGGATACGGGGTACAATCTACCGATTGGAACATCACCTACCTCAATGCTTCCGGACCACATAATTTATTATTAATGCTCCTATTACAAGGCGGAATCGTACTATGCGGAGCATTCCTCTACTTGGTCTTGTTTGTCATACGAAAAGCCCTGATAAATACAACTCCTACTGGAGTATTGTCTGTAGTTTCGATATGCGTATTCTTCACCATGTCACTCTTTGAAGCATACAATATTCTACAAACATTCTTTCTTTTGCAACTCGCTTATTACGCTCCGTTACTCCAACCTAGCACCATAGAGTCCGAATCAACACAGGTTTAATACAATCATGAAAGTATCTATTATCACCCCGTGCTATAACGCTGCACCATACATCAGAAAAACTATCTTTTCTGTCCAACAGCAAACTCTGTCGGATTGGGAAATGATAATTATTGATGATGGTTCTACGGATCAGAGTGCAGAAATAATCAACGCTATAGCACAAGAGGACAAACGAATCAAACTGCTACAAAAGGAGAACGGAGGTTCTGCTTCTGCTAGAAATATGGGACTATCCGTAGCACGAGGAGAATATATACAATTCCTAGACGCGGATGATACTATACACCCTTGCAAATTAGAGAAACAATGCAACATAATGGACGAACTCCAGTTGGACGTAACATATACAGATTATTCCATTTCATACCCAGATGGCACCATAGACCCTCATATTAAAGGATACACTTTCAATTTGAGTAAACTTCTCATCGGATGGGGGGTATTTGGAACCATTCCGTTTCACGCTTTTTTATACAAACGATTATTTTTACAAAAAAACAACATCTCTAACACCTCCAAAGTAAGAGAAAGAGAAGATTGGGAGTTCCATATCAACGTATTTTCCGCTCGTCCAAATATCAAACGCATAGAAGGGTACTGCGGTGCAGATTATTTTAGATGCCCAACTGGTAAAGCTAGTAGTGGATCTATTACAAAACTAAAACTTGGCACTACTAGATATTTACTTTATAAAATCAAGGCTGTTCGAGGATATAAACGGTTGCTTCTTCTGTTAAGACTATCATTAGAATGCATAGATATCGTTCTGCACAAAATACGAAAAAAACTAGAGCTATCAAGTATTATGCCTTTGTTTTTTGATAGCGGTGCTAATTGTTGTATATTTATCATATCCATGATATTATTACCTATTGCGATGGGTATATATGTTTATCGAATATTTTGGGCTAAATTCCATCATTAAAATGAGAGCAATATTCATATTTTTCGGACGTCTTTGTTCCTTCATCCTTCCTAAATCGATATTTCATTCATGGGAGGCGCTTAAGAAATGTATCTATACCGGATATATGAAAAACAAATTCAAACATATTGGTAAAAATACACTTCTATCCACCAATAGTACATATAGAGATACAGATTGTATCTCTATTGGTGAGGAATCAAGCATAGGGGATTATACTATTCTAACGGCGTGGAAGAACTATAGTCATACCCAACAACAATTTACACCAGAAATACATATTGGTAATCATTGCGATATTGGGCCCCAATCACATATTACAGCTATTCATCGTATAATAATTGGGGATAATGTATTGACTGGTCCACGCGTCCTAATCACAGATAATTCACACGGAGGATCCAATATAGAACTTTTAGACATTGCTCCCAAATGCCGTCCACTATGTTCATCAGGACCTGTTATCATAGAAGATAACGTATGGATAGGCGAAGGCGCCATGATTATGCCAAATGTACGCATTGGGAAAGGAAGTATCATAGCAGCCAACAGTGTAGTAACGAAAGATATACCTCCTTACTCCATCGCGGCAGGTGTACCTGCAAAAGTAATACGAACTATGACTAAAAACTAAATACGACATGGAACAAGCCAATAATCCTAAAGCGCGAGTTATAGCATTTTACCTACCACAATTTCATCCAATACCTGAAAATGACAAGTGGTGGGGAAAGGGGTTTACTGAATGGACCAACGTAGCAAAGGCAAAGCCTTTGTTCAAGGGGCATTACCAGCCTCGTATTCCTGCTGATTTAGGATTCTATGATTTACGTGTACCAGAGGTCAGAGAGCAACAAGCTCAATTGGCACGAGAAGCGGGTATCGAAGGATTCTGCTATTGGCACTATTGGTTTAGTCATGATCACAAACTACTAGAACGTCCATTTCAAGAGGTTTTAAGGAGTGGGAAACCTGATTTTCCGTTCTGCTTAGGATGGGCAAATCATAGTTGGACCAATAAGAGTTGGGAAGCAGGTACACGAAAACAAAAGGAAATGACTCTAATGCAAATGGTATACAACGAAGAAGAATATACCAAACATTTTTACGATGTACTACCCGCATTCAAAGACCAAAGATATATCACAGTAGATGGTTCTCCGCTCTTTCTAATATGGAAACCACTTGATTTTCCTAATACATCTGCTTTCATACAGTTATGGTTGAACTTAGCTAAAGAGAATGGACTACCAGGAATTCATTTTGTAGGCTTACAACAGAATATAGAGAACGAGAGCATACCTCTCCGCAATATTCTTACACGCAACATACCTAGCCAAGGCTCTACACTATATAAAAAAGTATTAGAAAATGGCTATAATGCAGTCCATGGTAGAGGCTATAATCGTGCAGAATACTTGTCACGTCCTTTATATGAAATTGTATTTAGAGGAATTTGTAACCGCTTGTTCAAACATCACATCATCTCCAAATGTGATCAACGAGACATCAACAAACACTTGTATACCGAGGAAGATAAATGGGAGAATGTATATCCAATGCTATTCCCTCAATGGGATCGAACACCTAGGAGTGGAAAAAAAGCAAGAATATACACCAACAGTACTCCTGAAGTATTTGGAGAACAAATTGATCAGGTATTAGATCTTGTAGAACATAAACAGTCTGAACATAAAATAATATTCCTCACGTCATGGAATGAGTGGGCAGAGGGTAACTATGTAGAACCAGACTTGAAGTTTGGTCGAGGATATTTGGATATATTACAAAAAAAATTGCTAAAAAAATAGAGATGAATATATTTATTATTGCACGAGGATATCCTTCCAAGCAAGATCCTACATGGGGATGCTTCGAAAAAGACCAAGCTGAAGCACTCAGACAACTAGGACACCGAGTCACGATCCTGAGTGTAGACACACGCTTTCGTTTTTATTGGCGAAAATTAGGCATAGAATGTGGTGTGCATAATAATATCGCTATATTCAATATTTTCCTTCTGCCATATGCATTGCTATTTTTCTTACCAAAGAAGATGAGAGATGCGTTTTATGCTTGGCAACTAGAGATACTATACAAACGTGCAACAAAACAATATGGCACACCCGATGTGATATACTCACACTATCTACACAATACACTAAAAGCCATACCATTACGTCAGAAATACAACATACCTATCGTCGCCATGGAGCATTGGAGCCAAATGGCATACACACCTATTCCAAAGAACGCCATTTCAACGGCAAAACATGTATATGCATCTATAGACCAATTACTAGCAGTATCTTCCACACTCAAAAACAACATAAAACAACAAATAGGTGTGGATTCTATCGTAGTTCCCAATATGGTAGGTAGAGAATTTCAATATACAGCACATGACAATACCAACCGCAAAACTATCCATCTCATTACAACGGGTAGATTGATTCCTGAGAAGTGTTTTGACATGTTAATCCGAGCGGTAGCGAACATTTCATTGCCATTACAACTCAGCATTATTGGCAATGGATCAGAGAAAGATAAACTGCAGAGATTAACCAACAAACTACATATGGAAGATAGAATACATCTATTGGGACACAAATCCAAACAAGAGATCGTTGCACTTCTTCAAAACAGTGACATCTTTGTTCTACCATCACAATCAGAAACTTTTGGTGTGGCCTACATAGAGGCTTTAGCATGTGGTTTACCCATCATTGCTACCGATTGTGGTGGACCACGGGATATTGTCACCAGCAATAATGGTTTATTAGTGCCCATCAACGATCAGCGAGCCCTAGAACTAGCTATTATCCAAATGAGTAGCAACATCCATTCATATAATAAAAAAGCTATTGCGGATGATTGCCAAAATCGCTTTTCGTCAGATAATGTAGCAAAACTCATTACCCAAATACTGGAACAAACCATTAAAGCAAAGCTATGATTTGCACAATCAAAAAAAAAATTGTAACTTTGCAGGCTAATTAGAAACAAACATGAAACATTTAATCATTATAGGAGCAGGAGGCATGGGACGCGTCATGTATGACATGGCACGCGAAAGCATTGGCTATCAAGAGGAATATGACATTAAAGGGTATATAGATGATAACATCCACTCATTGGACACCTTTGTTGGCTATCCTCCTATCTTAGGAACTATTGCAGAGTATCAACCACAAGAAAACGACATATTCATTTGCTCCATCGGAGGTAAATCACGTAAAGCCTGTATGGAGTCAATCATCAATCGAGGAGGTGAGTTCCTTACTATGATTCACAATACAGCTCGAATTGGCACTAACGTACAATTAGGCAAAGGTTGTATGATTGGCGCCTTCACTACTGTAGCAGCTGACGCCAAAATAGGCGATTACAATTTTATTCAATCCAACATGATTATCGGGCATGATGTTGTAATTGGCGATTGGAATCGTATAGACTCACACACCATGCTGATTGGAGGAATCACAATCGGCAATGAGAACATGATCCACTCCGCAGCAGTTATTAACCACGAAGTGAAAATTGGGAACAACTGCCATATCGGTGCATGTAGTTTCGTCACACGAAACGTAGAAGACAATTGGACTGTTTTTGGTAATCCTGCTAGAAGACTATCATAATCATGAGTACACTATTAGAAAATAAAGTATGTATCATTACCGGTGCCGCACAAGGCATCGGACGACAAATCGCAAAACAATTTGCTGAGGACGGTGCAATTGTGTATGCATGCGACAGACAAGAATTCACCATAGACGACAAACGCATTCATCCCATCATCATGGATATCACCGATGCCGACTGCGTCAAAGCCAACTTGATGCAAATCTTCAAGGAAGAGGGACGAATAGATTGCCTTGTGAATAACGCAGGTATAGTCTATAATCGCAAGATTGGAATGATCATACGCGAAGAGACCGAGCGCATGTTCCTTGTCAACGTTATTGCTGCACTAGAACTCATCCAATTATGCAGCCGCCTTATGGCCCGCAACGGAGGCGGTAGTATTGTGAATATCGCCTCTGTTACTGCTGTACTAGGTTCGCCTGGACAAGTAGCATATTCTGCTACCAAAGGGGCCATCATATCTATGACCAAATCTGCCGCTAAAGAACTCGCCCCACTAGGAATTCGCGTAAATGCGGTAGCGCCAGGTGTTGTACAAACAGAACGTTTTGCCGAATTATACGAAGCCAACGGCAACAAGATTGACGAACGAATCCAACGAATTGCTCTAGGCCGTTTAGGAACACCAAAAGACATCGCACACGCGTGCGCGTTCCTTGCTTCTAATAGGGCGAATTATATTTCCGGACAAGTACTTGGCGTAGATGGCTGCGCGTCTATATAATGATTCTTCAACTACAAAATATTGACCCACATCGCATTGCCGCTATTGATTCTAATGGCGACCAACTTGCATATGCCGATATCACCCTACTCTCGAAACAAATATGCACGAACATTCCGGAACGAGCGCTATGTTTCTTACTAGTAGAGAACAACATCGGAGGTATTGCGTGGACGATGAGCATGTTAGAGAGTCGCAAACTGGTTCCACTCATTCTCAATGTCAAAACAGAAGATTCCCTATATCAACAACTGCTTGAGACATACCAACCATCGTATGTTTGCGCACCATCTCATGTGAAATTCCAGGGAGAAGTCATAGACTCACAGTTTGGATATCACTTGTGCAAGATATCTGATAATCATTGTACTTTGCATCCCGAGCTATCCCACCTACTACCCACTTCAGGCAGTACGGGTAGCCCAAAACTAGTACGGCACAAATACGAGAATATCGAGGCTGCAGGACTGAATATATCTACCTTCTTCGAACTAAAAGAAACAGACCGCCCATTAATGGTGCTACCACTCTACTATACCATGGGACTCTCCATGGTATTCAGCCATTTACGAGTAGGTGCAACCATCCTTATTACAGGGCTTAGTATGACGGATATTAATTTCTGGAAATTCATCAAAGAACAACAAGCGACATCCTTCACTGGCGTACCATATAGTTTCCAGATTCTCAATCTCATGCGTTTCTTCCGCATGGATCTCCCTCATCTTGAATTACTCACACAGGGAGGAGGAAAAATGCCAACCGACCTCAACATCAAGTTCGCAGAATATTGCCGTGATAATGGAAAACGTTGGATTGCCACTTATGGCCAATCCGAATGTACTGCACGTATGGCATATTTACCTGCCCAATGGGCACTTGATAAGGTAGGAAGTATCGGCATCGCGGTTCCTAATGGCGAGTTATCACTCATTGATACAGAGGGTAATCTTATCACCTCACCCCATACAGAGGGTGAAATGTGCTACCGCGGGAAGAATGTTACGATGGGCTACGCACGTGAGCAAGCAGATTTAGCTCTCGGAGACGAACGCAATGGCTATATTCGAACCGGCGATCTCGCCTACTTTGACGAAGAAGGTTGCTACTATATCGTTGGACGAATGGGACGTTTCCTCAAACTTTTCGGTATGCGCGTAGGACTAGATGAATGCGAACAAATAGTCCAAACTGATTGCGGCTTAGAATGCGCATGCGTAGGTACGGACGAAAAGATGATTGTCTATATCACCAACGCAGATAAACAAAATGAAGTCAAAGATACACTCGTACAAAAAACACATATCGTAGCTACCTCCTTTGAGGTACGTGTCATCAATGATATACCCAAAAACGAAACGGGTAAAAAACTATACAGCAAGCTGTCTTTTACCTAACAATTACGGGTTCATGACGGGTTCATACCGAACAGATACTGAGTAAATAAAATAACACAACTATAAGAAAATACTTTCATATTTATGACAAATCTAGAGAAATACAATGCTATCTTCACCGAGGTTTTCGGTGCTACAGCAGATCAACTAGGCGACAATTTTAGCAAAGAAACTGTCAGTGAATGGGATTCTGTTCACCAACTCAACATTATCACACTCCTAGAAGAAACTTTTGACCTCTTCCTTGATCCAGAGGACATTATGGCATGCACTAGCTATAATGCAGGCAAAGAGATATTAACTAAAAACGGCATTGAACTATAATCGATGTACAAACACTTCTTCAAGCGTCTAATTGACTTTACCATTGCACTTGTAGCATTGGTTTGTTTGTCACCTATCCTACTTCTCGTCACCATTTGGCTACATTTTGCCAACAAGGGAGCCGGAGCATTCTTCACACAAGAACGACCCGGTAAAGATGCGAAAATATTTCGTGTCATCAAGTTTAAAACCATGACGGACGAACGTGATGCTGATGGTAATTTATTGCCTGATGCGCAACGACTTACCAAAGTAGGACGTATTGTGCGTTCTACTTCTTTGGACGAGTTGCCACAGTTATTCAATGTATTGAAAGGTGATATGGCTTTGATAGGTCCACGGCCACTACTGGTAAAGTATTTACCTCTTTACACCCCCACCCAGATGCGTCGCCATGAGGTGAGACCAGGTATCACTGGATGGGCACAGGTCAATGGAAGAAACGCAATTACACATACCAAAAAGTTCGAATACGACGTCTGGTATGTCGACCACCTATCGTTTGCACTAGACTGCAAGATCATCCTCAAAACCATCTACAACGTATTACATAGAAAGGACATCAATACACAAGGACAAGCCACTGCTCCTACCTTCGACGGTACCAATTAAACCGTCACATATATACAAAAACTCACAAATTCTAGAGTTTTTTCTGCAAACATTTGCTTATCTCAAAAAAAAGTAGTACCTTTGCGGGCTTTTTGTTGTGTGCAACATATCACTTTTTTCAACGAATCATGCGCATCAAGAAGCACATAATTGAAAATTTAAACAAAATAATATTATGACAACATTACAATCTATTCGTAATCATGGCACCATCCTACTCGTTGTGGTGGGTGTGGCTATGTTAGCATTCATCCTAGGTGACTTCCTTAATTCAGGAAGCAGTTTCTTCAACAAAAGTCGTGAGAATATTGCTCAAATCGCAGGTCACAAGGTACATCACACCGAGTACCAAGCAACCATCGACCAACTCACTGAAGTTTACAAGATTGAGTACGGCACAACTGACATCAACGAGGACCTCAGCATCCAACTGAGAAACCAAGCATGGCAACTTCTCCTCTTTAAATACACCATGGCTCAACAAGCCGAGCTTCTCGGCCTGAACATCACATCTGACGAGCTCAGTCAATTGTGCATCGGCAACAACCCTCACCAAGTGATTAGACAACTCAGAACTTTCCAAGATCAAAATGGTAACTTCAACAGCTCTGCACTTGTCAATTTCATCTACTCCATTGAGCAAGAGCCAGAATCTGCTGAGCAAGCAGAATACCTCAAACAAGCTAAAACATATTGGAACTACTGGGAGAACGTTGTAGCACTCCAATACATGCAAGAGAAATACACCGATCTACTTAGCAAACTCATCACCGCTAACAATATCGATGCAAAATACGCTTTTGAGGCACGCCAAAAGACCGTAGACGCACAATACGTACAACAACCATACTACGCTGTGGCTGACTCACTCGTTAAGGTTACTGATAGCGACATCAAAGCTCTCTACAACAAAAACAAAGAGCAATACAAGCAAACTCCTAACCGCAGCATTGAGTACGTTTCTTTCCCTATCGTAGCATCTGAGGAAGATAACGAAGAGGTTAAGAAACTCATCTCTTCCCTACAAGCAGACTTCTGCACATTGGAGGACGTGGCACTCATCGTCAACAGCAATTCTGACATCCTATACGATGCACGTGACTATTCTGAGAGCACCATTCCTGCTGAGTACAAAGACTTCGCATTCAATAAGAAAGCAAAAAAAGGCGACTGCACCGATATCACTTACAACGACGGTACATACGCCATCGCACGCATCATGGATTGCGGATATAGCAAACCTGACTCTGTAAAACTCACACTCATCGCTACAGAAGAGGGACAAGAGAACGTAGAATATGGCTGGTTCACAGCTGACAACTTGCCTAAGAATATGGTAGAACCTGCTTTCAATGGCAAAAAAGGCTCCACCTTTACCGTCAACACTGGCATGAGCGAGCAAACTTATCGCATCGAGGACAAGAGCGTTGCTACCCCTAAAGCTAAAGTGGCAATTCTTGCACGTAAGGTGACACCTAGCACAAAAACTTATGGCCACCTCTACAACCAAGCTAAGCAATTCATTGTAGCAAACAACAACGCCGACTCTCTACATCAAGCAGCTATTGCACAAGGACTTAGCGTAACACCTGTATACGCATTGAACGCCAACACAGATAAGGTAAACGACCTCAAGTCTAGCCGTGCTATCGTTAGATGGGCTTTCGAAGCAAAAGAGGGACAGGTCAGCGATGTATACGAATGTGGCGACCAATTTGTTGTAGCTGCTCTCACCACTGTTAGCGATGGTGAATACCGCTCAATAGAGGACGTAAAGGCGGAACTCACCATACAAGCTCTAAATGACAAAAAAGCAGAATATATTATCAAGCAACTACAAGGAATCAACACCTTGGAACAAGCTGCTACAACCTTCGATACCGAAATCAAAAACGCAGAGAACATCTCATTGGCTTCATATCGCTTAGGCGCTGCCGGTGCGGAACCTGCTGTGATCGGTACTGCCTTGGCACTAGAGCCTAATACCGTTTCTGCTCCTATCAAGGGTAACAACGGTGTATACTTGCTTTCTGTCAACGAGACCAAAGTAGCTGCGGGAGATTACAACGCAGACGCTGAGATTCAACAACTCAACATGCGCACCGCATACACCATCCCTTACCAAGCTATGACACTCATCACAGAGGAGGCTGAGGTCGTAGATGAAAGAGCACGTATTCAATAATTTAAATACAAATATAGAAAAGAGCATCGAACAAGATCACGTTCGATGCTTTTTTTATACAAAAATTTGTATAATCAAAAAAAAAGTAGTACCTTTGTCCAGTTTTAATTAACAAAAAAATATCTATCAACAAACCAAACACACAGATACCATGAAACGTCTATCTCTACTTTTTGCATTGTTGTGTTGTCTTTCCATTTCTGCACAACATGGAATCATCCCTATTCAAACTAATTTGGATAGTACTGACTTCAAACAGTATGCTATTGACACGCTAGAAAGTTATCAAGTTGGTCCAGGAATCATTTACACACGTTTTGATATTACTGCTAAGACCAATGATATTCGCCATTGCTACATTTATGAAGTAGATCTCACGAACCCATACAATACGGTAGAGGAGAGCCATAGCACCACCATGGGTAATACCGAGAGAATGGTGGATGCACACAAACGTCTCGACGCTCCTGAGCATCGCTCTATTGGTTCAGTGAACTGTAACTTCTGGATTGTTGCTACACAAGACGAAGGTCAATACAATGGTCTTACAGGCGTTCCTTGTACAGGTCAAGTGCGCAACGGCAAAATTGGAACTAATATCACTAACTGGAATATTGGTCACGGAGATCCAGATCCAGTATTGGGACGCAAGCAAGATATCGGTTACCTTATGATCGATGCTGACAAAAAAGCACATATCGACCAATTCACTTGGGATGCTCACCTGGCCATTGGTGACCAATCCATGCCAATCAAAGAGGTCAACCGAAACCGCAGCAACCCATCTGATAACGAGGTAGTGATGTTCAACTCAGACATGGGTACTAAATCTACATTGACCAAAGAAGATATCAACAAACGTCTGGGAACCGACCTACCAATGATCGAATTGGTGGTTAAGCTCGAGCAAGATTGGGCGATGAACCAACATCTCTTTGGTGTAGTAGAAAGCATCAACTATACAGGCGGAACAAAAATCCAAGATGGCTATGCTGTCTTCCGTGGACGTGGTACAGGTAAGACCTTCCTAGAGGCAGCCAAAGTGGGTGATCGCGTACAATTCATTATGGGAATGTATGAATCACTTAGTGGCGAGCGTCCAAATATCAAACAACTCAGCGCAGGTAACTGCTATGTTTTGCGCGAAGGACGATTGACGAATCGCAACTGGAACGAGGATTACAACAACAAGAACTACCCTCGTACAGGTTTTGGTGTGAGCAAAGACCACAATACCCTATGGATGATGGTCATGGAAAAACCAGGTATGTACACCCACGAGATGGCATCTATCCTTCGCCACTTTGGCGCATGGGAGGCTGCAGGTGCAGATGGTGGAGGTAGTGCACAGTTCAACCTTGGAGGACAAATCCTTAACCCTACTACCGAAGGACAACCTCGCGCGGTAGGAAATAGCATATTCCTATTCTCAACCGCCCCAGAAGATAGCACAGTAGTAGAGATGCGCACAACTGCTACTTTTATGAAATTGCCTAAATATGCCGCTATCAAACCTGAGTTTTTGGGATACAATCAATATGGCATGTTGATTGATAAGAATCTCCCAGGTGTAAAGCTCTCATGCGCGCCTGAGACTGGTTATATTACCGAAGACGGATACTTTGTTTGCCTCGGTAGCGGTGTGCTTACAGCCACTTACGACCAAGCATCTCTACCAATAGAAATTGTAATTGTAAACGAGGCTAACCCATCATTACGATTGAGCAACGTGCTGATTTCTAACAAGACACCATACGAAATTGAAATCAATGGTGTAGTAGACAACAAACAATTCAAAGTTCTACCATCTGCTGTAGAATGGACTATTGACGATAATACCATCTGCAATATTGATGAAGAAGGTGTATTACATGCCATCAAAAATGGTGCTACAACCATTCACGGAAAATTAGGCGAAACCACCATGACACTCAATGTTCAAGTAGAATTGGTTGACACAGATGTTTTGCTTTGGGAGAACATGGTTGAGCTAGATCAGCGTTGGACAATCAATGCATCCGTGTCTTCTTGGAACACCGACTTCAAAACAGATGATAATGGTGGTTCTTATCTTTACATGAATTTCAATGGCGGACGAGTAGCACAACTCTCTATCACAGCAGACACTCTACTCTATTCTACTCCGGAACGACTAGAATTAAAGTGGACTCCTCAAGGTGATTTGATAGAGCGTATTGACTTAGGATTCGCTGCTAACAATGGCACGGATGCTAACTACGCATACATCAATATCACGCCCAACCAGCCCTTGAGCATCAATATTGATTTGGATAGTTTATTCGAAGTAAGCAATGACATTGCTATTTACCCTATCAAACTCAAACATATAGCATTCTCTCTCAACAAAAAGGCTGAGAAAAAAGAATACAATATTCCATTCGAAGGTATCTACCTGCATTATGCTGATAAAGTAGAAACGGGCTTAGAAAATATTACTAATCCAGCTCAGCAACCTAACTCCGCAGATAAATTCCTCCACAACGGACAATTAATTATCATTAAAAACAATAAAATTTACAACATTTTAGGTCATGAAATCACTGAAAAGTATTAATCCTTGGCTTTGGGTACCTACCTTGTATTTTTTGGAGGGTATCCCTTACTTCCTCGTGAACAACATCTCCATGGTTATGTTCAACCAAATGGGTGTACCTAACGGCGAGATGTCATTCTTTACCACGTTGCTTTATTTCCCTTGGGCACTGAAGTTCTTGTGGGCTCCATTCGTAGATTTGATCAAAACCAAACGTTGGTGGTTTCTTACCATGCAATTCCTCATGTTGGGATTGGCTGTACTAACCATCTTCTCCATCCCTCAACCAGATCCTGCAACTATTGCAGCGATGGCTACTGAGGTTAAGCTATTTACAGGTGTATTGATTGCTTTCATTATCATGGCCTTTGCTTCTGCAACTCATGATATCGCAGCAGATGGATTCTACATGTTGGCTCTCACTTCGGGCGTACAAGCTGCCATGATTGGTTGGCGTAGTGTATTCTACCGTCTCAGCAACGTGTTCTGCAACTCAGCACTCATCGCTATCCCTGGTATCATCTATGATTGGACTATCCGTCAAGGAGAAGCCAACATGCCTCTCGCATGGAAAGTAACAATGGTGATTACGGCAGTCATCTTCGTACTGATGGCTATCTGGCACCTCTTTGCTACTCCACGTCCAGATTCTGACAAACCAAACGCTGACACATCTGTCAAAGATATCGTTGCTGGCTTTGGTAAAGCTTTTGCTACCTATTTCACCAAACCTGCTTTGTGGGTGGCTATCCTCTTCATGCTCCTCTATCGTTTGCCAGAGGGATTCTTGATGAAGATGATCTATCCATTCCTCTTGGGTGCACGCGAGACGGGTGGTTTGGCCATGACCATGCAACAACTAGGCGTTGTATACGGTGCTATTGGTGTGATCTTCTTGCTACTCGGTGGTATCCTCGGTGGTTATTATATCTCTAAGGTAGGTTTGAAGAAAGCCTTCTGGTGGATGGCTCTCGCTATGACTTTGCCATGCTTGAGCTTCGTATACCTCAGCGTCTTCCTTCCTGAGAACATGGTAAACATCGGTATTGCTATCGCTATCGAGCAATTCGGTTATGGTTTTGGTTTCACCGCTTACATGATGTACATGATGTACTTCTCCGATGGCGAATTCAAAACTTCTCACTACGCTATTTGTACCAGCTTCATGGCACTCAGTATGATCCTGCCTGGTCTTGCGGCGGGTTATATCCAAGAGGCTATTGGTTATGAGAACTTCTTCTGGATGGTGATCTCATGTAGTGTGGCTACCTTCTTGGTAACATTCCTCGCTTGGCGAATCACTGATCCTGCTTACGGTAAAAAATAATCTGACTTAGATGCAAATCAAACGCATTATACCTAACAGCCTGACCTGCGCAAATCTTTTGTGCGGGTCAGCCGCTGTTTTCATGGCGACACAGGGGGAGTTCCTTTGGGCGTTCGCTCTCATTCTGGCTGGTGGATTGTTTGACTTCTTTGACGGAGCTTCTGCTCGTTGGCTCAAAGTCCCCTCTCCACTGGGCGTTCAACTCGATTCTTTGGCAGACGATATCACTTTTGGTCTTGCGCCTGCAATGATACTCTTTTGCTACCTCAAGCCAATCATTGGTTGGTGGGCATTGATTGCCTTGTTGATAGCAGCATTCTCTGCATTGCGCCTAGCAAAATTCAATATTGACGAGCGCCAAACGACCTCGTTTATTGGCTTGGCCACTCCCCCAAATGCTATTTTCTGGGCGTCCCTAGTATGTTGGCTCAATGGTATTGAGGAACCCAATTGGATAGCATGGGTATTGTTGGCAGGTAGTTTAGTGAGTTGCTACTTGCTGGTAAGTGAAATTCCATTCTTCAGCTTTAAATCAGCTGGCAAGGACAAAAAGCGTCTAGTTATATTTGCGTTTGGTTGTTGCTTTATTTTGGGATCATGCTGCACAAGAGCGTTCATTGCGCACCAATTATCTATAGCTGCTTTGGGCGGAGCCATTTGCATCCTGTGGTATATCCTATTTAACTTCTGCATAATCCGTAAACAATGAATGATAGCTTAACTCTCGTACGTAAGTTGCATATCAAACATCTACTCCCTTTTCTAGCGCCAACATTTGTGTTGGTGCTAATTTTAGGGATTATGCTACTCTTTATACCCAAAGATAATTTGCATCTTGCACTATGCCAACCTCACACACATTTTTTGGATACGGTGGTACCCATATTCACAAATTTGGTAGATTGGTTGCCTTACGTGGTGGTAGTGCTATTGCTATTCTATCGTGCAGGCTGGGCTACATTTTTGGCGAGTAATCTGCTGCTCAGCACGCTCATCGTGCAACCAATCAAACACATTGTACATGCTCCACGACCTTTGACATGGTTTGCAGAGAACATGCCTGATATTACGTTACCACTCGTGGAAGGAGTAAGGATGAATCATTGGTTGTCGTTTCCATCGGGGCATACAACGACTTTCTTTGTACTATTTTTTAGTTTGAGTATTATTTTGTGCACAGAAAATATAAAAGGTAAGAATATTTTATCGTTTATTTGTTTCCTATTTGCAAGTTTTGGGGCATATACTCGCATTTATTTATCTCAGCACTTCGCATTGGATATTTTTGCAGGAATTTTGATTGCCATTTGCTCTACCCTAGTTTTGTACTTTATCTTGGTAAAAAAGAGTAAAAACACCCAATTTTGGGCATGGAGAGTGCAAAAATTGAGAAAATAACACAAAAGAACGTATTTTTTCAAAAAATATTTGGTCAATTCAAAAAAAAGCAGTACCTTTGCACTCGCTTTCGTGAAGAGAGCAAGAGTTCCGTTAAATAATGAGACATTGAATGGGCGTTTAGCTCAGCTGGTTTAGAGCATCTGCCTTACAAGCAGAGGGTCGGCGGTTCGAATCCGTCAACGCCCACCATTCATTCCCATTCGGGCGTTTAGCTCAGCTGGTTTAGAGCATCTGCCTTA
>JAZKYJ010000022.1:0-69477 GCA_045612045.1 Paludibacteraceae bacterium | reverse complement strand
AATTTGCGGCTATGTACACGAAGGCGCACCTGCTCCAGAGCGTTGCCCACAATGCAAACAAGTAGTAACATGGAAAGAAGTTGATGAGTCAGCTGGTATCGCATTTGCTTGCGAGCACATCATCGGCGTTGCTAAAGATACTGACGAGGAGATGATCAAGGACCTCAACGCGCACTTCATGGGTGAGGCTACCGAGGTAGGTATGTATCTCGCAATGTCACGCCAAGCGGATCGCGAGGGTTATCCTGAGATCGCTGAGGCATTCAAGCGCTATGCTTGGGAAGAGGCTGAGCACTGCGCAAAGTTCGCAGAGTTGCTTGGTGAGGTAGTATGGAGCACCAAGGAGAACCTTGAGAAGCGTATGATGGCTGAGGCTGGCGCTTGCGATGACAAACTCCGTATTGCTAAGCGTGCAAAAGCGATGGACTGGGATGCTATCCACGACACCGTACACGAGATGGCTAAGGACGAGGCTCGCCATGGCAAAGGCTTCGAGGGCTTGTACAAACGCTACTTTAAGAAGTAGTTTAGAGAACGCTTCGCTATAGGACGGCTTCGCCTACAGTTTAAAGGACGCCGCAAAGCGGCTATAGGGCAGAGGCTAATATATTAGGAAGGACGCAAGATTTGCGTCCTTTTTTATTCTTCATTTCATACTAAAAAGAGAATTTTGAACATTTTTTTATGCTTTCTTCTGTAATTTTTGTGCATTTCGTATTTTTTATGTAACTTTGCAACCTTAAAATAATTTATTACGATAGGGACATGAATAATAAAGCTAAATGTGCACTTATTACTGGAGCTAGTTCTGGATGTGGATATGAATATGCTCGTATAATGGCGGAAAAAGGATATGATTTGGTTATAGTAAGCAATGAGAACTCTATTCATACTAGGGCAATTGAACTTCGTCAGGAATATTCAGTTAACGTAAATTCTCTAGAAATGAATCTAGGAGAACAATGTGCTGCAAGAAAGGTGTATGACTTTTGTACGTCGAAAGATATTGAAGTAGAAGTTCTGATAAATAATGCCGGTGTGTACCATGACAAGGATTTTATAGACGATTCAGAGGAATTTAATCAGATGATTTTTAATCTACATATGTATACTCCAGCAATGTTGATTTATTATTTTGGAAAAGATATGGTTGAGAGAGGGCGAGGATATGTTCTAAATATGTGTTCTATTACAGCAAATATTGCGGTGCAGAGATTAAGTAGTTATGGCGCTACGAAATCTTTTTTACAAAATTTTACTCGTTCTATACACATAGAATTAAAAGGAAAAGGAGTATATGTGACCAATGTAACTCCTGGGGCTATTAATACTGGTTTATACAATATTCGTCCTTATTTGACTAAATTAGGATTACTATTTGGATATATAGTACAACCTAATTATTTGGCACGTCGTGGTGTAAATGCTATGATGAAAGGAAAGGCAAAAGTATCTGTTCCTGGGTTTTGGAATACTATTTTGTTATTTTTTGTTGCATTAATACCAACATGTTTATTGCGTTTAATTAGAAGATTTGGACTATTTTAAATTAATCTAGTAAATGAAAAAATATAAGGCACTATTCATAGATTGGGATGATACGATAGGGGATTTTATTGGGGCGGCACAAAAAGCGCTATTTGAGATGTATGAGAAATACCAACTTAGCGACTATTTTGCTTCTACCGAAGAGTTTGTATCGCTATATAAACCACATAACCTGGAACTATGGGAAAAATATGGCAAAGATCAAGTAACCAAAGACTACCTGAGCTTCGACCGATTCTTCTATCCACTCATGCATGGCAGTAAATTAGCTGAAAGGCGAGAGGCGATAGGTGAAAAGCAAAAGGCGAGAGGCGAGATGCTAGAGATTGCTGCTCTCGCTGAACAACTAAGCGAGGACTTCCTAAAGATGACTACCGCCAATTTCTCCCTGCTACCAGGAGCCGAACAAGCCATCAAAAAACTTGCACAGAAATACACCCTGGTAATACTCAGCAACGGATTCATAGAAGTGCAATACCAAAAAATCGAACGTAGCGGACTAGCTCCATACTTCCAATATGTCGTTCTAAGCGAAGAAGTGGGATACCAAAAACCTAATCCACTCATCTACCAAGCTGCACTAGACAAATGTGGACTACAAGCTAGTGAGGTGCTGATGATAGGCGACTCGTGGTACTCCGATATCCAAGGTGCTATCCAAGCAGGCATCGATCAGATGTGGATCAAAAGAGGAGAAATCACCGAAGAGGATCTAAGTGCCGTGACATATATCGTTCGCAACCTCGAAGAAGCCACAGAGAGACTATAGAACCGACCAAAGCCTACTATAGAGCTTAAAAAACAGAGGACTGGTACCAGCAGCATACTTGCTGGTGGAATGTCCCGTCGTGTGTCCTGCCATAATGGCAGATATATGCCTATGGCACAAATTTTGAAAGATAGTATTACAAAGTAATAACACATGGATTATGGCAAAGAATAAAGATAAAAAACAAGTAGAGCAACCTGTTGAAAATCAGGTGGAAAAAGAAACAGTAGAAACTGTAAACAACAGTGAGGCGGTGAATGACGGTGAAGCAACTGCAGCTGAAGAACTGTCAGAGAACGAACAACTCCAAGCCAGAGTGGCAGAGTTAGAAGCGCGCGTGGCAGAGCTAGAAGACCTCAAACTACGCCAAATGGCAGAGTTTGACAACTTCCGTCGTCGTACCAACAAAGAGAAACTAGATCTCATCACCACCGCAGGCGAGCGCATATTCAAAGATATGCTCCCTCTAGTGGATGACTTTGAGCGTGCCAAAGAGGCTATGGCAAAGACCGATGACATAGAGGCAGTACGTCAAGGTATTGAACTCATCTATAGCAAGTTCGTGGGCTTCTTAGCAGCCAACGACGTGAAAGTGATTGACACCACCGATGCAGACTTCAATACCGACCTGCACGAAGCTATCACTACTTTCCCTGCAGGAGAAGACAAGAAAGGCAAGGTAATCGACTGTACACAAAAGGGTTACACCTTGGGCGAGAAAGTGATACGATTTTCTAAAGTCGTTGTGGGCGAATAACGCTACAGGGCGCTTCGCTACAGGACGGCGCATGAGCGCCTACAGGACGGACCGGTGGTCCTATAGGACGCCTCGGAGAGGCTAGGCGGTTAAGCGGTTAAGCGGTTAAACGGTTAAGCGAAGCGATCTACAACGAAGTGATCTACAGCGAAGCGATCTACAGCGAAGTGGTCTAACAAAGAAATGATCAAAAATTATTATGGCAGAGAAAAGAGATTATTACGAGGTGCTGGGCGTGAGTAAAACCGCTACAGCCGAAGAGATAAAAAAAGCGTACCGCAAGAAAGCAGTACAATATCACCCAGATAAGAACCCTGGCGATAAAGAGGCAGAAGAGCGATTTAAAGAGGCTGCAGAGGCCTATGAGGTGCTGTCTGACCCACAGAAACGCCAACGCTATGACCAGTTTGGTCATGCCGGCATGGGAGGCGCTAGCGGCTTCAGCGGGGGAGGAATGAGCATGGAAGATATCTTCTCGCAGTTTGGAGATATCTTCGGTGGCGGTTTCTCTAGTTTTTTTGGCGGTGGTAGTCGCAATAGCGGACCACGCGTGCGTCGCGGTAGTGACCTGCGTGTGCGTGTACGTGTTACTCTAGAAGATATAGCTAGCGGTGTAGACAAGAAGATCAAAGTCAAGAAGATGGTCAACTGCAAGAGCTGCAACGGAACCGGTAGCGCTGATGGAGGACAAGGCGAAGTGTGTCCGAACTGCCACGGTACTGGACGCACCGTAACCGCACAACGTACTATGCTGGGCATGATGCAAATGCAAACAGAGTGTCCACATTGCCATGGCGAAGGACGTATCATCAAGAATAAGTGTACCCAATGCCACGGCGAAGGAGTGGTGCGCGAAGAGGAAGTGATAGAGATACACATCCCTGCCGGTGTGGCGGGAGGCATGCAGTTGCCTATACAAGGAAAAGGTAATGCCGCACCTCATGGAGGTATAGCAGGTGACCTGCTAGTACTCATCGAAGAAGAGGAACACAAAGACTTCATGCGCGATGGCAGCGACCTGATATATAACCTGCTACTGGATGTGCCTACGGCTATACTGGGCGGACAAGTAATGATTCCTACTTTACAAGGAGAAGCCAAAATCACCATAGCACCCGGTACACAACCAGGCAAGGTGCTACGTATGCGCGGTAAAGGTTTGCCAATGATCGATCAATATGCACGACAATATGGCATGGGAGACCTGCTCATCAATGTAGGAGTATATATCCCAGAAGCACTCAACAAAGAAGAGAAGAAAATGATCGAACAACTCCAAAAAAGCGAGAACGTACGACCAGGAGCTAGCGACAAGAAAAACTTCTTTAAGAATCTGTTTGGAGGGTAGGCGCGGCCTACGGGACGGGCGGAGCCCTATGGGACGCGCCAGAGGCGCTATAGGACGGCGCATGAGCGCCTACAGGACGGACCGGTGGTCCTACAGGACGCCTCGGAGAGGCTATTGGCTATTGAAGCGGTTAAACGGTTAAGCGAAGTGATCTACAGTGAAGTGATCTACAGTGAAGTGATCTACAACGAATTGATCTACAACGAAGTGATCTACAGTGAAGCGATCTACAGCGAAGTGATCTACAACGAAGCGATCTACAACGAAGCGATCTACAACAAAGCGATCTTCAAACGAAGTGACTAAAATAACAAATGAATGAAAAATAAAACTCTTCTTCTAATAACAGTTATATGCCTCGGTATGCAATTGCGTGCCGAGGTTTTTCCATCTTTTGGAGTGGATAGCGTAGGAAGCCAATTCTTTCGCGAATGGTATATCACCGGAGACCTAGGACATTATCTAGACAACTATTCCGACTACGTGGTGTACGAAGCAGAAACCACCGGCGAGTGGAACCAAGCCGACCAAAACGTCTTCTCCATCGCTGGCAACTCGTTTCGCCAAACCAAATACTGGTGGAACGGCATGCGCATCGACAGCCGATACCAAGTGGGTAGTACGATGCTATATACCAATATGCTACGAACAAACTTCGTACTCGATTATCACGAAGGCGTGATTCGCTTTGCCGATGACACCCTGCAACAAGCATCCCTCACACTCAAAGGCAACGCAGGTAATCTAGGTGGAATATCGCCAGGTACACGCCAGCTGATCAATCTCTTTCACTCCTCCGGAGAGGAACGCACGATGGATGATCGCCCCATTGAGATGCGCAACCATGTGATAGGCGCGGGTGGAGTAGAAGCCACCGTGGCTATTCCCGCCTATGGTAAGCGATACTACCAACATGCCTACGCTCACTATGGATGGCGCACCCAAACAGCCTTTGACCATACCGGCATTGCGGCTATGTATGCCACTCCATACTATACCGCACAACTAGACGGCGAGATACCTATACCCAAGAATGACGTGCTAGATAAACTGAACTACTATCTGGTGGCACAAGGTAGAGGAGACATGTATTCGGAGTTTTTGTATAACCATAACGAGGTGGCCGACCTACAAGCCTATACAGCTGCGCTGTACGCTACCAAGCGCTTTGCTAATGGCGGACGACTAGTAACTGGCTTGAACTGGGCATTGAGCCATGTGAAGCATGACACCCTAGAGTTTGCTCGCAACCTACTAGACCAAGATGGCGAAGCCTTCGACCCATGGTATGCGGATGGCCAGACGAATGAAGCTAGCTGGTCGGTACAATACGACCAAACCTTACTACCATGGCTTCGTGTGCATGCGGAAGGGTATAATTCGCTGGTGCATTTTACTCCTACCACCACCAACTGGAGCAACGATGTCTATATGCAGAGCATCGCAGACAAAGTCCGCACCCCCCTATATACCTACCATTGGCAATCAGCGGCTTATAGCGCGGGATTGCTGGAGAACCAGGCAATGGTGATAGCCGAACATCAATTGGCGCCTGGATTGCGTATGCAAGCCCATCTAGGCGTGTCGCTAGATGGTATACTATTGCGTGGAAAATCGGTGGTCAGTCCTAATTGGTTGGCGAAGTTCGCTTTGGATTGGAATCCCGAATGGTGGTTTCAAATGGGATTGAACATCTCACACAATCGTATGAGCTATACGATGAACGAAGTGCAATACCTGAGCAATGACTATCTCAACGGCGAGATTCGCTATGCCGATGGCAGTCTATTGGCAACTACTGGTGGTAAATACCATGCAGTAGGCAGAGGGCTCTGGGCACATCAGCCATCCTACGCCGTATTGGACATACCTATTCGATTTACTCTAGACAAACAGAAAAGACACCAGTTTGCTCTGTGGTCGAGCATTCGCAAGTATTACAACATGTGGTTTACGGATTATACGGATGGACTAGATGCGAATATGTATGAGCAGAATGGTTTGTACTACTGGCGAGAGGGAGAAAAGCAGTATACCGTAGGCCTGCAACCCATGCATCTGATGAGCGGTACTGTGGGAGGAAGAACACCCTACTATATGTCTAATGTGGCAAAATATTCGTATACGGGTAAAAAGTGGTTGGTAAGTCTGTCGTGGCAAAGCTATCTGATGGCTGGACTATCCACATTGGGCAATGGGCCGCTGCATAATAACATAGGCGTGCTGGCAGAGTCAAGCGCCAATCCCAATGTATACAAGGTAGCACGTGAGGAAGGATTGCCATACCAAGGCAATAGTAGATTGAATCAGGACAAATCGTTTATACTACGTCTGCAGGTGACATATAATCTATGTAAATACTTCTCTGTGAGTCTGAATGGCAAATTCAAGGATGGCCAACCCTTTGCCAACTTCATAGCCGAACCCATCAACCAGCATGGGCATCAGCAAGTGGCTATATGGAACGATGATGCCAAAGGTATAAATATGGCTAATCAGTTCTTTGGCAAGCGCGAAGATGCGTTCTTCAATTTTGATTTGCGTATGACCGGACGTTGGTGGATCAAGCAAGTGCCTTTCCAACTGGAGGTGATGTGCTACAATATCTATGACTTTGGAACCGCGCTGACAGAATATGTGTTTGACAAATACGATCATCCTACCTATCCCTATTGGACCCATGATCGCGGCATGGAGAGCATGCACGAGAGTCGTACATCGATGTCACTATGCATCCCTCGCGGACTGCTGATAACACTGCGCATCGGCCTGGAGGCGGATAAGCATCATACACAAACACCATAAAGCAATACCATCAAATCTACCGAACATACAATCGGTGAGCATATTCAGGCTGTACAAAGTGACGAACAGCATGGCCGTTTTGCGACCTTTGCCTGTCGCACAACAAAGGATGCTGATCCAGGATAGGATAAAGAAAATAAGACCTGGAATGCCTATCTCGATCCATTCTTCTAGATATTGATTGTGTGCGTTGTGCTGTCTATAATGGTAGATATGATGTTCTCTGTATTTGAGTTGTAAATATCCAAAACTTTGGCCTGCACCTATTCCATATGTAGAATATTCCGCACGATTTTCTAATGCAATGCGCCATATATTGAGGCGTGTGTTTTGCTCCTTAGATATGACATCGGTTTGCAGTGCTTGCCTAAGGTTGATCTCAGACATTCGGGGATGATGCAGCAATGCAACCACTCCTAACGTGGCAGCCAAGACTATGAAAGCAATCTGGTACCTGACCTTGCGGATAGGCAGCTTGTATAGCAACGCGATGGTAATCAGGCCTACTCCAGATAGAATAGATGCCCTAGAACCCGTTGCGAGAATCAGTACTCCCATAATGATTATGCCTAAGCAAATCAATGTCCATCCTACTGCACGACCGTATTTCTGACAAATATCCTGACGTATATACAAGATGGCCATGATGCCCATCATCATTGTACTGCACAAGAATAGGCGGTGTTTGATAAACGATATCGTTTCAGAAAAGAAGGATAAATTGAAATCTTCATATGGTGGTAGGATCGTATTGCCCAAAGGCAGGTCAGCATGGTTGATCCAATAGAGCGTACATATGTAGAAAAGCGCTGAACTGATGCAGCCTATCACTAAGACTCGGCATGCCTGTTTCCAATCATAGTGCGAATTGACTCCCCAAATACCTACCGGAACAAGTAGGCCGAAAGTCATATAACGTTCTAACAACCAATAGTATGCATCAAGATCTTTGGACCATAGACCAGAAATAATCTTCCAGATATACCAGGCTCCAAACATGATGAAAGGTAGCATCAGGCGCCAATCTGTGGCCTTAGGCCTGCGTAGGAATCGCCCCTCAAGAAACCATGTGATGATCCAGGCTACATAGGCATACCGCAACATGATTTGCGGAAAGGGCAACATGGCAACTACAACCAAAAATAGGATAGCGTTGATCCGGCCTATGATGGACTGATATTTCTGTGTGATGCTATTCATATAGATGGGTAATTCCTTGTTGAATATGCTTTTTCCAACGATGGGTGATGATATAGTTGATCACGAAATCTTTGTCCAAGCCTAAAACTTGCGCAAAAGTAGCGCCGAGTATGGATAGGGCATCTTTATCAATATTGAGTCGCTCGAATAATTGTAATGCTTTCTTAAGCGGCATTTGGCGATAAAACTTGATACGATTCAGGTCGATTATCTCAATCTTGCTCCCATCTTCGTTGAAGAGGATATTGCCGCCCGAATAGTCCTGATGATAGATTCCTCGCTGATATAATTGCGCCGTAAATCGTCCGATGGATTGCAATATCTGTTCGCGATGTGGAAACGACTT
This sequence comes from Paludibacteraceae bacterium, assembly GCA_045612045.1. Taxonomy (GTDB): domain Bacteria; phylum Bacteroidota; class Bacteroidia; order Bacteroidales; family Paludibacteraceae; genus Colicola. Next base: position 60,704 of record JAZKYJ010000022.1, on the reverse strand, counting down.
GTTGTGAATCAAATCGTTGAATGTATATTGACACTCAGATTCTTGGCATACATACCAACTCTGTCGGAGTATGCCTCCATACTTGATCTCACGATAGGCAATAGGGGCAGGAGTAAGCCCTTCTAAGCGCTGGGCATACTCGTAGGAGCGTTGTGCCTTGGATGCAGTGAACCAACCATAGATCAAACCTCGCCACCAGGATGGAGTAGCAAACTGCTTGGAAATGAAATTGTTGTATTTGCGAATAGTATTTCGCTTTGCGTAAACAATATCCCCTTCGCTCCAATAGTCATACGCCCCAACCGTCTTTTCTGAGCGAAAGAGATTGATCAAGCGTGACCATGAACGATGATAGTGGAGCGGCCCCCCTAAATAGCGCTTTAGGTATTCCGGATGTCGCCGATTGATGGCATCCACGATAAGGTGCTTTCTACCTTTAGCCAGCACCCGTCGTGAACCCGTAGAGATACGATAGAAGAATAGGATCTGATTGATCTTATAGAAGGTGCCCCCAAGCTCCATCATGCTGATCCAAAAATCCCAATCCTCTCGGTAGATCTCCTCCTCGCAATATCCGCCACATCGTTCCCAGTCCGCTTTGCGGTAGAGCGCTGTGGCTGGAATCATATTCTTGCGTGCGAGCAAAGCGTGGCTGAAAGTGGGCAACTTCCACTCTTGGTCTACTGCCCCGAACATCCAGCATCTGCATCCCACCACGCGAATCTCAGGGGAATGGGCAATGACCTCCACAGCTTGTTGAATAAAGGTGTCGGCAATCTTATCATCTGCGTCCACCGGCAATATATATATGCCTTTTGCTGCCCGAATGGCCGTGTTGCGTGCTGCCGATACCCCCTGATTGGTTTGTGATATCAGGTGGCACTCTGCGTGCTGCTGGCAATAGGATTGCGCGATAGCAAGACTATCATCCTGACTACCATCGTCTACCATCACTACTTCCAAAGGTCGATACGTGGAGGCCAAGATGCTATCTAGCGTCTCTACTAGGTAGGGCGCCGCATTGTAGATGGGAACTATGACACTGACCAGAGGATTCATATCTTGTCTAGACGTTGGGTGAGCTTGCGCCAATAGTAGCGCAAGGGATGTGTGTATTTGAGTCGTTTCCAAGGACGCGAAGAGTGAGGCAGGTGCAAGACAGGATTGTCTAGCATCAGCAGGTTGCGCAACCCTAGATCTACTGACCAATGGGAGATGGTGACATCATACCAGTTCTTGCTAGGGTCAAGCTGCAGAAAATCTGCCTGCTGCAAGAACTCGTGTGTAAGAAGCGTGCAGCAGAACGAAAAACGCTTGGAGATGGCAATCGTCTTTTTAGCTAGAAAACGATAGCGCAGGCGGTGGAGATAATGGTAGGGGAAATTATATGTGCCGCTCTCATCTACTGTAACAGCCGCTATCATACCCACATGATCTTGCACTTGGGCAGCCATTCGGCTCAGGGTATCTGGCTGGACAATCACATCGCTCTCTACGATCACCAGATGTTGGCCTTGCTGCAATGCCTCTTGCTGAGCAAGCTGGAGCACCAATCGATAGTTGGGCGAAGGGTGGTCGGTAAGATCCGATATATGCACTACTCGAGTGTTCGTCTCTTGGGCAATATCGTCCAACCGTAGTGCGTTCTCAGGCAATGAGTTGTCGTCATAGATGCAGAGCGAATGTCCGCTAGCGACAATCGCGCGTATGGCTCTCTCGGCAATGTCGATAGAGTCCTTGACGGGCATGATGATATGTAATGGATGGTTTACCATAGTGTGATGATTCCTTGTTTGCGTATGGTGAACATGGCACCCAACTGATTGCCAAACTGGCTACCAAAGTCGCCAGCAAGGGAGAGAGAAAAATCTAGTCCCCATGCTTTCTCGACATGCTTGGTGACCTCTAGCAAAACAGCAGTATTGGTGGATAATAGTTGTTTGGACGTGTTGTCGTTGCCAAAATTGCGAGCATGGGAGCAGAGTAGGCGGTAGCGAAAACCATGGATGTTGCCACGTATACCTAGATGATGTAGCCTAACTCGGCTATTCAGGGTGTAAGGAGTATCGTCGCTGTTGTAGAGGGGAGAGGTGATAAATGGTGTACCCATGGTGCGGTAGAAGTAGTTCCAACCATTTTGATAAATGAGATTTTGGTAGTACAAATCGTTGGCACCGTAGCATAACCCGTCACGATCATGCCAAGGACCAGACTGATCCGTAGAATTCACGTACTCATACGTGATACCCTGAATATATGGCCAATGGTCTTGCTGCATAGAAATACCAAAAATTCCGTCTGGCAGATTATGACCGAATCCAAGAAAAACGAGATTATCTTCCGAGAAATTCTGCCAGTATGCGGTGACGTTCCATCCTCGTCCTTTTGCGGTCAATGCTAATTGTTGGCTAACCAGATGATTGCCTTGCGCATTGAGCTGTTCGTTGGCTGTATTGCCTCCACTGCTAGCCATAAAGGCATGGATAAAGGCTTGCCATGTGCTCCCCCCGGTGAGATCCCCATACTGGGGAGACATGCCTCCCCATTGCGCCGCATGGTGGAATTCGTAGCTGAGGTTAATCGGAAGTCGACCTCCAAAACGAAGTCCAAGGTATTTGTGGTGGAGATAATAGTCAGCTATATAGGCATTATCCGTCATCCATGCATGGGTGATCCCCCCTTTGATTTCGAAATATCCGTAAGTGCCAGGGAAAGGAGTGTAGGAATCTATACCGATACTGATGCGGGGCAAAGGTTGGCTATTGCCCGACAGAAGCAAACTACCGCTAGATAAACTATGATCCATGCTTTCGTATGCTAGTGGTTTGATACCTAGTGTGAAATCAATACAATACAGTCGTGCATGTGCATATAATTGCTGGAAGTACCCCGTTACACCCTTGCGGAAAGGTTGGTAGCTAGTAGGCGTACTGCTTTGCCATCTGCCCGTGAGCTGCACCGCAAAATCATAGTCGTACCATCTGCGGGTTTGGTTGGCGGGTTTGTAGATCCCAGCCGACAGGTTGGCACTGAATGGGGATGCGGAGATATTGCCATGGCGATTGCTCTGCAACCAGAATGGTGCATATGTGCCCGAGGATGCTACACCTATTGTCTCTGCGGTATAATACAAGGTATCGGCAGGTGTCTGGCTCTGTGTGTAGCCCAATGGCCACCACTCCCAATCTTGTGCAATAGCCGTGCTATTCACCAGAAATAATCCTATGAGCAGTAATAGACTATTCTTCATGAAGGCGATATAGTTGGTTGCAGAGTGTTAGGTCCTCGTTTTCGCCTAGCCCCAGGTAAATATCTTGGTTGATGTAGAAGGCCAGATGATTGATTAGTCCTCCAGATGGAATATTGCCAACATGTATCCACGAGTCATTCTGCGGATCGTATTGTAGTATATCTGCTAGCAGTTTTCCATCCGTATTGACTCCGCCAAAATACATACCTCCAATCACGTAGATATGCTGATCGCTAGCAGTGCATGCTGCCAATGTACGTTTAGCACCCGGTACATGTTGTCGTTTTACCCACTGCCCTTCAGGAAGCCATTCTCCCCACCAGTTTAGGCTATGTCCTCTGAATCCGGTTCCCACAAAATGTCTGTTTTGGCACGTAGCCCCCACACCTCCAAAACTACGCGTGGGGAAAGTATGGGGTTTTCTATCCAAATGTACATCGATATACTGCCACTTGTTGGTGGCTATATCATATCGATACATATCGCGTTCGTAGGTCCAATTAAAACCATATCCTACATATAGCTCTCCATCTCCAACGAGACAGACAGCCCTATCAGACGTGGTGGCGGGATAATCCTGTAGACGTGTCCATTGGTTCAATAGCGGATCATAGCACCACCAATCCGTAAGGTAGCTGTTGGTATTGTTGTATATGCCATTAAAACCAAGCCCCACATATGCCTTACCTTCGTATACGCATGCCGTGGCATTGACTCTGCTAGTTAATGGAGTGGTGCCAAGATGCGTCCACGAGTCCGTAACGCTATTGTATTGCCACATGTCATTGCAATAAACACCGGCACTATCTCTTCCGCAAAGGATATATGCATGGTTGCCAATGACAAAGCAAGTAGCGGCAGCTCTGGCGCTAGGCATAGAGGCACATGGAGTGATGGTGAATTGAATATCAGGTTCGATGGGGTGGCATGCGACCATTAGTATGGCAATCACATGCATCAGCAATAGTAGTCGTATGTTTGTCAGCGTCTGCTGTATCATTCTTCTACTTTCGTTTTCTTCTTTAATTCAAAATCTCTACCCAAATAGTTCTTTCTAACAGTAGGGTTTGCCGCCAACTCTTCGGGTGTACCATGGAAGAGGATTTTGCCCTCGAAGAGTAGGTAAGCACGATCGGTGATCATCAATGTCTCGTCCACATTGTGGTCCGTGATGAGTATGCCGATATTCTTATCTTTTAGTCGCCATACTACATCCTGGATCTCTTGTACCGCAATCGGATCTACTCCCGCAAATGGTTCGTCTAGCATGACAAACTTGGGTTCAATGGCCAAGCAGCGAGCAATCTCTGTACGACGTCTTTCACCACCAGAGAGTCTGTCTCCTAGGTTATGGCGTACATGACCAAGGTTGAACTCCTTGATGAGTTGCTCGAGCTTCTGCTCTTGGTACTCCTTGGTGAAATTGGTCATCTCCAATACCGAGCGGATATTGTCTTCTACGCTCATCTTGCGGAAGACGCTAGCCTCTTGTGGCAAGTAGCCAATACCTAGTTTGGCACGGCGATACATTGGCATGGAAGATATATCCATGTCATTGAGGAAAATCTTGCCGCTGTTGGGCAGTACAAGTCCTGTCGTCATGTAGAAAGTAGTGGTTTTGCCAGCACCATTTGGCCCAAGCAAGCCAACGATCTCGCCTTGCTCAAGGTAGATGCTTACATCATCTACCACTGTACGTTTGCCGTACTTCTTATATAGATGTTCTGTTCTTAGTTTATCCATATCTCTAACCTCTCACCTCTAAACAAACCGGGCAATGATCCGAATGCACCACTTCCGCCATTATACTAGCATTTTGCACACGTTCGCGCAGAGGTTCACTTACCCAATGGTAGTCGATACGCCAACCTACGTTTCGAGCTCTAGAACCCGCACGGAAACTCCACCAACTGTATTTCTCTGGACTCTGGTCAAACATGCGGAAGGTATCCACCATGCCGCTCGCTTCCCAACGGTCGAGCCACTCGCGCTCTTCGGGCAAGAATCCGCTGACACCTACCTGACGTTTCCAATTGTTGATGTCAATAGGTTTGTGTGCAATATTATAGTCGCCACATACCACGATATTGGGGCGCTCTTGGCGCAACTCCTTTACCCACAGGAGGAAGTCCTCGAGGAACTCCATTTTGTATTCATATTTGGGTCCTTCTGCTTCTCCCGATGGGATGTATACGCACACCACGGTAAGATCTCCATAGTCCGCACGAATCACACGACCTTGGCAATCGTACTTGTGGTTGTTCATACCTATTACTACACGGTCTGGCTTGATACGGCTGAAGATGGCTACACCAGAGTAACCTTTCTTTTCGGCCGAGTGGATATAGCTCTCATAGCCTAATTCTTGCATAGTCATGGTGTCTATTTGATCGGGTTGGGCCTTGCTCTCCTGGATGCAGAAAACGTCAGGCTGTTCTGTAGCGAGCCAATCAAACAGGCCTTTGCTGATGGCACTGCGAATGCCGTTGAGGTTATACGAGATGATTTTCATATTTGTATTAACGTACGATTTTCTTACTACCTTGGTTGGTCTTGATGATATATGTGCCGTGTGGCAATTCTAGCAGATTGGTGGTCGTTTGTAGTTGACCTAGGATGTTGTAGATAGCTAGTATCTGCTCCTGATCGACTTGTGGGGACTCTATCGAAGTGCCTTCCTCAGGAATACCACCTTTGTACTTAAAGGTAATCACACCGTCGTTTTCAGCAATCTGCTCGATGGGGTGGTCAGCAATCTTGAGATACTGTGTGGAACCAGTAGGGAAGAGATCAGAGGCTTTGCCATTCTTAGTGGCTTTGCCATTAGCCTCAAGGAGGTCTACACCTAGTTTGCTACTAGCGTTGTTGACCGTGTTTTGTGCCCAACGATTATAACTATACTGAATCTTGGTGAGCATGAGTCCGTGTCCTGGTAAGTATTGGTCCCAACCTTCTTGTTGCCTATTCTCTAGCATATAGAATGTGGTAGGATTTGGGTCGTTGCCGATGAGGTTGGCCGTGTCGCTCTCGGTGATGATCAGTGCAGAGTTGCTGCTATTGAGGTTCTCTAGGGTGATGTTTTCGGGTTCGGTGATGAGTCGAGGTGTCAACCATCCTAGGAAGAAACGCTCGTAGGAGGAATAGGCGGGTGGGGTGTTGCCTTCGTTGTTGTAAGGACCGTAGTCCATGATGTCCCATTCATTGAGTGTGACGTGGGTAGCCGTATTGGTGACATACAAGTCGGGCAAGCCCAATACATGGCTAAACTCGTGGCAGAAGGTGCCAATACCTGTGTGCTGCTTGGAGAAGTTGTCCAGTTCATTGCCGCAAGCATAGAGATCTACCAACTTGCCGTCCACTTCGCATCGTGCTCCTGCGGCAGATAGATACCATGAGTGGGGCCAGATGGTAGAGGCTACACCACCATCTGCTTCGCCGTAGCCGGCATAGATGACAAAGACGAAGTCCACGTAGCCATCGTTGTTGTTGTCATAGTTGGCAAAATCCACGCTATCTACGGCCAGTTCGCATGCTTCTTTGGTCATCAACTGTGGATTCATATCGTTGCCATTTATGTCGTTTTTGCCGTAGTAGCTATAGGCTTTGCTCAAGGTGACAGGACCGATGACATCAAACTGTGGGTTGTACGCGCCATTGGAACTGTCGTAGAAGTATTGTCGTGCAGAACCTTGCGACTGTATATTATATGTCTTGCCACGATAGGTATAGCTATAATGGCGTTGGTAGTCTTGGGCCGTCAGCATGCTATCCATCTCTGCTTTGCTAGTTTCGAAAGCAAGGTCTGCAAAATTGACCAGAATGACCAATCCTCTAGGAGCAATATTTAGCGGATAAGCTGCTTGTGCAGCACGTTTGGAAGTGGCTATGCGCTTTTCTATCTGCTGGTCGGTGAGGGGTTCCGTCAGGTGGTAGAAACCATCTTCACCGATGGCCATCCATTGGCCTTGCGCATTGGTGTGCCAATGAAAACGCTCGTCGCCATGCTGGTAGAGCGTGATGGTGCTGCCATCGGGTTGTGTTACCAGAATAGCCCCTTTGCGTGCGGGTACTGCCCACGTAGCAATGGTTATGGCAAAAATAAATACTAAAGTGCTTAATCTTATCATAGAAATTTGTTCTTTAATCTATAAACCATAGGCGCTCAACGCCGTTCTCTAAACTACTTGCTACGTGTTTGTTTTACCTTTTTTCGGGTGGCTACGATCTGGCCGTTTTTCTTTTTCTTGGCGTAGCAGATATATCCTTTGTTGTTTTCTTTGACCAGTGTGGTACCATCTTCTAGTGTCATCCAATGGTTGCGCTCATCTCCGTGTAGTCTGACATAGATGGTGTCAGAGTTAGGTTGTACGCGCAGGATGACACCCTGGTATGCCGCTACGCGTGCCGGTTGTTTAGGCTGCGTTTGTGCATAGCCAGCTATGCATGAGATAATGAGTAGGGATATTGCTATTGATCGTCTCATAGTCCGCACACGTGTTGGGTTCTAGATAGAGCGTGATGCGCTCTTGACTTTCTTGAATAGTTCGCTGGCGAAGACAAAATCGTTTAATGCTTCGTTGTTGACGTGGAAAATCTCGTGTCGGCTGCCTTGCCACTCCTTTACTCCGTTGCGCAGGAAGACGATATTGTCGCCAATCTCCATGATAGAGTTCATATCGTGGCTATTGACGATGGTGCAGATGTTGTACTCTTGTGTGATGTCCTGAATCAGTTTGTCGATGACCAAACTGGTGCGAGGATCAAGACCCGAGTTAGGTTCGTCGCAGAATAGGTATCTAGGGTTGAGTGCAATAGCGCGAGCGATAGCTACACGCTTTTGCATACCACCACTGATCTCGCTAGGCATGAGCGATAGCGAACGATCGGGCATATTCACACGTTCCAAACAAAAGCGTGCACGAGCCACCATCTCCTTGTCGCTCATCGACGAGAACATCTCTAGTGGATACATCACATTCTCTAGTACGGTCATGCTATCAAAGAGCGCTGCCCCTTGAAAAAGCATGCCCACTTCGCGGTGAAGCAGACGAACCTCTTTCTCGGACATGCTAACTAGGTTTTGCTGACCATTTTGCGTGTCAAACACAATCTCACCACTGTCAATAAGGTGCAGACCAATCATGGATTTCATCAGGACGGTCTTACCCGAACCAGATTGACCAATGATCATGTTGACCTTACCATCTTCGAAATTGGCATTCACATGGTTGAGCACCACGCTACCGTCGAAACTCTTTACGATATCTTTTACTTGTATCATACGCTTACATCTTTTACACTAATTCAACATCAGGTTGGTCAGTACCACATCGAGCAGTAGGATGACGATGCTGCTGTTGACCACGGCTCTGGTGCTGGCTTTACCTACCTCTAGTGCACCACCTCTGGCGTAGTAGCCATAGTAGGATGCCATGCTGGCAATCACGAAGGCGAAGATGACGGTTTTGATGAATGAATACCACACATAGAACGGGATAAATGCATACTGTATACCTAGCAGGTATTCCGACACAGGGAGTACGCTGGTGATTGCGCTGATACCATATCCGCCTAGCAGGCCCATGAACATGGACAGTGTGACCAAAAGCGGCATCATCACCATGAATGCCACCACTTTGGGAAGAATAAGGTAATTCGCAGAGTTCACACCCATAATTTCCATCGCATCAATCTGCTCTGTGATGCGCATGGTACCAATCTCAGAGGAGATATTACTACCCACTTTACCCGCTAATAGTAGGCATAGGATGGTGCTAGAGAACTCGAGCAAGATACAGTCGCGTGTGACTAGGCCCGTGGAGTAGGCGGGCAATAGGGGGTTCTCCGTATTGAGTTTGGTTTGCAGGGTCATGATTGCGCCCATAAAGACACTTACGATCAAAGTGATGAGGATGGACTCAAGACCTTGCTTGCCCATCTCTTTGCTCAATTGACGCCAAAACATGCGCCACTTATCTGGCGTACGTAGCACTCTGCCCATCAGCAGAGTGTACTCGCCAATACCGTGTAGAAATTTGGTTATCATATCTTTGTCGGTTATTCCTTTGTCGGTTAGACGGGTAGGATATTAATCTTTCTTCAATACGTATAAACTAGGCAGATTGCGACCTTTCTCGTTATAATCTAGACCATAGCCCAGGACGAACTTCGTGGGGATCTCTTGGCCTACATACTTGGGCGTAGCATCGGGGTATTGCAATGCTTCGGGCTTGAAGAGGAAGGAGGTCAACTCTACTGAAGCAGCTCCCATGGTATGAAGCTGGCGTATGAAACCATGCATGGTCAATCCTGTATCTACAATATCTTCGATGACAATGATGTCTCGCCCTTTGACGTCAACGCTAAGCGGAGTGAGCATCTTGACATCTCCAGTGGTGGCTGTCCCCTCGTAGGACTTGAGGCGAACAAAGGTGATCTCACAGGGGAGAGTGATACACTTCATCAAATCAGAAGCATACATAAAGGCACCATTGAGTACGCATATGAACAGGGGCTCTTTGCCTGCATAGTCATGATTGATGCGTTCTGCCACTTGATTCACCGCATGGGTAATCTCTTGGGCCGAAAGATATTCTACAAACTCTAGGTCGTTGACTTGGATAGTTGACATGTAATAATTGCTATTCAGTTAAATCTTCGTGTGCGTTTGCGCGTGCGAGCACATACGCAAAAAATCGCTGCAAAGTTACTAAAAAAAAACCAATTACACAAGTGTTTTGTTTTTTTTTCGCTAAATCTTGCATATGTCAAAAAAAAGTAGTACCTTTGTCGCAAATACGAATATACGAATACTAATGCAAAAATAATACTGAATATGAAAAACGAAGAACTTCAACAAGTATTGTCTGTTGCAGAGCAATGGACCAAAGCACCTTACGACGCCGAGACTCAAGCCGCAGTACGTGCAATGATCGACGCAGAGGACAAGACCGAACTGATCGATAGTTTCTATCGTACATTAGAGTTCGGAACCGGAGGTTTGCGTGGCCTGATGGGCCCAGGAACCAACCGCATGAACCAATACATCGTAGCTCAAGCGACGCAAGGATATGCCAACTATATGCTGAAAGTGCAGGCAGCCGGTGGATTTGAGACACTAAAAGGTGATAGAGTGAGCGTGGTAGTTGGTCATGATTGCCGCAATAATGGTCGTCTCTTTGCTGAGACAGTAGCGGCCGTCTTCGCTGCCAACGGTATCAAAGTATATCTATTTGAGAGCCTCCGTCCAACACCAGAGGTGAGTTTCGCTATTCGCCACTTGTCAGCTCAAGGTGGTGTGAACGTAACAGCAAGTCATAACCCTAAAGAGTATAATGGCTATAAAGCATACTGGGAGGATGGAAGTCAAGTGCTACAACCACATGATCAGGGTATCATCGACGAGGTCAATAAAGTGACTCTCGCAGATGTGAAAATGACAGGTAATGAGCATCTTATAGAGGTGATCGGTGGCGAATTGGACTACGACTATATGCAAGCTGTGAAGACCGTGATGATCGATCAGGAGACCATCCTACGTCAGAAAGACTTGAACATCGTATATACTCCTCTTCATGGTGCAGGACGCCAGATCATCCCAATGTGTCTTCGCTCGTGGGGATTTGAGAATATTCACGTGGTACCAGAGCAGATGGTGATTGATGGCAATTTCTCTACCGTGCAAAGTCCTAATCCAGAGAACGCAGAGGCTATGACCATGGGTATGAACCTAGGTACACAGCTCAATGCTGACCTCGTGATAGCTTCTGACCCAGATGCTGACCGTATAGCTATTGTTTGTCGCAACGACAAAGGCGAATGGACCATCATCAACGGTAACCAAACCTGTATGATGTACTGCTACTACATCATCAACAATATGAAGAAACTAGGCAAACTTCGCCCTGAGCACTATTTGGTTAAGACCATCGTTACCAGTGAATTGATCCGCAAGATGGCGGATGCACAAGGCGTGACTTTGACCGATGAATATACAGGTTTTAAGTGGATTGCAAATCGTATCCGCGAGTGGGAGGGTACGCGCAAATACATAGGCGGTGGCGAAGAGAGCTTTGGCTTCTTGCCATACGATGCCGTTAGAGATAAATGTTCGCCTTCTGCTATCTGCCTCATCTGCGAGATTGCAGCTTATGCCAAAGATAATGGAATGACGCTCTATGACTACCTGCTGAATATCTATATGGAATATGGTTTCCAACGTGAGACTACGGTGAATGTAGTGCGTCCTGGCAAGTCAGGAGCAGAAGAGATTCAGGCAATGATGTTGAATTTCCGCCAGAATCCTCCAATGGAAATTGCGGGAGAAAAGGTAGTTAAATCAAAGGACTTCAAGACGTTGGTTCAACGTGAACTAGTGGATGGCGAGTGGGTAGAGACGCCAATCGTGATGGCACTGAATGCAACGAGCAATGTGTTGCAATACTTCACAGAAGGCGGCATGAAGATTTCTGTTCGTCCTAGTGGTACAGAACCAAAGATCAAGTTCTACTTTGAGATTCCTGCTGTGATGGCTAGTCCTGCGGATTATGCTGCTGCGACTGCAGAAGCTGAGGCGAAAGTGCCTGCTATAAAGGCCAGTTTGGGTATTTAAATTAGACCATCGTTAAGGTCTGTACTAGAAAAAATGCACTCAAATCGAGTGCATTTTTTGTATCTGATCTAGTGTAGATTTGCCTATCTGTAGTTATTAGTTGGCTAGGATAGGGAGGATTTCGCTAGGGTGGTCAACCAGAAAATCGGGGTGCAAAGCTTTCATTTCCTCGGTAGAAGAGAATCCCCATGTACATAGCACTAATTTTACTGGTAACTGATCAGCAGCAGCTCTGGCCGTGTGTGCATCTACCGATGAATCGCCGATATAGAGGATGGGCGATTGTGATAGGGCTGGCGATAGACGATGGATAATGTCGTAAACGATCTGTGGATCAGGTTTGCGCGGAATGCCCTCTCGCTCGCCTAGCACAATATCGAAGATGCCTGGAAAGAGTTGAGACACAATCTTTTGTGTAGCTGATTGGTATTTATTGGAAGCCACCGCGAGGGTGTGCCCTTGTTTTTTTAGCTCGTTTAGCAGATCATGAATACCGTCGTATGGCTGGGTGAGGTCGCAGTTGTGCAGGTCGTAGAAAGGCACGAAAAACTGACGCAGGCGGAGGACGGTCTCTTCGTTGCGATCTTGTTCAGGTAGTGAGCGTTCGATGAGTTTGTTGACCCCGTTTCCCACCAATCTAGGGTATTCGTCGATAGGGTGCGTAGGGAATCCGCACTCTGAGAGAGCATGGTTGCACGCCTGGCCGAGGTCGGAGATGGTATTGATGAGTGTACCATCGAGATCGAAGATGATGAGCATAGTATGGAGAATTTATTGTCTTTGTCTCACCGCTTCGTATAGCATTATACCTGCTGCTACGCTGACGTTGAGGCTCTCGATAACCCCTGACATAGGAATGCGCACTTGGTGGGTGCAGATGTTCAGGTTCGCCTCGTAGATACCTTTGTCCTCGCTGCCCATGACGATGACAGTAGGAGTCGTCATGTCGACTTGTGTGTAGTTATCAGTAGCATGCTCTGTGGCTGCAATCAGATTGAAACCAGAGTCACGCAGATATTGCAAGCAGTTTTGTAGGTTGTCGACCTTGCAAACCGGTAGATGGTAGAGTGCTCCTGCAGAGGTCTTGACCGCATCACCATTGATGGCCACGCTACCATGTGTACCGATGATGAGTGCATCTGCACCCGCACAGACGCAACTACGAGCAATGGCTCCGAAATTGCGTACGTCGGTCACGCCGTCTAGCAAGATGAGCAAAGGTGCTTTTCCCTGCTCGAAGAGACTAGGAACTAGGGCGTCTATATTTACAAACTCGATTGGACTCAAAAAGGCAATGGCTCCTTGGTGGTTCTTATCGGTGTATTGGTTAAGCTTTTCTACAGGTACTTTCTGTACGGGAGTGGTGGTACCCATGAGTTTCTTGAGCAGTTCCTTACCGATGGTAGAGGTCATGTCACGACGAATGAGGATCTTGTCGATCGTTTTTCCCGCATCAATGGCCTCGATGATGGCACGAATACCAAAGACCATCTCCTTTTCAGGCGGACGTCGTGTATCGTAGTTCTTAGGCGATGAGGAGATAGGACGACGAGGTGAATCGCTAGATGATCTAGACGATCTAGAGAAAGCTGTTCTTTTTGTATCTGGATTGTACATGATTAATCGCGAGTTAATATTTTAGCCAGTTTAAGAATTTCTGAATATCTTCATCGTACGCATAGCTACTTTCTACAATACGATTGCCATCGGCATCTAGTTGCACGTAGTATGGTTGTGCGTTGGACTGGTATTGTACGCGCTGCATATAGCTGCATTTATCTCCGACAGTCTTGAGGGTAGTGGTCTTTCCATTCTCCTCGATAGTGATAGGTTCTGGGAGTTTGGTCTTATCATCGACGATGAGCGAAATGAGCACGTATTGATGCATGTGCTGTGCTACTTCAGGTTTGCTGAGCACGGCGGCCTCCATCTTTCTACAGTTGACACAACCAAAGCCATTGAAGTCTAGGAAGACCGGCATGTTGTTCTCTTTGGCATAAGCCATCCCTTCATCGTAGTCGGTGAAGGTGATTTGTCCATCGTGTATAGTCATGGTGGAGTATCTAGTATCTGTATTAGGAAGCTCGTGAGTGGTAGTAGTAGCTCCAGGTGTCATGACCCAGTCTTGTGTGGTGATTGGTGGTGCGAAAGCAGAGATAGCACGCAGCGGTGCTCCCCATAATCCTGGTACCATATACATGGCAAACGCGAGAGAGATGATAGCCAAGAAGAGTCGTGGTACGGATGTTTTGCGGTGCTCGTCATCATCGTGTGGGAAAGCAATCAAGCCCAATAGATACATGCCCAACAGCGTGAAGATAACAATCCATAGCGCAACGAAGACTTCTCGGTCGAGGATATGCCATCCATATGCCAAGTCTGCTACGCTGAGGAACTTGAGTGCTAATGCCAACTCTAAGAATGCCAAGGTAACCTTGAAGGTATTCATCCATCCGCCTGACTTAGGCAACTTGCTAAGCACAGATGGGAACATGGCAAAGATTGAGAATGGCAGAGCCAATGCTATGGCAAAACCTAGCATTCCCATGGCAGGTGCGAGCAATGACTTACCCGCTGCCTCTACGAGCAATGTGCCAATGATAGGACCGGTGCATGAGAACGAAACAATCACAAGTGTGAAAGCCATGAGCAAGATACTAAGGAAACCAGTGGTATTGCTAGATTTGCTATTGAGTGCTGTTGACCATGAACTAGGCAATGTGATTTCGAATGCTCCGAAGAAAGATGCTGCGAATACGATGAGAATCAGGAAGAATATAATATTCACAACTGCGTTGGTACTGAGAGCATTAAGTGCAGATGCTCCAAACAATAAGGTGACTAGCAATCCCAATGTGAGATAGATGATGATGATGCTGATACCGTAGAAGATAGCATCTTTGATGACAGTGGCATTGGTAGTACCTTTTTGTGCACCACCACGCTTGATGAAGAATGATACTGTCATAGGAATGATAGGCCATACACAAGGTGTGAAGATGGCTAGTAGACCTCCTGCTAGTCCCATGAGGAATACCATCCAAATAGATTTCTGCGTACCTTGCTCATCAGTGGCAGCGATAGTGGTTTCTGGTTCAGCCGTGATGAATTCGAATGTCTCGGGTGCTGTGCACATCTTGTCATCGCATGCGTTGTAACGCACACGAATGGTGTCAGCCTTGGCTACTGTCTCGGTGAAAGTTCCTTCGTACTCGTCCATGTAAAGTCCGTCTCCGAGTTCGATGATGTTGAGGTGCCAACCAGGTTCGATATTGGCAGTGAGTTGTACGCTGTCTCCCTGCACTGTGCCCGTCCACTTGATGGGCTCAACGAGCTGCGCCTGCGCAGCAATAGCAATAAAACTTGCTAGGATAGTATAAATAAACTTTTTCATATACTGGTATTGTTTCTTTGTTATACTGAGTAAGGATAGTTGCCTTATTAGTTCGTAGTAGTTTTAGTGTGCGAGATTCACGTCGCTCGGCATTCTCCAGTCTCCTCTAGGAGAAAGGCTAAGTCCCACGACTTTTGGTCCGTCTGGCATGCAGTTTCTCTTGAACTGCTGGCTGAAGAATCTCCGCATGAATACTCCCAACCAATGGTGGATGGTCTGCTGTGTGTATACGTTATCAAATGCGATGGAAGCCATGAAAGCAATCTTTTCTTGGGTGAATCCGTAGCGAAGATAGTAGTATAGGAAGAAATCATGTAATTCGTATGGTCCGACCTTATCTTCAGTAATTTGAGCAATATTGCCATCTTGGTCAGTAGGCAAGAGTTCGGGCGATACAGGAGTATCAATGATATCCATTAGAATATTTCGAATTTCGTTTCCAAATAAATTCTCGGCGGCGTATTGCACCAGGTATCTGACTAGGGTCTTCGGTACGCCCGCATTGACTCCGTACATAGACATTTGGTCTCCGCAGTAGGTTGCCCATCCTAGTGCGAGTTCGCTCATATCGCCCGTACCTACGACTATACCGTTGTACTTGTTTGCCATGTCCATGAGAACGAGTGTGCGTATACGTGCTTGCGCGTTTTCGTATGTGATATCGTGCTTGTCAAGGTCATGACCAATGTCTTGCAAATGCTGTGTAGCCATGTCTCGGATAGGAATCTCGTGTATGCTGATACCAAGGAGTTCCATGAGTGCGATGGCATTGTTGTAGGTGCGATTGCTAGTACCAAATCCGGGCATGGTGACACCTAGAATCTGTTCTCTACGATATCCTAGTCTGTCTGCAGCAAATACGCAAACGAGCAACGCTAGCGTGGAGTCTAGTCCGCCCGAAATTCCTAGAATGAGGGTTTGTGCGTGCGTGTGTTGCCATCTTCGTAGCAGTCCATGTGCTTGTAGATTGAAGACGTCTTGACAATAGTCAATAGCCTGATCACGTTTAGGCAGGAATGGTGTCTTAGGGAAGTGGCGATGGATAGGGTATCGTTCGTCGTTTATAGTTGCGAAGTCACTTTCAAGGGGTGCTACTTGAATATGGCGATAATGCCCCAATTTATCATGTGTGAAATTGGTATTTCTTTGGCGGTCTATGCGAAGTCGTTCAACATCTATCTCGGAGATGATCATGCTGTTCTCCAATTGGAAGCGGTCGCCTATCTCTAGCATTTCTCCATTTTCGGCAATATAAGTACTACCAGAGAAAACGATGTCTGTGGTAGACTCGCCTATGCCAGATGAGGTGTACACATATCCGCAATGAACGCGTGCTGACTGCTGGGTGATCATACGTTGTCTGAACGTATGTTTTCCTGTCACACAATTGCTGCTAGAAAGGTTGAAGATGATTTCTGCTCCTTGTATGGCCAACTGCGTACTAGCAGGTAGAGGGGACCAGAGGTCTTCGCAAATCTCAATACCAAAGGTATAGTGGTTGGTAGTGAAGATTAGGTCGATGCCAAATGGTATGGCTGCTCCCCATAGTTCGATGGTGGGGATGCGTGGACGAATGCTATTGACCTGGTGCTCCAGTACGTCTCTACCCGAAGAAAACCATCGCTTTTCGTAGAACTCCCCAGTATTGGGTAGGTTGATCTTAGGTACGATGCCTACGAGTTCTCCGTCGGTGATGACAAAAGCACAGTTGTAGAGGTTGTTATCAACCTTGAGTGGTACTCCCACTAGCACAATGATAGGGAGGTTTCTGGTGAAAAGGCAGAGGTCTTGAAGTGCAACTAATGCATCCTGCTGCAGTTGCTGGGTGAAGAAGAGGTCTGCACACGTGTAGCCCGTGATACTAAGTTCCGGGAAGCAGACTACTTCTACTCCCTGTTGTAAGGCATCAGAGATGAGGGCTTTGATTTGACTAGCATTGTATTGGCAATCTGCCACCCGCATTTCAGGTACAGCGGCTGCCACACGAACATATCCAAATTTGTTATCCATCTTAATTTTGCATAAAAAGCGCACAAAGGTACGAAAAATAATCGGAAATAGCAAGAAAGTGCAAACAAAAAGATAGAAAAAGTCTAAATCATATCTAGATTTATTTAGAAAGCACAAAAAAATCCCTGCATGTGGATGCAGGGATTTGTGATAAGGTGTTGAAGTGGGTTATTCAACTATATGACCTTGTAGATCATATTCTACATCGTCTACCTTGATGATGATTCGACCATTACGCATGAGTTTTTCAATGTGCGCTTTGTCGAATACAACGTCTTCTACAGCAGTGTCATCTTTTGGCAATGTGCAAGTGATAGTGAAATTCTTACCATTATCGAGTTTGCCACTCGCGTAGAATCCGCCATCTTCGTAAACCAATAACTTACCGCTCTTGATTCGCCAAATGTGGCACAATTGCTCCATATCTGCTGCCAAATAGTATGCCATGTGTGAACCAGCAAAACTTTGTTCTACAATATCTACTGTACCAGTAGAGAATGTATTCAACTCATTGCCATCAACACAATCCAAAGTGTCCACAGGAAGGATAGTATCAGGGGTATTGAATTCAAGGTAAACTGCGAGTTTGAGTGGACCATAGAAGTCTGAACGTGTAGATGATTTAGCTACCAATTCAATTGCTAACTTGTCATCCGCTACCTTGTTGAGCTCAAGTGTATCAAAAGTGAGTTTGCTAGCATTAGTAGGCTCTTTGTTTTCTGTGATACCAAATGGTTGATATTCAGTACCACCTGTGGAACCAGCAACGAGCGGTGTCTCTTCGGCGTTGATGATAGGCTTTTTGTTGAGTGGAGTGATATAAGCTACTACATTGCAGTTCTCTGCTACCCATTTCTCGGAAACAGTATAGGTGAAGGTCATGCTATATGCTTGATTCTCTACCTTGACTGTGTCGCCCAATTGGCTAACTGTGAGCAAGTCACGTACGACACATGGGTGCATAAATTCCTTGTAACCAGCTGTTTTCCATGACCAGTAGTTATCTGCTTGCTTGCCAATCAAACCATTCTCCTTGATGAGTACAGTAAGCAAGTACTCTGTGACTTCGGTATTAGCCACTTGTCCGCTAACGGTTACATTGAGTTCGCGAGTATCTGCATTGTAGGTGTGCTCAATCACCACTGATGCTTCTGCTGTGGTATCACATTTGTCGGCAATAATCTCTGCCATACCATCTTCTACTAGATAGCCAGGGTGGAAAGCGATGGTTGTACCTTGTACTTTGGTACGGTTCATAGCCATATTAGGTGCACCTTGTACACCACATGTACTACCAATCTTAGCACTCTCAGGGATGGTGTACTCATCGTTGTTATAGCCGTAGTGGTGACTCACCCAAATACATGGAGTGGTAGTGGAAGCACTATATTCCATAATACTATACATGCCATATGGGCAGAAGCCACATTGATCACCGGTAAAATGCTCTATGAGGTATTTACGTGGGAAAGAACTAGGCACTTCTTGTGCCGAAGCTACGATTGTTGCGCCAAGCAACACCAATACTGTAAAGATTTTTTTCATACCTTAAAAATTAAACAGTTAATATTATTGTTTGATGTATTTCTTACCATTGATGATATAAATGCCTTTAGGTAATTCGCTGAGTTCAGTAGCTGGCATTAGTTGGCCAAGAATATTGTAAATTTTGCCATTGTATTGTGGCGCTACCACTTGCTCTAGTGCGGTCATGAGATAGCTATACTTGATGGTCAATGTGATGGTTGGATTCACACCATCGTTAAACTCATAACTGATTACCTCATTGCTAGCCTCCGTAGGAGTGTAGTGAGTAAACCAACTACGTTGCATAGCCATAGTACCAATGGTGAAGTTACAAACTTGAGTCAATCCACCATTACCTGGTACACAGTTGCTTGCTGCACAGAATTGATCAATTACATCAGTACGTTGTCGTGTGATAGTTACGGTGATGTTTTGTGATTCGTCGGAGTACAATTGACCAGTAATACCCATGGTCGCCTCCTCAAGATCCTCGTCCCACTCGTATTCGGTTACGAGAAGGGTGGTGCTTTGGGTGATGTCAGTTGCAACTTCTTCATCGTCAATCACTTGATTAACGGTTAAGTGCAATGCTGCTTGCATACTGAATGCAGCGCATAGCACCAAAACAGTAGTTAAAAATTTCTTCATATCGTTGTTGTTTTATAATTATTCGATTATGATTTTCGTCTCATGGGCTTGTACCACTTCGCCATTCACACTTACTAGTGCTACGATATTGCAGTTCTCCTTTACCACATTATCGGGTAGGGTATATTCGTATACTACTTGATGAGTCATATGTGCGTCTATAGGCAATCTTTCTCCCCATAGTGGTGTGATGGAAGCACGCATGAGGTGGTTGTGCGCATACGCCTTATCTGTACCTTCTGGCTTCTTCTGGCTACCTATCACAGAGTCTTCGGTAAGCCAAACTTGTAGTGTGGCATCGATAGCAAGCGTATCGAGGTTGGTAATGACTACTTCTAGGAATACGAGATTTGTATCGATGCAAGTGGCATCTTGTGATAGCAGCACAGGCTTGGGAGCAGCATACGCTTGGCTAATAAGGGTAGCCCAATTGTCGTAGTCGTTGAAGTACCCCTTGGTAGCATCCTTGACCATATTTACATTACCCGTAGGGAAAGGTGTGGTGTTGGTTCCACCCATCATAATATAGATGCTATCTGCCTCAGGACAAGTGTAGTTGAGGGCTGGCTTGTTGTTATGACGAGTGTTAGGATTACTCTCGGGGTGCATCACTACTACTACTAGTTTCTCTCCATATTGCTCCTTGAGATAGTGTGCCTCCTCTGCCGCTGTAGGACAGTTGACGCATTGCCATCCTGAATACTCGATAAGCAATGATGTACGCTTGACCGCACTAGGATCAGCAGGAGTGAAGATCACTTCCTCACGTTGACCACTAGGTATGACTTCGCAAGCTGCCAGCAGTACGACTGCCAACAACATGGTTATATGTTTCCAATTTATCTTCATCTTCTTTTGTTTTTTCTACGGGCCAAAGGCCGATCTTCAGCGAAACGATCTATTTTACCACGTAAAATTATACGTCAAACTAACACCCTCTTGCTTTGGCACATATCTACATACACCGCCCGAGCAGTTGAATCCCTCACGCGTTTTGGTATATCCAGCCATCACACGGTGTGCACCATGGGTGTATGTGGCAGCTACGGTATAGTAGTGTTCGTTGGTAGCTTCGTGTGCATAACCAATATTGTACATCCATTGACCAGAGAGCACCAATTGGCGGAATAGACTCAGTTCGTACAGGGCAGCTACCCATTGACCTTCGTCTTGCTTGGTGTACATGTATTGTAGCTCAGCACGCATCTGCACTTTCTTGTTTAGCGCATACTTGGCCTCTACCACACCTATACCCGCATGAATGAGATCGCCGTGACCTTCGATAGCATGTTTATTGTAGGTCTGATACATCGCCATCGCACCGATATACCATTCTTTGGTGAGTTTCTTATTGAGTTCTAGGTTGATATCGGTGTAATAAGGTGTTTGGCTCATGCCAAACCATGTGTCGGTTGTGCCGCGGATATGAGAGGCATTGAGTTTGAGAGTAGTACCATACTTTCCACCCATGGCTGTTCCTCGCTTGAATGTATAGCGCACTTCACCCTGAAAAGCCCACTCGCTGGCTGTAGCGTTGGTACCATATGGATAGAGTGAGGTGAGCATATAGGTGTGCTGGTTGGCAAATGGGGTCATGTGGTTGATCGTACCCGACATGTTGTTTAGTCCGCGATCCGAACGGAAGGACATGTTTTCCGAACGCTTGGCTTGCGCGATAATAGCCAATCCCTTTTGCGAATAACTCAATGACAAGAGCAATGCTTGACCTGGGTCGTAACTATATTTATTCACGATGGTTGGATCGTTAGCCTTGTAGGCATATTCTACCATGGCGTTCCAACCTTTCATCTGCAATTGTGCTCGTACGCTACCAGCTCCCACCCATTCGGGTAGGTTGTAATAGTAGTCGTATTTGCCTTCTGGTTGGATCACGGTGCTAAAGATGATGGTGTCCTCTTTCTGATACTTGCTCACGTAGCTTCCACCTATGGTGAGGTTGGCACCTGCTTCTTGCAACTGTGGAATCCATTCGTGTAATCCCAACTCTAGGTTGGCTCCCAGTACGGCATCTTGCTTGTAGTTCCATCCCCATGCGCCATCGTCGTAGCAGTTCCAATAGCGGCGTTGCTTACCACCTAAGGCTTCGATGAAGATACCTTTGTAGGGTGTAGCTTCGATTTTTCCGCCGCGAAGCGCATTGTCTACACCTAAAGCACGATCTTCGTATAGGCGCAACACCATGCCACTACCAAACTGACCATATACATCACCAACGGTGATCTTACCCCAACTGAAGTTGGCACCCAGGTGCAGGTGGCTGATACCATGTCCGCCGAAGTTAGCATCGTAACCTAGCATAGGCCACTGAGTGAGTTCGGCACGAGTAACTAGTTCTAGCCCACGGAAATGCTGATCTTCTTGGTTGTGCTCCCAACGAACACCTAAATCTAGATATGTGTTGCTCAGGTGGGTAATCTTTGCCCAGTCGGGTTGTTGAGGCACTTCGCTCATGTCAGTAGGAAAGAGGCCTTCGTGCTGAATGCCACCTACCACTACGACTGTATCTTGCGCCCATAGCAGAGTAGGCAAGAGGGCGAGAGTGAGTATGTATTTTCTGATTTTCATCTTATGTGGTTTCCTTTAACCTTCGGTATGAACCCGTAATGAACCCGTAATAGATAGGGAACGATATGGGTTGTACAAAGGTTGGGGATGCTTTATTGCAATGCTTCGTAGATATCCTCTTCGCCACCGTCTACATAACCAGCATGGTTGTATACGATCTTGCCTTTGCCATTGAGTACGAATACGTGAGGTACGTTTTGTACGTTCATGGCACGTTTGAAGTCGCCATTAGGGTCGAGCAATACCTCGTACTCCCATCCAAAACCATCTACCAATGGTTTTACCTTGTTTGCATCTTGGGCTTGGTCGATGCTCACGATGATCATCTTCACGCCGGTCTCATCTTGCCAGTCAGGATATACCTCGTGTATGGCTTTGAGCTCGCGCAAGCATGGTTTGCACCATGTGGCCCAGAAGGAGATGATAATAGGTTTGCCGTCATTGCTAATCTCGCCAGTTTGAACGGTTTTGCCATTGACGTCTTTTAGTTGTACATTGGGCAGTTGAGCGTGCAATGCAATTGCACATACTACCATCATTGTGATTGTTAGAAGCTTTTTCATATGTATTGTTGTTAATTGTTTCAATTATGCCCCGTTTGTTTCAACGAGAGTTGTATTCGTCCTCTATCCTTATCTATATCAATCACGCGTACGCGCACGTGTTGGTGCAAGGTGAGTACTTCGTTAGGATTGGAAATACGGCGGTTGGCCATCTCGGAGATATGTACGAGTCCGTCTTTATGTACACCAATATCCACGAAGGCTCCGAAATTGGCAATATTGGTTACGATACCAGGCAGCACCATTCCTATCTGCAGGTCATCGATGGTGTGTACGTTTTCGTCGAAATGCCATTCTTCGAGTTGTTGACGGGGATCTCTACTAGGTTTCTCCAATTCGTGGAGGATATCCTGCAGGGTAGGCAATCCCACTTTGTCGGTTACATAACGCTTTAGATCGATCTGCCCTCGAAGAGCAGGGCTGCTCATCAGGTCTAGTACAGAGCATTGAAGGTCTTTGGCCATTTGCTCGACAATACCATAACTCTCTGGGTGTACAGCCGAGTTGTCTAGTGGCATGTCAGAGTTGCTGACGCGCAAGAATCCTGCCGCTTGTTCGTAGGTCTTTGCGCCCATCTTTGGTACTTTCAATAGCGCTTTGCGATTAGGGAATGCTCCGTTCTCGCTACGATAGTTGACGATGTTTTGCGCAATGGTAGGACCGAGACCTGAGATATATGTAAGGATATGCTTGCTTGCAGTATTCACATCGACTCCCACGCTGTTGACTACGCTTTCTACAGTAAGCTTAAGACTCTCGCCCAGGCGAGTTTGATTGACATCGTGCTGGTATTGCCCTACGCCTATGGATTTAGGATCGATCTTTACTAATTCCGCCAGAGGGTCCATGAGTCGTCTGCCAATTGATACAGCTCCGCGCACAGTAACATCTTCGTTGGGGAACTCTTCTCTGGCTGTTTTGCTAGCCGAATATACAGATGCTCCACTTTCGCTGACTACAAAGACTTGTGGCGTTGGTTGTATCTTCTCGATGGCTATTTTCACCATTTGCTCGCATTCGCGCGACGCTGTACCATTGCCAATTGCAATAGCTTGGATGTCATATTGCGCAATGAGTTGTTGTATCGTTTTGATGGATGCCAGATTGTTGACGTATACTACTGTATGGTGCAATAGGTCGCCTTGTGCCGATAGCACAACTGTTTTGCATCCCGTACGGAAACCTGGATCCAATGCCAACACACGCTTTTGTCCGAGTGGCGACTCGAGCAGCAATTGGCGAAGATTGCTGGTAAACACACGAATAGCCTCTTCGTCAGCCTTATCCTTACTTAGAGCTGCAAACTCAGTCTCTATGGCTGGCTTCAGCAGACGCTTGTAGCTGTCCTCCATGGCTAATTCTACTTGGTAAGCAGTGTCGTTGTCGGCCTTAAGGAAGATGGCAGCTAGTTTGTCAAGTGCTTTTTCTCTGTCAGGAGATATCTCTACGCGAATGATTCCTTCGTTTTCAGCTCTGCGAATTGCCAATAGTCGGTGCGAAGAAATACGCTTGAGAGGCTCGGAGATAGCAAAATAATCTTTGTACTTGAGTGCTTCGGGGTCTTGCTCCTTGCCTTTGATTAGCTTGGTAGTGATGATGGCCGAATAGGTAAACTCTCGGCGTATGCCATTACGTGCTTTTTCATCTTGACTAATTTGCTCCGCGATGATGTCTCGCGCTCCTTGCAGAGCTTCTTCTACGGAATCTTGAAACTTTAATTGTGGATTCTGAAGAATCATGTCGAGCGGAAGTTTCTGCTCTAATATGGCATTAGCTAGTGGCTCTAGACCTTTCTCGCGTGCTACGTCAGCACGGGTCTTGCGGTGAGGTTTGTAGGGTAGGTAGATATCCTCTAGCTCGGTAGCATCCCAGCATTGCTCGATGCGTTGACGCAACTGATCAGTAAGCTTGCCTTGCTCTTCGATCGTACGGAGGATAGTAGCTTTTCGATCCTCAATCTCCAAGAAACGATGATATTCGTCTGCAATAGCAGCAATCTGTACTTCATCCAGACTACCCGTCTGCTCTTTGCGATAACGGGCAATAAAAGGTATAGTAGCGTTCTCATTGAGGAGCGCAACTGTAGCGGCCACCTGTTTGGTGGCAATACCTAAGCGAGTTGATATAAGTCTAAAACATTCCACGGTGCAAAGGTACGATTATTTTTTGATATATACAACTTTTTTTGCTCTCTTTTCTCGATATTATGACAAAATGCTTGAAAAATCTAAAAAACGTTGAGATTTTGCCACTGTTTCTACTTGTAGAAAGAGAGCGTAGTAGAGGTTGTTATGAGCATAAAAAAACAACAACCCAGATTCTGGGTTGTTGTTTGGATTTGGTATGTTGCAGGTAGTATTACTCCAACTTGCGATATCTCACGCGTTTAGGCTCGTTGGCATCTTCTCCAAGGCGCATCTTCTTGTTAGCCTCATATTCTGAGTAACTGCCTTCAAACCAGAATACTTTGCTATCGCCTTCAAAAGCTAAGATGTGGGTACAGATACGATCGAGGAACCAGCGGTCGTGCGAGATTACTACAGCACATCCTGCGAAGTTCTCCAAACCTTCCTCTAGTGCACGCAAAGTGTTTACGTCAATGTCGTTGGTAGGCTCGTCGAGAAGGAGGACGTTGGCTTCGGATTTGAGCGTTAGAGCCAGGTGTAGTCGATTGCGCTCACCACCCGAAAGCACTCCGCATTTCTTCTCTTGGTCGGCTCCTGTGAAGTTGAAGCGACTCAGATATGCTCGTGCATTTACTTCACGACCGCCCACGCGGATATACTCGGTACCATCAGCGATCATCTCGAAGACGCTCTTGTTTGGATCAATATTGGAGTGCACTTGGTCTACATAACCTACACGCACAGTCTCGCCCACGGCAAAAGTACCTTTGTCGGCCTGCTCCATGCCCATGATCATGCGGAAAAGTGTGGTTTTGCCCGCACCATTAGGACCGATGATACCAACGATTCCGTTAGGAGGAAGCATAAAGTCGAGGTTCTCAAATAGGAGCTTGTCGCCAAAGGCCTTGCTTACTCCTTCTGCATTGATGACCTTGTTACCCAAACGTGGACCATTAGGGATAAAGATCTCAAGCTTCTCTTCTCTCTCTTTCTGCTCTTCGTTCAGCATGCGATCATATGCTGCCAAACGTGCTTTACCTTTGGCTTGACGGGCCTTAGGTGCCATGCGTACCCATTCCAATTCTCGTTCAAGGGTTTTTCTGCGCTTGCTAGCTTGCTTCTCCTCCATAGCCATGCGAGCCGTTTTTTGCTCGAGCCAAGAAGAGTAATTGCCCTTCCATGGAATACCTTCGCCACGGTCTAACTCTAAAATCCAACCGGCAACATTGTCTAGGAAATAGCGGTCGTGAGTGATGCAGATGACTGTACCCGCGTATTGATGTAGGTGTTGCTCTAACCAGTCGATTGACTCAGCGTCAAGGTGGTTGGTAGGCTCGTCAAGAAGCAGAATGTCAGGTTGTTGTAAAAGTAGTCTGCATAAAGCTACGCGGCGACGTTCGCCTCCGGATAGGTGTTTTACTAACGCGTCGTCAGCTGGACAGCGCAGAGCGTCCATAGCTCGATCGAGGCGTGTGTCTATATTCCAAGCATCTGCGCTATCTAGTTTGTCTTGGAGTTCTGCTTGGCGTGCTAAAAGTTTGTCAAAATCAGCGTCAGGTTCGGCGAATGCCATGTTGATGGCATCGTATTCTGCCAGCATGTCCATGATAGGTTGTACTCCTTCTTGTACACATTCGCGGACGGTTTTTTCTGGGTCTAATTGAGGGTCTTGCTCTAGATATCCCACACTATAACCAGGTGAGAAAACTACTTCTCCTTCGTAGTTCTTTTCTATACCAGCAATGATTTTAAGAAGGGTTGATTTACCTGCGCCATTGAGACCAATGATGCCAATTTTAGCTCCGTAGAAGAAACTAAGATAAATGTCGTTCAAAACTTTTTTTTGTGGTGAGAAGCTTTTGCTAACGCCCACCATTGAAAAGATGATCTTTTTGTCGTCTGCCATATTGATATTTTTGTGAATATTGTCGTATAATAGTTTTCCCTTTCAGTACATGACGTGTGAGATGCGCAAAATGCATTTGGGTGCAAAGTTACAACTTTTTTTTTGATTGTACAAGGCAATCTTGCAAATTTAATTAAAATTCACAAGATATTGTAACTTTGTTTATGTTTAACAACATATATTTAAAAAATATCATAAATAATTTTCTAGTTTTATTTTTTTTTTGTAATTTTGCGGCAACTAATTATACATAACTAAGAACTAAAAAATTTTTTATTGTCCATGAAAAAGCTTTTACTTGGCGATGAAGCCATTGCGCGAGGCGCAATAGACGCAGGACTAAGCGGTGTATATGCCTATCCAGGCACACCATCTACTGAGATTACCGAATATATACAGCTCCACCAGAAAGCACAAGGTGAAAAAGCTAATATTTTCTGCCAATGGGCAACCAACGAGAAGACCGCCATGGAGGCTGCTCTCGGCATGTCTTATATGGGCAAGCGTGCACTTGTGTGCATGAAGCACGTCGGTATGAATGTGTGCGCAGACGCTTTTATGAATGCTGCTATTACGGGTGTTAACGGTGGTCTAGTAGTCCTCGCTGCTGATGATCCATCTATGCACTCTTCACAAAACGAACAAGATTCTCGTTTTTATGCTAAGTTTGCCATGATTCCATGTCTCGAGCCTAGCAACCAACAAGAGGCTTACGATATGATGCATTATGCTTTCGACCTATCCGAAGCACTCAAGACGCCTATCCTCATGCGTGTCACCACGCGTATGGCGCACTCTCGTGCTGTAGTCGAGCTCATTGACACTCCACGTGAACAAAATACTGCCTCTGCACCTGAGAATGTACAACACTTCATTCTCCTACCTGCTTTCGCACGCAAGAACTACGCCGAACTCGTAGATGCACAAGCCGATTTCATTAGTACTAGCGAGGAGTCACACTTCAATAGCTACACCTTGGGTTCCAATCCTAAGAAAGCGATCCTTACTACCGGTATCGCATACAACTACCTATGTGAGGCTAAAGCCAATATCGAGGAGACCGTGCTTAAGGTTACACAATATCCTTTGCCTCAAGCGCTTATTGATAAAATGGTTGCAGATGGTGCAGAGGAGATCCTCGTGATGGAAGAAGGCCAACCTGTAGTAGAAGAATTGCTTCGAGGTATGGTTCCATCCTCTGTAGTTGTCAAGGGCCGTTTGACGGGCGACTTGCCTCGTATGGGCGAGCTTTCTCCTGACTGCGTACGCGAGGCCTTGGGCTTAGATAAACTGCCTACACGCGAACCTGATAAACTCGTTGCTCCACGACCACCAGCATTGTGCCAAGGTTGTGGTCACCGCGATATGTATGCGGCTCTCAACGAAGTGGCAGCAGAGCATGCCGATGCCCGTATTTTTGGCGATATCGGTTGTTATACCCTAGGTGCTTTGGCGCCATTTAACGCTATCCATGCTTGCGTAGAGATGGGAGCCAGCATTACTATGGCTAAAGGTGCTGCAGATGCAGGCCAACATCCTGCTATTGCGGTTATTGGCGACTCTACCTTCACCCACTCGGGTATGACAGGCTTGTTGGACTGTGTCAATTGTAAGTCCAATGTGGTGGTGCTCATCTCTGATAACCTCACTACAGGTATGACCGGAGGTCAAGATTCAGCTGGTACCGGTCGTTTAGAGGCTATCTGCCAGGGTCTTGGCGTAGAGCCAGCGCACTTGCATGTGGTAGTGCCATTGCCTAAGCATATGGAAGAGATCAAGCAGATCTTACGTGAGGAAATTGCATATAACGGCACATCGGTTATCATCGCGCGCCGTGAATGTATCCAAACCCTCAAACGTCATCTCAAAGCCAAAAAATAAAACATTTGAACTTCTAAACTTCACAATATGAAACGCGATATTATACTAGCTGGCGTAGGAGGCCAAGGTATCCTCTCTATTGCCACCGTGATAGGCGATGCAGCCCTCAACGAAGGTCTTTATCTCAAGCAAGCCGAAGTACATGGCATGAGCCAACGAGGAGGCGATGTGCAGTCCAACCTACGTTTGTCTTCTGATCCTATCTATTCAGATCTTATCCCCAAGGGTGGGGCAGATATCATCATTTCGCTCGAGCCTATGGAGGCGCTCCGTTACTTGTCCTACCTCAAGCCAGAGGGATGGATAGTTACTTCATCCAAACCATTTGTCAATATCCCAAACTATCCTGATTTAGAGGAGGTTCTTTCACATATTAAGGCCTTAGATCATCATGTATTGGTCGATGTAGAGACACTGGCCAAAGATGCGGGTGCACCAGCTCAAGCGGCTAATATGGTGCTTTTGGGTGCCGCTATTCCTATGTTGGGTATTGATCACGATAAGATCATCGATGGTGTGCGTCGTATCTTCGCCCGCAAAGGCGAAGCCATCGTCAATAGCAATATCGCTGCTATTGAAGCAGGTTATAATAGATCGGCGCAAGCGTCTGTAGATAATAGATAATAGATCGGGCTGACGCCCTGTAGACTACAAGTGAAACGAACTAATAAATAGACTATGTCTTTCCCTCTCAACAAACAACTCGTGGATCAAACCTGTATCGATTTTGGTCTGCGCAACGCCAAGGAACTTGGCGCCTCATCCATTCGCCAGCTTGTGGGCGTGGTCAAGGATATCGAACGCGCTACAGGCGTAGAGTTCATCCATATGGAGCTTGGAGAGCCCGGCTTACCTGCCGAGCAGATTGGTATAGCTGCCGAACACAAAGCCCTCAAAGCTGGCTATGGCTCTAAGTATCCACTCATCACGGGTATAACTGAGGTCAAGCATTGGGGTAGTGAGTTTGTGCGTGCGTTCATGAACCTCGATATCCCTACCGAGTGCATCGTACCTACCGTAGGTAGCATGCAAGCGGCTTTCGCCATAAACATGCTCGTTTCCCAACTCGATGATAAGCGCGACACGATCCTTTTCCTAGATCCATGTTTCCCTGTGCAGAAACAACAATGCAAGGTCATCGGCGTACGTGTAGATGCTTTTGATGTGGCAGATTTCCGTGGCGAGGCTTTGGCAGAGGAGTTAGAACGTCATTTTAAGTCCGGCCGTATTGCGGCTATGCTCTTCTCTAATCCTAATAACCCTTCGTGGATGTGCCTTACTGAGCGCGAACTGGAGATCATCGGCCGTCTCGCATCCTTGTATAACGTCTTAGTTATCGAGGACTTGGCATATCTCAATATGGATTTCCGTGATAGCGAACGAGGAGTACCTTACGAACCTCCGTATCAACCTACTGTGGGTAAGTATACCAACAACTGCTTGCATATGATCTCTTGCTCCAAGATGTTCTCTTATGCGGGCCAGCGTGCAGCTATTATTGCCATCAACCCATACTTGGCTCACCGCCGTTTTGCTTCTTTGGCAGAGCGTTATCAGAACGATGGCGAGTTCTTGCGCAACTTCATTTATAATGTCCTCTATAGCTTATCTTCTGGCGTTACGCATAGCGTTCAGTTTGCTATGACGGCTATGTTCAAAGCAGCATGCCAGGGCAAGATCGATTTTGTTACTACCACCCGCGAGTATGCGCGAAGGGCCAAGCTGGTCAAGGAGATTATGCTTCGCAACGGTTTTCATATTGTTTATGACAAGGATGCCGACGACGAGGAGGTAGGCGATGGTTTCTTCTTTACTTTTGGTTATAAGGACTGGACGGGCGAGAAGATGGTCAATAAGATCATCTACTATGGTATCTCGGCTATCTCGCTGGCAAGTACGGGTGCCAAACGCGAAGGTATGCGTGCTTGCGTCAGTTGCATCAAGGACGACCAACTCGAAGAACTCGACCGCCGCTTAGCATTGTTCAATAGGGATTTTTGCGATAAGTAGTTTTCTTGCCTATACCCCATAGCGCCTCTGGCGCGTCCCATAACCCAAAAAAGAGCGTATCCAAAGATATTTCAGAAAAAAATTGTAACTTTGCAGTCGAAATATAATGTTGTAACTTTGTAGTCGGAACAAGAACAAACACCATGAATACTAACGAAAGCAGTCTTATTATTTACAATACCGTAGATGGGCGTGCAAGCGTAGTGCTGTATGCTCGTGATGGTAGTGTGTGGATGAACCAAAATCAATTAGCAGAACTTTTTGACACCTCTAAGCCAAATATCAGTATGCATATATCTAACATACTGAAAGAAAATGAGTTGCAATTAGATTCAGTTGTTAAGAATTACTTAACTACTGCCGCAGATGGGAAGCAATATGATGTCACTTTCTATTCTTTAGATATGATTTTGGCGATTGGTTTTCGTGTTCGTAGTAAACGCGGAACTCAATTCCGTATTTGGGCAAATCAGCATCTAAAGGAGTATCTTATCAAGGGTTTCACGATGGATGATGAGCGACTGAAGAATCCGAATGGTCGTCCTGATTATTTCGATGAACTATTAGAGCGTATACGCGAAATTCGGGCTTCAGAGAAACGTTTTTATCAAAAAGTGCGCGATTTGCTATCGCTTAGCAGCGATTATGATAGCACAGATAAAGCTACGCAAATGTTCTTTGCCGAAACGCAAAACAAACTACTCTATGCAGTTACGGGTCAAACTGCTGCTGAGATCATTGTTAATCGTGCCGATGCTTCTCAACCTAACATGGCTCTTACTTCTTGGAAAGGCAGCGTGGTGCGCAAGCAGGATATCTTCATTGCCAAGAATTATCTCTCTCAAGATGAGGTAGATACGCTAAATCGACTGACTGTGCTTTTCTTAGATACAGCTGAGTTACGTGTGAAAGAACGTAAAGACTTGAACCTGCGTTATTGGCGTGAGACGGTAGATGGATTGCTTAATTTTCAGAATAAGATTGTATTGCAAGGAGCAGGAAGTGTGAGTGTTAAGCAGATGGAGGCGCATGTGGAGTCTATTTATGAACAATTCAATGCTAGACGTAAAGCGCTTGCAGTCGCAGAAGCAGACGCGCAAGAATTATTTGAAGCATCTGCCAACGATGACTTGATTGAATTGCAAAACACTTTGCAAGAGAAGCGTTAGCCAATCATTAGGCTTTTCCGAATAGTTCAATATTAACATCTGCATTGCAAAAAAAAATCACTACCGTTGCACCCTAATACTCATAGTTCATACTTATTAGTTTATACTTATACGTTCCCCATGAATAAAACCCAACAAGATAGCGCAGCGCTGCAATTCCAAGCCAACTGGACCAACCGCGGCTACGAGAAAGGCGAAAGTCAGCAGTTCTGGCTTGACTTGCTATCCAATGTCTTCGGCATTCAAGATATCAGTAGCTTCATATCCTTTGAGAATCAAGTCAAACTCAGCCACACCTCTTTCATTGATGGTTATATTCCCTCTACCAAGGTGCTCATCGAGCAAAAAGGTAGTCATATCGACCTCACCAAGCCCATCAAGCAATCCGATGGCTCACTGCTCACACCTTTCCAACAAGCCAAACGCTACGCTGCCGACTTGCCACACTATATGAATCCCCGGTGGATTGTAGTCTGCAATTTCCGGTCTTGGTATGTCTATGATATGAACCAACCTAATAGTGAACCACAGATTATTGAGTTGTCAAATTTCCATAAGGAGTACCACCGTCTATCTTTCCTCGTGCAGACCGCAAACGCGCACATCACTCGCGAGATGGAGATCTCTGTCAAAGCAGGTCAGCTCATTGGTCTAATCTACGACAAACTCCTTCAGCAGTACATCGACCCTACCTCTGCTGATACGCTCCATAGCCTCAATATCCTTTGCGTGCGCCTTGTCTTCTGCCTCTATGCCGAAGATGCTGGTATCTTTGGCAAAAAACAACAGTTTGGCGACTATATCAGCCGCTATCCTGCTTCGCAACTCCGCCGTGCACTCCTCGATCTTTTTGAGGTGCTTGATACCCCCATCAACGAGCGCGACCCATACCTCGAAGAAGAACTCAAAGCCTTCCCATACGTCAATGGCGGATTGTTCACTATCCAAGACAAATCTATTCCGCAGTTCACCGACGAACTCCGCGAAATCCTCTTGCGCAAAGCCAGCGACGACTTCGATTGGAGCGAGATTTCGCCCACCATCTTCGGTGCTATCTTTGAGAGTACCCTCAACCCTGAGACACGCCGCTCTGGCGGTATGCACTATACCTCCATCGAGAATATCCACAAGGTCATTGACCCACTATTCTTGAATGACCTCAGCCAAGAATTGGATAGTATTCTCGCTATCCCACAGAAGAACAAACGCGAGCAATCGCTCCGCAACTACCAGGAGCGTCTATCCACCTTGCGCTTCCTTGATCCGGCTTGCGGTAGTGGTAACTTTCTCACGGAAACTTATCTATCGCTGCGTCGCCTAGAGAACACTTGCCTCAAGTCCCTGCTCAACGACCAAACCACGATGGACTTCTTTGATGACCGTGTCAAGGTTTCTATCCATCAGTTCTATGGTATTGAGATCAATGATTTCGCTGCCACCGTAGCCAAGACTGCGCTGTGGATTGCCGAGAGCCAAATGCTCGCCGAGACTTGCCGTATCCTTAAACGTGACTTGGATTTCCTTCCGCTCAAATCCTATTCCAATATCGTCGAAGGCAACGCCCTCACCCTTGATTGGAATACAGTCTGCCCAGCCTATCAACTCTCCTATATCATCGGCAATCCTCCGTTCGTGGGTGCACGACTAATGACACAAGAGCAGAAAGACGACCTTATGCCTCTCTTCGTAGGTTGTAAGAATGTGGGCAACTTGGATTATGTAGGCGGTTGGTATATGAAAGCGGCACAAATGATGGACAATAATTCCAATATTCGTGCAGCATTAGTATCTACTAATTCCATCGCACAAGGTGAACAACCTGCTATATTGTGGACACCGCTCTTGCAAATGGGTATGCACATTGATTTTGCATACCGTACCTTCCGTTGGGATAGCGAAGCATCCATCAAAGCGCATGTGCATTGTGTCATTATTGGCTTCTCGCGTACCAATCAAACAAAGCGAATATACGATAGCGGACAAGAACATATTGTCAAGAATATCAATCCATATTTGATAGAAGCTAGTGATGTAATTGTAGGTAGCAGAAGCAAACCGTTGTGTGATGTACCTGAAATAGGCATTGGAAATAAGCCTATTGACGATAGTAACTATCTTTTCAAACCAATTGAAAAAGAGGAATTCATCAAGAAAGAGCCTCAAAGTGCAGCATATTTTCGCCCCTGGTATGGTTCCGATGAATTTATCAACAATCGACCTCGTTATTGTTTGTGGTTAGGTGATTGCTCTCCTGCCCAACTACGCCAAATGCCCGAATGTCTCAAACGCGTGGAGAATGTGCGTAATTTCCGTTTAGCAAGTAAAAGTGAAGGTACGCGCAAATTAGCAGACAGACCAACACGATTCCATGTTGAGAATATGCCAGAGAGCGAATATATCATTATTCCGCGTGTATCATCAGAGCGTAGAAGATACATTCCTATGGGATATTTGTCTCCTATTTGTTTGACAAGCGATTCTGCACATATCATCCCCAACGCCACCCTCTACCACTTTGGTATTCTCACTTCCAATGTGCATATGGCATGGATGCGTGTAGTATGCGGACGATTGAAAAGCGACTATCGTTACTCAAAGGACATCGTTTACAACAATTTCCCATGGCCTGCTATCACTCCTGAGCAAGAGGCAGAGATCTCCCGCACGGCGCAAGCCATCCTTGATGCCCGCAATCTCCACCCCGACTGCTCATTGGCTGACCTTTATGACGAGGTGGCTATGCCTGTTGAACTCCGCCGTGCCCACCAAGCCAACGACAAAGCTGTGATGAAAGCCTACGGCTTACCTATCACCACCTCCGAGTCCGACACCGTCGCCCACCTCTTCCACCTCTACGAAGAGCTAACCAAGAAATAAATATATCTAATAAACTCGGCACAACTTTCGGCACGCGAAAACTTTTTTCTAAAAAAATAAACAAGCGGGAAGCGATTGATAATGTCACTTCATGTTTGTTTTTTAGTTGACGATTCCGCTACTCTTGCGCTACCTTTGCGCAGGGGAGTTTGTTAATGGATAGTTAACCTATAGTTAAGAAAACGACATGTGGCGGATGAACCAAAATGTAAGTGAGGTTATTGAGGTTTTCGAGGTTTTGAAATTCTATAAAACCTCGAAAACCTCAATACTATCATTCTATATTGAATGAATATATACATTGATTTTCAGGGAGAAACGATTTTGCAAGGGATTTCTACGGACTTTTTGTAAGTGTCCGTGAATGTGTCCGTGGGAAGTTCTTGTATTTATATCCCTTGCTTATCCCTCCGTTATCCCTCCGTAGTGGTATCGGAGTGGTAACGGTATTGCAAGGGTATTGTATAAACCCGTTATGATCCCGTAATTGGCACGGAATTTGTCAATAGCCTAGCTAACTAAACCTAAGCTTAACTATGAAAATTTTGATTCTTTCTTGCAACACAGGCGAGGGGCATAACTCTTGTGCCAAAGCCCTACAGATCGCTATGCAACGGCGAGGTATCAGTTGCGAAATCCAAGACACACTCGCGCTTGTAAGCGAGGGATTATCCCAGCGAGTAGGCAATGCCTATCTGTTTTCTACACGTGGTTCACTCTTTGAGCTTGTTTATAAATTTGGCGGGTTTGTTAGCGATAATATAGACGCTTGGCAGTCGCTTGTTTATGGAGCTAATAGGTTATACGCCAAGAAGTTATATGATCATATCAAAAAACACCACATTGATGTGGTTGTCTGCGTACATCTCTTTCCTGCCGAGGCAATAACTGCCCTCAAACGCAATATGCACTTGGATATCCCCACCTATTTTATTATGACGGACTATACTTGTATCCCCTTTTTGCAAGAAACTGATCTCGATTACTATATCATCCCTCACGAGCATCTCATTGAGGAGTTTGTAGAGAAAGGATTGCCGCGCGAAAAATTAGTGCCCATTGGCATTCCTGTGGATGAAAAAAAGTTTAGCACACGAATACCCAAACCAAAGGCTCGTGCTATGATCATACACTCTAACACAAACTTGCGTCAAGACGGGCATTGGTACTTAGTAATGTCTGGATCAATGGGCTTTGGCAATGTGGAGCAATTGATAGAGCAAGTACTTAAGGACGTTCGTTCGGAAGATTCCATCATATGCGTTTGTGGGCGCAATGAAAATCTATTACACTCGTTGCAAGAGCAGTTTGCTGAGCGTGGCCAAATATGTCTGCTAGGTTTTACCAACCAAGTATCCGTACTGATGGACGCAGCAGACGTAGTATTTACCAAACCTGGTGGTATCACTTCCACAGAAGCGATTGTGAAAAATATTCCGCTCATTCATACGCACCCTATTCCTGGGCTAGAGAATCACAATGCACATTTCTTTCACCAGCATGGTATGTCGTATTTCACTTCCGATATTCAGCAGCAAGTGGCTGTAGCTAAGCGCCTTTGCGAAGATTCGCATTATCGCAAACAGATGCTACTTAACCAACGCATGAATGCAAATCCGCATAGCTCTGATGATGTGATTAACCTTATTCTTGAGGATAAAAGCCACTATCAAAAACCATCTACCAACAATGAAATCACCTAAACCTCATTCCACATTGAACAAACACCTTAGGCGTATTTATTACTTGTTGTTTGCGCTAACAATCGGATTGGGAGTAGGGAATATGGTGTATCTCTCAGTTCTGCCCGAGACAACTGCGCATGTTCTCTTCTTCTGTGGGGTACAATACGTAGTTATTCTACTGATTCTTACTTTTCCTATTGTACTTCGCAAGAGATTTATGATACAGATCCCGTTGCTAATCACCGTCTTATGCGCTGCGTTTGGTTTTGTGGCAATGATTATGGGGGATGGACTCAATTTCTATGGCAAGTACCGCTGGTGGGACTCTGCGCTGCATCTCTTTTCGGGTTGTGTATTGGCATTTGTAGGACTATGGATTATCAGTATTATCTTCGAAGATGGTCATAAGGAGGTGTTTAGCAGCAGAATATTTGTTGCATTCTATGTGCTGCTTTTTGCTGTGAGTTGTGGGGTGGTGTGGGAGATTTGCGAATATGCCTATGATTCTTTCTTTTGTACCAATACGCAGCAGTTCATGGCCACTACCACATCCTCTTTACCGCTCCCAGATGATGTCCCTCTTAGTGGACATGAAGCACTACGCGATACAATGACCGACTTGATTCTAAATTTAGTAGGTAGTTTGTTCGTATCAGTCTATGTCTATTTTCGCTATGATAACCTAACGAAAATGCACCAAATAAGTTTTAAAGAATAAAGAAAACACTGCATTTCTTGTGTATTTGAAAAATTTTTACTACCTTTGCAAAAAATAAGTATCAATACCATGAAATTCGTATCTCCCATAGAGGCCGTCGGTCTCGTTAAATCAGGCGACACCATTGTTGTTCAAGGTTCAACCTCCATTCCTATGGTTCTTCTCCGTGCGCTCACGGAGCGTGCTAGCGAACTGCGCGATGTGAAAGTCATTTCTGGTTTTGGCGTGCATCCCGAAGAAGCACCATATGCTAAACGCGAATTAATGGACTCCTTCCGTGCGCTTAATATCTTTGTACCCAACAACCTGCGTCGTGCGATGAAAGAGGGTATAGCGGACACCATCCCATGTTTCTTGGGCGAAGTGCCTTTCCTGTTCCGTAGCGGACAGGTTCCTGTGGATGTGGCATTCCTAAATGTTAGCGAACCTGATGAGAACGGATACTGCTCTTATGGTATTAGTGCCGATATCGCTTTCTCAGGTGCTGAATGTGCCAAGACTGTCATCGCGCAAGTCAATAAGTATATGCCTCGCACTTTTGGTGATCCAGTGATCCACGTCAGCCAAATTGCAGCTATGTGCCGCGGTGATGAGGAACTCATAGAGGTTCCAACCCCTGTTCCAACCGAAGTGGAAACACGCATCGGAAACTTCATTGCCAACGAGATTCCTGATGGAGCAACTTTGCAGATTGGAGTAGGGGGAATCCCTAATGCAGTCATCAATGCGCTTGGCAGTCACCAGCACCTCGGACTACATACAGAAGCTATCACAGATGGTGTTTTACCACTCATTCAAAAAGGCATCATTGATAACTCGCTCAAGAAAATTTATCCTGGCAAATCCCTTGGTAGTCTGGTGCTTGGCTCGAAACATCTCTACGAATACATGCATAACAATGAAGACTTTGTTATTCGCGACGTAGCCTTCACCAATGACCCACAAAACATCCGTCAAAACCCTAAAGCTATGGCTATCAATTCGGCCATTGAGGTGGACCTTACCGGACAAATTTGTGCCGACTCTATAGGCGAAACTATCATCTCTGGTGTAGGGGGACAACACGACTTTATGTATGGTGCTTCGCTCTCTGAAGGTGGTAAATGCTTTATTGCATTGCCTAGTATGACTAGCAAAGGACAATCCAAGATTGTGGCTAACCTAGCACCTGGGGCAGGTGTGGTGACAACCCGTTTCCAAGCCCAATATATTGCCACCGAGCATGGTATTGTTTACTTGCGTAATTTGCCACTAGCCGAGCGTGCCAAGGCTTTAATTAGCATAGCCGATCCATCAGTACGAGAAGAATTGGAGCGCGCTGCTGTAAAACGATTTGGCATAGGTTTCCTAAGATTGCGATAGTATCTTCAGTGGTATTCATTAAAATGAAAAGTCGTAATTAGAAAGAGATAATTTTTGTTAAATTTGCATATTTTCAAATATTTTCGTACCTTTGCAGCCTAAATTGGAGGTATTATGAGAGTTTTACTTATTAATGGTAGTCCTCGTGTAAATGGTAATACGCATATTGCTCTGAACGAGGTGGCACGTACGTTAGAAAACGAAGGCGTTGAAACAATCCTAGTGAACATCGGCACCCAACCTGTGCGTGGATGTGTAGCTTGTGGTGTATGTCATACGAAAAAGGGGAAATGTGCTTTTTCCGATGCGTTGTATGATCAATTACATGAGATACTATCGCAAGGTGTAGATGGTTTGGTAGTGGGTTCGCCTGTCTATTATGCAGGTCCAAATGGCTCGTTATGCGCACTGCTAGATCGCTTGTTCTATTCAGCGGGCTCTATGTTGTCGTATAAACCAGCAGCTGCTGTAGCAGTATGCAGACGTGGTGGTGCAAGTGCATGTTTTGACCGCCTCAATAAGTATTTTACTATTAATAATATGCCTGTTGTATCTTCGCAATATTGGAATAGTGTACATGGTTGGGAGAAAGGTGAGGCAGAGCAAGATGCTGAAGGCTTGCAAACCATGCGTACTTTGGCTAGAAATATGGCATGGATGATGCGTACTTTAGTTTCCGAGCATCACCCTGAAGGGGAGAAACCTAAGGTTAGGACTAATTTTATTGGTTGATATATCGCATGAAATTATCGAGTCAGGAAATAGAAATACGCGTTGAAAAGGCAAAGGCGCTTTTTCACCAAGGATTTAATTGTAGTCAGTCGGTATGTGCAGCATGTGCTGACCTTTATGGTATGGATGAAGATACGGCGCTACGTATAGCAGCATCTTTTGGTGGAGGAATAGGTCGTATGCGTCAAACTTGTGGTGCAGCGTGTGGTATGTTTTTACTAGCAGGTTTAGAAAATGGTAGTTCTCTACCTGGAGATGCCAACGGCAAAAAGCAGAATTATGCGTTTGTCCAATCTTTGGCAGGACAATTTGAACGCGAGAATGGTAGTCTGATTTGTGCAGAATTATTAGGAATAGCTCCAAAGGCTCAGGATCCTCAACCTGAAGTTCGCAATGCAGCATACTATCAAAAGCGTCCTTGCGAAGAGATGGTGGCATCTGCTGTGCGAATATACCTTTCATCCTTATCGTAGTTTAGAATCAATCTTTTACACAATATGAAATACTTTTTAGCAATAATCGGCGGTGGTCCTGCAGGATATACAGCTGCAGAGATAGCATCAAAAGCGGGTAAGGATGTAGTTCTCTTTGAACAGTCAGCCTTAGGTGGTACTTGTCTTAATGTAGGATGTATTCCAACTAAAACCTTATTATATAGTGCAAAGCAATACTTTAACGCTAAAAACGCTACGAAATACGGTGTTGCTGCAGAAAATATAACATTCGATTATGCAAAGATTGCACAACGAAAAACTAAGGTAGTGCGTAAGTTGGTTGCGGGTATCAAGCAGAAACTCAATAATGAGCATTGCCGTGTGGTAATGGGTGCGGCTAGTGTGCTGAGTCGTACGGACGAGCAAGTAGTGATCGCATGTGGCGAGGAGCAGTTTGAAGCTGAGAACCTGCTGATTTGTACAGGATCTACCAACTTTGTACCTCCAATACCTGGTATAAAAGAAAATCCTGCTGTATGGGATTCTACAGATGCATTGGCTAGCAATACCCTCCCACAATCAATGATTATAGTGGGTGGTGGTGTTATCGGAATGGAGTTTGCTACATTGTATCATGAGTTAGGAGTGCCTGTTACTGTAATTGAGGCTATGCCAACCATACTTCCTAATTTGGATCAAGAGGTAGTATCAATCTTGCTTGAGAAATACAAAAAGTCAGGAATACAAATCTTGACCGATACAAAAGTTACGGAGATTCAAGGAAACAAAGTAGTTACTACCAATGG
Organism: Paludibacteraceae bacterium; assembly: GCA_045612045.1. Lineage (GTDB taxonomy): Bacteria > Bacteroidota > Bacteroidia > Bacteroidales > Paludibacteraceae > Colicola. The sequence continues at coordinate 20,409 of JAZKYJ010000022.1, read as the reverse complement.
CGCATACGAGGCGGAGCATGTGTTGGTTTCTGTGGGACGTAGGGCTAATATGCAGGGATTGGAAGCGCTGAATGATATAGAAATCTATCGTGGTGGAATCGTGGTGGATGAGTTTATGCGTACTAACCTGAAGAATGTCTATGCTGCGGGTGATGTAACAGGCAAGATTATGCTGGCACATGTGGCAAGTCGTCAAGCAGAGGTAGCTGTAGGACGTATGCTCAAGCAGTTGCCCTTGCAACGTATAGCATATAATGCTATTCCTAGCGTAGTGTACACCAATCCTGAAATTGCGTCTGTAGGATTGACGGAAAAAGATCTCAACGAAATTAAAGAAGGTGATTTTGCTCCTTCAATGACAACGGATGAGCCATTTGTTCCATACGAAGTACACAAACTGCCAATGACATATTCTGGTCGTTTTGTAGCAGAGAATGAGGGTGAAACAGGCTTGTGCAAAGTGATTGTGGATAAAAGGAGTAAAACAATCATGGGTGTACATATGATAGGCAATCCATGTTCGGAGTTTGTAGCAGCAGCTAGTTTTGCTGTTCGTATGGGATACACGGTAGGTGAGTTTAAGCAAGTAGTCTTTCCACACCCAACAGTATCTGAAGTGTTGCGAGAAGTAATAAGCGAATGCAAATGATAACAGATACTTCGCGACAAGATCGTGTGTTGGCGTATTTGACTGAGCATCAGATACCTTTTACTTGTTATAACCATCCTGAGGGTAAAACTATAGAGGAGGCTAAACGTTGGTGGAAGGAGGATGGTAGTGTGCATTGTAAGAATATCTTCATGCGTAATCACAAAGGTAATCAGCACTATTTGATATGTTTTCATTGTGATCATGACTTGGCAATACATGATTTGGAGCAACGCTTGAAAGAATCATTGGTGGCAGCAGGGCAAAAAGCGCCTGGTAAACTCTCATTTGCAAGTCCAGAACGAATGATGAAATACTTGGGGCTAGAACCAGGTAGTGTGAGTCCTTTCGGATTGATCAATGATGAGGAACATCATGTGATCTTGTTTCTTGACAAGAATCTGTTGCTAGCAGATAGTTTGAGTTTTCATCCTAATGATTGTCGTGGAACTGTAGTGATTCAACTTGCTGATTTTCAGAAGTATCTTCGGTTGGTAGGAAATAGAGTAGAGTGGTTAGAATTGTATTAATAGATAAAAATTAGATTATTAGATGAAGTTTTCAGCTAATGAGTGGTTTAGAGTTTTGAAGTTTGTGCTGTTTTCTGCTAGTGCGGGCATTATACAGTTTGGCTCGTTTACTCTGCTCAATGAATGCATAGACTGGCCTTATTGGCCTTGCTATTTAATATCGTTGTTGTTAAGTGTTCTTTGGAACTTTACCTTCAATCGTAGATTTACATTTAAATCCAATGCTAACATCACACGGGCTATGTTGCTTGTGGTATTATTCTACATGGTATTTACCCCGGCTACAACTTTGTTAGGCAATTGGTTAGCAGAAGACCTGTTTTGGAATGAATACCTAGTGACAATCATTAATATGTTGCTGAATCTATCCTTGGAGTATCTCTATCAACGCCATGTGGTGTATCGAAACAAGATTGATACTCTAAAATCGTAATTAAATTTGAATGATATGAATTATATGAAAAGATTTCTTGTATTGTCTTTAATGTTGTTGGTACTTGTGCCTTATGGACAACATTTATTGGCATGGGGTGCAAAAGGTCACCGAATAATTGCACAAGTCGCTTATGATAATCTAAATAAAAGAGCGCGAAAACAAGTTGATGCTGTATTGGGTAAACATGGTATGATTTACTTAGCTTCGTGGGCAGATGAAATTAAGAGCGATACTATTTATCCAAATAGTCATGATTGGCATTATCAAGATTTAGATGGAGGATTGACTGATTCTGCAGTGGTGGCAAAACTAACAGATTACCCACATGAGGGCGGAAATATGTTTCGTGCATTGGATAGTTTGAAAAATGAACTTAAATATCACAAAGATAATCACGATGCACTAGCGTTTTATGTACATTTATATGCGGACCGATATTGTCCCATGCATGTTGCGCACTTGGACGACAAAGGTGGCAATGCTGTGAAAATGAAGTGGTTTGGACAAAATACCAATCTTCATTCTGTATGGGATGCAAAAATTATTGATAGCAAGGGTTTTACATATTCAGAATATGCGATTTATCTGCAGGATAGGTTTGGTAAAATGAAAAAAAGTGTGCAAAAAATGACCGAGCACGAAACCCTTTTATCTACATATCATCTAACGGATGACATTTATACCTACCAAACTTCTTGGAATGGCAACGCATACCATTATTCGTATTTTTGGATAGATGAAATGGAATGGCAAATGTATATAAGTGCTATCAAGTTGGCACAACATCTAAATCAGATTTATAAGTAAATTGTACGTGCGAATATGCATTTGTAGATTTGATGTAAATACTAATTCGCAACATAATAAGTAAATGAAAGACTTTACATTACGTAAATATCGTGAGTTGTTGATTTCCTTGTTAGAAGCAGGGTATAAATTTGTTACATTTCACCAATATTGTGAGCAAAATGTATCTTGTAGCCAACGTTGGATTATCCTACGACACGATGTGGATTTACGTGCAAGTAATAGTTTGCAAGTTGCGAAAATTGAGCATGAGTTGGGTATTGAGGCAACATATTATTTTCGTGTTGTGAAAGAAAGTAATCAGCCTGAAATAATTCGTGCCATCTTAGATCTGGGGCATGAAATTGGGTACCATTACGAAGACTTGTCTATATGCAAGGGAGATTTGGATCAAGCTTATATACATTTTCAAAAATGGTTACGATATTTTCGCCAGTTTTATCCTGTACAAACTATTTGTATGCATGGAGCACCAACGAGTAGGTGGGATGGAAAGGATTTGTGGAAAAAATATAACTATAGAGACCTGAGTCTAATAGGTGAACCTTATTTTGATGTTGATTTTAGTCTAGTGTTTTACCTAACGGACACAGGTCGTTGTTGGGATGGGTATAAAGTTTCCGTTCGTGATAAGATTCCTGTGCATCAAGATAGATGGAATGAACAGGGTTTAACGTATCACACCACAGATAATATTATTTTTGCAGCGAAGGCTGGTAAGTTACCAGAACGTATCATGATTACTACTCATCCGCAACGTTGGAGTGATAACCTATTATTGTGGGGAAAAGAATTATTCATGCAGTATTTAAAAAATATTATTAAGCGTTTAATATTGCTAAAGTAGTTTATTTTCTTTCTTTCTTTTATATTTATTAACTTTTGAGAAGGAATATTTGTAACTTTGTGATTTTTTTTGTACCTTTGCACGATTTTTGCATTCTCATGATAATATGAGGGTATTTTCACTTTGTAAATTTATAAAATATAATAAAAATGTTTAGAACACATACTTGTGGTGAGCTTAGACTCGCTAACGTAGGACAAAAGGTGACCCTTGCAGGATGGGCACAACGAATCCGCAAAATGGGCGGTATGACATTCATTGATCTTCGTGACCGCTATGGTATTACTCAGCTAGCTTTTCAATCAGACGGCAGAGCTGAGCAAGACACCTTGCTAGAGAAAGCTAATGGGGTAGGGCGAGAGTTCGTGCTTCAAGTCACAGGTGAAGTGATTGAGCGTCAGAGCAAAAATAATCAGATTCCTACTGGCGAAATTGAAATTAAAGTGACTGAGATGAATATCCTCAACGCAGCTGTGACTCCTCCATTTACTATCGAAGATGATACTGATGGTGGCGATGATATTCGTATGAAATACAGGTACTTAGATCTTCGTCGTAACTGCGTGAGAAAGAATCTTGAATTGCGCCACAAAATGGCATTTGAGGTACGCAGATATTTGGATGAGAAAGGTTTTTTAGAGGTCGAGACTCCTGTCTTGGTTAATTCAACTCCTGAGGGTGCACGAGATTTTATTGTGCCAAGTCGTATGAATCCAGGACAGTTCTATGCTTTACCACAAAGTCCTCAGATACTCAAGCAACTCCTCATGGTCAGCGGATTTGATCGTTACTTCCAAATCGTAAAATGTTTCCGTGATGAGGACCTACGTGCCGATCGACAACCTGAGTTTACGCAGATCGACTGTGAGATGTCGTTCGTAGAGCAAGAAGATGTGCTCCAACTCTTCGAAGGCTTGTCTAAGCATCTATTCAAGTCCATTCTCAATATTGACTTGCCAGATTTTCCTCGTATGACATGGGCGGATGCGATGAAGTACTATGGTAGTGATAAACCTGATACACGCTTCGGTATGAAGTTTGTGGAGTTGCATGAAATCTTCCACGCTATCGAGGAACAGAAAGATGAGAAATTCAGTGTGTTTGCTAATGCTGCCTATATCGGCGGTATCTGCGCAACAGGTTGCGCAAGTTATACACGCAAGCAAATTGATGCGCTTACCGACTACGTGAAACGCCCACAGATTGGCGCTAAGGGTATGGTTTATGCCCGCGTTGAGGCAGATGGCAACGTGAAATCAAGCGTTGATAAATTCTACAACCAAGAGCAATTACAAGAAGTGGCAAAGGCGATGAATGCTCAGCCTGGTGACTTAATTTTGATCCTCTCTGGCGACGATGCGATGAAGACCCGCAAACAACTTTGTGAGTTGCGTCTAGAGGTTGGTAAGCAATTAGGTTTGCGTGATCCTAAGAAGTTCTCTTGTCTCTGGATTGTAGACTTCCCAATGTACGAGTGGAGTGATGAGGAGCAACGTCTCATGGCTATGCATCATCCATTTACTAGTCCTAAACCTGAGGATGTCCCTTTGATGGATACTGATCCAGCTGCTGTACGCGCAAACGCATACGACATGGTTATCAATGGTGTTGAAGTTGGTGGCGGTAGTATCCGTATCCACGATGCTGCGCTTCAACAACGTACCTTTGAGATCCTTGGCTTCACACCAGAAGAGGCACAACTGAAGTTCGGCTTCCTGATGAATGCCTTTAAGTTTGGTGCACCTCCTCATGGAGGATTGGCTTATGGTTTGGATCGCTTCGTAAGTTTGTTCGCTGGCTTAGATAGCATACGCGACTGCATCGCATTTCCAAAGAATAACCAAGGTCGCGATGTGATGTTAGGGGCTCCTGGTTTAGTAGATCAAAAGCAACTGGATGAGTTGATGATCAATCTACTTGAGACTGAGAATTAAATAATTCGGTTTATTTAATTTCTTTATTTGTTTTACCTAAGAAAAATTTGCTTATAGAAATAATAAAACAATCAACTGCTAATTTAGATTATGTAAAATAGCGGTAAAAGACAAGTACTCTTTATATAGTATATGACCTACTTTGATGATTTATTAGATACGCAAGACCAAATAGATGTTGAATATATTCCATTAGTGGAAGAAACAGACGATGCTATAGCTCCTAAACTGAAAGACGGAGATGTGCTGGGCGTCCTTCCGCTTCGTAATATGGTGCTTTTCCCAGGGGTATTATTACCAGTTACTGTGGGAAGACCTAAATCCAAGAAATTGGTAACTACAGCCTTCAAGAATGACCAATTACTAGCTGTTTGTTGCCAAAAAGCACAAGACGTGCAAGAACCATCAGAGGAAGACATTTTCCCAATCGGTACAGCTGGACGTGTTATGCGCACATTAGACATGCCAGATGGCAATCTAATGGTTATTCTTGAAGGTGTGGAACGTATCCATATTCAAGAAATTGTTGGGGTTCGTCCATACATGAAAGCAAAAATACAAATTCTTACTGAGCTTTTCCCTAAGCGCAATGATAAAGAGTTTGTTGCACTTGTAAGTAGTCTTAAAAATGTTGCTGAAACGATTATCAAGAGCATGGAGAACTTGCCCGCTGAGGCTGGTATGACCTTACGAAGCATTGATAATCCTCCTACTTTGGTCAACTATATATGCGGTAATTTCGGTGTTCGTATAGCCGAGAAGCAACAACTTCTAGAGATTGACTCTATCAAAGAGCGTGCACTAAGTTTGCTTGAAATTCTCAACAATGAGGTGAAGATGCTAGAGATGCGCAAGGATATTCAGAACAAAACCAAAGAAGATTTAGATCGAGAACAGCGCGAATACCTTCTCCATCGTCAAATGGAGACTATTCAGAAGGAATTGGGTGACTCTGATGAGCAACAAGCCAATGCAATGCTTGAACAGTCTAAACATAAGAAGTGGGGAGATAAGATGCAAGCTACTTTTGAGAAAGAACTCAAGAAATTGCGTCGCATGAACTCTCATTCGCCTGAGTATGCTACCCAACAAAACTACCTCGATACCCTACTCGATTTGCCTTGGAATGAATACTCTGAGGATAACTATGATATACGCCATGCACAAGAGATCTTAGATAAAGATCATTACGGCATGGAGAAGATCAAGGAACGTATCATTGAATATCTGAGTGTGCTGAAAATCAAAGCATTGAGCAATAATCCTGATAGGATGAAGGCCCCTATTCTATGCCTTTATGGTCCTCCAGGTGTGGGTAAAACCAGCTTGGGACGCTCGATTGCTGAAGCATTGGGGCGCAAGTATGCACGCATCAGTCTGGGTGGTTTGCACGACGAGGCAGAACTTCGTGGTCATCGTCGTACCTACATTGGGGCAATGCCAGGACGCATCATAGAGAATATTCGTAAAGTGAAGACTTGCAACCCTGTATTTGTGCTAGATGAGATCGATAAGATAGGATCTGACTACAAGGGTGATCCTACCAGTGCACTACTTGAGGTGCTAGATCCAGAGCAAAATGGCACTTTCCACGATAACTACCTCGACGTGGACTACGACCTAAGCAAAGTGCTCTTTATTGCTACAGCCAATTCGCTAGATACCATCCCTCGCCCATTGCTCGATCGTATGGAGCTTATCGAAATGACGGGCTACCTGCAAGAAGAGAAAGAAGAGATTGCTAAGCGTCACCTACTACCTAAAGAATTGGAGAATCACGGGCTGAAAGCATCGCAATTGAAACTCAAAAAGAGTATTATTTCGATTATTATCGACGGCTATACTCGTGAGTCGGGTGTGCGTGGACTAGAGCGAAAGATTGCTGCTATATGCCGTAAGGTGGTGACGAAGATGGCATTGGAAGAACCTTATAATGTGACGGTTACAGAGGAAGACATTGTAGAATACCTCGGTAAGAAACGCTATTCACGTGACGAGTGGGAGACCAATAAATATATAGGAGTAGTCACTGGCTTGGCATGGACATCAGTTGGAGGAGAGATCTTGTTTATCGAGACATCATTATCGCCAGCCAAAGTCCCTACTCTCACGCTTACGGGTAACTTGGGGGATGTAATGAAAGAGTCTGCAACCATTGCACTCGGCTATATCAAAGCGCATGCGGAGCAGTTTGGTATCGCACGTAAAAAATTGGACACCACTTCTGTGCATATCCATGTGCCAGAAGGCGCTATTCCAAAGGATGGACCAAGTGCGGGTATCACAATGACTACTGCGTTGGTGAGTGCATTCACAGGCAAGAAAGTGCGTCCTCGTATCGCTATGACTGGCGAGATGACATTGCGTGGCAAGGTTTTACCCATCGGTGGAGTTAAGGAGAAGTTGTTAGCTGCAAAACGTGCTGGTATCACTGATATCGTTCTTTGCGAGAAGAATCGAAAAGATGTGGATGAGATACCAGAGAAATACCTCAAGGGATTGAAGTTCCACTATGTACAAGATATTCATGAGGTTATTGAATTTGCGCTAGTTAAGTAACTCCAAAAAATAGATATCAAAAAGACCGTAACTCAAATAAGTTATGGTCTTTTATTTGTAGTGCTAGATCACTTTATAAGTTAAATACATAGATACTTAACTTTATCTCACAATGTATCTAGTTAATAAAAGGGATAAGCTATCCATACTTTTCTGTAGGGGTGAAATGGTGAAACTGGATGAGGTAAATTACATAAGTTATTTATTATCAGTAATTTATTGGATTATTTCATCCTGTTTCACCTTGTTTCACCCTATCGCTTCCAAACTTCGCGCAATTAGCAGTTTATCCTATTGGTCATTTTTTTAAACAAAGTACTTGCAAATCTGCAGATTTTGTAGTAACTTTGCACCGAATTATGCGAATAAATGAACTAGCAGAAATCTTAGCCATGCATCCTGAAATAGAAGTGCTGGCTAGTGAGTTGAACAAAAAGCGTAATAAGCACTTTTTGCTCAGCAATTTGCATGCATCAGCACAGGCTATTATCCTAACTGCCCTGCATCGCCAATTGGCAAATAAAGATTTGGAACAGCCCATGGTGATAGTCCTAGACGACAACGATGCCGCACAATATATGTATGCTGACATCAAGACACTTATTGATGAGAGAGAGGTCTATTTCTTTCCTTGTTCCCATCGTAGAAGGCAGAAAACAGATGAAGCATTGACAGTACAACGAACCGAAGTACTGACGGCACTGTTAGGAACCAAGAGTAAAAAAAATGGTGGCAAGAGATTATGGCCTATTATCATCGCTACACCAGAATCATTGGCGGAATCAGTCCCTAATCCACAAGCAATGGAGAAGAACAAAATTTCGCTCTATGTGGGAGAAGAAATATCTATCTCTATGCTCATAGAAATGCTGATCAACCTAGATTTCAAGCGAGTAGATTTCGTATATGAACCAGGACAATTTGCTGTTAGAGGTGGAATCGTAGATGTATATAGCTTTGCACATGATATACCCATGCGAATAGACTTCTTCGGTAATGAAATAGATAGTATTCGTGAGTTTGAGTTGGAAACACAACTGTCTAAAAATAAAGTAGATAGCGTTGATATCGTCGGAAACCAATCTGAAGAGAATGATGCGACAACTATTTTGGCTTATCTGCCAGCTGAAACACTATGGGTGTGCAATGATTTTGGGCTGATGAAGTTTAAAATGACTAGCACCATCACGTACATAGGAGTAGAGACAATAATTAATAATATTGGGCAATCAAGTACTCTGGAATTGAATCATCGTTCCACCTTCAATAACTACGAAACACTATCATTTGATACCCTACCCCAACCCACTTTCAACAAGAATTTCGATCTACTTATTGACGACCTCAAGCAACGCATAAGTGAGGACTATAAGATTTATATCTTGGCGGATCAAGTTAAGCAGACTGACCGCCTAAAAGCCATCTTTGATGACAAAGAATCAGGTATCCAATTTATACCTATTGACCATACATTGCACGGGGGATTTATTGACCGTACTGCAAAGATTTGTTGTTATACCGACCACCAGATTTTTGAGCGTTACCACCGTGTAACCTTACGTTCGGAGAATGCACGCCGTGGCAAAGCCATCATCACACTCAAAGAAATCAACCAACTACAAGTGGGGGATTATGTGGTACATGTGGATCACGGTATAGGACAGTTTGCGGGATTGGTAACAACAAACTTCAACGGTCATCCGCAAGAAACAATCAAACTTGTCTATAAAGGTGGTGATACGTTGTTTGTGAGTATCCATAATTTGCATCGCATATCCAAATATAAAGGACGCGAAGGTAGCGAACCAACTATTTCTCGCTTAGGATCAGGCGCTTGGGAGCGAATGAAGGAGCGTACGAAAGACAAGGTAAAGGATATTGCCCGAGACTTGATTCGACTTTATGCTGCGCGCAAGCAACAAAAAGGTTTCGCTTATACCCCCGATGGTTATATGCAGCATGAACTAGAGGCTTCTTTCCTTTATGAAGATACGCCTGATCAAGCAAAGGCGACATTGGACATTAAGCACGATATGGAGAGCGCCATGCCAATGGACCGACTTGTCTGTGGCGATGTGGGCTTTGGTAAGACTGAAGTGGCCATGCGTGCTGCTTTCAAAGCCGCTACAGATGGCAAGCAAGTTGCAGTATTGGTGCCAACTACCGTACTCGCTTTGCAACACTACAATACTTTTAAAGAGCGGTTCCGCAACTTTCCCGTCCGTGTGGAGTATATTAGCCGTGGAAAAACGGGTAAGGCACTTAAACAATTGCTAGATGACCTCAAAGAAGGCAAGATTGATATCCTCATTGGTACACACAAGTTAGTGGGTAAACAAGTGATTTGGAAAGATCTTGGATTGCTTATTATAGATGAGGAGCAGAAATTTGGTGTAACCGTCAAGGAGAAACTAAAAGCACTACGTACCAACGTGGATGTGCTGACTCTGACTGCAACTCCTATTCCTCGTACCTTGCAGTTCTCGCTGCTAGGTGCACGTGATTTGAGCATCATTAATACGCCTCCACCTAACCGATATCCCGTGCAGACTGAGATGATTACTTTGGATGATGAGGATATCATGAAGGAGGCTATTCAGTTGGAGATGCAGCGCAACGGACAAATATATGTGGTATGTAATCGCATTGAGATGTTGCCACGTATTGAGAGTCGTATTCATCGTCTATGTCCTGAGGCAAGAACAGTTATTGCTCATGGACAAATGCCACCCGGCGAGATGGAAGAGGCACTAGAGGCATTTATCAACTATGATTTTGATATCCTTATCTCTACTACTATTATTGAGTCGGGTGTGGATATTAGCAATGTGAATACGATTATCATTCATGCAGCGCAAAACTATGGTCTATCGGATTTGCACCAATTACGTGGTCGTGTTGGGCGATCTAATCGAAAAGCATATTGTTATCTTGTAACACCTGATACTGATTTGTTAACATCTGATGCCCGTCGTCGCTTGCAGGCATTGACTACTTTCGCTGAGTTAGGGGCTGGTTTTCAATTGGCTATGCAAGATCTTGATATACGTGGAGCAGGAAATATGCTTGGTGCCGAGCAGAGTGGATTTATAGCTGATTTAGGATATGACACTTATCAGCGTATTTTAACAGAAGCAATGGAGGAAATAAAAGAAGAATTACAAACCACTGATGCCTCTACTAGTGCATTTTATCCAACATTGCCTGAACGAACCAATAAACTCTGGTGTACGGATAGTCAGTTAGATAGTGATTTGTCGCTTTGTTTTCCTACTACTTTTATCGAAAATATTTCGGAAAGAATTTCTTTATATAGAGAGTTAGACAATCTACTCAATGAGGAGGCCTTAATAGAGTATAAAAAGCGCCTTATTGATCGTTTTGGTCCACTTCCGGAGGAAGCAGAACAACTACTTAATGTGGTTCGTTTACGTTGGTTATGTTGTGAGATGGGAATCGAAAAAGTACTATTAAAACAAGAAAACTTGACATTATATTTTACACGTCATAATAAATTGTACTGGCATTCAGAAATTTTTACCAAAATACTTTCTTACATATATTCACGTCCAGAGCGGTGTAAACTTATAGAAGAAAAAGATAAAAATGGAGTAAAAACTGGACGAATATTTGCAATTATTAGGCAGGTTAAGACAATTGCAGGTGCTTTAAATCTTCTAAATAAGATCAAAGAATAAAATTTTGTGCGAAAATTTTGCGTATGTGCAATTTTTGTTGTACCTTTGCAGTCGAAATTTTGATCTTTCAATGATTCGCTTTTTATAACGAAACTTTTGTAAGTATTTAGGAAAGTTGTCTGAGTGGTCGAAAGAGCCGCACTCGAAATGCGGTATACGCGCAAGCGTATCGAGGGTTCGAATCCCCCACTTTCCGCAGTAATAATCCAGTATACTAAGTGTATATTGGATTATTTTTACAAGATAGAGTGAAAACTTTCCTTTCAAACTATATTAGATTTCTATTAATATTTTCTGAAAATATTTGATGTATTTGCATATGTCAGAAAAAAGTAGTAACTTTGCAGTCCAATGTGTGTTTATATTATAAACAAACCACAGATTATTAAGTTACGAACTACCCAAACATGCAATTCAAAGCCACTGACAAGATGTGCGACTTGATGTGTAATCGTCGAGCCGCTGAAATAGGAAGTTCATTACAGGACGAGCAGATTCTTCAATTGATGAATCGATTTGGTATAACTTTGGGTGTGGGTGAAAAGACGATACAAACCGTATGCGACGAGCACCAAGTAGATTGTAACACTGTGCTGACGATTGTCAATTACGCGATTTATAAAGAGTTACCATCGCATATCAATATTGACATTCCAACTCTGCATAGGTATCTAGAAAATGCACATACCTATTTTCTGACTTTTCAATTACCACGTATACGTCAGGAATTACTAGAAGCTATCAACCTGGCAAACAATAGCAGCAAAGTTCCACTGATGATCATTCGTTTTTTTGACGAATACGTTCAAGAAATCAAATCGCACATCGAACATGAGGCCGAACACTCGTATGAGCAACATGCACGGGATGATGAACATATAGCCAATAAGGCACATGAATTAAAGAGTCTAATAATCAAATATTACCCATCCAACTATTCGATGACTCTCCACCATCCTTTGGAGCAAGAGCAAATGCGTTTGCTGTATGCTGCATTGCATGATTTAAGACATTTTGAAAACGAATTATCATTGCATTGTTCGATAGAAGACAACCTGATGCTACCAGCCTTGCGTAAGGAGGAAAATAGACGTAGAAAGAGCAATCAGACGATTGAGATGGACACATCTGATGTGGCTTTATCAAATCGCGAAATCGAAGTTATCAAATATGTTGCTCAGGGAAAAAGCAATAAAGAGATTGCAGATGCCATGTGTTTGTCAACACATACTGTCATTTCACATCGTAAAAATATTGCTAAAAAACTAAACATACACTCTACAGCTGGTCTTACAATATATGCTGTTGTAAACGGAATAGTAGAAGTTTAATATATGCTACGTAGAGTGCAAAAATATATCCGAGACAAACACTTGCTATCACCTGGCGAACGTGTGTTAGTATGTGTAAGTGGAGGAGCCGATAGTGTGGCATTACTAGATGTTTTGCGCCGTGGCGGGTACGAATGCATTGTGGCGCATTGTAACTTTCACCTTCGCAAAGAAGAGAGCGACAGAGATGAACTTTTTGTTCGTCAAATGGCAACAGATTTACCTCTGTGTGTTCAAGATTTTGATACGATAGCACATGCTGAAGCTACACATCAGAGCATTGAGATGGCTGCTAGAGAATTACGCTACCAATGGTTTGCACAAATGGCACAGCAACACAATTGCAACGCCATAGCTGTAGCACATCATCAAAATGATCAGGCAGAAACATTGCTACTCAATCTCAAGCGTGGAACTGGGATACGAGGACTATGCGGTATGCGAGCAAAATGTGATAACCCGTTTGGTGGAACGGTCAAAATCATTCGTCCACTCCTATGTACAACTCGCGATTATATCGAACATTACTTGCGTGACATTCGTCATATCGATTGGATAGAAGATTCCACAAATACTGATACGTCCATCATGCGCAATGCTGTTCGTGAACAATTGAAAGCCTATAGCAAGGCTGAAATCGAACATATGGCAGCCACAGCAGAGCGTATGCAAGGATATGTAGACTGGCTAGAAGGATGCGATAGTAGAGAGGCTGAAATCGCTAAATTGTATGAGCAATTGAAAGATTATAATTTCTCTGAAATCGACAAGATATATAATGCTCTACAACGAGGTGTGGGGGGCAAGACCTTCACTTCGCCAACACACCAAGCTGTCGTCAAGAAAGGTAAGCTAGAGATAACACCTCTATAAATAACTATTAAAACTCAAAATATAAAACCACACATAGTGCAACACTACGGTATCATAGGAAAACCTTTAGGACATTCATTCTCCGAAAAGTACTTCACAGCAAAATTTGCCAGTGAAGCTTTTGATGCGACCTATCGTCCATTTCCTATAGACACAATTTCAACCGTCAAAGAGTTATTGCAAGATTTAGATGGTTTTAATGTGACTTACCCTTACAAGGAAGCAATCATACCGTATCTAGACGACATAGATCCTACTGCCAAAACGATTGGCGCAGTGAATGTGGTTGCAAATGGAAAGGGATATAATAGTGATTGGATTGGCTTTCGAGATAGCCTTACCAGTTGGTTGGCTTTTACGGAGATTCCTATTACTTCTCATAGAGCTTTGCTGCTTGGCACTGGGGGGGTAAGCAAAGCTATACAATATGCGTTGCGTGAGATAGGGATTCCATACACTTTAGTCAGCAGAAGATCCAAAGCAGAATTGCATATAGATGCTGAAGTGTGTACGACCACATATGACCTATTAGATGCCAATACGATGGCTGATCACACTTTGATTATCAATTGTACACCGCTTGGTATGCAGCCATACGAGAAAGAGAAACCGACCATACCATACCATTATCTCTGTAGCAAGCATTTGTTATACGATTGCATCTACAATCCCGAGAAGACGCTTTTTCTACTAGAGGGAGAACAACGTGGATGCAGCATCAAGAATGGTTTAGAGATGTTGCATAGGCAGGCGGATGAAGCATGGAAAATATGGACACAACAACCAAATGATAACCCAACAAGCATATGAAAACAAGAAACATATTATTTCTAAGCTTATTGCTGATCACATCACCAATAGCATCTGCACAGATTGTGCAAGAAAACGAAATGGCAGTAGTTTACTACATGCCACAGACTCACACGAGTGTAAAAATTGATTACAGTTGTACACAAACTACTCCTGGTCCATTTTATCAGTATGCTCAACGCTATTTGGGCACAACGGATGTGGTCACGGAAGAAAGCACATGCTACCAATTACTGAAGATGTCTGTTGACAGTTATACAACTGCTGATACTACGCGAGCATACAAAGTGGTAGCACAAAAGGGAGTTAATGCGCAGTTGCTCACACTGACGGAAGATGGCAGACTGCTTGGATACAATATCGGTAAGATGGAAATGTCTGACAGAAAATCCGTTTCTACTGAATTTGGATCTAACAATGCTGTTCCTGCATCATTAATGCCTTTGTTAGAGGAACAGTTTATGGCGGGTAGTGTTGCAAAAATGGCAGAAGGCGCAGCTAAGATTATCTATCGCCTTAGAGAGGCTCGTCTAAATTTATTGGCTAGTGAAGTAGAGCAAACACCTGCTGATGGAACGGCTATGCAACTGGTGCTCCAACAATTGGACGAACAAGAAAAAGCACTAACCGAACTATTTGTAGGCAGCATTCGTCACACACAGCACCAGTATCAGGTTCATTACACACCCATAGATGCGGTGGAGAATGAGGTGTTATGTCGATTCTCCAAACACGCTGGTGTCGTGCACAAAGACGATCTTAGCGGTGAACCTATTTATATTTCTATTCAGGCTCACAAGCAAAGCATAGGTGAGGCTGTCTTGCTGGACAGCAAGGGCGCTATACCTTCGCACGTATACTATAACCTGCCAGGCCAAGCAGATGTGACTATTAGTTTCCAAAACCAATCGTTGAAAAGCATATTGCCTATTGCACAGTGGGGAGTAGCTGTTCCGTTGGCGCAAGACTACTTTACTGGCAAAAACAAATCTACCATCTATTTCAACCCAAATACGGGTAATATCTCATCCATTCAACAATGAAAAAAATTACTTTCGCGCTGCTATTGGCTCTAAGTACAATCTCTGCATATAGCCAAGAACTAAAATGCAACGTAACCATCAATTCCGATCAGATTGCGGGAACCAACAAAGAGGTTTTCAATACCCTCAAACAAAGCATTGAGGAGTATGTGAATACATTGCGTTGGACCAATATGACTTTCCAAGAGAAAGAGCGTATTGAGTGCAGTATGTTGCTCGTTGTAAAGAGTGTCCAAGACAATGTATATAACTGCGAATTCACATGCCAGAGTCGTAGACCTGTGTTTGGCACTAGTTACTCCAGTCCTTTGCTCAATATCAAGGACAACTATTTTATCTTCACCTACGAGGAGTATGATCGTCTAGAGTATCAACAGAGCACTTTCACGACCAACCTTACCGCATTGTTAGCATATTATTGCTATCTGATTATTGGTCATGATATGGATTCGTTTTCTAAGCTAGGTGGCACACCATTCTTCCAAGCATGCGAGGATATTGTCAATGCTGCTCAATCTGCGTCGTTAGATCAGGCAGAGGCGGCTGGATGGAAGGCGTTTGAGAGCAATCGCAATCGATATGCCCTGATTAGCAATATCATGGATGAAGCATTTAAGAAGTATCGTGTTTTCTACTATGACTATCATCGTCATGGTTTGGACGCGATGGTTAGCAATGTAGCGAATGGTCGTGCGCGTATTGCCAAAGAGATTGGTGTGCTGAAGGAGGCATATAGTGCTCGTCCTGCCACCTATGTGGTGGGTGCCTTCTTAGACGCAAAGAATGATGAGTTAGTGAATATTTTTTCGGGCGGCACTAGCGAAGAGAAAAAACATGTCTACGATATTCTCATGGATGTGGATCCTACTCGTCAGACACAATATGATAAAATTTTAAAGTAAGCTAATTTATTAACTATCTATATGGAAAGAAAAGTTCGTGTTCGTTTTGCGCCTAGTCCAACTGGCGCGTTGCACATCGGTGGTGTTCGTACTGCCTTGTTTAACTATTTGTTTGCTCGCCAGCATGGTGGCGACATGTTGCTTCGTATTGAAGATACCGACTCCACACGCTTCGTACCTGGGGCCGAAGAATATATCACTGAGTCCCTAGCATGGCTTGGCATCGAGATTGATGAGGGTATCTGCCAAGATGCTCCTAACGGTAAAGGCGATCATGGTCCATACCGTCAAAGCGAGCGCCGCGAGATCTACCACAAGTATGTAGATCAGCTCCTTGCCTCAGGCAATGCCTATATCGCCTTCGATACTCCTGAGCAGTTGGAGGCTAAGCGTGCGGAGATTGCTAACTTCCAATACGATGCCCGCACACGCGAGCAAATGGTTAACTCCCTCACACTTACTAAGGAGGAAGTAGAGGCACGTATTGCTAATGGCGAGAAATATGTCGTTCGCTTCAAGGTGGAGCCAAACATTGATGTACACGTGCATGACCTCATCCGCGGCGAAGTAGTGATCAACTCCAATATCCTCGATGACAAGGTACTCTACAAATCTGCGGACGATCTACCTACCTACCACCTGGCTAACATCGTGGACGACCACTTGATGGAGATCAGCCATGTCATCCGTGGCGAAGAGTGGTTGCCTTCTGCCCCACTCCATGTGCTTTTGTATAAAGCCTTCGGCTGGGAAGACACCATGCCTGAGTTTGCGCACTTGCCACTGCTGCTCAAGCCTGACGGCAACGGCAAACTCTCTAAGCGTGACGGCGACCGACTAGGTTTCCCTGTGTTCCCACTCGAGTTCCATAACCAGAAAGATGGCTCTGTATCATCAGGCTACCGCGAGGAGGGATATTATCCAGAGGCAGTCATCAACTTCCTTGCTCTGCTTGGCTGGCATGCTACAGGCGACCAAGAGATGTACACTATGCAAGAACTCATCGAGCAGTTCTCTCTCGAGCGTGTGAGCAAGTCTGGTGCTAAGTTTGACTATGAGAAGGGCAAATGGTTCAACCACCAATACCTCCAACTCCGCAGTAACGAAGAACTCGCCGAGCAGTTTATGCCTCTCCTAACCACTCAACTCTCATCTCTCAACACTCAACCATCCCTTGATACTGTGGCGAAAGTGATCGGTTTGACAAAGGACCGCGTAAACTTCGTTTCAGAGCTCTGGGAGCAAGTTAACTTCTTCTTTGTGGCTCCTACTGAGTACGACGAGAAGTCGCTTAAGAAGCGTTGGAAAGAGGACAGTCCAAAGCATATGACCGAGATGCTTGCTTTGCTCGAAGCACATGAGGATTGGTCAGCAGAGGGCCTAGATAATCTGATTATGCCATGGATTGCTGAGAAGGAGTATGGTGTAGGTATTGTGATGAATGCGTTCCGTATTTGTTTGGTAGGCGCTGCTCGTGGCCCACATATCTGGAATATCACCGATGTACTAGGCAAAGAGGAAACTCTGAGCCGCGTGCGCACAGCGTTAGAAAAACTCGGATAAGAACTTTAAAGTCGATCATTGAATTCGACAATATAAAACGAGCCCCTCATCAAGGTGGCTCGTTTTCTTTCTCGCCCTTACACCCTACTCTTTTAACCATGATACTATACACTAAACAGTAGCGAAGCGTCCACTAAACACTAAACTACCAATTACGGGTTCATGACGGGTTCATAACGGGTTTATAAGCTATCTTCACTATATGATTACTATGAGATTAGTATGTGATAACTATGTGATTCATATCCCTTGCTTATCCCTTGCTTATCCCTTCAGTATCCTTTCGGTAACCCTTCGGAGTGGTAACGGGGTGATAACGGAACAAAGAGGAGCAGTCGTTATAGTTACATCACAACTAAATATGCAAAATATTTGTATGCTAAATCTCGGAGGGTACGTTCCTCTTGTTGGAGACTCTGCAAGTCGCCTTCTGTTAGTTGTTCGCGATATGCTTTGCCTTGATACATCATGCCTATATACGTATGATTATCTTCTTCGATCAGTTGTATATCTTCGAATGGAATGCCATCGTTTGCCTCGAAACAAAGTAGGTATGCCACATTACGCACTTTCCCTTGTACAGCTCTCAGCAATCCCTTTTGTACTAAATCTGAGATGTCACGATTGGCAGTATCTAATGACACTTTAGCTAATTTTGCCCAGTTTTTAGCGGTCAGTTTGCCATCATAACCACTGAGGTATATGTTCAATATGTCTTTTTGGCGTTTGGAACAGGGTGCAGGCGCATGTAACTGCCAAAAATAGGTCTTTTGCAGCACATTGCCAATCACACTATCGGACGACTGAACGGCTTTTAACAACGCGGATAGAAACCAGATAATCCAATCAGTAATATCACCATTACCTCGTTGGGCACGCTCCAGTTCGCGATAATATGTATCGCGGTCTGCTAATATCTGGTGCGACATACTGTAATAACGCAACTGACTACCTTCGAAACGCGCCAATAGGCTATCCGACAACGCACGTGCTAAGCGACCATTGCCATCATCGAAGGGGTGGATACATACAAACCAAAAGTGCGCAATGGCTGCTTTGAGAGGTGAAGCGGCAATGGTTTCATCGTTGTACCATTGGAGGAAAAGCTCCATCTCCTGCGGTACACGCTGCGCTTCAGGTGCTTGATAATGCACACGCTCGCGTCCCATATTACCAGATACGACCTGCATACCATGTGTGCGATATTGCCCTATATCTATCTGATAATGTTGTCTTTGGTCAATAGGAAACAAATCATTGTGCCATTGGAATAACCGCTCGCGCGTTAAGGGGTGTTTGTGGTTGTGCGTAGCATCCAACTCAACACTCACGATACCTTCCACATCATGCGAAATACTTTCAGCAACGCCTTCTGCGGGCACACCTAACCGCCTCGCCACAGATGAACGGACGGAGTTGGTCTTGAGTGTGATACCCTCAATTTGTGAGGTGGACACGATCTCTGCGGTGATACTTTCGGCTGTGGCTTTCAGTTGCTCTTCAAATCCGAGCATGCTTAATCGCCCGTGCATATAGCCTAATGCCTGCATCACTTGCATGAGTTTGTCTGAGACTTGATCCTTGTCCCATACAAAATTTGTCCAATTATCCGCCTGATGAATAAACATAGTTGTATATGTATCAATAATTGGCTGCAAAATTACAATTTTTGTGAGATATATGCAAGGATTTTTTGTAAAAATATCATTTTTGCGGTTAAAAATGTTGATTTTAGCCGCAAAATATGCGTCTTATTACTATTTTTAAGCCGTATCATAGTATTTTGAGGTTGCCAAGATTGGGCTAAAACTCTCTTTTCGTGAGATGGGAATAGGTGTGCTACAAATTAGGCGAACACGATAGGACATCTTTAGGAGATTTTTGGGCTTTTGATGGCTTTCAAATAACTCTCAAGTTGACTGTGGGGCTACGTGACCATTTCGGGACCTGAAGGAGTGCGACGGAACGCACTCCGAGTGTGGAGAAGCCAATTGACTTTTGGCTTCGAAAAGGGAAGGCGGTCGGGGAGACCAAGCCGACCGAGACAAAGAGAAGAGTCCCCACTCTGAGGATGAAACACGAGCATAGAACAAAAAAGCATATCTATAGGCTAGTTGTGCCTTATCTGTAGCGATTGTGTGTCAAATGTTTATGCCTCTATATATTATAGTAATGCCGTATCTTCGGCATTTAGGTAGTTTTGTGCCGAAAAATCGCAATGCGATTAATCGTTCGAGCCCATTGGGCGAGATAAGACGATTTGAGAATATGGAGAGTAAAATGGTATATATATATAACGCGGGAAGTGTAGTGTTTACTAGGCTTCCCGCGTGAGTGTATTTTTTTGAAAAAAGTTTCTTCGCGCGAAGATTGTGCTGAAGATTAGTAACTTTTTACTCCATTGGTTTGATCATTTTTTCGATGAAG
>JAZKYJ010000021.1:0-63431 GCA_045612045.1 Paludibacteraceae bacterium | reverse complement strand
GTTACGCACCCGTGCGCCGGTCGCCACCAAAGTAAGCAAGCTTACTCCGTGCTGCCCCTCGACTTGCATGTGTTAGGCCTGTCGCTAGCGTTCATCCTGAGCCAGGATCAAACTCTTCGTTGTAAAAAGAAATTAATTTTTTAGCTCAGAATAACCTAAATCTATTGTGTACTTTTTTAACGGGAACCGTATAATAAAAATTTCGTATTACACGTTTTTCAGTTTCCCAATCGAGTAATTATATTACTCGCTTGTACTACATTATTGCTTCAATCTCTCAAAGATCACTGTGATTTTGCACATCATTTCTCATTTAGCGCGAAATCGGCTGCAAAGGTACTGCTTTTTTTTGGACTGACCAAATTTTCAAGCAACTTTTTTTGAAAAACTTTGCATTTTCTTCGTAAGTGGCTGATTTTCAGCATTACATTTTTTAGAAGATTTTCGCCTCATTTCTCTGCTCGCTTGCAGTAAGCGCGAAATCGGCTGCAAAGGTACTGCTTTTTTTCGGACTGACCAAATATTTTAAGATATTTTTTCAAAAATCTATACATTTTCCTTATAAACAACTGATAATCAATAATCATTATATTGCATGTTTATATCATAAAAAAGCACAAATCTATGTATCAGCCATTTCCTAAAAAACAACCATAATACATATAAATATATTCGCGCACGCGCGCGTATAGAAAAAATTACTGGTTACAATTGCGACACATTAGCGGAAGAGTCTTACCAGATAAGATTCGCTTTCGGAGCAACGAAACTGAACTAGAATGAAACAAGTCAGATAAAGTTGAAGAAGTAATATTCCCCAATATATACTTTTGCTCCTTATCGTAGCAACATGGCAATACATCGCCATTGGTGGTAATCACACAGCCCGACCACAGACGGAAGCAAGGCGAATTTTGAATTTTGAATTTCGAATTAAGAATTTCTTTTTTCTTGTGTACATACGTACCATCCGCCGTTTTGCGGTAGCGAGAATAGCGCTCGTCTGTTGGCATTAAAGGATGCCCGTTCTCAAAGTTATAGAGTTGAGCAGTCTTGAACACCAAGCGTGTAGCACCAAGCGACTTGTAATTCTTTTGAATCCATTGCCATTCGTGCTCATTGGTCTTGAGACGAAGTACTTGCAATTCGATCACAATACGGCTGCCTAAATGGTCCTTTGCTTGGCGAAGAAGCTGCAAACCCTCCAGAGCCTTGTGCAAGCTGCCCCCTACTCTGTAAGCGGCATATGAATCCTCCGAAAAACCGTCAATAGAAACGATGATTCGGCTAAGCCCACTCTTAATGAGCGCCTCAGCCATAACAGGGGTAATAGCTTGGGCGTTGGTAGAAACAATCGTATAGAGTCCAGCATCATGTGCAAGAGCAATCATCTTAGGTAGCTGCTTATTGAGCAAGGGTTCGCCTTGGAAATAGAACTGCATGGTATGAGCAGTAGATTGTACTTCGGACAAAATACGCTGAAAGATATCCATCGGCATCACACGCACTCTTGATCCATCTGCATGCGAGCCATATCCCGGAGTTGTCGCTCCATCATCACTCCTATCCGCTGGATGTACCCTCCGGCTTTCAGCTCTCATACCCACAGGACATTCAGGGCAACGTAGCTGACAGAAATTGGCGGGTTCGACGCTAACAAAGGTAGGTAAATGACGCACACGCACTACCCCGAAGAGGGATAGTGCGTAACTTAACCAACAACGCAGTTGATTGAGAGATCTACTTGCAAGCAATCTTATTGACACGGCGTTCGTGACGTCCACCTTCAAACTCGGTGGTAAGGAAAATTTTCACCAACTCAAGGGCTTTTTCTGCAGAGATATAGTTAGCAGGAAGACCCAGAACATTGGCATTGTTATGTTGACGTGCCAGAGCAGCCAAAGGCTCATCCCAGCAGAGTGCTGCGCGGATGCCTTGGTGGTGGTTGCAGGTCATAGTAATACCATTACCCGTAGAGCAAATAGCAATACCAAAATCGTTGGTGCCATCCTCAACAGAAGCCGCCATAGGATGAGCAAAATCAGGATAATCGCAACTATCGGTAGAAGGACAACCGTAGTCAGTAACTTGTACACCTTGCTCTTGGAGCCATGCGATAACTGTTTGTTTGAGAGCAAAACCTGCGTGATCGCAAGCAATGCCGAGTTTGAGATTCTTCATTATAGTTGATAATTAATAGTTAACAATTAATATCCTGCCCCTCGTTTTCAGCTTTCGCCTCATTATACGGGCAAACGATTTGACATTCCAGGCAATGGTGGGTGGTATACGCTACACATTTCGTAGCATCCCACACATTATTTCTCAGCGCTCCCGTTGGGCATGCCTCTAAGCATCGTTGGCAGTCAGCGCATGCATTGCTTATGAACCCGTCATGACCCCGTAAAAGACTCGGAATTCCTTCGGTATCCTCTCGGAGTGATAACGGAGTGGTATCGGTCGCGACAGGGAGATTGATGACGATTTCACCAGGATGTACCATGCTCCCCAAAGTAGGATGAATCAGTTGGTGATTCTTGCCAATAAACCCGAGTCCTGCCTCTACGCACCATCGACGTTCTAACATCGGAGCGGAGTCGCAAAAGATATGTTGATGCGTTTGGGAAACAAGTTCATCACCAAACTCTTCTTTTAATCTAGCTTCTAATTTGTACAAAAGCGACTTGACAGTACGATGATAATCCCTCCCTGAATGTTCAAAACTCAGCAAACATACCACAACTGCCTGTGCCCCAGGAACCAAGACAGATGGATCATATCGCTTATCTCGATTACGCTCAAGATAATCCATATTGCCGTGTAACCCTTGCGCTAGCCACTCATCCATGAATTGTGCATCGCTATCCAGGCGTTGCACAGTAGCTACTCCGCAAGCGTCAAAGCCCAAATCAAGAGCCAGGTCAGAGATATTTTTGCAAGTCAGCGTCAAGCGATTGAAAATCCGTATATCGTCCTTGCACGTTTCCCTGCTTGTCAAAGAGGAAGAGCGTAGGCAACGACTGCACATTGTAGCGTGTAAGTACTTGTATTGCATCGCTATCATAAGCTCGCACATTGGTCCAGGGCAGATGCTGAACCGCATCTTCCCAAGCCAGCAAGTTCCGATCGATGGAAACAGAATAGATGTCTAGTCCACGTTGGTGATAACGATTGTATAGTTCGCGCAACTCAAAGTTATAGCCTACATACTGGTCCATCTCTGTGGAAGAGAAAGACAAGATAATGACATGTCCTTTGTACTGCGATAGTGCCTGCAGCCCCCCTCTGGAATCAGGCAGTTCGATATCAAGAAAAGCGTTCTCCGCCTCCGCAATAAGCTGTTGTGCAGCTAGCTGGTTGCGCATTGATCGTTCGGCCTGCATATATTGCAAGACTTGATTATAAAGCACTTGCGTACGCTCATACTCGGGCATCCAGAGATGGAAGGAAGTGGCAACAGCCTGATACAAACGACGATGCGCAGGGTCAGCCATATCCCAAACTGGTTGTGAGTTGACCTTTAAGAAAAGTGCATAGTAGGCCACCAACGAACGAGGATTGCTGATGATGAGCTGCTGAGTGTGCGCTCGCAATTGGTCAAGACTTTGAGAACGCGCCATAGTGCGCAACTGAGCAATAATCTGCGACGACTCGCTACCTTGAATAAGTGTGGGCGATGCAAGACTATCAGCATGAGCAGCAAGAGATATGCACTCTGTAGAATCGACAGCAAGAACGAGAGACTGTTGCCCGAGTCGCAATCGATAAAAGTCGGGATATTGTGGAGCTAGGGTTCTAAAGGAGAATTCCCCATTAGCAGTAAGTAGACAAGAGTCTACAATAATAGTCTGGCGCAATTGCGTATGCTCAAGATATAATGTTTGTCCCTCGGCATTTGTTAGGTGGCCTTCCACAGTAAACGTAGGCTTAGTTTGACAAGCCACAAAAACCAAAAGGAACAAGAGGTATGCAAAACGATTCATAAGTCAAAGAATTAGCCAGCAAACACCATAGCCAAATTAGCAAACATCAGTTTACAAGCGATAGCCAATACGATAATACCAAAGAACTTACGCAAGATATAGAGCGATGTTTGTCCGAGGTATTTGTGCAACCACTGTGTACCCTTTAATACCGCAAACAACACCAAAGTATTGAGCGTAATAGCTACCACAAGGTTGATAATCTCGTATTCCGCAGTAATCGAAAGTACCGCAGTGAACGCACCAGGTCCCGCATACATAGGGAAAGCGAGGGGAACAAGAGATCCAGTACCCTCGAGTCCTTCGTTCTTGAAAATACTAATATCCAGAATCATCTCAAGTGCCATTAAGAAAATGACAAAACCACCAGCGATCGCGAAGTATTCAATTTTCACGCCAAAGAGTTTGAGTACCCACTCTCCTGCAAAAAGGAACGTAATGAGGATTACAATTGTAGCGATGGAAACCTTTGCAGCCGAAATACGCACGCCCTTGCGCTCCATATTGAGGGTTACAGGAATATTGCCCAGAGGGTCAATAATAGCGAATAAGAAGATGAATGACGACAGCACTTGCCAGATGTCGAATGGTCCAAAGAAATTTGCCATAGTGTAGTATCGTATTAAACTGTATTTAGAAAAATACTTTCCAAGCGCACGCGCTTGGAAAGTGTTTATATTAAGGCAACATTACCACTTCGAACACATTGCCCGATTCGGTCAATTGCTTAAGAGTAGCTTGTACCGTTTCAGCAGTGATTGCCTCTACGGCTGCTTTATACTCGGTAATATAGTTGATTCCGTTTTTATAGTATGTGGTAAGTACATCTTCCCAATAGCCATTCTTCTCCAAATCCTCTTCGAAGTCTTTGAGCATAGACTCTTTTTCCTTTTGGAGGTCTTTAGCCAAAGGACCATTTTCAACGATGGTCTTCACCTCCTCGTGGATAATACTCATGAGTTTCTCTTGTTTCTCTGGATCGGTATCAAACTGCATAATGAGTTGTGCATATGGTACAGGATGCAGGTTCATCCATCCTGCGCAACCTACGCCATAGCTACCGCCCTCGCGCTCGCGTATAGACTCCAAATAGCGAGTAGAAAGGATACGACCGATCATCTCCATATTCAAGTTGTTGGCCAGGGTATATGGCATATCGTAAGAAGTATATTGGATGCGGTTGCTAGCAGTCTTGGTTTCCATCTCGCGGGTGAAGTAGTTCTTTTGAACACCCAATGCAACGCGTACTTTATCATCCGCAGCTTTTTCCAACTTCTTGTTAGTCTTTAGTCCGCCTAACCATGTGCACACTTGCGCTTGGAAAGCTTTATCAGCAGGATCCACATTACCTACGAAGAAGAACATAAAGTCTGCAGGATTAGCGAAACGTGCGTTGTAAACTTCCAATGCTTTGTCTAGAGAAACCTTCGCGATCAAGTCCTTGTTGAGGATCATGGTACGATCCGAATAGTTGCTAGCCATCATTTGTACAGAGTCAGACCATGCTACCTTAGGGTTTTTATCGCGGTTAGCGAGTTGTGAATCAAGGATGCTAACCAATGTTTGGAAAGCCTCCTCATCACGACGTGGAGCGGTGAAGTACAAGTAGTTAAGTTGGAGCAATGTCTCTAGATCCTTAATAGTACTAGAACCATTCAAACTCTCGCTATACGCACTAATACTTGGAGAAATAGATACACGCTTGCCTGTCAAGGCTTTTTGCAAGTCAGTTGCGCTCATATCAGCCAAACCGCCCAATTCTACGACATCAGTAGCCAAAAGGGCAGAAGGAAGATCTTCTGTTGCTACTAACGAACGTCCACCTTGCGAGAATGCGTAGAACAGAATCTCATCTTGCTTAAAGGTAGTAGGCTTAACCATCACGCGAACGCCATTAGACAATGTCCACTCAGTTACTCCTAGGGTCTCATTATATGCTGTCTTCTTAATCTTACCGGCCTTAGGAGCTTTCTCTACGAGATTCTCGCGGATAGCTTCCTCTACTGGAGCTTCGATCTCCTCGTTCTTAACTGCCGCTAAGAACTCTACTGCCTCTGCCTCGGTAGGAAGAACAACTGTTTCGTCCTCTGGAGCTTGGAAAGAGATGATAAGATTTTCGTCAGTTACCAAGTTTTGTGCAATTTGGTTAAGCATATCTACGCCCAACATAGGCAAGATTTGTTGAATCATCTCATACTCCCATGCTATACCAGGAATAGGTTTGTCGCTCAAATAGTGACGAATATACTCTTGAGCATATCTAATATTGCGAACGGTATTGCGCTCGTTGTAAGACTTTTCGTAAGCAGCTAAAGTCTCTTTCTTCACACGCTCAAGTTCTGCATGCGTGAAACCATAGCGACGCATCTTCTCCAATTGAGTGAGCAGATCTTTGTATGCTGCTACCTCTTGACCTTGCTTTGCCAAATATACAGCCACAAAAGCGTCTTTCTCTTTTACCAACTCACCATGGTATGAACCAGCACCCACGAAAGTTGCTTCTGGTTTCATACTGAGCTCAGACATACGATTATTGAACATATCGCATACGAGCTCAAGAGCGAGATTTTGCAAATAAGACACATTGGTTCCGCGCAAAGGCTTTGGCAATTGATCTTTCTTGAACTCCATCTCAATACGGGTGTATTGCGCTTCTTTATCGCGAACGATAGCCACGATTGGCTCTACGTTATCGTCCACTGAGTATAAAGGACGCTCACCACGGTTTACGCGAGCAGGCACATCTGCCCATAACTCCTTGATTTTTTGCTCAATTTGGTCTACATCAATATCACCTACAACGATGATAGCTTGATTGTCAGGGCCGTACCATTTCTTGTAGTAGTCGCGAAGTGCATCGTATGTAAAGTTGTTGATTACGGCGGTATCGCCAATCACATCGCGTTTTGCATATTGGCTACCTGGGTACTTGAGTGGGTTGATAGCTTTCCACATGCGGCGGTTAGCTTGTGCACCGGTGCGCCACTCCTCACGGATCACACCACGCTCGTTGTCGATCTCCTCCTCCAAGAGAGAAAGACCACATGCCCAATCATGCATTACCAACAACGCAGAGTCGATGATTCCCTCACGAACGGTTGGCACCTCAGAAAGACGATATACCGTCTCATCAAGTGAGGTATAAGCATTGATATTTCCACCGAAGTTCACACCAATAGACTCAAAATACTCAATAATTCCTTTACCAGCAAAGTGCTCTGTGCCGTTGAAGGCCATATGCTCAAGGAAGTGAGCAAGACCGTTTTGGTGGTCTTCTTCCATGGTTGCACCTACAGCTTGTGCGATATGAAACTCAGCACGTTGCTTAGGATGTTCGTTATGACGGATATAATAAGTCAGACCATTCTCCAACTTACCCACACGTACTGCTGAATCAATAGGCAGCGCTTGTGGTTGTTGCGCTGTAGCTACGAGCGACAACGCTAGCACAAAAATGCTTAAAATCAACTTTTTCATATCTTATTTTTTTAGATTGTATCATTATTAGAGTTTGAATCGCTTTCAGCTGTTGGCTCGCTCGCAGGGGTCGTTGTAGGCTCTTCTGCAGGTGCAACCTCGTCTTTTTTCTTTCGTGGAGCACGTTTCTTTTTAGGTTGTTCGGCGGCTTTTTCGCGTTTCAAAGCCTCATTTGCCTCGATTATCTCATCCTCGCGACTAGCCCAAGGACGAGCTCCCAACACTGCCTCCACATCATCTGAAGTGATCACCTCTTTTTCCAGCAAGAGTTCCGCCAAGCGGTTATGCCCCTCAGCATTCGCTTGAAGGATCTGCTTTGCACGTTCCATCTGCTCGGCGATAATCGCACGAGTCTCTATATCTATCACCTCTGCCGTCTTCTCAGAATATGGTTTGGAAATACCCATATCATATCTTCCTGACGAATCGTAGTAGCTCAGGTTTCTCAGTTTGTCTGACATTCCGTAGTATGCTACCATGGCATAAGCCTGCTTGGTTGCTCGTTCCAGATCATTAAGCGCGCCTGTAGAAGTCTGTTGCAAGAAGAGTTCCTCAGCAGCACGTCCGCCCAATAACGAGCACAAGTTATCCATAATATGCTCTTTATTAGTCAGTTGTCGCTCTTCAGGAAGATACCAAGCAGCACCCAAAGCCATACCACGTGGCACAATCGTAACCTTCACCAGCGGATTGCCATAGCGCAACAACCAAGAGATAGTAGCATGTCCTGCTTCGTGATAAGCCACCGAACGCTTCTCTTCCTCAGTCATAATCTTATTCTTTCTCTCTAGACCACCTATGATACGGTCCACAGCGTCCATAAAGTCTTGACGAGTCACATTCTTGTGATTATTGCGCGCAGCTATCAAGGCAGCTTCGTTGCAGACATTCGCGATATCAGCTCCAGAGAAGCCTGGAGTCTGCTTAGCCAAGAAGTTGACATCCAACGACTCATCTATTTTGATTGGTGCCAAATGAACACCAAAAATCTCTTTACGCTCTTGCAAGTCAGGAAGCTCCACACGGATCTGACGATCAAAACGTCCTGCACGCAGCAACGCAGCATCCAGCACATCCGCTCGGTTGGTAGCAGCCAACACGATCACACCTGAATTGCTGCCAAAACCATCCATCTCAGTCAGCAACTGATTCAATGTCGATTCGCGTTCGTCATTGCCGCCGCCACCCATCATGTTGTTACGTCCGCGGGCGCGACCTACTGCATCAATCTCATCGATAAACACAATCGCGGGCGCTTTTTCTTTTGCTTGGCGGAACAAATCGCGTACGCGACTAGCGCCTACACCCACAAACATCTCTACGAAGTCACTACCAGACATTGAGAAGAATGGCACATTCGCCTCACCAGCCACGGCCTTGGCTAGCAAGGTCTTACCTGTTCCTGGAGGGCCTACCAACAACACACCCTTAGGTATCTTACCACCCAAAGCAGTATATTTCTTTGGTTCTTTCAAGAAGGACACGATCTCCTCTACCTCCTGCTTCGCGCCAGACAGACCTGCCACATCTTTGAAGGTCACTTTGCCCTTTTTATCTTTATCTATCACTTCAGCCTTGGCCTTGCCTACATTGAAGATACCACCAGCACCATTAGCAGCATTAGTCATACCACGACTCATCCATACAAAGAAGAGTACCAAGAGCAAGAAGGGCAATGCATTGAGTACCACCATCCACCATTGGCCTCTGGACTTTGCATAACTAACATCTATCGCCGCTTTTCCCGACGCCTTGCGCGTGGTATTAACGGTATCAATATACTTCGCAAACTCTTCCACAGTGGGTACCACTGCTTTCAGTTCGCCTTTCACATCTTCACCAGCTTCTTGGTTGCCGAAGACTAGAGCATAACTCTCTGGACGAATCTTCGCCTTAGCCGTATTATCATCATACACTATCACCGACGCCACAGCATCGTTGTTTATGTATGAAGTAAATTTGGTGTAACTAAGATCTTTATCGCTGCCTTTCTTTTCGCCGAATGGATTAAACAGCAATAGCAATAAGCCCACCATCAATGCATAATAGAACCACTTGATGAGCGGACGTTTTGGTTGTTGAGAATTGTTGGGTTGGTTAGGTTTTTGTTCTGCCATAAGTTTTAAAAAGAATAAGGAGTAAGGAATCAGGAGTCAAGACCAAATACCATTTTCTATCGTTACTAATAAGTCTTGGTTCCTTGTTCTTTACTCTTGGTTCATAATTACATTTCAGGAATTTCGGTAATCTTGCCGTCTGCCCATAGGTGCTCGATATCGTAGTAGGCGCGTGGCTCGCGTTGCATGACATGTACGAAAATATTTCCGTAGTCCAATACGATCCATTCAGCGTTGTCACGTCCATCTACAAACAATGGGTGAACATGGGTTTGTGTGCGAACGAAGCTATCTACTTCGTCTGCTATGGCTGCCACTTGGGTATTACTTCCACCCTCTGCAATCACGAAATACTCTGCTGGCGCAACTGGCAACTTGCGCAAATCAACGGTTACAATACGTTGTCCTTTACGATTTTGAATACCTTCGATAATCGTCTCTAATAATTTCTTTGTTGATACTTCTTTCATTATGTTGGTTTGTTTATTTCTAATTTTCTACATACAAATTCCTTGCCAAACTGCCTTATGTCTGCCATTTTGGCATAAAGGCACAAATTCGATACAAAGGTACAACAAAAATTGCAAATACGCAAGAAAAGCAAAGAATTTATAAGAAAATAATAGATTTTAATCTATTTATCCTTTTTAGCCTGCTATGAGAAATAATACTCTCCTCAATTTCTACCGAAACACCTCCATAGGATTCCGTTATCTTTGTCTAATAATGCCCCATGCAATTGTATACTTTCGCCAGCGAGACGCAATACAAACGAATTGCTACAACAATTTTTGTTTTTTCTCAAATATTTAGCAAAGATACACTAAAATTTGCGTATTTGCAAAAATTATCGTAACTTTGCCCCCGATATTTAATAAAAACAAGGATTCCCATAGCGAAGCGTCCATTAGGCGGAACGCCGTCCTATAGCCCGCAGGGCGTCCTATAACCTCTTAAGATATGTTCATCATTGGCATTGCGGGCGGTACCGGTTCAGGAAAAACAACCGTGGTACGCAAACTCATCGAGCGCCTTCCTCAGGGCGAAGTAGTTGTTATTCCTCAAGACTCCTATTATAACGATAGTAGTCATGTGCCTTTTGAGGAACGCCAAAACATCAATTTTGATCACCCAGACGCCTTTGACTGGTCACTCTTTGCCAAGCATATTGAAATGCTCAAAAATGGTGAATCCATCGAGCAACCTATCTACGATTATATCACATCTTCCCGCCAAGAGAAGACTATTCATGTAGATCCTCGTGAGATTATCATCGTGGAAGGTATTATGGCATTGCACGACCCTATTCTACGCCAGCAGATGGACCTCAAGATTTTCGTGGACGCTGATGCCGATGACCGTCTAATCCGCGTAGCGCAGCGCGATATAGTAGAGCGCGGACGCACTATTGAGGCGGTTATGGAGCGTTACCAACGTGTACACAAACCTATGCATGAGCAGTTTATCGAGACCTGCAAACGCTATGCAGATGTCATTATCCCACAAGGAGGCCACAACAACGCAGCCATCAATATGCTTGTTAAGTTCATCAAACAAGAACTCAAAGAAAAGAAATAAGAACGCCCTTGCTAACTGAGAGAACTTAGTCCACTCTTACAGCACAATGGTCTAATATGCTTGCCCTAAATCTATTTTGGACATATTTCAAGATCGGAACCTTCACAATTGGCGGAGGTTACGTGATGATCTCCATGATAGAACATGAGATTGTGGAGCGACGAGGTTGGCTCGACCAAGAGGAGTTCCTCAATATGATTGCCCTTGCGCAGGCTGCTCCTGGAATTATTGCTGTGAATTCTGCTATTTTCATTGGCTGGCGCATTGGTGGATGGCGTGGAGTGATAGCCTCTGTACTCGGGGCCATACTACCATCTTTTATCATCATTTTGGCGATTGCCATGCTCTTCCAAAACTATCGAGATTATCCTGCCGTAGAAGCCGTTTTCAAGGGTATTCGTCCTGCGGTTGTAGCTGTGATAGCCGCATCTCTATGTAAGATGGCGAAGAATGCACGCATCACTTGGACCACGGCTCTCATACCCATTGCCGGAGCACTACTGATTTGGCTAGGAGGACTATCACCCGTATGGATTATCTTCGCCACTGTCCTCTTCACTTTGCTATATACCTATCTAGCAGGTAAACGATCGAACAACAGAGGGTCTAACATCTAATAGCGAAACGGTTATGATTTATCTGCAATTGTTTTTGAGTTTCCTGAAGATTGGACTTTTTGGTTTTGGAGGAGGTTTGGCAATCTCCTCCTTAATCCAACACGAAGTAGAATCTCATGGATGGATGACGCAGGAGCAATTCGTGGACATCTTAGCTATCAGTCAAGTTACTCCTGGCCCCATTGGTATCAATTGCGCAACATACGTAGGATATACCGCTACTGGAACTATCTGGGGCAGCATACTCGCCACTATAGCCATCGTATTACCTAGTCTAGTGATCATGTTGGGAATATGCAAAGCATATTTCTACATCCGTTCACACTTTCAAAGCAATATCTACTTCACACGAAGTATGCGAATGTTGCGTTTTGCAGTACTCGGTCTGATTGCCGCAGCAGTACTATCTCTGATTACTCCTGTGACCTTTATCGATTGGAGCAGTTGGGCCATCTTCGCTGCCATTTGTATACTTACTTTCCTACCCTTAGTATTCAAAACAGAAGAAGCCGAACAAAAAAAACACATAACAATCCTACACAAACTCTTGCAACTACTCGCCCATCCCATCATCTTAATCATACTTGCAGGATGCGTAGGATATTTCATTTACACTCCTCGAGATACCGAAGATATTCCGCAGCCTATCACACCAGACACGACCTGCAAGATGCAAAAGCAAGTAGACAGTGTACTTGCAGGCATGACCACAAGAGAGAAAATCGCACAACTGATTATCATTCATACAGATAGCTATAGTTCGTCGAGCAAATATAAAGCACAAAACAATGCCCTCATCAGCGAAGAAGGTATTGGCGGAGTATTGATATTGCAAGACCACTTACCACGATTCATCGCACGCATGAACGAACTACAAACCATGGCTAAGGTCCCGCTATTGGTGTCTATAGACGGCGAATGGGGACCATCTATGCGTTTCGCAGAGTTTCCATTTTTCCCACAACAAATGCAACTAGGTGCCTTGCGAGATGACTCGCTGATTTACGAGATGGGAAAAGCCGTAGCAGAACAATGCCAAATGGCGAATATCCATATCAATTTTGCACCGGTAGTTGATATCAATAACAACCCTAAAAACCCAGTAATCAATACCCGTTCGTTTGGAGAAAACAGAGAAAAAGTCGCCACTTTTGCCAATGCATATATGCGAGGCATGCAAGACGCAGGCATCATAGCCTGCAGCAAACATTTTCCCGGACATGGAGACACCGATGTGGACTCACACAAAAGTTTACCTACCCTACCTTTTGACCGCGCACGACTAGATTCTATCGAATTATATCCTTTCCGCAGTCAAATCGAAAACGGAGTAAAAATGGTCATGATCGGACATCTACACGTACCCGCATTGGACAACAAAGTATCATCTATTTCCTATCCCATAGTTACTGGTCTACTACGAGAAGAATTAGGGTTCGAAGGACTTATCGTAAGTGACGCACTTATGATGAAAGGAGTGAGCGCTACCCTCCCCCCCGAAGAAGTAACACTAGCCGCATACAAAGCAGGAATCGAACTCTTGCTCAATCCGGGAAAAGTACAAAAATCCATTGACCGCATACAACGAGCCATCGAGAGCGGAGAATGCAGTACAGAGGAACTCGATAGACGGGTGCGAAAAGTACTCCATACAAAAGCAGAGTTCGGGATGCTCGATAGCAATTATGTATGCACAATAGATACCAACAATATCTGTCTTAAAGTCCGACGTGCCGAACATATCGCATTGTCACAGAAACTTTCAGAAAAGAGTATGACACTTCTGAGCAACACACAACAAATCATACCACTCACTACCAACAAGAAAGTGGCATATATTGCATACAACGCCAAACATATACCTTTAAGTCGTGAATACGGAGATATAGAAGGATTATCCGGATACAACCCTACTACTGGAATGGTCGATTCTACCACGCTACTATACCAACATCTACTCAAAACCCTAAGCACAACAACGCAAGTGCATTACTTCACTTTAGACCAAAATAGCACTACCGAAGAGATTAAACAACTCAACCAACAACTCTCCAACTACGATGTAGCCATCCTAGCATGTCACGAACCCAATGGCCGTAGCAAAAAGCACCTACTGACTAGTCAACACAAATACGCACTCCGATATCTCATTCAGAAACATCACCCAATATTGGTACATTTTGGCAATCCATATGGACTATCCAGTTTGCCCTGGTTAAACGAACTCGGAGCCATTTTAGTGGCATATCAAGACAGCGAAAACAACCAAATAGCTGCCGCCAAAGTCTTAACGGGTGAAATCATAGCCGAAGGCGAGTTGCCTGTTGGTATATAATCGCACCATATACAAGCTAAATAAACAATACAAAATAGTCCTTAAGCAACTCAAGGACTATTTATTTTACCACCCATTCAATGGGCCTTCACACTAGAATTAAAGATATCTCTTAATCTGCACCAAGTGGTGGGTCAATTCGCCATTAGGTAGATGAATACCCTGCTCATCAATGGTGTCGATATGCACGCAACCTGAACAATGGATGATTTCCGTAGGACTGAGCAGCAACCCGACATGTGAGATATTCGTTGCCTTAGGGTCGCGGTCTGCGTGATCGAAGAACGCCAAGTCGCCTGGTTGTGCCTCTGCCAACGAAGGAACCAACTCGCCCTGGGTCATTTGTTCGCGGGCATTGCGAAGCAGATTGATACCTTGAGTCGCATACACGACTTGCGTAAATCCAGAGCAATCCATGCCCATCGCGTTCTTTCCGCCCCAGAGATAGGGGGCATTGAGCAATGTTTGCGCAATTCGCACAACATTTTCGCCTCTCGCTTGTAGCGCCAATGGCGCGTCCTGCGAGCGTCCTGTAGCCCGTAGGGCGTCCTCTAAACCAGAAACGCAGTTTGGGTCTATCAGATATTGTTTGTCAAGGACTTCAAACGTGCCGTGGGCGTAGTTAGGCAGGCGTGTACCGAGGGTAAGCATTAACTCCTCGCCTGTCTCCATATCTGTCGCAATTGCCATTGGGACAGATACCACCCCCTCGCCTTTCACCTTTAACCTTTCACCTTTAACCTCTTGCGAGGATATGGGGGTAGGCTTAAGCATCTTAAAATCCACCCAACCTTCTTGTCCGTCCAATGTGGAGCGGATTTTGGTCCAGCGGGGGAGACGATCTAGGACTTCGCATACTTCACCAAAGAGCAATTGGGTCAATTGCTCGCTACCTTCGGATGGCTCTTGACGCACAGGAGTGACGGTACAATGGGCGATAACATATTCTACCATGATATATTTATTTTCTTGGGTGATTGCTTTCTCGGCACAAAGGTAGTAAAAAAAAAGTATATACGCAAGTCATTGTGTGTTTTGTAGGTGTCTTTTTCGCTCGACTTTCACGATATGTGCAAATATTATTGCAAGTCCAACCTATTTCTATCGTATATATATAACATTTATTGGCACAAAAAAATGATTCTTGTCTTGAAAATCACATCAACTGCTTGTATATGTGCTTTTTTTATTGTAACTTTGCGGTCTTAAATCAATTATCCTAATAGCTATGTCGCGGAAATAACTATACTACAAACGCCAAAAAAACACAACTATAGATTAATTTTCGACATTTTTTTGAATTTTGTCTCAAGTTGGACTATATTAAGCAAGTAGACCATCTATCATAAAATTTAGACCATATGAAACCAACATTTATTATTCACCAATCCTCTCAAAAATGTGGCAAACTGTACAATATCATGGAGAGTCAAGGCAATGCTTTTGCACGACTACATATACTGACCGATTGCATCCACTTCGAAGAGTATAACGTGTGGATTACCGATTTAGAAGTAACCGAGGAGAAACGTCGTCAAGGATATGCAACCTGCATGCTAAGGCAAATACTTTCATTGGTACCTACTAATGAAAGCATCGCGGTAGAGGTTAACAAAGATACACCTCATTGGGTAGTGGAATTCTACGAGAAAAATGGTATCATCGTAGCCAACAAAGACGACTTGGCTCTAGAGGGAAAGGAGAAAGAAGCTGCAGAACAACGCATCCACGAACTAGATTTAAAAGCAGAAGAACTAAAGCTAACATTAGACCAAACCACTGACGAAGAAGAGGAAGAACGCCTGCTAGACGAACTAATGAGCGTGTATCGCGAAACCAATCACTGGTTGCGCGCCATTGGAGCTGATGAAAGCCAACTTTATGACCTATAAAATGATGAACGTAGATTTTTCTCGCACTTTTTCGCTCGGTAATGCACCTAGCTACTTGGCTAGTT
Organism: Paludibacteraceae bacterium; assembly: GCA_045612045.1. Lineage (GTDB taxonomy): Bacteria > Bacteroidota > Bacteroidia > Bacteroidales > Paludibacteraceae > Colicola. Next base: position 47,367 of record JAZKYJ010000021.1, on the reverse strand, counting down.
TTGCCGTTGTCAACCCATCACATTTTTATCCTGATGGACCACACAACCGATCCACCTCACGCCGAACAAAGAAAACCCATCGCACACCAGAAATTGTCAAAGATGGCATGCTGCGCATGAGCAACATGACCTACTCCCTACAAACACCCTACGCCTTACTCATTAACCCACCAAAACACCGACTCTTGGAGTGGGCCAAACAGTCACATATCCAATCCTTAGTATATGCCTTACCTACAACGGACAACAAACTGACACTCGAATATTGGATACATGATCATAGTGTCAGCGGAGAATATCGATTAGAGCAGGAGATAGAAATGGTATGGGGAACTGATACGATTACTATATCCATAGCGGATTACTCATGCATAGTGCCTATCCACCTGCTAGAAGATGCACACCAATGCATCCTTAACAACCTCATACCTCTTAGAGAGGAAACAGAATGGGATGACACCACACTACTCCATCATGCCACCAATCTTACAGGCATCAGCAATGCGATACTAAGAAGAAAATTGTATTCTCAAGGCATGCAGTAAAGTTCTACCGTGAGAATATTTCCTGATCAAATCCTTTACCACACCTCATTGGTGTTGGTATTGGGATTCTTTGGATAGTCTATCGTGTAGTGCAAGCCACGGGATTCTTTGCGTTCCAAAGCTTGGCGGGTAATCAAATACCCCACATTGATCATATTGCGCAACTCGCAGATGTCCTTGGTAGCCTTCACGCGTTTGAACAAGTCTTCGGTCTCTTCATAGAGCAAGTCCAGGCGCTCCCATGCACGGCGCAAACGCAAATCGCTGCGGACAATACCTACATAGGTGGACATCACCTGCCCCACCTCGCGCATGTCTTGCGAGATGAGGACATACTCCTCGTTGGTCATGGTGCCGTCGTCGTTCCAGTCTGGAATATTCTCATTAAAATCGTAGTTTTCGATCACACTGAGCGAGTGTTTAGCTGCCGCATCGGCATAGACAACAGCCTCAATGAGGGAGTTACTTGCCAAGCGGTTGCCACCATGCAAGCCCGTGCAACTGCACTCGCCTACCGCATACAAACGGCGGATAGTAGATTGCGCATCCAAGTCCACCTTAATACCGCCGCACATATAGTGCGCACATGGGGTAACAGGAATATATTCCTTGGTGATATCAATGCCTAGGCTAAGGCACTTGGCGTAGATATTAGGGAAGTGGTGTTTGGTCTCCTCGGGGTCTTTGTGGGTGACATCCAGGCAGACATGGTCCAGGCCGTGGATCTTCATCTCGTTGTCAATGGCGCGTGCCACGATGTCGCGTGGCGCAAGAGAGAGGCGTGGGTCGTATTTCTGCATAAACTCCTCGCCATTAGGTAGACGCAATATACCGCCATAACCGCGCATGGCCTCGGTGATGAGGTAAGCAGGATGGGATTCTACAGGGTTATACAGGGCAGTTGGGTGGAACTGTACGAACTCCATATCCTTGACTTGTCCTTTGGCACGATAGACCATAGCAATGCCGTCGCCCGTAGCGACATTAGGGTTGGTAGTGGTAGCATAGACAGCACCTGTACCGCCTGTAGCCATAAGGGTGATGCGGCTGAGGTAGGTGTCGATCTTACCCGTCTCAGGGTTAAGGATATACGCACCATAGCATTCGATATCGGGTGTGCGACGAGTGACACGCACGCCGAGGTGGTGTTGGGTGATGATCTCTACGGCAAAGTGATTTTCGAGCACATCGATATAGGGGTTGTTGCGTACCGCAGCCATGAGTCCGCGTTGGATCTCTGCGCCTGTGTCGTCGGCGTGGTGGAGAATACGAAACTCGGAGTGTCCGCCTTCGCGGTGGAGGTCAAAGGTGCCATCGTCTTTCTTGTCGAAGTTCACGCCCCAGTTGACGAGTTCCTCGATCTGCTTAGGCGCTTGGCGCACTACTTGTTCTACCGCAGCAGGGTCGCTAAGCCAGTCGCCCGCTACCATGGTGTCGTGGATGTGCTTTTCGAAGTCATCTACGAGCATGTTGGTCACACTGGCTATGCCGCCTTGTGCACGACTAGTGTTGGTTTCTTCTAGGGTCGTCTTGCAGCAGAGTGCAATACGATACTTCTGGGTGCGAGCCACTTTGAGGGCAAAACTCATGCCCGCTACACCGCCACCGATGATGAGAAAATCATACTTTTTCATAACTACTCTTGGTTAGCTATTTTTAGTAAATATGCTTTGGCAGCCTCATACTCGTTGGGGATGATGCCGTCGAGTATGGCGTCTTTGATTGCATTTTTGAGTTCACCGACACGGGCGCAAGGTTCGAGATTAAGCAGTTGCATGATCTCTTCGCCACGCACAGGCGGTTGGAAATTGCGGATACGGTCTCGCTCCTCTAGTTCGATCATCTTCTGCCGTACCAGTTCATAATTCTTATGGAAGCGACGCACTTTCTCTTCGTTCTTAGAAGTGATGTCGGCATCGCATAGCAACATCAGGTCATCGATGTCATCGCCTGCCTCAAACAACAGACGGCGAACAGCAGAATCGGTGACTGTGTCTTCGATAAGATTGATAGGGCGCATGTGCAGATCCACCATCTTAATGACATACTGCATCTTCTCGTTCTGTGGCATCTTCATGGTCTTGAAGATACGCGGAATCATCTTAGCGCCGAGATAGTTATGGTTGCGGAACGTCCATCCCGCATATTCGTCCCAGGCTTTGGATTTAGGTTTGCCGATGTCGTGCAAGAGGGCCGCCCAACGAAGCCAAAGGTTGTCGGACTTTTGTGCGAGGTTATCCAGCACTTGCAACGTATGGAAGAACACATCTTTGTGTCCTTTACCATCTTTAGTCTCTACACCTTTGAGGGCGGAGAGTTCGGGAAAAATAAGCGGAAGAAGCCCCGTTTTATCGAGCAAGATCCATCCCACTGATGGTTTGCGCGAGAGCATGATTTTGTTGAGTTCCTCTACAATGCGCTCCTTGGTGATAATCTTGATTCGCTCGGCATTGCGCTCAATAGAATCAAAGGTTTCTCTATCCAGATAGAATCCGAGTTGGGTAGCAAAACGGATAGCACGCATCATACGCAGTGGGTCATCGCTGTAGGTGATATCCGGATCGAGCGGCGTGCGGATGGTGCACTCGTTCATGTCGGCTATGCCGCCAAAGGGATCGAGCAGTTCGCCGTAGCGGTCTTTATTAAGACACACTGCCATGGCGTTGATGGTGAAATCGCGACGATTTTGGTCATCCTCCAATGTACCGTCTTCTACAATTGGGTTGCGGGAGTCATGTTGGTAACTCTCGCGGCGGGCACCCACGAACTCTAGTTCGATCTTCCCACGTTTCACCTGTGCCGTACCATAGGTCTTGAAGACGCTGAGGTGCGCTTTCTTGCCCAGTCGTTGAGCTACGGCTTGTGCAAGGTCAATGCCACAACGGGTTCCCTGGCTGGCCTCATTGGCAAGCAGGGTGTTCTTACCCACAACCACCACATCAATGTCGGTACTCTCGCGATGCAGAAAGATATCGCGCACATAACCGCCAATGACATAGCATTCCAAGCCGAGACGGTCGGCTTCTTCACCTACAAGGTGAAGGATAGGAAGGTCTATTTTAGGATGAGAGGCGAGCATGAAAGTTCTAAAGTTTCACGCAGCAAGCTGCTGTTTCAAAGTTTCAAGAGTTCTAAAGGTGGATTTTAGCAGAAAAAGTTTCAAGGGTTCCAGTACAGAATGATTGAAACCTTTGAAACTTTTTATTGTTGTTGAATTCTAAATTCTTAATTCAAAATTCATAATTAACTACGATTAGCGAACGCGCTCGCAGTAACTACCATCGCGGGTATCTACGCGGATAGTCTCACCTTCATTGCAGAAGAGAGGAACGCGAATCTCAGCACCTGTCTCTAATGTAGCAGGTTTGAGAGTATTGGTAGCAGTATCGCCCTTAAGACCTGGCTCGGTATAGGTGATTACCAACTCCACCTTGGTTGGCAACTCTGCGAAAAGAATAGTGTCTGTACTTGCATCAGAAACCACTTCGCAGATAAAGCCCTCTTTCAAGAAGTCAACACCTGTGATAAGGTCATGAGTGATAGGTACTTGCTCGAAAGTCTCTTGGTTCATGAAGATATAATCCTCACCCTCTTTGTAGAGGTATTGATATGGACGGCGCTCTACGCGAACATCCTCAAGTTTCTCACCGATGTTGAAGCGGCGCTCCAATACGCGACCATCTACTACATCTTTAAACTTAACACGCATAATGGTGTTACCCTTTCCTGGCTTAACGTGCAGGAAGTCAATTACAAAATACAAACGGCCGTCCATGCGGATACATACGCCGTTCTTTACGTCTTGAGAGTTAATCATAAATCTTATAAACTAGTTTAAAAAAGTTTCAAAATTTCCAATACTTCAAATTGGCGCACAAAGTGCCAATATCGAAATCGGCTGCAAAGGTACACAAAAATTCAGAAATATGCAAATTTTAAGATGAAATAATTATCCGTCGTAGAAAAAAGCCGAAAGATTTGCATGATTCAAAAAAAAGTTGTACCTTTGCAGCATGTTTAAATTGCTATTAATATTGTCCATTCTAACTACTCATCCCGACACTCGAGATGCCAATATGGGCATATTAATTTGTGATTATGCCACGGGGGATACCATCGACTCCTACCGTGCCAATTCTGTTATTCCTACCGCCTCTACGATGAAGCTTTTGACTACTGCTACAGCCCTAGAGATGCATGGAGGAGATTATCGCATAGAGACGCCCATCACCTACACAGGCTATATCCAAGAGGGTGTACTACATGGAGATCTGTACATCGAAGGAAGAGGCGACCCTAGTTTTGGCTCACGCTATGTGGGCAATCAGGCATTTTTATACCATTGGGCTCGCGAAGTACGCACCCATGGCATCAAACAAATCACAGGCAGCGTGATTAGCGATGCTAGTTATTTTGATGGAGATGCCCTCAACCCAGCATGGCTGTGGGAGGATGCTGGCAACTATTACGCACCAGGTATCTTCGCTCTATCCTATGTGGACAACACCATGAACATCGTGCTCGAGAGCGGACCTGTAGGCAGCATTGCCAAAGTACTTCGTACTACGCCTGAAGTGCCAGAAGTAGAGTTCGAAAACCATATACGATGCACCCATATCTCCTATGACGGAGCCTTTGTACATGGAATGCCATATAACAACCGACGATACTTGGTTGGCAGCGTGCCATCTAATCAGCAGACTTTTGGAGTAAAAGGCGACCTTCCCAATCCACCGCTAATCTTAGCACGCGATTTTACCAACATTTTGCGAATGTCGGGTATAGAGGTAGAGGGAGAAGCCTCCTACATGAGCGAGAGAGAGCAATACCCACAAACGCGAACTCTTTTATTCCACCACCAAAGCGAACCCCTATCCGCTCTGATTCGACACACCAATCACGAATCGGATAACCTTTACGCAGAAATGCTTTTCCGCCGATTCGGAGCACGATACGCCATCCCTTGTACCATCCACAACGCCTCGGATTTTGTGAGAGAATATTGGAAAAATCGTGCCATTAGCCTATATAGTGCCAAACTACTCGACGGATGCGGACTAGCACCTCAAGCGGTGATATCACCTGCGATGTTTGTACAGTTATTACGCTATATGTATGGCTCGAAGCACAAAGATGCCTTTGTGCAATCACTACCTTGCAGCGGCACTAGCGGTACACTCAAATCCTTTCTGCGCGACACCGAACTACATGGACGTGTCTATGCCAAAAGCGGAACCATTGGGGGCACAAAAAACTATGCAGGATACATCTTCTTGCCCGACGGGCGAGTGTGGATTTTTGCTGTGATGGTAAATAGCGCCAATTGTAAATCACGCAAAATCCAACGCGTGATAGAGCAATATATGCTAGAAACCTACCAAAGAGAAATGAATAACTAAGCAATATGTTTTATCTACCCGAGATACATAGTACGTCAAGTTGGTTGCGCGAGAATTACTCCGAGCAACTGCCACATCTATACACTGTACGTACCGACTACCAAACTGCGGGTAGAGGGCAAGCAGGCAACTCCTGGGAGAGCGAAGCAGGCAAAAACCTGCTATGCTCCACACTTCTACGTCACCACGACCTACTTGCTAGCGAACAATGGCGCATATCCATGATGATATCGTTGGCTGCCAGAGAAGCTATTTCTTGGGTACTACATGGCATATGGGGAGCTACAATCAATGCGAGCACGGGCTTGCAACGAGATATACGATGGACAAACGAAATATGCGACATGAGCAGCATCGAAGTAACCATCAAGTGGCCTAACGACATCTATTGCGGAGACAAGAAACTAGCAGGTATACTCATTGAAAACATGCTCATGGGACGCTATATCAGCAATTCTATCGTAGGAATTGGCATCAACGTCAACCAAACCATATGGCGAAGTGATGCACCCAACCCTATCTCCATGAAGCAAATCACAGGAGAGGACTATGACATCGATATTCTTGCCAAAACCTTTTTAAGCGCCATTGAAAGATGGGAAAAAAAGTCCTACCATGAGCTATACAAAGAATACATGTCCCACATGTACCGCAGAAAAGGATGGCACCTATTTCTTCAACGAGAAGTCAGCATCGAACCTACATCCATTGCCCCAACCAACGAACCAGAAGCCTTCGAAGCCTGCATTGTGGACATCACCAAGCAAGGAGAACTCATCCTGCAAACACGCACTAGAGAACGCAAAAAATACCATTTCAAGGAAATACGATTTTGTGTAGAAGAACACAAAGAGCATTAATCACATCAATACATATGAGATCTATCATTATTACAGGTGGCGCAGGATTCATCGGGAGCTACGTAGTACGATTATTCGTTAATAAGTACCCTAACTACCGCATCATCAATGTGGATAAGTTAACATATGCTGGCAACTTAGCCAACCTCAAGGACATCGAAGATTGCCCCAACTACCGCTTTGTCAAAGCTGATATTTGCGACTTTGATACGATTTACGCGCTCATGCAAGAGGAACATGTTACGGGCATTATCCACTTGGCTGCAGAAAGCCATGTCGACCGCTCCATTAAAGATCCATTTACTTTTGCCCGCACCAATGTAATGGGAACACTATCCCTACTACAAGCAGCTAAACTCTACTGGGAAGCCCAACCTGATAAGTACGATGGCACGCTCTTCTACCATATCTCTACCGATGAAGTATATGGTGCCCTAGAGATGACCCATCCAGAGGGCATTCAACCTCCATTCTCCACCCAAGCTTCCTCTGAGCACCACGAGGCATACGGAGAGGATTTCTTTGTGGAAACTACCAAGTACAATCCCCATAGTCCCTACTCTGCTTCTAAGGCTAGTAGCGATCACTTTGTGCGTGCATTTCATGACACATACGGTATGCCTACCATCGTCACAAACTGCTCTAACAACTACGGTCCTTACCAATTCCCTGAGAAGCTTATCCCACTTTTTATCAATAATATCCGCCACCGAAAACCCCTACCCGTCTATGGGAAAGGCGAGAACGTACGAGATTGGTTATACGTAGAAGACCACGCACGAGCAATAGACCTGATATTCCATCAAGGCAAAGTGGCAGAGACATACAATATCGGAGGATTCAACGAGTGGAAGAATATTGACATCATCAAGGTAGTCATCCATACCGTAGATCGACTCCTCGGACGCAAAGAAGGCGAGGATATGGACCTCATCACCTTTGTCACCGATCGTGCAGGACACGATATGCGCTACGCCATCGACTCGCGTAAGTTACAAGCCGAACTAGGATGGGAACCTTCATTGCAGTTTGAAGAGGGTATCGAAAAAACCGTCAAATGGTACTTGGAAAACCAAGATTGGATGGATAATATCACTTCTGGCGAATACGAAAAATATTACGAGGAGATGTACGCGAATAAATAACTATGGTTTGCTACATATATATCTTCATACACGAACGACGCAATTTTAACATTGCGTCGTTCGTGTGTTTATTGCACTATAAAACCTTCTAAATGATACCAAAGCGTAGCAACTCCATCTCTAAATTGGGAGTCATAATCCCCTGCCCCATTGCCGCTCTCAATTCTTCTATGGACCAAAAACGGCCATCCATCACCTCACCATCATTCCATCGAAACGGACCATCACACACAGTTTTATACACATGCACCATCTCCGATTCTCGGGAACTATCGTATCGATACGTCTCTACATGCTCTGCAATAAAATCCACGAGTCCAATCTCTTCCTCTACCTCACGCATGAGCGCTTGCTCTATCCGCTCGCCGTACAGCACATGGCCACCCACAGCTGTATCCCAATAACCTGGCAACAAATCCTTGTGCATAGCACGACGCTGTAAATAGAGATCACCAGCACTAGAGAACACATGTAGATGAACCACTGGATGCAACAAATGAGAACCACTATGACACTCCATACGACTCACCTTACCCAGCACTTCGCCATCAGCAGAAACCAAAGGGAAATACTCCATCACTTCTTTGATTTAAACCTAGACTTCCCTGCCGTAGTAGGAGTAGAAGTTGCAATAATCTGCTGGCAGTCCTCCTCCGTCAAACTAGCAGCATCCGTACCTTTCGGCAATTTATAATTACCTTGAGAAGTCTTGATATATGCACCATAACGACCATTCAACACCTGAATATCTCCATAGACATGTATTGGCAACTGCTGTTTTTGCTGCTGATCTAGTACTGCAATAGCCTGATCTAATGTTATAGTGTATGGGTCATAACTCTTGGGAAGACTTGTAAAAGTAGATTTATAGCGCAAATAGGGACCATATTTACCTTCTCCTACCACTATATCTTCTCCCTCCCATTCGCCTAAAGTCAATGGCAACGCACGCTGAAAAAGTGCCAACGCCTCATCCAACGTGATAGTGAAAATACTCACACCCTTGGGTATCGATACAAAGCGAGGTTTTTCCTGATCGCTATTACCCAATTGCACACAAGGACCATTCTTACTAATACGTGCGAATACAGGCTCTCCTGTGGCAGGATCCGTTCCTAAGAGGCGTGCGGCCATCTTGCCGGATGGAACCTGGCCAATAAGCGGATGAAAAGTATGATAAAACGCATCTACTACCTCTACCCAATTGGCATTGCCCGACGCAATCGTATCAAAATGCTCCTCCTCGTTGGCTGTGAACTCATAACTCATAATTGCTGGGAACTGCTCCAGCAAGAAATCATTCGTGATGCGTCCTAGATCAGTTGGAACCAATTTTCCGGATTCTGCACCTACCATTTCGGTCTTCATCACATCTTGAATCTTACCAGCCTTCAACGTCATCACATTATATTCCCTCGATACTCCAACCACATTGCTTTTCTCCACATAACCACGTGTCTGGATAGTCTCTACCACAGGTGCATACGTAGAAGGACGACCTATACCCATGGTCTTCATCTGCAGAATCAGTGTTCCTTCATCATAGCGAGCAGGAGCTTTGGTAAAGGACTCTTGAGCTACAATCTGCTTCATCAGACATTTCCCCTCGCTCAAGGTAGCTGACAACGGAGTCGCTTGAGCTGACAACTCATCATCCGCACTCTGCGTGTAAACGCGCATAAATCCATCAAAAGTAATCACAGAATAGTTCGCCACCCATAGGTATGGAGATTGGTCCATGGAGACCTCTACACGTGTAGTATCCGTCAGCGCATCTGCCATCTGCGATGCCACTGCACGCTTGCGAATCAAGTCGTACAGACGACGTTCATCATTATTACTACCGGCTGAAACCACATTCATATAAGTGGGGCGAATAGCCTCATGAGCTTCTTGTGCTCCTTTGGCTGAAGTCTTATACTGACGGGCATGGTGGTATTTGTCCCCAAATTCATCCAATATCAACGACTTAGCCGTATTGATAGCTAACGCACTGAGATTCTCGGAGTCCGTACGCATATAGGTGATGTGTCCTGCTTCGTATAGCGACTGAGCCAAACGCATTGTCTTAGATACAGTAAAATGCAATTTTCGCACCGCCTCTTGTTGCAAAGAAGAAGTTGTAAAAGGTGGCGCTGGCGAACGATGCCCTGGCTTGTGAGTTACAGAAGAGATAGCAAACGCCTGGTCTTGACAGGTCTGCAAAAAGGCCATAGCTTCTTGCTTCGTTGCAAAGCGATGATTCAACTCCGCCTTGAATGTCACAGATTCACCTTCAGGAGTCTGAGCCACAAACTCTGCGGTCAAACGATAGGTAGATGTGCTCGTGAAATTCTCAATCTCTCGCTCACGTTCCACTACCATACGCACCACTACCGACTGAACACGACCGGCACTCAGACCTGTAGTCACCTTTTTCCATAACACGGGAGATAGTTCAAAACCCACGATTCGATCTATCACACGGCGAGCCTGCTGAGCATTCACGATATTCATATCTATCGCACGTGGATGCTTCACGGCCTCTAGCACCGTCTCCTTCGTGACATCATTAAAAGTTACACGGCAAACCTTTTCATCGGGCAATTGCAATACGTCATAGATATGCCATGCTATCGCTTCTCCTTCACGATCCGGGTCACTCGCAAACCATACCATATCTGCTTTCTTTGCCTCCTTACGCAAACTTTCAACCAACGCGATCTTATCCTTATCTATCACGTAGTTTGGAGCATAAGAATTATTAAAATCCACACCCATACTATTCTTACCCACGCCCTCTATATCACGAATATGACCACGAGAGGCCATCACTCGAAAATCTTTACCCAAGTACTTCTCTATCATGCCCGCCTTACCGGGAGACTCTACTATCATCAGGTTTTTACTCATCGATACAAATTGCTATATATATAATATATAAAGGTGTTATCTTATCTAGTTATGCCTATATCCAGAGGCTATCCTCATTCGCAAAACGGCTGCAAAGGTACAACATTTTTTTTAATACTGCAAATTTATTTTTTGGATTTTACGAGTTACTTATAAAGTAAGAAAAATTATTTTTCTATTATCTCACGATTTTTCTTCTCCTCATATAATCTCCCAAAAATAATCCGCACAAGCCCATTTCTGTCGCTCATGCGGATTATGATGATAAACCAGCATTTATGATTATTCTGTCTCTATCTTACGATATTTTCCCTCTATAATCAGCATTCCAGGTAGAATCTGACCTCCAGATATTTTTCTAAATAAGGTAGCAGTCAAACCCGAACCAGGAGCTCGCTCTGTTACCGCATTATAACGGTTATCCCAAATCTTACCTTTGATAGGTTTTAGGGTAGCCACATATCTATAGGTTGTTCGATTGGTCACAGTATCCTTTTGGCAACGTACCACCTGAAATGTCGATTTTTCCGATATACCCTCTTTCATGCCTATCTTAGCAGAATACCCTATCGTCTTTCCCGCCTTATTACTCACCACATCATACACCGGAGTCTTCACCTTAAAATCCTCGTAGGCCAATTGCAACGCCGCTATATTCTTATCCATAGACTGAGTACAAACAGTTTTTACCAATTCCTCACGAGAGTACTTTCCTTTCAGCTGAGTCTTTGCATCAAACTCATACTCATGTGCCACATATTTTAGGCGAAACAAATCCGTATCTTGCAAGAATGCTACAATCTTTGCACTATCTATATTGGGCAATGCAGTATAGTATTTATTATAGAAGGTGTTGGCGATAGAGTCATTCCACTCCAATTGAAACAAATAGGAATGTGTCTTCACTGTAAATCCTGTATATGCATCTGCAATCGCACCACCATAAGATGCCAGGTTGCGACCCACATTACCACCAAATAGTCCGTCTAGCAATCCACCTACCACACTCATAGCCACTTTAGCCACCGCGGCCTTTTCTTCCGCAGTAACATAGGTCATATCATTGACTAGCACAAACGTGTTACTTATCAATTCCTCACCTGCATCAGACAAACTAGCCAAACCACGAGTGGTCAGCAATGCGGTCTCTACATCCACATCCGTGGCATCATATTGCCCACGCTGCTGAATCAGCAAAGAGTTAAAACCTTTCCATACATCCAAGTTTGGATCGGTCACATCCATTCCAAACCATTTAGCCACCATGATTTTGGCACACTGCGCATCATTCAATGCTTTTTCCAAAACCTTTGCATTGATTTCTATTTCGCGCCTATTCAATTGGTTACCATATTGGGCTTTAATGAGTCCATTAGAACCACGCTTAGCACCCACCAAACTATCGTTGATAATCACATTCCAGCCCACATTATGGTCGTCGTACTTATCTGGTATAGGAATCGATTGGAAGGCCTCATAGATATTCCTACCAAATTCATCCTCAGAATGATATACCATCATTGTCGAGATGGAATTTCGCCTATACTCCTCTATTTCACCTGTAGACTGAGCCATAGCACTACTAGCGATGGCTACCATTAAGAGTATTACGATCGTTCTCATAATCACAATGTGCTATTGTATTACCAGCGGCGCAAGAATCCCAGATTCATATAACTTTTCTGATTCATACCATAGGCCACACCTATATCTCGCATGGCTTTAATAACATCCTTCTTTAATCCTAGCGTGTCCTCATACTTTCTAATCTCAAAATCATAATCCTCACGCATACGAGCCTTGATCTCTGTAGACAATGCCTCTGCCTCCTCATAACATCCTGACTCTGGTATGATGAGCGACAGATATTCCGCTGCAGCCAAAGCGCCATCCTTGTCATAATGGGCCATCCATGCCGCCTTTGCCGCTGCTAGGTTCTGATGACATTGAAACTTCAACATATCCTTGTAGATCTCCACTCCTAAGTCCAATGCTTCTTGGTAATACTTACATTCGGTTGGAATGGTCATCATCATCCAAATAGCTTGCTCATAGTCATGCATACTAGCTAGATTTTTAGCCTTAGAGATCATCAGCGGAGCTTGGGCATCATAATAAGCTACTATTTTCTTTTTTCCTTCTTCCACAAAAGCTGTCAACTTGCTTGAGTGGGGTTTGATATTGCTCAGACCATTGAGATAACATTTAGCATCATTCGTTCCTACACCACGCACCGTTTGAGTCTCTGTGGCAAACACGATCTGATTATAACTATCACCTATATAAAATACCACATCCATCACTTCTGCCACTTGTGGAGGAGGACCTGCTAGCACATCTTTAGTCTGGGGTACCACATGGGCAGTGATGAAAAATTGGTTCTGCCAATTGGTAGATTGCACACCATTACGCGTCAATATTGTACTCAATTTAGCCTCTAGCTGCGCTTTGGCTGAGGGTGGGAAGGGCTCTACCACATCCTCTACTACAATTTGCATGGCTATATAGGATTGTATTTCCGATTGCGCATAACTACAGATCACACAACCTACAGTCAGCATCAAAAAAAGTATTCGTTTCATGATTGTAAAATGTTTGATGATTAATATTTATTTTTCGCCAAGGACTAAAACGGTCCTTCCTAAACCTCCGGGAATCACCTTCACGGGTATATTATATGGCTCTTTGCGTATCACATTTCTCAGTTGTCTAGCAAATGCCTCTGTATCCATGGCCACACCATTCGCCTTGTACAATGGTATTCTCACTTGCTCATACTGCACGTAATTTTCCGAAGAACCTAACTTGCTAAAACGTCCTTGCACCGTATTCATCGCCATCCAATCATCTATAATTTCTATCAACTCCATACCTCCAAACTCCGACTCTAGATCTATTCCCATTTCGTTATCAGCAAATACACGCACCACGACAGATACCTCTCTACCATTCTCAAATAGGTCATCAAAATGACTCTGAAGACGATGATTAAAATTGTCTATCTGAGCTACTAACGCCTCACGCAGAAGAACTGGCAACTCTGCTGTAAACGATGGAGCACTGGTGCCATTAGCACCACCGATACTTTTTCCCGTATAAGAATCTTTTCCCTCCAAAATATAGGTCAACGAGTGTTTGGGGCCCTGCTGCGACATGTCCCATGTCAACTCTAATATAATATCAGCCTTCGCGGTTCTCAGCAATCGATCCATCGGAGATTCAGCCATCACATTGCCATTCGAACTGGTTATCATATTCAGCTCGGCGTTGGTCTGGTTGATCAATTTTATCTGCTGCTCTAAATCTTTTAATGGAAAACCTCTTTCGGCCATCAAGTCGTTAATTGTAGCTATGGCTAATTTCAAGTTCATATCTGACTGGAGGGCCAATTGATAATCTGGGATTTGCTTTACAGTACCTTGGTCATCATATTCCAATACATAGCCATTTTGTACGCACCATGCATCTGAGGGAACAACCATCAAAGTTGGTTTTTTTGCCTGTCCAAACGAAGACATAGCCACCATTACTCCCATGAGGAGTACTAATAAAGTCTTTTTCATAATTTATTCTGTTTTAAGGATATTGTCATTAATTAATTTTTGTTTCAAGCCCTTTCTATCTACCGTGATGGACACTTGCACAACCACTTGTAGTCTATCATTATGCCATCTCTCTGTTAGGATACGAGTATCATGCAAAGATGTAAAATCTCTATACGCACCACCATCCGCAAAGAACACATTAAAATAATCCTCATATTTCTCCTTCGCATTCACTTCCAACATCAATGGACGCAAATCCGACACGCGTGAATTGCCCGACTGAATACCATTAAACAACATATCATATACAGCTTGCTTGCGGGCCTCATCGTACGCCGCTACCGCATTCCGAGCTCTACCAAAAGCACGAATATTATACGAGCCATCTAACTCCGTGGAAATAATCTTGCTCTCAAAATTGTAAAAGGCTTGCGAAGAACGCACTCCACAACCTACCAATGACATTGCTAATAGCAATACTGAAATACCAATCCAATGTTTCATATCACCCTAATATTTTAAAATCCATAATCTAGACTTTTTATCACACCCACATGCTCTAACGCCTTGCGCAAAGCGTCCTTTTGTACGGTCACGATAACGCCCACTTTATATTCGCGACCTACCTTCACTACTTCATGGGGAGCCGAAGTGAGCGTCACATACTTCATATATTCTCCATTGGCGTCATCAAAGAAGAGTTTAAAGTAATCCTTATACTCTATCTCTACGCCTGGATCTGCTACCAAAGCACGCTGAGGTACACAACCATTCGTTCCTGAAAAACCCTTAAAGATAACACCATGCACTGCATTCTTCTTGCACTGGTTGACGGCGGCGCGAGGAGCCTTGGTATATGTCCATACCTTCACCATATACGTTCCTTGAGCACCATTACCCGCACATTCTATCTCATAACGAAACTGAGCGGTGTCGGCATTTAATTTCTTTTGCGTAGCACACGATGACAATAGCATGGCAACTACTGATGCTAGTAAGATGAATAGCTTGTTTTTCATATCACTTTTCTTGTTTAATTGGGTGCTGGTTCCTTGGCAACCCTGTGGATAAAAACCGAAGCATGGAACCTATTGTGCTTTTCTTATCTTAAAATTGTATTTCTCTACTAGAGGGAGCGCAAAGATACTAATTTTTCATGAGACTAACAAATATTTAGCACAAAAATGTATTTTTTTCTAGAGATTCACCTTGTTTTAGTAAAACGAAGCGAATTTAACTTGACCTATCTGCATCTTCAAATAACCAAAACTTTCGACTTCTAACTGCTAAAATCATATGAAAATCATTTTTCTTTGCCTACAGTTTGCACGTTTGCATATTTTTTTGTAAATTTGCGCCCTGAAACAAAAAACACACAATTATGTACCTTATTTTAACTATCATTCTCATCCTTTTTGGAATTGGATTATTGCTAGCAGAACTATTTCTTCTGCCAGGTTTTGGTATTGCTGGCGTGTGTGGTCTGCTGAGCTTAGCCGGCGCGGTTGTCATTGCTTATCTCAAGCTTACATTGCTATGGGCATGGGCCGGACACGTCACACTTGCGGCATGCATCCTTCTATGCGGAATCGCCATCTACGCATTTATCAAGAGCAAAACCATGGACAAAATGGCACTCAACACCACCATCGAAGGCGGAATCGACATGCCACCTCCAGGAAAACGCATGGAAGATTTGCAAAAATCATAACACCTGTAACTTCTAAATCATTTGGTAACTTTTTTAAACTGTATAAATTATGGAATTCGGAATTTTTGAGACAGTGATCATGGTGATTATCGCCATCGTCCTTATTATCTTTTTCTACTACGTTCCTTTCATGTTGTGGATCAACGCAGTAGTTAGTGGCGTACGTGTTTCCCTCGTACAACTATTCTTGATGCGTATCCGTAAGGTTCCACCTACACGTATTGTCAACTGCCTCATCGAGGCACACAAGGCGGGACTAACCGACGTCAAACGCGATGGACTAGAAGCGCACTTCCTTGCTGGTGGACACATCGAACGCGTAGTGCACGCCCTCGTAAGTGCCAGCAAGGCAAATATGCAACTCACCTTCCAAATGGCAACCGCTATCGACCTCGCTGGTCGCGATGTGTTCGAAGCGGTACAAATGTCTGTGAACCCTCGCGTCATCGATACTCCTCCGGTGACGGCTGTAGCTAAAGATGGTATTCAGCTCATCGCTAAAGCACGCGTGACTGTCCGCGCAAACATCAAGCAATTGGTCGGCGGTGCTGGCGAAGATACCGTCCTTGCTCGCGTAGGCGAAGGTATTGTATCTTCTATCGGTTCTTCTGACAGCCACAAGATGGTGCTTGAGAATCCAGACAGTATCTCCAAACTTGTTCTATCTAAAGGTCTAGATGCAGGTACTGCGTTTGAGATTCTCAGTATTGATATTGCGGATATTGATGTAGGTAAGAATATCGGTGCGCAACTCCAAATGGACCAAGCCGAGGCAGATAAGAACATCGCGCAAGCCAAAGCAGAGGAGCGCCGCGCTATGGCGATTGCTAATGAGCAAGAAATGAAGGCGAAAGCACAAGAAGCACGCGCTAAAGTGATTGAAGCTGAAGCACTCGTCCCACAAGCCATGGCTGAAGCTTTCCGCAATGGTAACCTCGGCATCATGGACTACTACCGCATGCAAAACATCCAAGCGGACACTACCATGCGCGAAGCCATCGGCAAACCTGCTAACGAACCTGCAAAGAAGAAATAAGAAAATTTATACCCGACCAAAATTGCAGATTATTATAATCAATTAGTCAAAATTTTGGATAATAAATTAAAATAAGCTGTAATTTTTGGAGTGTACGAACTATGCGTGTTGCACTCTTGCAATATCCCATCGCTTGGGCGGATAAGCAGACCAACCTCCGCCTCGCAGAACAGCGTATCGCTGCATTGGCTGGTAAAGCCGATGTGGCGGTACTGCCTGAGATGTTTGCCACAGGCTTCTGTACCGATCACCCCGAACTGGCAGAAACGATGGACGGGGAGATCATGACCACCCTCCAGCGCCTTGCGGACCAATACGAGATAGCAATCACGAGCTCATTCATCTGCCTGCCAATATCCAATAGCGCAGCGTCCCATAGCCCTTTAGGGCGTCCAATAGGCGGAACGCCGTCCAATAGCCAAGCGAAGCTCGTCAACCGTGGCTTCATGATTACCCCTCATTCTGTCTATCCAAATAGGGAGGAATTAGAGAGTGGCCCTAATCTCCCTTCCCTTCAGGGAGGGGACGGGGGTAGGCTGTTTATACAAGACAAACGCCACCTATATGCCCATGGTGGAGAAGACCTCTTCTTCCAACCTGCCAAGGAGCGGCATATCTTTGAGTATAAAGGGGTGAGGATTCTCTTGCTAGTATGCTACGACTTGCGCTTCCCTGTTTGGGCACGCAACCAATCGGGAAGTGACTACGATATTATTTTGGTAGTAGCCAACTGGCCTGACATCCGTATTCAGTATTGGGATGCACTCATTGCAGCTCGGGCTACGGAGAACCAATGCTATATAGCTGCGGTCAACTGTGTAGGCGATGATGGTATGGGCATGCATTATAATGGTCACTCCATAGCGTATGACACTCGCTTGCAACCTATTGTCTCATATGCCGATGACGAAGAAGGAACCAAGATTGCCGAGTTTGATATCGCCAAACTCCACCACTTCCGTGAGGTATTACCGCTATGGAAGGATACTGATAAGTTTGAATTACAATAAGAATACTCATCACTAAACACTAGCGCCATAAGTGCGTCCACTAAACAAATCATGACCTACAATTGGAACATACGACAATTGACTGCCCAAGAGGAGACACTTCAACAGCAGTTGCAAGGCGAACTGAAGATCAGCTCGGCTGCCGCGCGTATGTTGGTTGTGCGAGGCATACAATCGGCCCAAGAGGCACGACAATTCATTCGTCCATCGCTCGACAAACTGCATAACCCCTTCCTCATGAAGGATATGGACAAGGCCGTGGAGCGTCTCCACCAAGCTATCACCCAAGGCGAGAAGATACTCATCTACGGCGACTACGATGTCGACGGAACTACCGCTGTAGCGGTGATGTATCGATTTTTGAAGGGGATAATGGATAATGCTCCAATATCCACTACCCAATACCCAATAGGCGAAACGCCGTCCAATATCGACTACTACATCCCTGATCGCTACACCGAGGGATATGGTGTTTCCACGCAAGGTATTGACTACGCCGCACAGCAAGGTTGTACCCTCATCATCACCCTAGACTGTGGTATCAAGGCCGTAGATAAAGTGGCATATGCCGCTACAAAAGGCATTGACGTAATCGTCTGCGACCACCACACTCCTGATGACGAACTACCCGCAGCAGTAGCAGTACTCAACATGAAACGTAGCGACTGCCCTTATCCATACAAGGACCTCTCTGGCTGCGGGGTAGGTTTCAAACTAGCACAAGCGTATTCCCAAAGATATGATTTGCCTTTTGAAAATCTCATCCCTCTTTTGCAACTCCTGGCTATGTCTATCGCATCAGACATCATGCCCGTTACAGGAGAGAACCGAATATTGGCACACTACGGCATTCAACAACTCAACAAGAATCCTTTTGCAGGCATCAAGGCGATCATCCAACTGGCAGCCATCGAGCCCAACAAACTGACTATCAACGACCTTGTATATAAGATTGGTCCACGCATCAATGCTTGTGGGCGAATGAAATCTGGACGCGCGGCGGTAGAACTCCTCATCACAGACGACCCAATAGTCGCCCTACAGACTGCACAAGCAGTCAATACCAACAACGAGGAGCGTCAGAAATGCGACCTCAAAACCAAAGAAGAAGCGCTACAACTACTATTGCAAGACCCTACCTACCCCAACAAACGGTCCACAGTGGTCTTCTCACCCAATTGGCACAAAGGAGTGGTGGGCATCGTTGCTTCACGCCTAACCGAAGTATACTATCGACCCACTATCGTACTCACCGCTGACGAGAATGGCATCGTTTCTGGTTCGGCCAGATCGGTGGCTGGATTCGATATCTATTCCGCCATCGACTCATGCCGCGACCTGCTAACGAACTTCGGCGGACATGTCTATGCGGCTGGACTTAGCATGCATCAAGACAATCTTAATGCCTTCAAAGAACGCTTCGAAGAATACGTAGCGAAGCACATTCGCCAAGACCAACTACAACCATGCATAGATATTGAAGCGGAGATTCAACTCAATGAGATAGATGCCAATCTGTACAATGTCATACGTTATCTGGGCCCATTTGGCCCAGGCAATCCATGTCCTATCTTCCTCACACGCCGACTCATCAACCACCGAGACACTAGCAAAGTTGGTAAGGCGGGCGAACATCTTCGTCTAGATGTCACCGACCGCACTGCAGCCATCACAGGTATTGCTTTCAGGAGGGGAGACATGGCAGAATACATACAAAACGGAAAACCTATTGATGTCTGCTACGAAATAGAAGAAAACAACTTCCGTGGCACGACCACCATACAAATGAAGGTACAAGATATTAAGCCATCCTAAATGGCAGGACGCCTCTTTGAGGCTATAGGACGGTTTCGCCTATAGGACGCCGCAAGCAGCTATAGGTTATAGGTAAAAGATTGCACTTTTGATTTAAGATTCAGTGATGAGTTTTGGATGTTCCCAAAACGAAGAGCGGTGGCAATTTATTACGGAGTACAACGAGCAAATATAAGATTTATAAGATTTCGTGAGCCGCGAGGCGAACAGGAGATATTAATATTACAATTAAGATATGTTCAGTGAATTAGATACCAAAGGTCCTCGCTTGCGTCGAGGCAGCATAGAAGTAGTTTGCGGAAGTATGTTCTCGGGCAAGACCGAAGAACTCATTCGCCGTATGAAACGCGCACAGTTTGCCAAACTTAATGTAGAGATTTTCAAACCCGCTATTGATGTGCGCTATAGCGAAGCCGAAGTAGTCAGCCACGACCGTAATGCCATCCCTTCCACACCTGTAGATAGCAGCCAAAACATCCTATTGCTAGCCAATGATGTAGATGTAGTCGGCATTGACGAAGCACAATTCTTCGACATGGGTATCGTAGAGGTAGCCAATGAACTCGCTCGCCGCGGCATCCGTGTCATCTGTGCGGGTTTGGATATGGACTTCAAGGGGGTACCGTTCGGTCCCATGCCTGCGTTGATGGCTATTGCCGATGATGTATACAAGACCCATGCTATCTGCGTGCATTGTGGCGACTTGGCATATGTCAGCCACCGTACTGTCAACAGCGACAAACGCGTCCTTCTCGGCGAGACCGAGAGCTACGAACCTCTCTGCCGTGCTTGCTACGAGAAAGCCCTTGAAGCCGAAAAAGCCAACAACTAATCAGCACCGGAAAGAAGCAGAGACAAGATTCTACTGCATACAACAAACAAGAAATAAGCGAGGGTCATCCCTCGCTTATTTTGTAAACCCTAAACAGTAGCCCATAGGGCATTCACTAAACACTAAACACTAAACATTAAACATTAAACACTAAACTACCACTTACGGGTTCATGACGGGTTCATACTATGACTTCACTACATCTACTATGATATTACTATGAGATTAGTATATGATTACTATATGATTTATTTCCCTTGCTTATATCAACCCCGTTACCACTCTGATACCACTTAGAATGTTCACAGATCTTTCTCCGAAAATATAGCGTGGGTATTTTGGGTATATAGGGTATTTGGGGCATTTCTCATGAACCCTATATACCCTAAAAACCCTAAATACTATCTCTTTGTTTTTTCTTCTCCACTCAAACGACCAATCCGCATAACTAATTCAATTTCATTCGATTATGCGGATTCGCCCTATCACCTACTAACCTTATTACCTCCATCCTACGGACTTCCCGTGAACACATTCTCAGACATTCTCAAAAGTCCGCAGAAATCTATTTCCAACTCCTTTCTCCTAGAAAATCAATACTCCATTCTTAATTACTCAGCATGGCGGAAGTGGCGCTTGTGGCGGAGAAATTTCCGCCACTTTCGCCACATGTTGTTCTTATATTACAACTACCTATTTATTACATTCATGATAGAAGTACTCCCAGATAAAGACCATTGCTAGGGTGTCGAGTTCGCAGTAGGTCAAAAGGGCTTGTTCTAGAGCTTTTAGCATCGCTCCCTCTGAAAATTGCATTTTTGCATATGCCATAAGTGCGGCACCGCCATTAGCTACCGATTCGGTTTCTGCGATCTCCATGTCGTCCAAGTCTATATCTATATCGAGATATGACGATATGGATGGAAGGAGTTTATATGGATTCCTTACGACATTATCTTCTCCATACTCAATCCAGGATTTTGGAGATGAAAGATTGCAACTTGGCATCTCGGACGTTCCGTAAATAGGTTTACTATACTTATCTTTGATAAAGTCTGAAGAGTTGAGTACAGATGGCAGAACCAACTTAAGCGTGAAACTACCCTTCATCAGCGGATGTAAATAGTACTTAACCACTACCGCCGCCAAATCGACCATATTTCTCTCACCTGCGTATATCCTTTCCTCTTTTCCTTTGCCTACCTTTAACTGAGTGATTGAGTCAATAAACTCCTGCAATTCTTTCTTATCAGGTGGATTTTGGACTTCCAACTGTATATAGATTTTTCGCAAGATGGTATTCTCATGACTGGAGTATCGGAATATCGTTCCCTGATCCTTATCCAGTTCTGCTTTTAGAGCACGGATGAAGTCGAAGTTAGGAAAATGTCCAGGAGTAGTATTAATGAACTGTCCTGCATGAGTAATCGTGTATGTTCCATCATCATTCATATCCACTCGATGATGCGAGAATTGGAATGCTATATCCTCATATGGGCGCATGTTTTCATAGAATGGTATAGCCACTTCACTTGTCTCGAAATCTATAAAATGCAGAGGGAATTGCCAAGTTTGCATTTCCTTTTTAATTCCTTCAATGTCCAAATACACATCACCAACCATATCACTCTGAAAGTCATTGAGGATTTCCTCATTTTGTGTAGCAATACCTATTTGCAGCCATTTTCGTTGATAGTGATCTAGCCCTACATGAGTAGGACCAATATGTTTTTTCAGATCATCTTCCGTCAGTTCGTCCATAAAGAATTTTCGGTCCTTGACGTAGCCATCCTTTCTTTTACCGATATATTGTCCAAATAAATCTTGTATCAGTGGTCGTTTTGCCTTTGATGGATCAAAGCCCGCCTTCTCCTTCCAACATTCGCAGTAGCCATCCAGCATTTTATCAGAATCACCTGGCTTCTTACGGAACTGGCAAGAAAAACATTTAGAACCTATAATGCAGTCAGATTTCTTATGATGGCAGTAGTCATTGGCCATTCGCTTGACATGCTCCTGGAAGCATCCGCCTACCATAAATTCTGGATTTTGTTGCTCCGCATATTGACCATCAATGATATTGTCGCAAATGTCGTCCACATCAAATGGTCTAACTACTCTCTCTGACAGTGGAATGGATGTGACTATTTCCATCGCATTAGGTGCTGTCTCGATATAAGAACGCCCCTCTGGTGTGGTCTTGACTTTAAACAACTGATTCAGGCCATTGACAGTAGCAGTACGAGATTTATCTGCCATCATCAAATAGGCATGTACAGTAAACTGCTCATGAGGAAACATCTCCTTCAGAGCACGTACCACCACATACTTTTGGAATGCTACATCATAGAGATATGGGCGGATATCCGAGTTGGTAGCATTTATATTCTTTTGCTTTGATAGGAAAGAGTCTTCAAGTGGATTCCATGATTTTGCCTTCACCTCAATGAGGTTGATTACATTACCTTTCTTCTCAATAATATCCACCCTCACTAGCATGTTTTCGTATAGGAAAGCGGCTTCCGCAATATTGATATTCTCCTGGTGGAACAATTCCTGGGTCTGAGTGATAGCCTCTTCTGTTTTCAGGGTCTTGATGGTAGTCTCCTCACCAATACCATAACATAGTTTAGCAAACTCTCCCACCTGAAAACCGCCCTCAGCGAGCGACTTCAAGAAGTCATCATCTAAATCTTGATTGGCATAAACGCCCTTGTCATAGGCATAATATAACTTCCTAGGACACTCCAAGGACAACTTAAAAACGGATTTTGTAAAGTACTTAGTCATATGTCTATTCTTTAAAACCAATATAGTTTATTAGCTTAAAATCTGATCCAGATGTTGTTTGGCTTTTTTCAATTGAGCGGATAGATACTCATAATCTTCCTCATAATTTTCTCTTGGACCTTCTTCATGAAGCACACCATCAATCTTACTAAAGTGCCATGAAAATAATTCAAAGCATCCGTTGGCTTCTTCAAGATTCTCAACAAAGGCCTTATTCTGCACATCATTGCAGAAAATTTCGTCATTAAATATAGGTTCTAACTGTTTGGAGAGTTCGTTAAGCTGCTCCACAGCATCTTCCAATCCTCTGAGTAAATCATAACTTTCATACCAATCCCACGGCCAGTACACTAAGCTATCCGTCTTTTCAATTATCGACTCCAGGTCTTGAGCTACCTGCTTAACTATTTCTAAGTAATTTGCTGACATAACTATTCGGTATTTATGTTAATAACTTGCCATCCTAAAAATTTATTCAGATGCCTTTTTCATGTTTTGTGCGACGAGCTTGACAAATTGGTAAGGCAGTGTCAGGCAGTAAACTCCCATTTGCAGATATGCGAGAGTGCTACAATAGATTTTTATACAGGCACAAATCAAGTCCTGATGAGTGATAATCCATAGAGCCAGCGCTTTCTTGAAATCTTTCTTGAGTGATTGAAATAACTCTTTCATTGGTTGCTTGTGTTAGGGGTTTCATATGGAGTCTGGCAAGATGGTACGAGAGGTACCATCTTGCAGGCTCGGATGATGAATATTACTCTTCGTCGGTGACGATTTGAGCCTCCTCAAAGAGCTTCTTCATGGTGGCATTGCCACGAGTGAGCTTCTTGATGGTCAGATCTTCCACTCTTCTGTCGGCTAGACGAAGGTTTTCGACAGAGAGTTCCAATCCTCTTTTGACCTTTTGTAGGTGATCAATGGTCTTGTTGATCTCCTCAATGGCCGTATGGAAGTGGTCGCTCGCAAGACGATAGTTACGGCCAAACTTCTCCTTAAACTCAGTCAGTTGGCTTTCGAACTTGGTGACATCGACTGATTGATTGCGAGCCACAGCCAATTCGTGTTGGAGGGAGATGCTCTTCTTGTTGGCATTGACGAGCAACATGATGAGCGTCGTAAAGAGTTGAGGACGAACCACAAACATCTTCTCGTATTGATGCACGGCTACGATGCCTTGGTTATAAAGCTCGTTTTCTGGTTCAAGCATGGACACCAATACTGCATACTCGCAGCCCTTCTTGCGGCGGTCTTCATCGAGTTTCTTGAAGAAGTCCTCGTTCTTGTGCTTGGTAGCAGTCTCGTCGGCCTCGTTCTTCATCTCAAACATGATGGAGATATACTCTTGCTCTCCTACGGAGTCGCGGAAGATAAAGTCGCCTTTGCTACCTTGCGAAGCATCGTTATCCTTCTCGAAATATGCATTGGGCATCATCATGCGCAGATTCTTCTCAAACTCAAGCGCACAGTGTTGCTCAAGGCTTTCACCAAGCATCTTAGTAGAGAGGCGCACTTTGAAATCTTTGAGTCGTTCAATCTCATCTTGTGCCGCCTTGATTTGCGCCTCATACTGAATGCGCATAGCATTGATTTGCTCGCTGGTTTGACTAGCGGTGAGTTTAGCATCAGCTTCTTGCTGTGTAGCCATTTGTTGCATCGTTGCTTTAAGATTGGCAATCTCAGCATCTTTGCTAACAATAGAGAGTTGTAGGCGTTGTTGCTCAACAAGGATGGCTGCTTGGCGCTCGGCATTCTTGACTTGCTCTATGCTTTGCAATTTGGCACGCAATTCTGCAAGTTCGCTGTTTTGCTTCTCAATTTCTGAAATCTTAGCAGCCATACTCTGTTGTAGTTCGATTTGGGCTTGCTGTTTTGCCATTTGCTCGCGTGTGGCGTACTGCGCACGAATCTCTTCTTCGCGTTTTGCAAGCTCAGTTGCAAACTCTTGGTTTCTCACTTGGCTGACGATAGTCTCAAACTCAGCCGCATCAACGGTAAACACTGTACCGCACTTTGGACATTTAAGTTCCTTCATACGAAAACAAAAATTATCAAGTTAAACAAATTATCTATATTGCATCAATGCACATTTGCATATTTCGTGGTTGTACACATCGCTGAATGACATTGGATAAAAATCCTCTAATGCTGCCAGATCCTCTAGCCAGTTGCATGGTCTTTTTTTGCTCATGGTGAAAACAATTTAAAAGGTTAAAAGTTTGCTGTTTTTGAAATCCGGTGCAAAGGTACTGCTTTTTTCTCACATACGCTAATTATTTGGGAAAAGAATAGGTCCCACAATTTGTGAGACCTATTTCTTTATAGGCCACTTTCCAAAATTCAGTATTTTAGAAGAATGACCAGATATAATTATAAATCAACTTATAGAAGTGATTTATAGTGCCTACTCATATCGTCTATAATGTGCGCGATGTGCATGCGTAACTCCTCTGGACTCACAACTTCTATACTTGCTCCATAGTGCAGTATCCAGTTATCAAGTTCGAGGGTGTGCTGCACATGTATGGTCAGTTCGCCCGGTTGCGTTGGAGCTATGCCAGGCAGTTCGTCAGTAAATGGCTTGATCTCACGGATACTATGGTGGTAGGGCTTAGTGAGGAGGAGTTTATGGATGGTCTGGTTGTGCGTGCGCAGAACCACATCAAGGACACGAGAGTCTTTGAAATTAGGTGACGCTCCCATGATATCACGCATCTGTTGCTCGTAGTATTCCGTGTCGCCTCGTCGGTAATCTACCTCTCTTGTCAGGCTTGCATTATCGATACGATCGAGAGGCAGGGCTACGAAGGGTCGCCCTTTGTTTTCTTCCTCTCTCTCATATATTCCGTACACATACTGGCGTCCGTTGTACACGCGCATGTAGTGTGGGTGGAAGATATGCTGCTTGGAGTCGCGATAGGATGGTGAGTAGGTCAAGTGAACAGCGCGTTGGTACATGAGTGCGTCTTCGATAACCGCCATAATACGGAGGTTGTGCAGTGGGTCTTTGTTGTAATCAGGATAAGCGGTTAGGATTTTGCGGCGGTCTTTTGGGCTGCGTTGCTCTCGTAAACTCATACCTTGCTGCACTAAGGCATCGATGATTTCCTGCTTCGCCTTTTTGATAACTTTCTTGTAGCGTTCCTGCTCCTTATATGAGATCTTCCGAAAATTAAATATCTCGGCGAATACATCCGTGTCCACCCACTCAGAAGTGCGCAGTTGCTCATCCCATGCGCGGATACATTGAGGTGCCATAGTCATTCCTTGAAAGATGTTAGCCATAGATTTGGATTATCGTTTTGGGTTTAGAAGTTTCAGTTGTCACTTTTGATTCAATTCCAATTCTTTCACTGTACGTTCTACTACTTCCTCCAATTGGTAAGTAGCCACACCAAGAGGTTTGCAAATATCCTTTAATGACCACTCTACGACTGTTTTATCTGTAGATTTGCAAATCACTAATCCGACTGTAGGATTATCCCCTTTGCCTCGCATCAATTCATCCACAGCAGTTACATAGAAATTTAATTTTCCTGCAAATTCTGGAATGTATTTTACAGCTTTCAATTCTACAACTACATACCTATGTTGTGGGATATGATAAAAAATCAAATCAGGAAAAAAAGTCTGACCACCTGGCATCTGTAATTCCATTTGACGCCCTACAAACGAAAAACCTTGTCCAAGTTCCAAGAGGAAGCGTGTAATATTATTTACAAGTGCCTCTTCAAGTTGTTTTTCATCATGCCTTTGTTGAAGTTCCAAGAAAGAGAAATTATATGGATCTTTAAGGATTTCTTGAGCCAACTGCTGCTGAGCTATAGGTAAGGTGCTCTCAAAATTTGTAATCGCTCCACCTTGCCGTGCAAAAAGATTAGCTTTGATTTCATCTCCTAATTGCTCCCGACTCCAATTATTTTCTATACATTTGGTAATGTAGAATAATGCTTCATCAAGAGATTGGCACTTAGTGATAATCTCCACATGATGATATAAAGGAACAAAGGCAAAGTTCTCTGGCAGTTCCAATTCGTCAGCAACCTGCTGACAATTTTCTCCACCCACTAAAGAGAACTCATCTGATTGTAATTCGTCAGCAGCCTGCTGACGAATTGTAATACGCTCATAATAAAACTGATACCAGCGTTTTACATATTTCAAGTTTGTTACAGAGAAGCCCTTTTGACGAGGAAAGGTTTGTTGAAGATCAATACTAAGTTGATTAAAAAAATCACTTCCCCACTTGCTTTCTGCTTGTAATGCGATAATATCTCTTCCCAATGACCAATAAAACTCAAGCATTGATTGATTCAAGCGAACAGCTGCTTTAGCTTGGCTTTGGCGAAAGCGCTTCTGTATATCCGACAACCATTGGATATACTCGGTATCGGCTATCATGTTTTCTCGTTTTATGAATTGAGGAGTTGCCATTTTCTTTATTTAATTCAAATTAAACAGAAAGTTAATTACGGGTGCAAAGGTACAACTTTTTTGGGAGAAATGCAAGAAAACGGCAATCTTTTTGGGAATTTACCTTGGTGGGGTTGCACATTACCACTATCTAAACGGCGGAAGACTTCTTCGAGTTTGTGGTCTGTTTCTGTTTGGTGCGCAACAAGTGCCAATTGGTTTTGTTTCATTATGTCAAGGCGTTGGAATATCTGTGCGTTAGAAGCGATGAAATGGCGCATGGCGGTGAAGGCACGCATGATAGCAGACCAGTTGTCAAAATCTTTGTAAAGTGCATCTTTGGCATTGTCCCAACAGGTATGCCTTTCTACATATATGCCTAAATCTTCTACTATTGACCTATACTTACTGAACGAAAGTACATTTTCGTCAACTAATAAAACTCTAATTGAATATTCGTTCATAATTGTTACGCTTTGTTAATACTATAGGTCATTAAATCTTCACCAACCCATCGGTGCATTGGACAAATTTGGCGAGGATGCCGCTATTCCATTTATCATCTAAAGTGTCTTTTTTGACTTTTTTCCATTTGTCTCGTGTACCATTGTAGCTGATTGTTTCAAGCGAGAAGCAATTGCCCAAAATGTAATATCCAAGACTCTTGACACTATTGGGAAGAGTGATTTCGGTTAGCGATTCGCAATTTTCGAAAGCACAATATCCAATACTCTTGACGCTATTGCCTATAGTGATAGAGGTCAGTTTGGAGCAGAACAAAAAAGCATTATCTTCTATAGTTGTAACGCTATTGGGAATGGTAATGGAGGTCAGCGAGGAGCAAAATATGAAAGCCCCCATTTTAATCCTCTTGACGCTGTTGGGAAGAGTGATGGAAGTCAGCGATTTGCAACTAAAGAAAGCGTTCTCTCCTATACTCGTAACGAGATAGGAGGCTCTATTAGACACCACAGTCTCGGGGATAATGATATCCCCCTCATAGCCATTCCTCTTTGCTATAACCTCTGCGGTCATAGTTTCCTCATCGAGGCGGTACTTGATGCCTTTGATGATTTTTTCTAACATGGTGTGTTGATGAATTGGTGAGTGGAACTATATACGAGTTGGCAGTCAATTATCTCCTTGCCCTGCGGGCAGAAATCTTATAAATCTCTTTTGGCTCACTGCGTTCGCTCTTGGTACTCCGTAATAAATTGCCACCGCTCTGCATTTTGGGGAACATTCCAAAACGCAACCGCTGAATCTTCAGTAAATGTAGCGGTACGCAATAAATGGTGTCAACAGGTATGTGAATTCCAATTATTTAGTGCTAACTCCTATATTATTCCTTAAATTTTAGATATCGTAAATTTCTATGTTAATACCTAATTTTTGCGCTATTTCATATAAGTATACTTTTTTGTCGCGGTTACTAAGCTTAGTATAGATATATTTACCATCTACATAATGTTGCAAGCTATTTCCGCTATTGTATGGATCCTCAACGTTAGACACCAAATCATAGCTCTGATGCATTAAACCTAAATGTTGAACTTTACTAAGACCTATATATTTTAATGACTCAATATACGTACTAACTGCCGTTTCTTCTTTAATTTCAACATCATCGTCAGGAAACTTTACAGCAAATGGAATACTAGCAGCTTTTTTACGACCACCCTTAGATTTTGTAGGAGCTGGAGTTAGAGTTGAAGGAGGAATTGGAGCTGGGGTCTTAGATTTTACCTCAACGCCCGCCAATTTCATACTATAACAATCATGTGGAAGAGCTTCTAGGAAACCTTCTTTAACTAGTTCATCAAGTTGCTGTTTTAACGCCTTCTCTATATCCTTGCACTCTGGAAAACACACCTTGAATACAGGTGCAAATGCATAGAGTTCCTGCGCAGCAAAGCATTTACGACCAATCACTTCTATACATGCAAGAACCAAATCACGCAACGAGACATCTAAATCAACTTTGTCAGTAGCAGACTTTCCTGCAGTTTTAGAGGTCGCTATGGCATCAAAAATAATTCTCTCAAACCACCTCATTACCTGTTTCTCTGACTTGAACGGATATATAGGTATTAAGGCTTTTTCTACATTCTTCACTGCTTGACTACTTTTTATAGAAGCTGACTTTTTAGAATATGTTTCTATCCATGTTATTGAGTCAACATCCCTCTCACTAAGTTTCTCATACAGATAATATCCAAAGCCATAAGCGGCCACATCACCTATAGACAGCTGCTTTCCCTTGACTCGAGATTCCCTATTCTCTCTCACACTTGACACATTCTTATGCAGAGGATTAGAGTGGGATTCAGTAAAAGTTTCCAGTTTTTTCAAGAAGTAAAGGGTCTCAAACTCAACCATCGGTTCGTCAATGGCCAAAACTGACCTTGAATTTTGCTCTGCATTGAAATAATTCCAAGCATGGAACATCTCATGGATAAATACGGCAGGCATTACCTTCCAACGACTCTCACTGCGCCAAGGATACTCCTCATTTCTCTTCTTAATGCTCTCATCAATGCTCTTGAGGTATATAACGACCTTTGGTTTGCTTCCAGATTCTTTTCCAGAAACGAACTCTCCCAAAGGCGAATACTTGAACTCCACCTTACCGTCAGAAGCTTTATTGAGAAGTTCTTGAGCATTTTTTGCGGCTGATGACATACGCTCTAACAAGCCATACAATTCCTCACGCTGAGGATTATTTTGTAGCTCTCGTTTAGTCTTCGCAATCTTCTCATTGAGCTCACTAAGTTTCTGCTTAAGAAGGGCAGCATCTATCGACTGATCACGGCTTCCCTTTTCTAAAAACTGAACTTCAAAATTATCCAGAATATCAGCAGCAAAGCACACCTCTCCATTCGCCAAAGGAAGACGGAAATTCACAATCAACTCAAGAAGTTCCTTCTCCAATTGAGATAAAACTGAAGAATTTACGAAAGCTGATGCACACTTGTATTTAGGATCACCTGGGGAATATGAGGTGCAGGGTCTTACTGAGGTACTAGACCTCACAACTGCTGGAGCTACTCGAGCAACTGTTGTATGAGTGGCGGTGGCAGGTGTCCCTATCAACGCGTAAACACCTGGTTCTGTGTTCTGAAACAGTTTCTTATTCTTCGACAAGTAACTATTCACAGTAGTTTCTGGGTGCTGAGAACGTGTAGAATAATATCCTTTGTTGATAATATTGCTTGTAATATCCTCAACGCGCATTGGTCCTCCTCCCGCTTCACGCAATACCTTGACGATTGCTTCCGTCCAATCCATACCCTTATTTTGTTTTACATATGCCATAATTTTATTAGTTCTAATCGTTTATACAATTGTTTTAACTTTGTTTACTAGTACTATAACCGCACAGTGACGTCCATTATATCTTCACATCGCCATCGGTGCAGTGGACGACGGAGGTTGGGACTTCGTCATTCCAACCATTACCGAAGTCTATTTCATTCCATTGCGCCATAGTGCCTTGGAATATGATAGAGGTCAGCGATTTGCAACGAGAGAAAGCCCACCATTCAATATTCGTCACGCTATTTCCAATAACAACGGACTCCAGCGAGGTGCAACGAGAGAAAGCCCACTTTCCTATACTCATCACTCCATTTCCAATAACAATAGATTTCAGCAACTTACAACCACAAAAAGCACTATCACCAATAATACTGACGCTATCTGGAATAGAAATGGATTTCAGCCTTTTGCAGAACCAAAAAGCATGCCATCCAATACTTGTAACGCAGTAGGGAATAGTGATGGCGGTCAGCGAATTGCAACAGCTGAAAGCCTGTTTGTCGATACTTGTAACGAGATAAGTGACATCGTTAACCACGATGGTCTTAGGAATAATGACATCACCCTCATAACCATTCTTCTTCGCTATAACATACGCAGTCATAGTTTCCTCATAGAGGCGGTAATTGATATCTTCGATGATTTTTTCTACCATGGCATGTTAGTTAATGGTTATTTCGTATTATTCAAAACACTAGGTGCTCAGCCACCTAGCAATCGTGGGTTAATTACGAGTGCAAAGATACAACAAAATTTGCGCATTTGCAAATTTTGAGTGAAAAAAGTTTAGAGTTTAAGGTTTAAAGGCGGCGACTATGTCGCAGTTTAGAGAACGGCGCAAGGCGCCTACAGTTTAGGGTAATTAACCACCGAATGTGTCCAACAAATAGGGATCAATACATACGTGGCTACCTTATGGCCTAGCATAATCTATCGTGTATCTAACGTATATCTATCGTGTATCTATCGTATATCTAACGTATATGTAACGAGATTGATAACGGAAAGATAGGGAATCTTATTCATATTTCGTGCAGGACAATCTACAAAACGAATACATTAATCAACACAAATACATTATCAACAACTCAAACAACATTTCTCTTTCAACAACAACTGCGCGCGCCAACATGCGCTTGCGCTTTATTATACAAAATTCATCTTACCATCATGAGCAAGCTCCCATAGTGAGATGAAAATAGCACAAATAGATTGTAATCTATTGTTTTCTTACAAAAAAGTGTTCGTTTGCTTGCACATGTGTATTTTTTGTCGTACCTTTGCAGCAAATGATGAACCAATCACTATACGATATTATTCTGCCACTGGCCATTGCGGATGTGTATACCTATCGGGTATCGGACGCTGCGCTAAGAGCACCCCAACAATCAACAGATTGTTCGGGGACCCCGCTAAGGGACGGCGCTGCGCCAAATGGGTATGGGACGGCTACGCCTATTGGAAATGGGACGACGCAAGCGCTTATTGGCTGTCGGGTCTTAGTGCCTCTTGGCAAGAAGAGCATCATTGGTATCATCTATCGCCAACACGAAGGGGAACTGCCAGCAAACGTAAAAGTGCGTGACGTGCTGCAAATAGTGGATGATACACCTATCATCACGACAGAGCAGTTAAAGCTATGGGAATGGTTGTCAAGCTATTACATGTGTACTCTCGGCGAGGTTATGGCGGCTGCCCTACCCTCTGAGATTATTGACGACAACTACTCCGCAGCTACTACCCAATACATACAACTGTCTCCAGCCTACATGGCGAAAGAAGCACAAGAGCAGCTACTAGGAGAATTCAAACGCGCAAAGAAACAAGAACAATTGGTGCGCGACTTCCTCCGTTTGGCACAAAATTATCAGATAGAGAGGCGCTTGCTCCTAGAGCAAAGCGGAGTGAGCGGCGCTATTCTGCGAACATTGATCGATAAAGGGATTTTCCTCGAAGAAGAACGCCCCATCTCACGTTTACGTCAATACACAGGCAAAACACAACTGCCACACTCGCTTGATAATCAACAGAGTAGAGCAATCGAGCAGATACGGACAAGCTGGCAAGAGAAGAATGTCACCCTGCTACACGGCGTGACCTCGAGCGGAAAGACAGAGGTATATATTCACCTGATAGAAGAAGTGCTACAACAAGGCAAACAGGTACTGTATCTCGTGCCAGAAATTGCCTTGACGACCCAATTGACGGACCGTTTGCAAGCCGTCTTTGGCGACAAACTAGTGGTATATCACTCAAAGTTTAGCAATGCGGAGCGAGTAGAGATATATCATGCGTGCCACGGCACGCCGGATATTGGACGGGCAGAGCCCTATGGGACGGGCGATGCCCTATGGGACGGCCAAAGGCCTATAGGAGAAGAGGCGAAAGGCAGGGTGATATTGGGCGCTCGTTCGGCTATCTTCTTGCCATTCAGCAATTTAGGATTGATCATTGTAGATGAAGAGCATGAGCCAAGTTACAAGCAGCAAGACCCTGCCCCACGCTATCACGCACGTTCCGCTGCCATCATGATGGCTGGTTGGTATGGCGCAAAAGTACTGTTGGGTACTGCCACTCCTTCCATTGAGAGTTATTACAACGCGCAAACTGGGAAATACGGTTTGGTGGAGATGACTGAGCGTTTTCAGGGTTTGCAGTTGCCACAGATTACGATGATAGACCTGCAACGCCAATATCATCGCAAAGAGATGTACGGGCATTTTGCAGACCCATTGGTAGACAGAATACGCGAGGAACTCGCTAAAGGTAAGCAAGTTATATTGTTCCAAAACCGAAGGGGATATGCCCCCATCTTGCAATGTACCAAATGTGGCGAGGCACCTAAATGCCCCAACTGCGATGTCACAATGACCTACCACAAGGCGACCAACTCGCTCGTTTGTCACTACTGCGGACATAGCACACGCATTCCTAGCAAATGCCCCAAATGTGGCGGAGAGATGCGCACACAAGGTTTTGGTACCGAGCGCTTGGAAGAAGAGATCCAAGGCCTATTCCCTGAGGCACGCGTTGCACGAATGGACCTAGACTCTACCCGTAAGAAAGATAGCTACCAAACCATCATCGACACTTTTGCAAGACATAAGGTAGATATACTGATTGGCACCCAAATGGTGACCAAAGGGTTGCACTTCAACGATGTGAGTCTTGTGGCGGTATTGCAAGCTGACTCGCTACTCAACACCCCCGACTTCCGCAGCTACGAGCAAGCCTTCCAAATGCTAGAACAAGTCAGCGGCCGAGCCGGCCGAACAGGCAGTCAAGGCGAAGTGATGATACAAACCTTCAACCCCAAGAATCCCGTATTTGAGTTCCTCAAGACGCATGATTATACAGGATTGTATCGCCAACAAATAGCCGAACGAGAATTATTCAAATACCCACCCTTCCAACGCCTGATAATGCTGACCCTGCGTCATCGCGACATAGAACGTTTAGATGCAGCAGCCACATTATTACAACAACGTTTGCAACAGAGTTTTGGGAAACGCGTATCAGGGGTGATCATTCCATCCATCAGTAAGATCAGCAACCAATGGGTGCGCCAAATCCGTTTGCGTATTGAGACCAGTGCCAACATCCATCGCGCCAAAGCACTAGTGAAAGAGCACATCGCATTTGTACAAAAACAAGAGAAGTGCAAAGGCACGATTATTCTGCCCGACGTAGATCCTATGTAGGATGCCTCGAGGAGGCTATGGGACGGCTTCGCCTATAGGACGCCTTGAGAAGGCTATGGGACGCGGCAAAGCCGCTATAGGCGAGAGGAGAGATGTTCAGGGGGGTCAGAAGGTTTAGAGGGGGTAGAGGCAGTAGAACTGCTGTTCAGAAATCACTCATAAACTCCTAAACTTCTAAACTCCTGAACTAAGATAAAACAAGAGACTCCCGATTGGAAGTCTCTTGTTTATTGAATCTATAGTTGGATTCTTAGAGTTCGTTGAGTTCTTCTTGACGGAGTTGCGCCTCAGCCACAGCAGCTGCACGAGCAGCTTGGATTTGTGCATACTCCTCCGCATTGTGTACAACGATATGTTGCCAATCGCGAAGACCAGTACCTGCAGGAATCATATTACCACAGATTACGTTCTCCTTCATACCCTCCAAGTAGTCAACCTTGCCTTGGATAGCAGCCTCGTTGAGCACCTTAGTAGTCTCTTGGAAGGAAGCCGCAGACATGAATGACTTGGTAGCCAATGCAGCACGGGTAATACCTTGGAGCACCTGACTAGCTGTTGCACACATGGCATCACGTGCTACAACGAGCTTCTTGTCCTTACGACGCAACGAAGAGTTCTCATCATGGAGTCGGCGAGCAGTAACAATTTGACCCTTCTTCAAGGTCTCGCTATCACCCGCATCGGTAACTACCTTCTTACCCCAGATACGATCGTTCTCCTCAAGGAAGTCAATCTTATCTACAATTTGTCTCTCTAGGTAACGTGTATCACCAGCGTCTTGAATCTCCACCTTACGCATCATTTGACGTACGATAATCTCAAAGTGCTTATCGTTGATCTCTACGTTCTGCATACGGTATACAGATTGTGCCTCGTTCACGATATAATCTTGAACTGCAGTAGGACCTTGGATAGCCAAGATATCATCAGGAGTGATCGCACCATCAGAGAGTGCTACACCAGCGTGTACATAATCACCCTCTTGTACGAGAATCTGCTTGCCAAGTGGTACGAGGTACGATTTCACCTCACCCAACTTGCTAGTGATACTCAACTCGCGGTTACCACGTTTGATACGTCCGAAGCTAACTTCACCATCGATCTCAGCCACAATAGCTGGGTTAGAAGGGTTGCGTGCCTCGAAGAGCTCAGTAACACGTGGAAGACCACCCGTGATATCGCCTGCAGTACCGAACGAACGTGTTTGAGTGAAGAGTGAATCACCGACCTTCACCTCTGCACCATCCTCGAATACCAACAAGGCCTTAACTGGCAAGTTGTATGTACGCAAGACATTGCCCTCAGCATCCATGATATGAGCCACAGGCATCTTAGCCTTATCTTTGGTCTCGATAATAGTTACCTCTTTCTTACCGGTTTGATCATCGATCTCAGTCTTAGCAGTAGTACCCTCGATGACATCAGCATATTGCAGGCGACCAGCTTGCTCGATAATCAATGCAGCCTTATATGGATCCCACTCACATACTTGTTTACCCTTCTCATAGACCTCACCAGGAGTAACGAAGAGTTTAGAAGCATAAGGGATATTGAAGGTTGTCAATACTACACCAGTAGCTTCGTCCACCAGACGCATTTCGTTGAGACGACTAACAACAATCACATCACCATTCTCAGTAACAATTGTACGCAAATCATCAATCTCAACACGACCATTTTGTGGAAGCGCATAGGTATTTTGAGTAGCAGCGTTGCCAGCGACACCACCAGAGTGGAAGGTACGCAATGTCAACTGTGTACCAGGCTCACCAATAGCTTGTGCTGCAATCACGCCGACTGCTTCACCTTTTTGAACCATCTTACGAGTAGCCAAGTTACGTCCGTAGCACTTAGCACATACACCACGCTTAGACTCGCAAGTGAGTACAGAACGAATCTCTACAGCCTCAATACCTGCAGCTTCAATAGCCTCGCACGCTGCCTCATTAATCTCCTCACCAGATGAAACAATGAGTCTGCCTTCGAGATCATAGATATCGTGTACGCTAACGCGACCTAAGATACGTTGGGTAAGAGTAGCCACAACGATGTCGTTTTGCTTCACCGCACGAGCGGTCAAACCACGCAAAGTACCACAATCCTCCTCGTTGATAACCACGTCGTGTGAAACGTCAACAAGACGACGTGTCAAATAACCAGCATCGGCAGTCTTCAAGGCGGTATCGGCAAGACCCTTACGAGCACCGTGGGTAGAGATGAAGTACTCTAGCACGCTTAGACCCTCCTTAAAGTTAGAAAGAATTGGGTTTTCAATCGTTTGACGGCTATCGGTAACACCGGCCTTTTGAGGTTTAGCCATCAAACCACGCATACCAGCGAGCTGCTTGATCTGTTGTTGTGAACCACGGGCACCTGAATCCATCATCATGAAGACAGAGTTGAAACCTTGGTCAGCCTCTTTCATATGTTGCATGAGCACTGCAGTCACTTGCTTGTCAACCTCACCCCATGCAGCAACAACCTTATTATAACGCTCGTTGTCGGTCATCACACCTTCCATGTAGAGTTCAGTCACCTCTTCTACAGTTTGGTTTCCTCTAGCTACCAACTCATTCTTCTCTTCTGGAATAAGGATATCGTTGAGGTTGAAACTCAAACCGCCCTTGAACGCCATCTTATAACCAAGGTCCTTAATGTCATCCAAGAACTGAGCAGTACGAGCCACACCACATGTCTTAATCACATCGGTAATAATATTCTTCACTGCTTTCTTACCGAGGGTAACGTTTTGGAATCCTACCTCATCTGGCACAAAGTGGTTAACCAAGACACGACCAGGGGTAGTCTCAATGATAGATGTAGTATTGTTGCGTTTGTCAAGGATACGCACCTTCACAATTGCGTGGATATCTACCTTTCCTTCGTTAAGCGCAATTTCGCACTCCTCAGGAGAGTAGAAGACGAGACCTTCGCCCTTCACACCTGCACGTGGTTTAGAGATATAGTATAGACCCAAGACCATATCCTGAGAAGGTACAGTAATTGGGTTACCATTAGCTGGATCAAGGATATTGTGTGAACCCAACATGAGGAGTTGAGCCTCCAATATTGCCTCGTGGCTCAATGGCAAGTGTACCGCCATTTGGTCACCATCGAAGTCGGCGTTGAATCCCGCACAAGACAGTGGGTGCAACTGAATAGCCTTACCCTCAATCATACGTGGTTGGAATGCCAAGATACCATGACGGTGCAAAGTAGGAGCACGGTTCAACAATACTGGGTGACCCTTCATTACGTTTTCGAGAATATCGAATACAACTGGTTCTTTGCGGTCGATGATCTTCTTAGCAGACTTAACAGTCTTGACGATTCCGCGCTCGATGAGCTTACGGATGATAAATGGTTTGTAGAGCTCAGCAGCCATATCTTTTGGCAAACCGCACTCATGCATCTTCAACTCAGGACCTACGACGATTACAGAACGTGCTGAATAGTCTACACGCTTACCGAGCAAGTTTTGACGGAAACGACCTTGTTTACCCTTCAGAGAGTCAGAGAGTGACTTCAATGGACGGTTAGCGTCCGACTTGATTGCAGTAGTCTTCTTACTATTATCGAAGAGTGAATCCACTGCCTCTTGGAGCATACGTTTCTCATTACGCAAGATCACATCTGGAGCCTTGATTTCAACGAGGCGTTTCAGACGGTTGTTACGGATGATAACGCGACGATAGAGATCGTTGAGGTCAGATGTTGCAAAGCGGCCACCATCTAGTGGAACCAATGGACGCAACTCAGGAGGAGTAACAGGGATAGCACGAAGTACCATCCACTCTGGACGGTTGCGGCCCTTACTTGCGCGGAAGTTCTCAACAACTTGCAGACGTTTCAGCGCCTCCGCCTTGCGTTGCATAGAAGTATCAGAGTGAGCACGATCACGCAATTCAAAACTCAAGGCATCCAAATCGAGCTTCATCAACATTTGCTCAACAGCCTCTGCACCCATCTTCGCAATGAACTTATCAGGATCAGAGTCTTCCAATGATTGGTTCTCTGGATAGTCCTTTGCCAAACGAGCCATCAACTCCATGTATTGATCCTCATCCAAGAGCATCTTGTCCTCGATGAACTCGCCATCAACCTTTGGTCCGTCTTTTTTATCACCTACGAGTTTTGGAGCCAACACACCCGCTTGGAGTACGATATACTTCTCGTAGTATACCACTGATTCCAACTTCTTGGTTGGCACACCTAGCAACGCAGCCATCTTGGATGGCAACGAACGCAAGTACCAGATATGAGTTACAGGCACAACCAAACTGATGTGTCCCATACGCTCACGACGCACTTTCTTCTCAATTACAGCCACACCACAACGCTCGCAAGTAATACCTTTATAACGAATACGTTTGTATTTACCGCAATGGCACTCGTAATCCTTTACTGGACCGAAGATTTGCTCACAGAACAAACCCTCACGCTCAGGCTTGTAGGTACGATAGTTGATGGTCTCTGGTTTGAGAACCTCTCCCGAGCTTAGGCGCATAATCTCATCTGGAGAAGCAAGTCCAATAGAGATGCGGGAGAAACCGTTTTTCTTATTATCTTGTTTAAAAGCCATAATTCTAGTATTTTATAACCTAACTATGTTATTCCATTGTGATTGAAAGTGCCAAACCTTGCAACTCATGCAACAATACATTGAGAGATTCTGGCAGACCTGGTGTTGGCATAGGTTCGCCCTTTACGATAGCCTCATAGGTGCGAGCACGACCAGTAACGTCGTCAGACTTAACTGTCAAGATCTCTTGCAAGATATGCGCTGCACCGTGTGCCTCAAGCGCCCATACCTCCATCTCACCAAAACGTTGACCACCAAACTGAGCCTTACCGCCCAATGGTTGTTGTGTAATAAGACTGTAAGGACCGATAGAACGAGCGTGCATCTTATCATCAACCATGTGACCAAGCTTCATGAAGTATGTAACACCTACTGTCGCCATTTGGTCGAATGGTTCACCCGTTCCACCATCGTACAACTGAGTCTTACCAGCACGTGGAAGACCAGCCTTATCTGTCCAATCATTCAATGAATCCAATGTACAACCGTCAAAGATTGGAGTGGCGAACTTAACGCCCAACTCCTTACCAGCCCAACCAAGGACAGCCTCGAAGATCTGACCGATGTTCATACGAGAAGGCACACCTAGAGGGTTCAATACGATATCCACTGGAGTACCATCCGCCAAGAATGGCATGTCCTCTACACGAACAATCTTGGATACGATACCCTTGTTACCGTGACGTCCCGCCATCTTATCACCCACACGAATCTTACGACGCTTAGCGATGTATACCTTAGCCATCTCAATAATACCATTTGGCAACTCGTCACCAATAGTCATATTGAACTTCTCACGCTTAAGAGCAGCGTCCATCTCCTTGTGCTTAGCAATGTAGTTCATGATACAACGGCAAACCAAATCGTTTACATGCTCGTCTGAAGTCCAATTTGCTAGCATCACAGACATATAATCCACTTGCATGAGACGCTCCTTAGTAAACTCTAAGCCCTTGGCAATAACCTCGGCGTTCAAGTAGTCAACTACACCAGCAGAAGTATGCTTCTCTAGCAATACGACCAACTTGTCAACCAATTTTTGCTTCAGTTGCTCAGCTTTTTCCTTGAAGTTAGCGTCCATCTTTGCCATGGTCTCGCGATCTTCCATTTTTTGCTTGCGATCCTTTTGAGCCTTCTTATAGTGACTCTTACCAATCACTACACCGCTCAATGATGGAGTAGCCTTAAGGGAAGCATCCTTCACGTCACCAGCTTTGTCACCAAAGATAGCCTTCAAGAGTTTCTCCTCTGGTGAAGGGTCAGACTCACCCTTAGGCGTAATCTTACCAACAAGAATATCACCTGGATTAACGTGTGCACCAATGCGAATGATACCGTTCTCGTCCAAATCTTTGGTAGCTTCCTCGCTTACGTTTGGAATATCCGATGTGAACTCCTCCATACCACGTTTGGTCTCGCGAACCTCCAAAAGTTGCTCTACCACGTGAACAGATGTAAACATATCCTCGCGAACAATGCGCTCGCTAAGCACGATAGCATCCTCATAGTTGTAACCCTTCCATGGAATATATGCAACCTTCAAGTTCTTACCCAAAGCCAACTCACCATTTTCTGTAGCATAACCCTCTGTAAGGATTTGACCTGCTTTTACCTTATCTCCCTTACGAACGATTGGACGAAGGTCAATAGTAGTATTTTGGTTGGTACGTTGGAACTTAGGCAATGTATACTCTACCTCAGCAGAGTCAAAAGAGATAAAGTCTTCCTCTTTACTGCGATCGTATTTGATAACAATCTTATCTGCGTCTACATAGGTTACGACACCATTACCCTCAGCCACTACTTGAGTACGAGAGTCTTGAATCAATTGTCCTTCAATACCAGTTCCTACGATAGGAGCTTCACTACGCAACAATGGCACTGCCTGGCGCATCATGTTAGATCCCATCAACGCACGGTTAGCATCATCATGCTCCAAGAATGGGATTAACGCAGCTGCAATAGAAGCGATTTGTGATGGAGAAACGTCCATCAAGTTCACCTCTGATGGAGCTACCACTGGGAAATCCGCCTCAAAACGAGATTTCACCTTGGTACGAATAAACTTACCATTCTTATCCAAAGGAGCATTACCTTGTGCTACAATAGCTTGCTCTTCATCTTCAGCTGTGTAATAAGCCACCTCGTCGTTGTTGAGATTTACCACTCCATTCTCCACCTTGCGGTATGGAGTCTCAATGAAACCTAGGTTATTAATCTTTGCAAAAATACACAATGATGAAATCAAACCAATGTTTGGACCTTCAGGAGTCTCAATTGGACACAAACGACCATAGTGAGTATAGTGAACGTCACGCACCTCAAAACCGGCACGGTCACGACTAAGACCACCAGGACCAAGAGCTGACATACGACGCTTGTGAGTAATCTCAGCCAATGGGTTTTGTTGGTCCATGAATTGAGACAATGCATTCGTACCAAAATATGAATTGATAACGCTAGAAATAGCCTTAGCATTGATCAAATCTGTAGGAGTAAACACCTCCGTGTCACGTACGTTCATACGTTCACGAATAGTACGAGCCATACGCGCCAAACCAATACCAAACTGGTTGTACAATTGTTCACCCACAGTACGTACACGACGATTACTCAAGTGGTCAATATCGTCCACTTCTGCATTGGAGTTGATAAGTTCAACTAGATACTTGATGATCTCAATCATATCCTCCTTGGTCAATGTACGGGTCTCCATTGGAATATCCATATTCAACTTGCGGTTGATACGATAACGACCTACCTCACCCAAATCGTAGCGTTTCTCAGAGAAGAATAGATTGTAAATAACCTCGCGTGCTGTTGCATCATCTGCAGGTTCTGCATTACGTAACTGACGATAGATATACAACACAGCCTCTTTCTCAGATTTAGCGGGGTCTTTTTGCAGAGTATTAAAGATTATTGAATAATCAGACTCCTTAGCCTCATCCTTATGCAACAAGATAGTCTTAACACCTGCATTCAAAATATTTTCACAAGCATCTGCATCCAATACTTCTTCACGCTCAATGATAACCTCATTACGTTCAATAGATACCACTTCACCAGTGTCCTCATCTACGAAGTCTTCTACCCATGAACGGAGTACATCACCCGCCAAGGTGCGACCCATCGCTGCATCCAAGTTCTCCTTAGTACACTTGATTTCCTCTGCAAGATCAAAGCAATCCAAGATATCTTTATCGCTCTCGAAACCAATAGCACGCAACAATGTGGTTACAGGCAATTTCTTCTTACGATCGATATAGGCATACATGACACGATTTATATCTGTCGCAAACTCAATCCATGAACCACGGAAAGGAATAATACGAGCAGAATACAACTTCGTACCATTAGAGTGTATCGAAGTGCCAAAGAACACACCTGGAGAACGGTGCAACTGACTTACTACTACACGCTCTGCACCATTGATAACAAAAGTACCCTTAGGAGTCATATATGGGATATTACCCAAAAATACTTCCTGCAATACTGGCTCAAAGTCCTCGTGCTCAGGATCAGTACAGGTCAAAAAGAGTTTAGCCTTCAAAGGCACAGCATAGGTTAATCCACGCAACAGACACTCCTCAATCGTATAACGAGGAGGGTCAATGTGGTAATCCATAAACTCCAACTTAAAGTTGTTTCTAGTGTCCTGAATAGGAAAATTCTCAGAGAACACCTTGTACAATCCTTCAGTATGACGAACCTCTGGAGTAGAATCCATCTGGAAAAAGTCATGGAAGGACTTCAACTGAATCTCCAGAAAATCAGGATAAGGCATCTGCTTTTGCATTGCCGAAAAATTGATTCGCTGGTCTTGTTTTTGTTTTGCCATTTAATTTTATGGTTTTAATATGTTTCTAAGATTATAATTATCTGATAATGTGTTATTTAGAACTAAATAGTTGGCTGTTAATTTTATACTTTATTAATCAAAACCGCTGCTTTTTTATCAGATTTTAATCTTTTTTAAACAATATGCATTATTCAGAGAAAAAGGTTTAGACCCCCAAAAAGGGTCTAAACCTACCATTATAAGGCCTAAAAGGTATTACTTCAACTCTACCTCTGCACCAACCTCCTCAAGAGCTTTCTTGAGAGCCTCAGCAGTAGCTTTGTCTACACCTTCTTTAACGGTTGCAGGAGCAGCATCAACGATGTCTTTAGCCTCTTTCAAACCAAGACCAGTTTGCTCTTTAGCAGCCTTAACTACTTGGAGCTTGTTTGCACCAGCTGATTTGAGAACTACATCAAATGATGTCTTCTCCTCTGCTGCAGGAGCTGCCTCAGCAGCTGGGCCAGCAGCAACTGCAACAGCTGCAGCTGCAGGTTCAATACCATACTCGTCTTTCAAAATTTGTGCGAGTTCATTAACTTCCTTAACTGTAAGGTTTACTAATTGTTCAGCAAAAGCTTTCAAATCTGCCATTGTTGTATAATTTTAAAGTGTTATTTTTTTATGCTTATTATTTTTGTCATCCTTTACACGGCTAGTAACCTTTCTTTACCGTTACCACTCCGATACCACTCGATGACCCTAGTGGTTAATTGCTGATTACTCAGCGCGCTCTCCAAGGGTCTTAAGAACACCGTGGATAGTAGTACCTCCTGATTGGAGTGCAG
Source organism: Paludibacteraceae bacterium (assembly GCA_045612045.1). Classification (GTDB taxonomy): domain Bacteria; phylum Bacteroidota; class Bacteroidia; order Bacteroidales; family Paludibacteraceae; genus Colicola. The sequence continues at coordinate 3,144 of JAZKYJ010000021.1, read as the reverse complement.
AAACGACATTCTTTGCAGGAGATTGCAAAAGTGCAACCAAATCTGCGATGAGCTCGTTCTTAGACTTAATGGTAGCGAGGAAATCCAAGTTTTGTGCACCTACGTATACTGTCTCTTCAACGTAAGCCGCCTTCAACTGTGGCTTAGCCTCCTCTTTGTTCTTCTCTTTCTTAGTAAACTCCTTGATCAATTTAGCAGGAGCATTACCAGTGTTAGAGAGCATCAAAGCAGTGTTACCTTTCAACGCTGCGAAAATCGCCTCGTCTACGCCCTTAGCCTCTAAAGCCTTTTGAAGCAACGTATTCTTAGCCACCAACAATTTAACCTCTTGCTTGAAACACTCGCGACGCAATGCGCTAGTCTTCTCTGCATTGAGACCTTCAATATTGGTGATATAGAAATGAGAATATTGCTCCAATTGCTCTTGAAGTTGGGCAATGATCGCGGTTTTATCTTCCTTCTTCATAATTGTCTTAAATTAAAAAATTACTCAGCTGATTTTGGGTCAATCTTAATACCTTGACTCATTGTACTGGAAAGATAAATGCTCTTGATATAGGTACCCTTGCTTGCTGCAGGTTTCAACTTGATGAGAGTTTGGATAAACTCATTTGCGTTTTGTGCGATAGCCTCAGGAGTAAAACTTACCTTACCAATAGAGGTATGTACAATACCAAACTTGTCAACCTTGAAGTCAATCTTACCTTGCTTAACCTCCTTTACAGCCTTTGCAACATCCATTGTTACAGTACCTGATTTTGGGTTAGGCATAAGACCACGAGGACCAAGTACACGACCTAAAGCACCAATCTTACCCATGATTTGTGGTTGAGTGATGATCACGTCGATGTCAGTCCATCCACCTTTGATCTTCTCGATATACTCATCCAAACCTACATAATCAGCACCTGCCTCTTTAGCAGCAGCCTCTTGGTCGGGAGTACACAATGCGAGAACGCGAACCTCTTTACCTGTACCGTTTGGCAAACTTACTACACCACGAACCATTTGATTAGCCTTACGTGGGTCTACGCCAAGACGTACATCGATATCTACACTTGCATCAAACTTTGTAGTTGTAATCTCTTTTACGAGAGCAGCAGCCTCAGCCACTGTGTAGAGCTTTCCTGCTTCAATCTTCTCAGCAGCAAGCTTTTGATTTTTTGTCAATTTTGCCATAATAATGATTGAAGTTTAATTATTTAACAGTAATACCCATACTACGTGCGGTACCTTTTACCATACTGATAGCGCTCTCTACAGTGAAACAGTTCAAATCCACCATTTTATCGGTTGCAATTGCCACTACTTGCTCCTCAGTGATGGTAGCCACTTTGTTACGGTTTGGTTGATTAGAACCAGACTTAATCTTAGCAGCCTCCTTCAATTGTACAGCAACTGGTGGAGTCTTAACGATAAAATCAAATGATTTGTCAGTGTAAACAGTGATCACTACAGGCAAAATCTTACCTGCTTTCTCCTGCGTTCTGGCATTGAATTGTTTACAAAACTCCATAATGTTCACACCCTTAGAACCCAATGCAGGGCCTACTGGAGGAGAAGGATTGGCAGCGCCACCCTTGATTTGGAGCTTAATAAATCCAGCAATTTCTTTAGCCATAATTTAAAATTCTCTTTACTTTGTTAATAGTTTTTTATTATTTAACTACCGAGTAGTACAACGGCCGTAACAATGCCTCCTACTCTTTTGCTACTTGATCGTATCCCAACTCCAAAGGAGTTTGACGATCGAAGATTGTAACAACAACTTTGAGTTTGCGTTTATCTTGAATCACCTCGTTAATTACACCTTCGAATCCACTGAATGGACCATCAGTAACCTTAACGTGCTCTCCCACCAAGTATGTCTCTTCCAATACAGCCTCCGCTGCAGTCTCCTCTATAGCGCCAACCAAACGGTTAACCTCTTCTTGAGGTACTGGCTTTGCCTTAGCTGAAGTCTTATTACCATCTGTCACAAACCCTAACACGTTTGGGATATTACGCAACAATGGATAGCACTCGTCAGTCAAGTTACACTCAACCAACACATAACCTGGTAACATATTACGCTCTTTAACTACGCGCTTGTTACCACGAAGAACCATAACTTTCTCAGTAGGAATCAAAACCTGCGATACATACTCTTTGAACAAAGTAGAAGTGACCAAGGCGCCTTCGATATACTCCTTCACCTTGTTCTCCTTACCACTGATTGCTCGCAGAACATACCACTTAAATTCGTTTGCAGCCATATTCAAATCACAATTAATAATTAGAACAAGCCGTAAACAAAGGTCATGATAGACTCAAAACTGAAATCCATGAGCCATACGATGAGCGCAAGTATTATGGAAGCAATCAATACAAGCACTGCACTCTTGGATAACTCCTTACGCGAAGGCCAGTTCACCTTGTGAACCAACTCGTTGTAAGACTCTTTTATGTTCTCTACAAACTTCATATTAGTAGTTTTATCTGTTAATACTATTTTTTGCGCTAAACATCTGGCCTCAACTTTTGTTGAAGTCAGATGGAAGCTATTTTAATTTGTAACAGCACGGAAGGCAGGAATCGAACCCACATTGACGGTTTTGGAGACCGCTCTCTTACCATTAGAGGACTTCCGTAAAGTGATTGCCGAAGCCGAAACTTCGGCAATCTTTATCGTTGACCTAAGAATTAGTCAATCAAACCAGTAATCTGACCAGAACCTACGGTACGACCACCCTCGCGGATAGCGAAACGAAGACCCTCAGAGCAAGCAACTGGATAGATCAACTTAACAGTGATCTCCAAGTTGTCACCTGGCATAACCATCTCTGTACCCTCTGGCAAGGTAATCTCACCAGTTACGTCCATAGTACGGATGTAGAATTGTGGACGATAGTGGTTGTGGAATGGAGTGTGACGGCCACCTTCCTCTTTCTTCAAGATATAAACAGAAGCCTTGAACTCGCTATATGGTTTAACAACACCTGGGTGGGTAATAACCATACCACGACGAACCTCGTCTTTGTCGATACCACGGAGGAGCAAACCTACGTTATCACCAGCCTCACCTTGGTCGAGCAACTTACGGAACATCTCAACACCAGTTACAACTGACTTCTTGCCCTCTGCGCCAAGACCGATCAATTGGAT
>JAZKYJ010000020.1:0-3361 GCA_045612045.1 Paludibacteraceae bacterium | reverse complement strand
CAGTTAATTCTGCTTTTGTCTCCTCTGCGAAGAGTACTTCGTAAGAAGGATTGTGTACGATCTCGGTTGTACCTACGATGCCGTACTGGGTCAAATCTAATTGTTTCATTGTTTAATTAAAAAGGTTATTTTGTTGTTTTTTATTTAATTTCTTTGCAAATTTTGTGCCAATTGCCCATTGACGCAAATTTTATCGGGTACAAAATTACTACAAATTTTCGAAATGACAAAATTTTTGATAAAAATACCGTGATTTTGTATAGTAGAGTTTACAAAAAAATGAAAAACATGCTATAAAACATATTTTTAGGGCATAAAATTTGGTGGGTATTGAAAAAAGCAGTACCTTTGCACCGTGTTTTTCATGGTATTAGATTTAAGGTTAAGTAAAGATTGGGTTGTCGAGATGACAATCCTTCTTTTTTTTTGTATTGTTTTAGTGGAATTTATTTCAGCGGAGATATGTAGAATAGGTTTGTAGTATCTCCCTCTAATACTTTTTGTAGATCTTGTAGTACGCGTTCGGGATGAACAGTAGCAGACTCCCAAAAGTCATTTGCTCCGCTAGGCAAAGCACGACGACGGAAATTATATACTTCTCCTGTTTGAAAAGCCTTGAACCATGTATGTTTCTTATCTATTTCCTCTAATTCCTTCAAACTATTTGCCTCACATCCCACCCATACATCTGCTTGACTAAAATCTTGGATAGCCTGTTCCATAGTCAGCGGAATAGATGAGGTAGAAGGATTGTCTTGATACTTATATTGTGCACCTGCATCTCGGAAGATATTGCCCATGAATGTTCCGCCAGCAGGTACATACCATGTCCCTCGCCACGACATACCGGACATAATGCTCCTGCCCATTGCCAATGTCCCATTGCCCATTGCCCTCAACTGCTCATATGCGTCTTTGACGTTAGCGAATACACTATCTGCCTCTGGCAAGCAGCCAAAGACGGCACCAAAGAGGCGTATCCATTCAGCGCGGGCGAGTGGGGTAGTCTCTGTCCACTCGTTGCAATACAAAATAGGGATACCCAATGCCTCCACTTGTGCGGGAATAGGGTCGCCTTGTGCGTAAGTGTAGAGTATCACGAGATCGGGATTGAGTAGTAGGATTTGTTCCATACTAGGTTGCATATCATCCCCAATATCTGTGATGCGCTCACGCTCTTCCTCACTCAGATTATAGACACGCTCTGGGCGACAAACTCCTACCACTTTGTCCATCATTCCCAGCTCGCTGATAAAGCCTATATGTGTGGCCGATGTACAGACAATGCGCTCATAAGCCTGGTTGAACGCCAATTGTTGCATCACTTTGCCCTTCTGCCAAGGCGAGTAGATGGTGATGGTCGTGCTGTCGTTTTGAATCTCAATATTAAATCCCGCAGTGTTCTCCAACGCGGATGTGTTAGTAGCAGGTTGGCATGCCACGCACGCCAACCCAAGCAAACACAATATGAAATATATTCTGGACATTCTTCTTATTTCCCACTGATCTCACAGATATTCACGAATCTTATTTATTTGTGATAATCCGTGCAATCTGTGGGCAGAATCAAATTACCTCTAGTTTACTTCCTGGGAAGTAGTGCGCCAAGATTTGCTCGTAGGTATAACCCTTGGCAGCCATTACGGCGGCACCGATTTGGCACAAGCCTACGCCGTGTCCCCAGCCTGCACCTGTCAAGATGAAGTCGCCATTCTCGTTGCGGTCAACCACAAATGCACTACTATACAAGTGGCTCTTGCTCAACCATTTGCGAATTTCGAGTTCCTTTCCAATCACCATAGTGCGCTTGCTACCTACGATTTGCATCTCGTACAAACGAGCAGAAGGACCACGTTTGATAGGTACGAGGTCTAATATTTCTCCAAAATCTATGCCACTGCGCTCGCGGATAATATCACTCAATTCCTCTTTGGTGTATTTCACGGTCCAACGATAGAAATCTTTAGTCTCTTGATCGTAGTTGTTCAATACTTGGCTGAGGATGGCATGATCATTGGTATTGCAATAGGCTGGAGGTGCAGTACGGATGAACTCTTGCGCGTTCTCCTCAATGGTCAAGTCAGGGAGTGGAGTGCCGATCTCATCGCGAACCGCTTCCAAGTAGTCATAATGTTCGTTTGCCCATGCGTTCTCAAACACTTCGGTGGCACCACCGCAAGCCTTATAGAAGCGTGCGTCGCATACCTTGCCGTCGTAGATGAGTACTTGTCCGCGGGTAGCGTCGATGGCTTTTTGCACATTGGCACCCGCCTCTGGGTGTTCATCACGACGGGTGATACCTTCGTATCGTTGGCAGTGGTCATCTGCACATACATCAAATCCCTCGTGTGCATCTCTTTCGTACCAGATGACATGGCGATCAGGGTCGCTCAAATCGGGTTTGTCGGTGCCTGTAGATGGACTGATGATAGGACGGAGTACCCAGCTGCGGGAGATAACAGCATGAGCTTTCAAGAGCTCCAACGAAGAGGTAGCAGACATCTCAGAAGTGATGACAGAACTGAGGTAGTCTTCCACATCAAGACGGTTGATAGCGGTTTGTGTGCCATCTGCATTGTCGCGTATTTCGAGTGTACCTTCAAACTCTTGATCCTCGAGGCGGTCCCAGTGGAAACCGATACCGATACGAACATTCTTCAAAAGGAAAGTTGGATGTTCAGGAGTGGAGTGAGGACCTGGGATTACGGCCTCGATCTTTGGGGCGGTCATTACGCCCACTGCAATTTCGTGTTTCATATGTGTATAGTTATTTGATTAATTCTTCAATGATACCAGGTATCTCTTTGTTTTGGAATATACCTGCAAATTTCTCAGCACCAGCGCCATAGGCAAAAATAGGAACCACTGTTCCGCTATGACCTTTCGTACTGAAACTGAGTTGCATACCCTCTGGTTGGTTCACAGGGTAACTCTTGTATGATACATTTGTACCACCCGTCTCGTGGTCTGCCGTCACAACAAGCAGGGTGTTAGGGTGTTGGTTTACATAAGCCACTAGTGCTTTGAGTGTGCGGTCAAACTCCTGCATCTCTTCTACCATACCTTCGGCATCGTTATTATGTCCGTAGCCATCGATGATCGCGCTTTCCACCATTAGGAAGAATCCATGAGGTGTATTCTTCTCTAATTGCTCTAGCGTTTTGATGCATGCTTTCTCAAGGTATCGATCAGGCTCCGCAAATCGTATGCTATCGTTAGTTTCGTTGGTCGCGGCTAATTGGGCAGCTAGGCACACTTCTGCTCCGTCAGCGGCGCTAGCAGTGCTAGTGGTTGGTTTGTTACGGCGATGGACATCGCTCATTTGTAGAATGCCTACAAATTTCTCAGACTGGCTATTGAG
>JAZKYJ010000019.1:0-71457 GCA_045612045.1 Paludibacteraceae bacterium | reverse complement strand
CAATGTGCTGAATATGCGCTCCAAAGGATTCTACCTCACCTTAGGACTTGTACTATGGTATATGATGCTCAATTCGGGCATTCATGCCACCATAGCAGGCGTGATTGTTGCATTCTGCGTACCTGCCACCCTGAAGAAAGGTACAGGTTACTATTTAGAGCGTATTCGTCAGCATATCAATCAGTTCCCAGTTATTGATATTGACAAGCAACACAACACCATCGTACTGACCAATGACCAGATACACACGCTCAAGAGCATCGAATCGGCTGCCGACAAGATGATTAGTCCCTTGCAAGATTTAGAAGATAATCTCCACGCTTTTATCAACTATCTGGTCATTCCGCTCTTTGCTTTCGCCAATGCGGGTATTGATCTCTCGCACATGAGTGTGGGTACTCTCTTCTCGGGTGTCAGTTTGGCAGTTATGTTGGGTTTGGTTGTTGGTAAGTTCTTGGGTGTATTCTCCTTTTCATGGTTGGCGATACGCCTCAAATGGGTATCCTTGCCTGCTGGCGCAAGCTGGCAATCTTTTGCCAGTGTATGCATGGTATGTGGTATTGGTTTTACAGTGTCTATGTTTATCGCCGACCTGTCGTATGCAGCCTTAGGAGAGCATGGTGCCTTACTCCTTGATCAAGCTAAACTGGGTGTACTCTGCGGCTCCGTCATCTCTGCCATTTTCGGATGTATCTTACTTCATAAGACGTTACCACAGTCGAAGTAAAGAACAAGACCTTCTCACAGTCAAGGTAGAGTATGTGACTTATCCACAACGAACACCTGTCTAAACCAACAGAGCGGCACCAACGTGTCGCTCTGTTCCCTTCTCGCCTTTACACTCTACACTCTCCTCCCCCTACACTAAAAAAAATCACCCCAAAATGCTATTTTTCTTGCACATCTCAAAAAAAAAGTGTATCTTTGCGCCCAAATATCCAAAAGAATTGACATGCGCAGCAACGAAATCTCATATTTCATCTCTTTTTGCATTGAGCAATACAAGCAAAAACACCAACTGACAGGCGAGCAGGCTATGCTTGAACTGGACAAATATGGCGTATTGGAATATCTAGAGGAGTTTTATGAGGTGTTGCATACACAAAGTGCGCAATGGATTGTGGAAGATCTTGACAACTATATCAATCAGCGAAAACCATGAAAGTTTATCACGGCAGTTTAGAGTGTGTTGAGACACCTGAGATTCGCGAACCCAATCGCACCCTTGATTATGGTAGCGGATTTTATACCACGACTTCGTATGAGCAAGCCGAGGAATGGGTGCGTAGAAAGATGAAGGGCAACCGTACTGCAAAAGGCTTTGTCAATGAATACGAATTGGATATTGACAAGTTGCAGTCGGTTAAGTGCTTGCTCTTTGAATCTCCTACCGACGAATGGATTGATTTCGTGATGAACAACCGCCTCAACAAGGACTTTGTACACGATTATGATATTGTATATGGTCCTGTAGCAAATGACCGTGTTTATACATGCTTTGCGTTGTACGAAGGTGGATTGATGAGCAAACAAAATTTGCTTGCAGAGCTGAAGACTTACGAACTCGTTGATCAATATTTGTTTCACACGGAGCAAGCATTACAACTATTAACATTCACCAAAGCGCACGAGATACTCTTATGACCGAAGTGACCCAAAATAATTTGCACTTGCTTTTGCCTTCCAAAGTGAGTTGGTTGGCGGATATGTTGTGTGCAGAGAAGCATATCAGCGTTATTGAAGCCATGCGACAAATCTACTCTTCTGATATGTACAAACAACTGGAACAAGAGAGCACCAAACGCTGGCACGAAGGTCCTGTTGCTTTGTACCAAGAATGGATGAAAAAATAACTAACAATACTAACCCTCTAAATTACTTATAACTTATCACTCATAGTTTGTAGTTAATTCGCAACGATACCGTTGCCCGACATATTTAATATAGCGTTATAAGCCCAAACTTGATTCATTGAAAACTGGACACTTTCAATAATCATTTATTCTTCAAGTACAGTTTATGCACGCTCATGCTTTCAGCGTGAGTTTTCCGTGCGTAGATTTGAAGAATAAAGGTAGTCCAGAATCCTCAATGAATCAAATTGAAGCGAACGAAAGTTCACGCTTTTTTGTATACCTACACGAACATAAAAAACAAAACAATATGAAAAAGTTTTTTACACTTTGCCTCCTACTTGGAATGGCTGTAGTATTCATCAATGCCAATAATGATGAACTTTATCACAGTTTTGCTAACGAGCAAGTTCTGTTAGATGAATTAGATCTATTTGAGTATGCCAATTTCCCTGACGGAACATCATTTGAGATTTTCCAAGATGAAGTAGATGATTTGGGTATTAGACATCAGTCGTATCAACAAATGTATCATGGCATAAAAGTGCAATCTAAAATGATACTTGTACATTCTAAAAACGATCAATTACTATCGCTTAATGGTAATGTAATGAAACAAGATGTTGCACCTAAGACCATTAAACAAAATCTCAACAAACTACAGGCACGCAAAAAGGTCAATAGTGACACAGACGAGAAAGATATTACATTGACCATTCTGTGTATCAATGGCATATATTACACTGTTTATAAGGTACCTAATCCAGAAACATTAGAAACCTTCTATATTGATGCAGAAAGTGGAGAAATTGTGTTTGTAGAGCCTGCGTTACAATCTGCTGATGTCAAAACGCAAGCGCTCACGCGCTATAGTGGTTGGCAAGAAATGACTATGTACGAAACAGATGGGAAATATCTTTTCCTCGATTCCGCACGAAACATCGTAACGCTTGGAGCAAAAGGAAGCCCTAATGTAGATTATTACTTTTCGGAAGATTTTATATTATCGCTACCAGATTCAATTATACAAAAACTAATGAATGAAGATTCCGAAGCAATAGGTAATTATATCACTTCTCCAATGATGTGGGACTATATTAATCAGTGTAACATTTTATATAATAATTCACCTGTTATATATATTCCTACAATAACTAACATCACAATTACAAGTGCTAATTCATCATGGTGGTATGATATTTGGGATACCAAGCCCGATATTTTTATTGAGATATACAACTCTAACAATCAACTCGTTTATGTGTCTCCTACATTCAACGATGCTACATTCCCTATATCTTTCCCCATGTCGGTTGCTGTCGCGGATGGATATGTTATTCAGATATATGATGAAGATGCGACAGGGAGTTCTTATGGTGGAGGTATCAAGATATCTACAACCGAACCTGGTACCTATTCGTGGTCAAATTCATCTACTACTTCTGGTATGCTGACTATTACGGAAGCCCCTACCGAATATGCCGACATACATTGGGGAATGCAAAAGACCTATGATTTTTATAAAAATATATTCAAACGAAATAGCTTTGACAATAAAGGACATATTATTTACAATATCGCATTTCCTGAATACGATAAAATTGTATTTAAAAATATGCCCAATAATGCAACAGCACAAGGCGCTTTTGAGCCATATTTTATGTATTACGGATATGGTGATGGGGCGTACATGAATCCTGTTGTCTCTTTAGATATAATGGCACACGAATTTACACACCTTGTAACAAGCCAAAATGGAAAGGGAGGATTAGATTATTTAAATGAATCAGGAGCTTTGAATGAAAGTTTTTCGGATATTATGGCTATGGGAGTAAAAAAATACACCTATGGAAGTACTAATTGGACCATTGGTGAGGATGTTATGATTGCGGAACCCTATATGCGATCAATGAAGAATCCAAATTCTGCAGGTCAACCAGATACATACGGAAAAGGTCCTTGGATTCCTTCGACTTCTACTCCCAATGATGATAATGACCAAGGAGGAGTACATACCAATAGTGGTGTTCAAAACTTTTGGTTTTACCTTTTGTCCGAGGGGGGAACAGGAACTAACGATAATAACGAAAAATTTACGGTTAAAGGTATCGGAATTGATAAGGCCCTACAAATTGCATATCGCACTTTGATTCACTATCTCACACCCAGTGCAACATTTGCGAATGCGCGACAAAGCTCTCTGCAAGCGGCACGAGATTTATATGGTGCAAACTCTACAGAGGAAAAAGCCGTTACCAATGCTTGGCACGCAGTAGGTGTTGGAAGCAAATACGCCAATTTGATTACTATTAAAGCCAAAATGCCTACAAACTGGGGAAACACTATTTCTGCATGGGTGTGGGAAACTGGAGGTAATGGTGAATGGGTAACATTAACAAAGGAAGGTAACTGGTACACTTACTCTAAAGACTGTAGCGAACTAAATATAGTGTATGTCAATGGTTCTAACTGGAATGGAGATAATAATCAAACTGTTGATATTACTACAAAAGTATCTGCTTGTTATCAAATAGGTAATAATACATCAGGAAAAAGAACATACTATTCTATAGATTGTCAAGATCCTACTACTGATATTCAAGATGTCGAATATGAAGAACTTAAAAAAGTATCTTATCAGAAGGTTATACGCAATGGTCAACTCCTTATCCTTCGCAACGGCAAGACTTACAATGTAATGGGACAGGAGATGTAATCTTCGGCACAATCTTCGGCACTCGAAAACTTTTTTCAAAAAAAATACACTCACGCGGGAAGCTTAGTAAATACTACACTTCCCGCGTGCTGTATATGCCATTTTATACTCCAAATCCTCCAATCTTCGGCACAAAACGACTATAATGCCGAAGATTTTTGCAGCATTATTATAGAGACACATTTATAGAAAGCCACCGAAAGCCCATAGAAGTCCCACAGATCTCTTTATTTTGTTCTATGCTTGCGCTATTTCCTCAGAGTGGGGACTCTTCGGGCGCTACGCTCGGAGTGCGTTCCGTCGCACTCCTTCAGGTCGCCTAACTTGCAAGTTGCTTTTCCTATACCAAAGGTATACTAAGGGTATAGAAAAGGCAAGTTTATATTGAAAAAAATACAAAAACATTTGCATAACTTAAAATAAATACACTACCTTCGAACATCTGCCTTGGCTTTATAACCCAAACAAAACCATACGCATAAAGCCTTTTTGTTCTCCCGTTCGCTTGAGTCCCGCCATAGGAGTTATGTCAGGCGCTCACTATCAAAGCTCCGTTCAGAAGCTTCTTTATCTCGTAGCTACGTTCGCATCATGCAGCCCATACTCTCGCTACGCTTGGAGGATATGTGCTTTTTTCGGCACGCCCCTTCCCCTACGGGGTGGGTTCCTTCCGAAAAAAGTAGAGGTTGTTGCTAAGTAATCACGACATTTCTTCAATGCTTGCGCATCTACTACCCGTCTCAATACGCCTATTTTATGCGAGCATAATAGGCATATTTCGCCTTATAATAAAAAAAATCTTTTTTTTGAAGAAATTCGTCGTGATTGCTTGCGTATGTGCATTTTTTGTTGTACCTTTGCACCGCATTCAGTGTAAGGGAAGCAGGTGAGAGTCCTGCACAGTCCCGCTGCTGTGATTCGCAATCCGATGTTCAAATTCTTATAAGTCACTGGTTCTTAGCGAACTGGGAAGGCTGAACAAAAGGAGCGATAAGTCAGAAGACCTGCTGCGTGCCACCAACGAGAAGTTGGTGAAGTTGAACGCTCTCGGGGAATCGAGCCAACGACAATGACGCAAAGGTTTTCAATAGTATCCATGGTACGCTTGTACGCGTATAGGTATTTGATAGATGTATCAAGTACCCATTTGTTGTGTCCGATGGTCAATGGCTATATTCTTCGTGGATTATCTTACCACATTGCAGCCAACCATCACCCTGCCATGTTGCTCGCATAGAGCAGATGGTTGGCTGTTGTGTGGTTGATACGGAATATTAACCATACAAACAAGATACAATATGAAACGACTATTACAGTTTTCTTTTTTTAGCATTATTGTGCTCCTCTCATCGTGTATCATTGACGATGACATCACCACATCACTACCTCCTAAGATTCTGCTTGACAGCGAAACAGGTATTTATACCGTCAAGACAGGACGCGAGATTACCATCGCTCCCAACTACGAATCAGCCGAAGGAGCAACTTACTACTGGACAATGGATAATGAGGTCATAGGCACCTCTCCTTCCCTCACTTTTATTAGCGAGGAAATAGGCGAATACTACATTGTTCTGACCGTGAGCACAGATAGCGGCACAGATAGTGAAGAGATTCGCATAGATGTCGTGGAACTGGAGATACCGACCGTCTCTATCGCAGGAATGGAGCAACTGACCGTAGCGGTAGGTACACAGTTCGAACTGAATGCTACAGTACGACAAACTTCGCTGCCCACCACTATCGCATGGCATATCAATGGCGAACTGGTATGTGAGGAATTGTCCTACACTTTTGTAGCCAATAACACGGGCGCGTACACTATTGTATGTAGTGCGCACAACGAGGACGGCACACATAGCGATAGCGTACAGATTGCGGTGGTGAATGCGGACGAATTGCCTTTCGTATGGGAGTTTGCACAGTATGCCTACCACACCGTAGTAGGGCGTAAACTGGCTATCCAACCTTCTGCACAAAGCCATACAGATAACCTTACCTACACTTGGCAAGTGGACAGTCAAGAAGCAGTAGCAGGCAGTTCTTCCTTTGTGTTTACCGCCGACAAAGCAGGCGAATACACGCTGACAGCCACCGCCCAAGCAGAGCAGAATGGACAGCAAACGACCATCGCACACACCTTCACCATCACCGTATATTCAGCCAACCAATTCTATCGCTCTAAAACTGCCACATCTGCAGCAGACTGGAATAAAGTGTACGCATACATACCAGCCCCAGGTCAGTTTATCAATGAATTGAAGACAGGTGGTTTTGACAACACACAAACAACACTCGAAGCCGCTGTCGCCTATGCCGAAGCGCGTATGAAGGAAGTTGATCGCAATGGCAATCCATCCCCTAACTGGGTATCATTGGGTGGTTTTGGTGGCTATATCGTGGTCGGTTTTGACCATAGTATTGATAATTCAGGCGACTACGATCTGGCTATTCTCGGCAACTCGTTCAGTGGCTCCTCCGAACCAGGTATTGTATGGGTCATGCAAGACGAAAATGGCAATGGACAACCCGATGATACATGGTATGAGTTGGCTGGTTCTGAGACGGGCAAAGCGGAGACAATCCAAAACTATAGCGTAACTTACTATCGCCCTACTGGTCCTAAAATGCCCGTGCAATGGACGGATAATCTTGGCAATAGCGGAGAGATTGACTATTTAGCACAATTCCACAGACAAGATTACTACTATCCACTTTGGATTGAATCAGACAGTTATACCCTTACGGGTACTTGCCTCAAAGCTCGCAACTACGATGCATCGGGCAATGGCAGCTATTGGGTAAACGCAGAATATGACTGGGGATATGCCGATAATTTCAGTCACATTGACCGTCTTAGCAACGACGAGAATACCAATGCTGACCCCAATGCCAACCACTTCAAGATCAGTCATGCGATTGACATGGATGGTCAACCTATTCATTTGAAATACATTGACTTTGTCAAGGTGCAAGTGGGTGTCAACACCAAGAGCGGTTGGCTAGGAGAAGTATCCACAGAGGTATTAGGATTCTATGACTACAACATGAAAAAACAATGAAAACTATTCGTATCATACTATTGGCTCTATGCGTATGCTTGACGGCATGCATGGAGTGGGACTATGGACTTGAGGAAGAGTTTAATGCCTCGGGGAAAGGGCTGTTTATCTGCAACGAGGGCAATTTCCAGTATGGCAATGCCACTCTTTCTTACTATGACCCTCATACCAAGACCGTCCAAAATGAAATATTCTACCGCGCTAACGCCATGAAACTGGGCGATGTGGCACAATCCATGGTCATTCGTGATAGTATAGGTTGGGTAGTTGTCAATAACTCGCATGTCATTTTTGCGATTGACATCAACACCTTCAAGGAAGTAGGACGCATCACCAACCTCACTTCGCCTCGCTATATTCATTTTCTATCGGATGAAAAAGCCTATGTCACGCAGATCTGGGATAACCGTATCTTCATCGTCAACCCCAAACGCTATGAGATCACAGGCTATATCGACATCCCTAATATGACCATGGAGAGTGGCTCAACCGAGCAGATGGTGCAGTATGGCAAATATGTATATGTCAATTGCTGGTCTTATCAAAATCGCATCATCAAAATCGATACCGAGACAGACCAAGTAGTGGACGAACTGGTGGTGGGTATCCAACCCACATCATTGGTCATGGATTGCCATAACAAACTGTGGACAGTCACCGATGGCGGCTACGAAGGGTCGCCTTACGGACACGAAGCGCCATCGCTATATCGTATTGATGCTGAGACTTTTACCATAGAGAAGCAGTTTAAGTTTGATTTTGGCGACTGGCCATCCGAGGTACAACTCAACGGAACCAAAGACAAGATCTACTGGCTCAACGACGATGTTTGGGAGATGGATGTGACAGCTGACCGCGTACCCGTGCGACCATTCTTGCCATACAATGGAACGCTCTATTATGGCTTAACTGTTTGTCCGCGTACAGGAGATGTCTATATCGCCGATGCGATTGACTATGTGCAACAAGGCATGGTCTATCGCTATTCCCCTGACCGCCAACCTATTGATAGTTTTTATGTTGGTATCATACCTGGCGCTTTCTGCTGGAAATAAATAGGATATATCATGAAGAAATGGATTCTGATAGTAGCACTCATACCGCTTGTTGCAAGTGCACAAGAGACTGCTACGCAAGATAATATAGCGCGACATATTCAAATCAAAGATGTGAATGTCTATGCTAAGCGTCCTATCAAGGAGATAGGTACCCAACAGACAAAGTTTGACACCGTGGTGCTGAAAGAAAACATCGCACTATCCATGGCGGATGTATTGACCTTCAACTCCTCTATCTTCGTCAAGAATTATGGTCGTGCCACCCTCTCTACGGTCGCTTTTCGTGGCACTTCGCCATCGCATACACAAGTGTCGTGGAACGGTATGAAAATCAATAACCCCATGCTCGGCATGACCGACTTCTCGATGATACCATCCTATTTCGTAGATGATGCCTCGTTGTTGCATGGCACCTCTTCGGTGAACGAGACAGGTGGCGGACTAGGCGGAGCTGTCAAACTGAGTACCAAACCCGCCAATGCCGATGGATTTGGTCTGCAATATATACAAGGTGCAGGTTCGTTCAAGACTTTTGATGAGTTTCTGCGACTCACCTATGGTAATGAGCATTGGCAAATCTCCACGCGTGCGGTCTTTTCCTCGTCCCCAAATGACTACAAATACCGCAACCACGACAAGAAAGAGAATATCTATGACGAGGATATGAATATCATTGACCAGTACTATCCCATAGAACGCAATCGTAGTGGTGCATTCAAGGACTTCCACCTCTTGCAAGAGATGTATTACAATACGGGTAAAGGCGATCGATTTGGACTGAATGCGTGGTACCTCTACTCCAACCGCGAATTAGCCATGCTAACCGTTGATTATGGCGATGAAACGGACTTCGAGAATCGCCAGCGTGAGCACACATTCCGCGGCGTGTTTTCATGGGATCACATCAAGGAAAACTGGAAATTGGGTGCCAAAGCTGGCTATATATATACCTGGATGGCATACGACTACAAACGCGATGTAGGCAATGGTACTATGGCGCATATGACACGCTCCAGAAGTCGTATCAACACTTTCTATGGACAAGTAGATGGCGAATACTATATCGGCAGAAAATGGCTCTTTACTGCCAATCTATCGCTGCATCAGCATATTGTGGAAAGCGAAGATAAGAATATTATTCGTCAAGATGGCAACAAAGCCATTGTGGGTTATCGCCAGGGACGACCCGAGTTGTCGGGTTCTATTTCGGCAAAATGGAAACCTATCGACCGTTTAGGACTGTCCGTTGTAATCCGCGAGGAGATGTATGGCAAAGAGTGGACACCTATCATACCTGCATTCTTTATTGACGGCGTACTATCGGAGAAAGGCAATCTAGTAGCCAAGGCCTCTGTATCACGCAATTTCCGTTATCCTACGCTCAACGACCTCTACTTTTTGCCCGGTGGAAACCCCGATTTGAGACACGAGAGTGGTTGGACATATGACGCAGGACTATCCTTTGCTATAGGCAAAGAGGGAGTCTATTCGCTGAACGGCTCTGCCACTTGGTTTGATTCCTATATCAAGGATTGGATCATCTGGTTGCCCACTACCAAGGGATTTTTCTCGCCCGAAAACATCAAGGATGTGCATGCCTATGGCATCGAACTCAAAGCCAATCTGGATGTGGCATTAGGCAAGACATGGCAGTTAGGACTCAACGGCACTTTCTCATGGACACCTTCCATCAATATGGGGGAACCACGTACACCAGCCGACCAGTCGGTAGGAAAACAGTTGCCTTATGTACCCGAACTATCCTCATCGGTTACAGGGCGCCTCTCTTGGCGTAGATGGTCATTCTTGTATAAATGGTGCTATTATTCAGAGCGTTACACCATGTCTTCCAACGATATTTCTTTGACAGGAAAACTACCTCAATACTTTATGAGTAATATTTCGTTGGAAAAGGTATTTGTATTTGATTGGGCAGATTTATCTGCCAAAGCAGCTATCAACAACCTGTTTAATGAAGAATATCTATCCGTTTTATCCCGTCCTATGCCAGGTATCAACTTCGAGATCTTCCTCGGCATTACGCCCAAATGGAGAAAATAAAAATAATATATTTACCCTTTAAAACAACAAACAACATGAAGAAATCTATTTTTCTTGCGGCTTTATGCCTAATGAATGCAGTCCTCATGGCGCAGGACTACGAGCTGCGCGTCTTAACCTTTGAAGACGAAGATGCTCAGTTTAGTGAGTACACACTTGATTATGCTGATGGTTGGTCGGGTCGAACCATCACCACATGGTCAGACCTCATCGATGATCCACAGTATGGCGGCCCATTGACCTATGCGGACTATATGAGTGCCGCATACCATTGGTATGATGAGGGTAATACCGAGTTGGCTCATACCTTCCCTGACAACTATGCCTATTGTTTCTGGGGTGGTGGTCATGCGATCTCTAACTACTGGGGGGCAGGTTGGAGCGATGAAGATCGCGACACACATATTGCTAAGTACTACGGCGAAGATTATGTAGCAGAGAATGCAGGTAACGATGCCATGCTGGGCTGGTTTAACCTTCAAATGATGGTGCCTGTTCAAGCACACTCAGGCGAGAATTTTGCTGTGCATTACGGCTATAAGGATTTCTTTACGTATATAGAAAATCTGCCAGAACTACGCTTTGAAGATGGCGAGATGCATGTGATTGACCATATGTATGTCACCAATACCAATTATACATTGAACCAATTGTACAATGGTGTGAAGAGCGAAGCTGGTAATAGCTTTGGCGGTAATTGGGAGGGACTAACCGAAAATGCATGGCTGAAGATTGTAGCGTATGGCTTTGATGATGTAGATGCAGATGCCTACGCCGAACCTATCAGCGAAGTAGAGTTTTATTTGGTACAAGGCGAAAATGTAGTCACTGACTGGCAAAAGTGGGATTTATCTGCCTTGGGTGAAGTAGCCAAAGTGCGTTTTAACTTCCTCTATTCCGACGAGATGGGTGGCAAATACGGATTTACTATCCCTGGTTATTTTGCCTACGATGACATAGCCGTTCGTTTCCCTAAAAGCACTCATGGAGGCACAACAACTGATATTGATAACACTCTAAGCAATAACGCTAAGACATATAAGGTCGTTAAAGACAATCAAGTCCTTATTCTTCGCGACGGCAAGATATACAACACCATGGGACAATCACTCGCCAATTTCTAATACGAATCTCCAAGCATTATCCTATTACAAATTCGCTACCCTTGCGCTACCTTTGCGCTAGGGTAGCGATTTTGGCTCCACTTCATCGCCCTTACATCTCTATCACTGTGCACCAACCATGTTTGTCCTTCACACGACCGTATTGAATGTCTTGCAAGGCTTGGTATAACTTCGTCAATATAGGTCCTGGTTTATCGCCGAACGAATATGTGATATTATTATCTGGATCAACTACTTTGGTCAAAGGAGAAATAACGCAAGCTGTACCACAAGCTGCAGCCTCTTGCAGATCGGCTAATTCCTCTATACGAATGCGACGACGAGTGACCTTCATGCCCATTTCCTTAGCCAATGTCATCAGCGAGTCGTTGGTGATACTAGGTAAGATGGCGCTACTACGAGGGGTTAGGTATTCTAGCCTTTCGCCTTTTGCTGTATCGCCTAATCGCCTAATTCCAATAAAATTAGAAGCGGTACATTCGTCAATATACTTATGTGTTTGGGCATCTGTAAACATACATTCGTAGCCCATAGCGTGTGCTGCTTCGCTAGCGCGAAAAGAGGCAGCATAGTTGCCTCCTACTTTCCAACACCCTGTGCCTTGAGATGCCGCACGATCTACAGAGCGATTGACTATGGCTGGCATACCTTTGAATCCGTTAGGGAAGTAAGGACCGATAGGGGTAGGAATGACTACGAACTCGCAGTCTTTGCCGGGTCCAACGCTAATATCTGGTGTGGTAGCCACCAATAAAGGACGGAAATAGAGTGTGGCGCCTGTCTCGTAAGGAGGAAGGAAGTCAAGATTCATCTTCAAGGCCAAAAGTACAGCTTCACAGAAGAGCTCAATAGGCACTGGTGTCATGAGCAGTCCTTCAGCAGATTGATACATGCGCTTAGCGTTTTCCTCCATGCGGAAGATACGCACTTTTCCATCTATGCCACGAAAAGCCTTCAGCCCCTCAAAGCATTCTTGACCATAATGCAGACCTGTAGCCGCAGCATGAATAGGAATCATCTTATCGCGTGTGGCATAGGGGCGTTCCCATACGCCATTCTTGCATGCTGAGCGAACGATATAGTCCGTCTCGGTATAGTGAAATGTTAATTTGCTCCAATCTATATTCATATCTTCATAATGGTCTCAGGGCCAAATTCAAATAACAAGTCCAATATGCTTTGCCCGCTTCCAAAGCAATGTTCTAAGTCTAAACCGCTCCAATCCGTAGTAGTGGCTAGTATGGATTCTTGGGGCATTGCTCCTGGCTCTCGGTTCGCTATCAAGTTAACAATAACATTGTGGATTTTCTCGTTAAAATCGACCAAGAACCGTGTTTCTTGTTCGTAAAATGGACGGAAGAAGTCTGCGTAGTAATCAAAATAGGGCGTACGTTTGTATGCGCTTACAAAGGCAATCCAATGCTGGTGCTGCCAACGTTGTTGATAACTAATCTCTACATCACGAGTGAGTTGTTTGCTATCTGCTCGTTTCACGGGTACGGTCAGTGTCAGCAAATTCCCTGCGCCCGCATCTTCGCCTTTCGCCTTATTGCCAATGGGCATGGTAATCGTACAGCGATTGCGGCTAGTTTGTTTTGGGAAACTCTCCATTACCTCAATCTGTACTGCCGATGGATTCGTCAGGAACTGGCGGTACCATTCTACAGAGCCCATATATGTTGTAGGTAGAATAATCATTCAAAATTACTTAAACCAATACGGTTCCAACGGATATGTCCTTTTCCCCAAGTGTTGTCTTTCTCCATACTCAGCCAAACAAACATTGGTCGACCAACGATATGATCTTCCGGTACAAAACCCCAATAGCGGCTATCTGCAGACTTATGGCGGTTATCACCCATCATCCAAAAATAGTCCATCTCAAACACATATGGCTCGCCAATCTTCATGGATTTAAACTCATATGCGTCGGCAATACGTTTGTACACCCAA
The DNA here is from genome assembly GCA_045612045.1 of Paludibacteraceae bacterium. GTDB lineage: Bacteria > Bacteroidota > Bacteroidia > Bacteroidales > Paludibacteraceae > Colicola. Next base: position 57,630 of record JAZKYJ010000019.1, on the reverse strand, counting down.
AAGTTATCCTCTGTAATCATCACCGTATCGCCCTTTGCTGGTATATATATAGGTCCGTAGTTGTCGCGAGTCCAAGAGTTGTGTCCTAATGGATAGACTTCGCCACCTTGATCTTCCGGTTCAACCTCAATACTCAAGATATGACTATTCTTCTCTAACTCAGTCTTCATCGCACGGGTCAATGGAAAGCGATACAATCCGTGGCCATTGCTTTCTCGATCTTCTTTGGAAATGCCAATTTTAGTGAGATAACTATTGCTCAATACATAACCATCGGTTTGAAGCATATAGTTTAGTTGCAAGTAAGGATGTATTGGTTCTGCTTCTCCATTTATATATATGACATTATTAATAATTTGCAGCGAGTCTCCTGGAGTTCCAACACAACGCTTGACATAATTCTCTCGTCGGTCCACAGGGCGTACGACAATTTCGCCAAACACATCCTTGCGGTTTTCTACCATACGCTTACCGTAATAATGACATAGGGTGTAGTAGTCGGGATTTTGCATCTTAGTGCAAACTGTATCACCCGTAGGGAAGTTGAAGACAACTATATCACCTTTCTCAACTTTATCCCAACCTTTGAGACGCTTGTACTCCCACTGTGGATTTTTGAAATAGCTTTTCCCTCCTCCCAGTATAGCAGGCATGGTGTGTTGGACCAAAGGCATAGATAGGGGGGTATTAGGAACACGTGCTCCATAGCACATTTTATTCACGCATAGGAAATCACCCACGCGCAAAGTCTTTTCTAACGAGGAAGTGGGAATTTGATAATTCTGAAAAAAATAAACATTAATAAAATACACCGCTACTAACGCAAAAACAATCGCATCAATCCACGAAAAAATTGTATAGAGGGTAGAATTTGCATGCGGATTTTCTTTTCCAGCGGCTTCCTCTTCTTTCGTTAATGGCTTATATTTTTTCCACCAATTCCAAGGAATATATTTTGTAGTGAACATATCAATCACGAGAGGCAGAAAAACGAGCCAACCAAGACTTTTCCAATCATCCCAAGCCACCCAAAATATAAAACATACAAATAAGACACTCCAAGTGCCACAAGCAATCCACCCCTTGGTGGTAACAGTACTAATTCTATCTTTAAATGTTTTCATTGTAAAATTCATATTGCCCTTGGGCATATTGATAAAAAACGCACAAAGGTACAAAGAAAAATGCATTTACGCAAGTTTCTAAGCGAAAAAGGATAAATAATGCCTTGAAAATATCCAATACGTAGTGATAATATGCAAAAAATGACACTTGTTCCAGTATCATTTTTTTGACAATCACTCATTCATTAATACTTCTGTAAATTCGTGCCACCCCTTCTTTCCTCTCATCCATTCAGCAGCAATAACTGCCCCCAAGGCAAACCCTTTTCTAGATTTAGCAGAATGAGAAATAATGAGTGTATCAACTTCGCTATCCCATGTCACAGTATGAATGCCTGGGACTTCACCTTCTCTGATAGAGCAAATATCTTGCACGGGTAATCTAGTGTCGCCTATTGCCTCTTGTAGGGTCTTTGCTGTTCCACTAGGCGCATCTAGTTTGTGAATATGGTGAGTCTCTGTCAAGTGAGCTGTATACTCAGGGTATGAATCCATGTATTTAGCTAACTGTTTGTTCAGCGCAAATAGCAAATTAACACCTATACTATAGTTTGATGACCACATCAATCCACCTTTAGCTTCTGTATCAGGAGAAAAGCAATACTTTTGCTTGAATGCATCAACATTCCATCCTGTACTACCACATACCACGGGTACACCTGCTTGCCAGGCGCGTAAGATATTGTCTGCTGCCGTTTGGGGCGTGGTAAATTCTATTGCCACATCTGCCGAAGCAAAGGTACTAGACTCAAAATCATTGAGATTATTCTGATCTATGACACATACAATCTCGTGGCCACGTTCCAAAGCAATAGACTCGATCATATGTCCCATCTTTCCATATCCAATCAAAGCTATTTTCATACTTCTACTTTTGTGTTGTAATTTTGTGCAAAGGTACAAAAAATGCCTAATATATGCAAAGATTTGTGGTGCAAAGTAATTTTTTTTGTAAAAATCTTGCATATATCCGTATTTTGTTGTACCTTTGCAAGTTAATTTTGTTAAGCGTGTAAATACTATAATATATGAATATTTCTTACAATTGGCTCAAACGCTACATAGCGCTCACAGATAGCGCTGAACAAGTGGCACAAATCCTTACTTCTGTCGGTTTAGAAGTGGGTAAGGTAGAAAAAGTTCAAACCATCAAAGGTGGTTTAGAGGGATTGGTGGTTGGTGAGGTTATCACTTGTGTGGATCACCCTAACTCTGACCACTTGCATATCACCACTACTCGTGTAGCACCTGATTCAGAACCATTACAGATTGTATGTGGTGCTCCTAATGTAGCGGCAGGACAAAAAGTTATCGTGGCTACAGTAGGTACGGTGTTATATGATGGAGATGAGAAGTTTACTATTAAGAAAGGCAAAATCCGTGGTGAAGAATCGCTAGGAATGATTTGTGCCGAGGATGAGATAGGGGTTGGTACTAATCATGATGGCATCATGGTGTTGCCTGCGGATACACCAGTGGGTATGCCTGCTAGAGAATATTTTGGTGTAGAGGATGATACGCTCATAGAGGTAGATATCACTCCTAACCGTGCAGATGGTGCTAGCCATTATGGTGTGGCTCGTGACTTGTTTGCTTACTATCAAGCGCATGGTCAAAATATTGCTCTTATGAGACCCTCTGTAGAGGCCTTCAAAGTGGATAGTAATAATCTGCCTATTGAGGTAGTTGTAGAGAATGTGCAAGCATGTCCTCGTTATACTGGTGTGAGTATCATGGGTGTGACCATCAAGGAATCTCCTGATTGGCTCAAGAAAGCACTTTCTACCATAGGTATCCGTCCAATCAACAATGTGGTGGATGTCACTAATTTCGTTCTCCATGAGATGGGACAAGCTTTGCACTCTTTTGATGCTGATAAAATCAAAGGAAACAAAGTGGTGGTTAAGAATGCCACTGAAGGACAAAAGTTTGTTACTCTTGATGGAGTGGAGCGTACTTTGTCTGCTGCGGACCTCATGATTTGTAATGCAGAAGAGCCAATGTGTATAGCAGGTGTGTTTGGAGGTCAAGAATCTGGTATTACTGATCAAACAACCAATGTTTTCCTAGAAAGTGCATACTTTGATCCAGTAAGTATTCGTAAAACCGCTCGTCGTCATCAATTATCTACGGATGCAAGTTTCCGCTATGAGCGTGGTTGTGATCCTAATAATACCCTATATATATTAAAACGATGTGCGTTGCTCATTCAAGAAGTGGCAGGAGGTGAGATAGCAATGAATGTGATAGATCAAGGTCAAACAGATTTTGCACCATTCCCTATTGAACTCAATATTGATCGCACTAATGCACTTATTGGTAAGGAGTTAGGTGATGAATTGATTGAGACTATTCTAAAATCGCTTGAGGTGGAAATCTATAGCAAGAGCGATAATGTATGGAGTATAGGTGTACCTCGTTATCGTGTAGATGTACAACGTGAGTGCGATGTAGTGGAAGATATTTTGCGTATTTATGGTTTTAATAATGTAGAGTTTCCAGAAAAATTGAATACAAGCTTAAGCTATAATCCAAAGCCTAATCCTGTGGCTTTGCAGATTCGTCTATCGGAGCAACTTACGGCACAAGGGTTTAATGAGATATTGAATAACTCCCTAACCAAATTGTCCTACTATGAGCCTCTTGAGCAATTATCACTTGCTACATGTGTGAAAATCATGAATCCACTTAGCCAAGATCTAGGGGTGATGCGTCAGACACTCCTATTTGGTGGATTAGAGAGTATTCAAAGAAATGCTAATCGCAAAAATGCAGACCTCAAATTCTATGAGTTTGGTAGTTGTTACCACTATGATGCACAAAAGATAGCAGTTCGTCAAGCAAAAGACCCAAATTGGGTATATGATCCACTATATGCATACTATGAAGAACCTCATTTGTCTTTATGGTTGACGGGTAATAAGACCACTCAGTCATGGGTTGTCAAAGAGGAAAAAACATCGTTTTATCAACTGCATGCATATGTAAGCAATGTTCTCAGGCGTTTAGGTATAAGTTATAAACTAGCTCCTCTAACTCCTAATGAGTTGTATGATGATGGAATGTACATACTTGCGCCTAATGGCAAACAAATCGGTGTGATGGCTATTGTAGCGAAGAAGCAATTGAAAAACTTTGATATTGATAATGCAGTCTATTATGCAGATTTGGATTGGAATATGCTACTTCGTTTGCACAAGCAATACAAACCAGTTATTTGCGATTTACCTAAATATCCAGAGGTTAAACGTGATTTTGCATTATTGGTAGATAAGTCTGTGAAATTTGCAGATATAGTACAAGCCGCGTTTGCCGTTGAGAAGAAACTGCTGAAGAATGTCTACCTATTTGATGTGTATGAGGGTAAGAACCTAGAAGAGGGTAAGAAAAGTTATGCACTCTCCTTCATCTTGCAGGATGCGGAGAATACTTTGAAGGATAAGCAGATAGAGGCCATTATGGCAAAACTGCAAAAGACTTTTGAAGAGAAATTTGGTGCTAAATTACGCTAATGACTTACGAGGAATATTTAATCGAAGAACAAGCTGCATTCGCTGAGGAACACTCGGACGAATGCTGCTTTGTTGAAAATCAAGCAGAAGGAATCTTTGTACGTGGACACTAGAGCATATCGTGTCAATAAAATGAGTTGATAGTCTGGAGAATTAGTATTAATCATGCTCGCAATTTTTGTATCTGGTAATGGGTCTACATTGCAGACAATGATAGATTGTCAAAAAATGTATGATTATAACATATCTGTAGTCGTAGCGAACCGCTCCTGTTTTGCGATAGAGCGTGCGCAGCGGCATGCTTTGCCTACTTTGATCTCACAAGATTGGCATGATATTGACCTAGCCATTCAAAAAAATAATGTAAAATTTATTGTTCTAGCGGGATTTTTAGCTATTATACCTCAATGGTTTTGTGAGAAATGGGATGGTATGATTGTTAATATTCACCCTTCTTTATTGCCTAAGTTTGGTGGTAAAGGAATGTATGGCAGTCGTGTACATGAGGCTGTTTTAGCTGCAGGTGAAAAACAATCTGGTTGTACCATACATTATGTATCAGCAGAAGTGGATGGAGGTAAGATTATTGCTCAGTCATTGGTGCCTATACAAGTAGGTGATACGCCTGATACATTAGGAAGACGTGTTCAGCAAGCAGAAAAGCAACTCTTGCCACGTGTGATAAGTGATTTGCTTAAACAGTAGCAACTACATGCATCTTCTATATTGATATGGTGTGGGAGATGTAACTATTTTGAAAAACTATTTATATTTACATTATATGAATAATTCGCGGCCTGTAGTGGCATTGGTGTATGATTTTGATGGAACATTGGCACCCAATAATATGCAGGAATTTGGACTTTTGCAGGCAATAGGGTACGATGATCCTGCTCAGTTTTGGAATGTATGTGATCAACTAGCAAAAACAAATGATGCTGGTGGTATCGCTGTGGTAATGTATGCTTTGCATGCCGAAGCCAAAAGAGCGGGAATACCTTTTACGCGTGAATCGTTAAAGGCATTTGGACGGTCAGTACCATTTTTTCCTGGTGTTGAAGCGTGGTTTGGTGAAATTAATCATTATGCAGAGCAAATTGGTGTGACCGTAAAGCATTATATCAATAGTTCGGGTCTTAAAGAAATGATTGAAGGAACGTCTATTGCTAAGCATTTTGAGCGCATCTATGCTTGTTCTTATTTGTATGATTTTGCAGGTGAGGCATGTTGGCCTGCAGTAGTAGTGGATTATACGAAAAAAACTCAGTTCTTGTTTAAAATTAATAAGGGAATTCTAGAGGTTAGTGACAAGGTGCGTGTCAATGAGCATATGCCAGAGGAGGAGCGTCCTATTCCATTTGAGAGAATGATTTATTTGGGTGATGGAGAGACGGATGTTCCTTGTATGCGTATGGTGCGTGCGGAGGGAGGATATAGTTTTGCAGTGTATGGTAATGAGCATAAGCATAGGGTTGCTCAGCAGTTGTTAGAAGAAGAGCGTGTGAATTTTGCATGTCCAGCTGACTATTCTAAGAATGGAGAGATAATGAATATAGTCAAACATATTCTTGATAAAATTAAAACAGATTATTCCCTATCGCTTTTAGAAACAAAATAATAAGTTTAGTTTTAATAAAATCATAAAAAGAGACTCCTAGAGAGAAGAGCTTTTTATTTTACAGAAAACTTGAATTAGAGCAAGTGTTGTTCGTATTATTTTTCTAAATTTTCTATACCTTAAGGTATATTCTTGCATATTTGAAAAAAAAATACTACCTTTGCACCCGCTAAATTCTAATTAAATTTTTTAATTAACTGTTATGATTATTTCACAACGTATTGCTGCACTCGAAGAGTCAGCTACCCTGCAAGTTGCCGCGCTTTGTCAACAACTCCGCTCGGAAGGTATTGATGTTATTGGACTTTCATTAGGTGAACCCGATTTTCCTGCACCAGCTCATGTCAAACAAGCTGCCATTGATGCGGTTAACAACGACATCTCACATTATGGACCTACGCCAGGTTTCCCAGCATTGAGACAAGCCATAGCACAAACCATTAACCAAGAAATTAAAGAATACCCTGTACGCGAGTATACCGCGAACGATATTGTTGTTTCTGTGGGTGCTAAGCAAGCACTTTGCAATGCTATTGAGGCACTCATTGGTCCTGGAGACGAAGTTATTATGCCAACTCCATGCTGGGTAAGTTATGTAGAGATGGTCAAGATTGCACAGGGAAAGAGTGTATTGGTAAAAACCTCAATGGAAAATAATTTCTGCTTGACCGCTGAGCAACTTGAGACTGCCATTACGCCACAAACCAAATTACTCATGCTTTGTACACCTAATAATCCGACTGGTTCAGTATATTCCTACGAGAATCTAGTGGCTCTTGTTGAGGTACTCAAAAAACATCCACATGTGAATGTTTTGGCAGACGAGATTTACCAACATATTCTCTACACCGGTAAGCATGAGACACTTGCTCAATTCCCCGAATTGCAGGATCGTCTCATCATTATCAATGGTGTCAGCAAAGCTTATGCCATGACAGGATATCGCATTGGATGGCTTGCAAGTCATGACAAAGAGTTTATCACGGCAGTAAAACGTCTCCAAGGACAAACCATCAGCTGCGCTACCACTATTGCTCAAAAAGCGGCAGAAGCCGCATATACCGGTCCACAAGATTGTGTGGAGCAGATGCGTCAAGCGTTTGAGCGTCGTCGTGACCTCATTCTTGGATTGGCTAGAGAAATTCCTGGTATGAAAGTACTCGAACCACAAGGTGCATTCTACCTATTCCCTGATGTGTCAGCATTCTTTGGGAAGAAATACCAGGATAAAACAATCAATAATGCAGATGAATTGGTAACATTCCTTTTGCAAGAAGCGCATGTGGCATGTGTATCGGGTAGCGCGTTTGGCGAAGACAATTGTATTCGTTTCTCCTATGCAACAAGCGAAGATCTCATTATTGAGGCGATGCGCCGTATGAAAGAAGCATTGGCTAAACTTGTCTAACTACCCGTAGAACTTTTAGAACCTTTAAAACTTTTTTAACATAAGAAGGGAGCATCACGCTCCCTTCTTATATTTTTCAGCCTCTCGTCCTGCCAACATCAGTTGGATAGAATTGAATAAATTTTGCCAAATAATATATGCTGCAGGTGCCATCGAAGCTATTGGCACTAGATATACTTGAGCTAACCAAATGGCTAAGGTTGTGTTCTTTTGTCCAAAAGCTTGTCCGGCTGTTATTTGACTGATCTTTTGCATGGAGTAATTAGCCGCAGCCGGATTGATAAGTACATCCCTATAATCAGTCCCTTTCGCCCCTGCAGGGTGGCAATAACCGATCCATTTTCCTAATCCGAACTGCAGTAAACATGTGATGAGTGAACCTATGCAGAGGATGGTGATAGTCCACCAGCTATATTCTTGATGAACTAAAGAATAGGTCAAATCTCCCATTAGAATCACAAGTGTGACTACCCAAACATAGAAAGGCATACTAGCCAATCTAGGTGTCAACGAAAAACGCTTCTCACTGCGACGTTTCTTCTGATAATAGTCATATAAATAACGAAGCACGCATGCCGCCAAGAATGGTGCTATCAGCAAGGGTGATATCCTACGCAGAATCATCCAAAAAGCTTGCCAAAATTCAATACCTGACTCAGGATTCACGATTGGAAAGAACACGGGTACTATTATTGCGGTTGCGATATTGCTCAATAATGTAAACGACGTAAGGTTTTGTATACTTCCACCTAGTTTGCCTGCAATGATGGCGGCAGCAGAAGCAGTAGGCATCAGTATACACAACATCAGTCCCTGCGATATGATCGCGATATCATTACTAGATAAAGTATTAAAAAGTCGGAGACCATAATGCAAACCATAATAAATAGATACACCCAATACTAGTTGCACACCTAATACCATCCAATGCCATATTCTGAGGCGTAAATCGGCGGGATTGATTTTGCAAAAGGTAAAAAATAGCATCATAAATATGAGCGGCGGTAACATCCATGTGAGATATCTAAAAATGGAGAATCCGGCCATGCCTATCAGCATTGCCAATGCCAGCGCATTTCGTTCAAGAAGAGATCGGAGTTTGTTCATTGAGCCAATTATTTATTCACAGCCTTGACTTTGTATCCTGCTTCTCGCAACTGAGCCAGTAGACCTTGGTCTCCTCCTAGATAGATTGCATTGAGCGTAATGAAGGCTTTTCCTTCTTTTAAAAATGGTTGTAATCGTTTGACCCACTGCTTGTTGCGTTTGGCATAGATTTGATAGTCGGAGTACGAAAGAGTAGTAAGATTATCTGGACCTTTTATGGTATATGCTATATCACTCAATCGTCCGTATCGGTACATATCTACTAGCATTTTTTCGAGTCTAACTTCTTTTTCTGGAGATTCTACAATTTTTTTCAACTCTGTGCATTGCCAATGAAAGGGTTCGCGGTCAAAAATCATATACATGGTTTCTCCCACATTATCCAAACCGTATATCGGCTTTCCATTTTGTGTGGCTACTGTTTCAAAGAATGTCTCCAATGATCTTTCTTCGTTATAGTGTAACCAACGTTTGAGTAATTGGTCACGAAACATCTCTGTCAGATAGGAGGGCTTCATTCTGTTGAGTTTGTCTAGTCCCATTTCTAGATGGATGCGTAAAGCTTGATCTATAGTTTCATATTCTTCTTCTGTGAAGAAATTGCTTAATTGTACAGAGTCGGGTAGGAGTGCTGCTTGTCTAAGTGCGGCTAATGCTTCGTAGTCTTGCATCGCAAATTCGGTGATGACTTTGTTGCATTCAGCATAGCATTTGAATACATTGGGAATGGTGTCGGCAAAAGTCATGTCAACCAACTTGTTGGTAGCTAGAATATACGATGGAGCTGCAGAAGAGTTACCTGATATACGATAGAGCACTTGCGCTTGTACAGGTGATATGCAAATAAATACCCATCCGACGATTAGCGCAGGCCACAGGCGTTTGTATATGTTTGTATATGTAATCATTATTGGAATCTAGAAATGAGATTGTATGCTTGATATATGCCTAGCTCTCCAGCTTTGCTCAAGTCTGCAATACCTTTCTCCGTTTGGTGGATATAAATATATGTCAACCCACGGTTGAAATATGCTTCAGCAAAGTCTCCGTCAGCTTGTATGGCGAGTGAATAATAGTTGATGGCTGCTTGAAAATCTTGCTGTATGCACAGCATATTGGCCTTATTATAGTATGCAAATGAGAAGTCACTTTGATGTTGAATAACGTAATCGTAGTCACGCATCATAAGTTCAAAGTCTGCCGCCTCTGTGGCTTCCCCCATGGCCCGTTTATATTCTAATAACTTATACCGCCAATTTGCCCGACAGAAGTAGGCAAAATATAGTTCGCCATCAATCAGCGTAGCACGTGTGATGTCATCGATAGCCGATGAATAGTCTTGCACCAAAGCAAACTCCATAGCTCGAGCTATATATGTGGCACTAAGCTCTTGATTATCTATGAATTGAGTTGTTGCTTTTCCTGAATTAGTATATTGACTTCTCATTTGCTCCAGTCTATCTATTTGTTGTGTGAACTGGTTGATTTGCGCGAAGTGTTGATTTACCATTTCTGCCGTTAGTGCTACCTCTTGCGTAGTAAAGCGGAGTGGGGCAGGCAGTATCTGTAGTCGGTTGTAGTTGTCTAGGCTATAATGCGAATAGTTGGTTTGTCTCAGGGCCGTTGCATTGGTTTGTTGAGCATAGTAGGAAAGCAAAATATTAGGTTCGTTGATGACGTCCGTATAATGTTTTTGTATTGTTCCGCGTGTATCGCTATTGTATTTGTTTTCCTCGTTGCTACTATCTTGATTTTGTGCGGCTCGTGCAGAGAACTCCTTGCGACGATCTCGCTTTTGTGGTTGGGATTCAGCTAGTTGTATTGCTGTAGGAAGGGATTGTATACTATCTTTCTTTTCTTCTAGATGATAGGCTTGCTGTCGTAGGTCGTAGGCTGTCTTGTCATGTCCTAGTGAGGCTTCTGCTTGTGCTGCTAGATAGTATGCAGGCAAAAAATATGGGTAGCGCGAGATGATGGTTGTAAAATCCTGTAGTGCATCTTCCCATTGCCGTAGTTGCATCTCTACCATACCTCGTTGATAGTATATCTCTATATTCTCGGGGGAAAGTTTGATGGCATTGGTTAGGTCTTCCAATGCTCGGTTGTAGTCTCCTAACTCTTGCCGTAGTACGCCACGGTTGTAATAGCATTGTGCATCATCAGGTGATAGGCTTACTGCCTTGTCGTAGTCTGATAATGCGCTACGGTAATTATGACGTTGATAGTAGATAATACCTCTATTGATATAGTCACCTGCCCATTTGCTACCATTTGCAATTGATTTGCTTAGGGATGCGAGGGCATTGTCTTGTTCGTTAAGCATCAGTTGTACTAGTCCTAGTGCGGACCAATTTGCCGGATTCTGTGAATCATAATCGGTGGCTTTGCTAAAGGATTGTAAAGCACATATTGTATCCTTACTTCTTAGGCAAATGCTTCCTTTCTCAAAATGCAATGACGCAGAGGTAGGATCACGATGAAGTAGGTGATTGATGTCAGCTAATGCTAGATCAAATTTCTCTAGTTCTGCTAGTACATCTGCCCGCATAGCTATATAAGTTTTGTTTTCAGGAGCAAATATTAGCGCTTCGCTGAAATCTTTTTCAGCTTGTTCTAGTTGGTTAGTCTGGCGATAGATATACCCACGTGTATAGTATGCACCTGGCTGAAAAGGGTTGCGCTCAATGGCTGCGTTGCAATCCATCTCAGCTCCCGTATAATCACCTAATTGTATCTTTGCTATTGCACGCAAAAGATAGGGTTCGCTAAGATATGGTTTGAGTTTTATGACTTGGTTAAAGTATTGTATGCTAAGGACATAGTCCTCAAAGTACAACGCATTACGCCCAATGGCAGTAATGCGTTCTGTATTAAGTTGAGCATGTATGGATCCTATCGCTAGAATCCATACACCAATACCCATTATAATATGTCTGAAGTTACCCTTCACTGTCTATATTCTCACCCATAACTTAATTCTTGCATCCAGCTTCTGGGTCAAACCATTCTGGTATATCAAAAGCTTCAGTGTTGTCGTATCCCAGTTCCTCGTCCGCATATACTTTTTGCATATAAATAGACCATATTGGTAGAGCCATATTAGCACCTTGTCCAGCGCTCATGTTGTCAAAGTGGATTGAGCGGTCTTCACCGCCAACCCACACACCGCTTACCAGTGAAGGTGTGAAGCCCACAAACCATCCGTCAGAGTGATTTTGCGAGGTTCCTGTCTTACCTCCCATCTGTGCTTTTAGTCCATAGCGGAATCGAGCACGCACACCTGTACCATGATCCATCACGTTTCGTAGCATATACACCATCTTATACGATGTGACTTCGCTGATGATCTCATGGGTTTTTGGTGTGAATGTTGCTAGGATATTACCATTATTGTCCTCGATGCGTGTCACGTAGAGTGGTTCCACACGGATTCCCTTGTTAGGGAAAGTAGTATAAGCGTCTACCATCTCCTTTACACTCAATTCGCATGGACCAAGGCATATACTTACTACAGGATCCAATGGCCCTTCTATACCAAATGATCGCATCAACTTTACCAATTGTTCTGGGGTAAATAATGACATAAGATATGCAGTAATCCAGTTACTGGACTTCTCTAGTCCCCAGTTTAGGGTGACCATCTCTCCTTGGTTTTGCGTATGGTCATCTCGTGGAGTCCATCTCACACCGTTGCCATCTATCAGAGTAACTGAGTCATTGACTACGCTGTCGCATGGCCACATACCTTCGTCCATGGCCAATGTGAAGAGGTATGGTTTGATCGTTGAACCCACCTGACGACGCCCCGTATTCACCATGTCGTATTGAAAATGTGCGAAGTTAGGACCACCTACATAGGCTTTCACTGCTCCAGAGTGAGCATCCATTGACATAAATCCACAACGTAGGAAGTGCTTGTTCCAACGTATCGAATCCAATGGACTCATCAGTGTGTCAATCAATCCATCATACGAGAATACACGCATATTGATTGGTGTGGCAAACACCTGCTTGATATCCGCTTCGCTCATGCCCTGTTTCTTCAGTGCACGATAACGATCAGTCTGACGCATAGAGCGATTCATAATTCCCTCAATCTCCTCCTGGCTCAGCTCTTGGGCAAATGGAGCAAAACTCTTCTTGCGCTTTTCACGGAAGAAAGTTTTTTGTAGGTCTTGCATATGCTCGCTTACTGCTTCTTCTGCATATCTTTGCATACGAGAGTCTATGGTTGTATAGATGCGTAATCCGTCTTGATACAAGTCGTATGGTGTGCCATCCGGTTTAAGGTTCTTGTTGCAGAAGCCATATAGTGGATTTTCTTTCCATTGGCGCATATCTATTTCGTATTGCTCCTTGTTCCATTCTGAGTAATTGCTTTGTTTGGGCTCTTTGGCTGTCAAGACCTGGCGTAGGTATTCGCGGAAGTATGGCGCCAATCCTTGTTTGTGGTCTACGGATTGGTATTTTAACTCGATTGGTAGAGCCTTTAGCGAATCACATACTTGTTGGGTGATATAATCATACTTGTACATCTGGTCTAATACCGTGTTTCGACGATTCAATGCACGTTCTGGGCGTCTGCGTGGATTGTACATAGATGGGTTCTTACACATTCCCACTAGCATGGCGGCTTCTTCCAGCTTCAGGTCGGCTGGAGTAGTACTGAAATATACTTGTGCTGCTGATTTGATTCCTACAGCATTGTATAGGAAGTCAAACTGATTCAAGTACATGGTCAGGATCTCCTCTTTGGAATACAGTCGTTCCAACTTGGTAGCGATGACCCATTCGATAGGTTTTTGCAGAGCACGCTCAAAAATATTATTGGCGGTAGGTGACCACAATTGTTTTGCCAATTGTTGGGTCAAGGTGCTACCTCCTCCAGCTCTTCCTAGTTTAACTATGGCGCGCAATAGTGATTTTAAATCTATTCCTGAGTGGTCGTAGTATCTCACATCCTCTGTGGCAACGAGGGCATTTATCATATAAGGTGAAATCTCGTCATAATCCACTCCCACACGATTCTCATTGCGATAGTAGCGACCTAGTAGTTGCATATCTGATGATATCACCTCTGCGGCAAAGTTGTTTTTAGGGTTTTGCAACTCTTCCAGAGGTGGTAGATACCCTAATGATCCTTTTGCAATCAAGACGAAGACGAGCACTATCGATAGGATGCCTACTCCTACAATACTCCAAAAACAAATCAAGAATTTCTTCTTAAAACTAGAATTATCCATAGTTTACATAGTTTATTATAGTGGTTTACATTTATCTTGCAACCATGCAGCTTCTTCTGTAGATAACAATGGGCAGATTTGCTGACATACCCATTGGTGGTATTGATTAATCCATTCCTTCTCTTCAGTTGTAATGGATGGTAGATCAATCATATGCGTGTCGTAGTAGCACAGGGTTAGCGTCTCAAATTCGTAGAATGTCTCCCCAGTGGCATGGGAGGGTAGATGTTTGCATTCACGTACAGCAATCAGATTCTCTATACGTATACCATACTCATTGGCGCGATATAATCCTGGTTCATCCGAGCAGATATTCCCCACTTGCAATGGGTTGGGATTGTTGTCAGTTCGTATGTTTTGTGGTCCTTCATGACAACCCATAAAGTGTCCTACACCATGACCTGTGCCATGTCCATAGGTCATGCCTTCCGCCCATAAAAATTGGCGTGCTAATACGTCCAACTGATTGCCACGTGTTCCCTTTGGAAAACGTGCTCTAGCCAACGCTATATGTCCTTTCAATACGGCGGTATAGTCGCGCTTTACTGTTCCTGGAATATGGGCAGGATTACCCACCCACACAGTACGGGTGATATCGGTGGTTCCGTCTAGGTATTGCCCTCCTGAGTCCAATAATAATACTCCTTCCCCCTCTATAGTCGCACAGTTCTCTGGAGTAGCATGATAGTGCACAATTGCACCATTGCCTTTCCATCCTGCGATGGTGCAGAAACTATCATCAGTATAGTTTTCACCCATAGCACGAAACTCACCCAACTTTTTCGCCAACGTGATTTCGGTTTGTGGCGTTTGAAGTGCCTCTTTCTCTAGCCAATAGAAGAATCGGGTCAACGCTACTGCATCTTTGCGCATAGCTAGACGTTCCCCAGCCATTTCGGTCGCATTCTTCACACTTTGCATCTTCAGTACGGGACTTGGACTGACATTCACTTTGCTAGTAGCAGGGTTTATCGCTTCATATAATGCCTCGTTGACCTTACCACCATCATACATGACTGCAGATGCGTGGATATTTTTTAGATAATCAAATACTTCTTCGTAATCTGCTATGCAAACATCGATGCGATTGAGGTATGCACGTGCTGCATCATCCACTTTCTTAGGCGCCACGAAGATAGTGCATTTATCCATCTCTACTACTACATAACTGATAAGACATGGTGTGTAGTCTACGTCTTTGCCGCGAATATTAAGCAACCATCCTATCTCGTCCAATGCAGATACTACTAGGGCGTCGCAGTGTCTAGATGCCAACACCTCGCGGACGCGAGCTAGTTTGCTCTTTACGCTTTCTCCTGCGTACTTCTCTTCGTATTCGTAGAGTAAGGATGTTGGAATAGCCGGACGATCTTCTGTCCATAGTGGAGAGATCAAGTCCATTGAAATGAGTTCTATTCCTCCTTCTGCCAATTCTGCTTTCAATGCTCTATAGCCGTTTACACTATACATCTCAGGATTCACAGCCACTTTGCTAATCGCCAGTTTCCCATTGCCTATAGTCTTACACAGCCATTCTGGTATACTTGGACAATCCACATCACTCTCTCGCATCAGTTCTACGGTTGTACCGGCCAACTCCACTTCTGCTTGCAAATAATAGCGACTATCTGTCCATAGCAAGGCTTGCTGCATAGTGATCACAGCTGTACCAGTCTCGCCTAGGAAGCCTGTAATCCAGGACATTTCAGTCCAATGAGCTGCCATGTATTCACTCGCATGTGGATCAGTACCAGGTACGATACATGCATAGATATTATGTTGCTGCATCAACGCTCGTAGCGCTGCTAATCTCTCTTTAATCATATTATATAACCTTTAACCTCTAACCTATTTCAATGCCTTAAACGACATATCAAGACTCTTGATAGAATGTGTCAAAGCCCCTACGCTCACAAAGTCCACACCGGTCACGGCATAATCGTGTAGGGTGTCTATGGTAATACCGCCGCTAGACTCTATCTCGATATGCTTACCGTTCTCTTTTTCCCATGTACGGATTATTTCTACTGCACCCTTGGTACGCTCTGGGGTGAAATTATCTAGCATTATTCGATCTGGAATATTCGTTGCCAATGCTTCGCGGATCTCATCTTCATTGCGGGTTTCAATTTCAATGCGGAGGTCTTTTCCTTTATCTAGGCAATATTGTTTCGCGCGTGTCAACGCTGCGGTGATACCTCCAGCGAAGTCCACGTGATTGTCTTTTAATAATATCATATCGAACAGACCAATGCGATGGTTCATTCCTCCGCCAATCAGTACGGCCTCTTTCTCTAGGTAACGCAAACCAGGAGTGGTCTTGCGGGTGTCTAGGACGTGGCAATTGGTGTCGGCAATCATGCTTTGGTAGCGATGGGCAGTTGTAGCTACACCCGACATGCGTTGCATCACGTTGAGCATGGTGCGCTCAATCTGCAGCAGACTCAATTCCTTGCCATATACGCGAAAGGCAATATCACCTGGCTTCACGTGAGCACCATCTTCCAGTAGTTGCTCCATCTTGCATTCGGGATCAAAGTATGCAATGATCTCTTTAGCTACTTCAATTCCGGCTATGATTCCCTCTTCTTTTATTATCAGTTGCTGACAACCCATTTCTGTCTCTGGAATACAACTCAGCGAGGTGTGATCACCATCGCGAATATCTTCTTCAAACCAAATTGCAATGAGTTTTTTCAATTCTTGTGTGTCCATATTTTCAAATCTTTAAATTTTAACCTTCTAACCTATAGTTCGCTTGCGAGCGTCCTATAGCCTCTCTGAGGCGTCCTATAGGACCTTTGCTCCGTCCTTCCCCCTCTAATTCTCCACAAATTCATAGCATCCTGCATCTGGTTTTCCCTTCCTTCTATATCCCACTCGGTCGGTAGGATAGGGGAGTGCGGAGATGCTATCTCCTATACCACGAGCGGGTGATAAGGTGTCCAAACGAAAATCATAGTAATAGTATTCTTCGTATAGGTAGTATATGTTCTTGAATACCATACTATCACTATCGCTAGCATATACATTGTTCTTAGCAAATACTTCATCTAGTGAATCCGCACGCAGGTAGTTTCCTATAAATTCGCCATCATAGTATTCGTCTAGCGGAGTAGCCACTACCACATTGTTTTTTCGTCCACCTGTGATGATGCAGTTTCTGAACGAACTATTGGTTTTTGCCTTGTTCTTACTCAAGTTGTTGATATACACCGCAGCTACGTCTTCTGCGAGCATATTATTGTGCAGATTCATAGTTGTGTATGGAAAACCATAGTAGGCTGCTATGGTGTTATGTACAAATTCATGCTTTCCTCCTGCCAAATACACGCAGTACGATGCACAATTGCTAATTTCACAATTGACCACTCTGGCATCTACATTCTGCAGTACCATTCCGTATACCGAGTGATTGTGTATCCGACTATTGGTCAAGTCTAGTTTGGGCAATATCTTTCCTGTTGACTCTGATTCTACGTATAGCCCTACTTTGCCAGATAAGATATCTACATAGTTCATCTTGTAGGTGGGAGGCATCTGACCTTTAAGGTGAATCAGATACACACCATCCCATTGACCGGAAGCCATACGATAGGGCACCGAGTCAAACAAGCGGTCTGTCCTATACCCGCGAACCACAATAGGTCGCTCGTGTGTTCCAACCGCACTCACACTGCCATATACATATAGCATCGCATTACTATGCATATACAACGTGCTTCCTTCTTCGATAGATAAATCGCCGGCTACTACCACAGTGTCATACAGTAGATAGGGTTTCTCATTGGTCAAACGCAGATTACCTTCATAGATCTTCTTTCCATCTTCACCGATAATCTTCTCTACGTTTTGCCCATATGCTTGCAGCAGTATCTCTTGCACATTGCCGTTCACGCGAAAGGCAATCCTATCTTCTACCAATACAGGACTGTTAGACTCTTGTGGGTCAATCTCTGCGCGGACAAACAAAAACAAACTATCTCCTCCACGTACCACCATATCTCTCATCCTACTCATATCGTTCTCGCCATCTAGATTGATGTAGAAGTACCGACCATTTTGCATGCTGACCTGCTCAATGCTGACCGCATTTTTGTTGGGGTTATATACCCGTACTTGCTGGGTAGATGTGCCTATGCTGGTAAATACCGTGTCAAACAATACTGTGTCGTGCGAAAAACTCAATTGCAAACTGGGATCACTCGATACATGATCCTGTATGCAACTGACGCACAGCCACATACTCAACACCAACAATAGTATATTTCGTTTAGTTCGCATTATTCAAAGTTAAATACGATAGACAATTTCTGATGGGTCATCTTCTTGATGGAGTTACTGTAGTAGTAATCAGCTTCTCCTAGTTGCCATCCCTCCTCTTCGGTGTTACTAGTAGGAACATGAGCATCAATAAAACCTATTTGGTATTTGATCTCTGGACAAAGCTTAAACCATCTAAAGTAGAAGTCACAACCAAAGCCCGCTGAGATAAAGGCATCAAAAGGTTTGTGCAACACTAGTTTTTCCTTGTCTCTGAAGCACTCGAACTGTACTCCGCCACCTACAATCACGTACGGACGATAGTTCACTTCGCGCTCAGCAGACCATTTCAGATATAGTGGAATACTCACTGGAATTGTCAACAAGCGGTTACTGCCCGATTTGTTAGGTGTCACGAGCGAATCTTTGCCATCTTGAAAGGTCTTGTAGTTTATTGTTCGCTCGCCAAAACTCAAGGATGGGGTAAAACGCAGATTCAGGTGTTCGCTCAATCGCAAATCGCCAATAAATCCCACTTCAAAGCCTGGACCTACTGACATGGCACGTGGGTGATACACATGACCGTTCGAACCTTTCATCCCTAGTTGAGTCAGACTATCGTTTTCCTGTATGTTATACGACAACATATCTACACCCAAGAAGAATCCAAAGTGCAATAATCTGTTGTCCACATAAGGATTATTTTGTGCATAGGTCTTGCCTATTGCAAGCATTGCAATGGCGCAAAGCGCATATTTCACTAGTTTGTTTCTCATCTTGTATAATTTTATTCTCTCCCTCTCTAACCTCTAACCTTTAACCTTTAACCTCTCACCTATAGCTCTTGCGAGCGTCCTATAGTCTCTCTGAGACGTCCTGTAGGTCCATTATCCATTCCACGGCTTCTAGGTATCCATCGGTTCCGTGTCCGATGATGCTATGTGCACATACATCGGTCAGCAAACTAATGCGCCTAAATGCTTCTCGTTGAGTGATGTCAGATATATGTACTTCCACTACTGGTACCTTGCAGCATGCTACGGCATCTCTGAGTGCTACGCTTGTGTGCGTATATCCTCCTGCGTTTAGCACAATACCTTTCACCTCTTGCTTCTCGCCTTTCGCCTCTTCACTAGGGGTAGGTTGCCCTGCCTCTTGGATCCAATCTATCAGGTCACCTTCGTGGTTGGATTGCAAGTATTGTAGGTGCAGTTCGGGTAGAGTTCGCTGAATATCTACAAGCACTTGCTCCATGGAGAGGTTCCCGTATATAGTGGGTTCCCTTTTGCCCAATAGATTTAAGTTTGGCCCGTTAATGATAACTATCTTCATATCTTCTAAACTTCTAAACTCCTGAACTTCTAAACTCCTGAACTTCTGAACTTCTAAACTTCTGAACTCCTGAACTTCTAAACTCCTAAACTCCTGAACATTCGCATGCGAATAATCGTTCGACTGAAAGGAGATAAGACCTTCTCAACTCCTACTTCCATTCACAGCGGCCAGAAACTCGTCGTTGTTCTCTGTACGCTCCATATAGGATTTCAGTTTCTCCATGGCTTCTACGCCATTCATGTCGCTTAGCATCTTGCGTATCATCCACATGCGTGATAGTATCTCGCTTGGTAATAGCAAATCGTCGCGTCGGGTAGAAGATGCAGGGATATCCACCGCTGGGAAGATGCGCTTGTTGCTGAGTTTGCGGTCTAACTGTAACTCCATATTACCAGTACCCTTAAACTCCTCAAAGATCACATCATCCATCTTGCTTCCAGTCTCAGTCAGTGCAGTAGCGATAATGGTCAAGCTACCTCCGTTCTCTATATTACGAGCGGCGCCAAAGAAGCGTTTGGGCTTGTGTAATGCTTGTGCTTCCACACCACCTGACAACACTTTTCCGCTTGCTGGAGCTACGGTGTTGTATGCGCGTGCCAAACGGGTAATACTATCTAGCAGGATCACGACATCATGACCACACTCTACCAATCGTTTTGCTTTCTCATGAACGATATTGGCCACTTTTACATGGTTTTCTGCGGGTTCGTCAAACGTCGATGCGATCACTTCTGCATTCACCGAGCGGGCCATATCTGTCACCTCTTCTGGTCGCTCATCTATCAGCAGTACAATCATGTAAACCTCTGGATGATTCTTGGCAATCGCGTTGGCGATATCTTTCAACAACACGGTCTTACCTGTTTTAGGCTGTGCCACAATCAAACCGCGTTGACCTTTTCCGATGGGGGCAAACAGGTCTATAATACGTACAGACAATGGGTCACTCTTGTCACCTTTGCATAGTTGGAACTTCTCGTCGGGGAATAATGGCGTCAAGTTCTCAAATGCAATACGTTCTTTGGCTACTGCAGGTGCAACACCATTGATACGTATCACCTCCTTCATCGGAAAATATTTGTCTGTATCTTTTGGAGGACGAATCGTACATTCTACCGTGTCGCCCGTCTTCAGGCTATATTGGCGAATCTGTTGTTGCGATACATAGATGTCGTCTGGAGAGGATATATAGTTGTAGTCAGCGCTTCTCAGGAAACCATATCCGTCGGGTGCGCATTCTAGTGTACCTACCGCAGTGATCGTATCGCCAAAGGCTTCCGCACCGCGATTAATGATGCTTTCTTCTGGTCGGTTCTGCGGTTTGCTCGTTGGTGATTCCATCGGAGTCAATTCTTCACCATTAGCTAGTTGTTCTTCGCGTTTGGCTATTTGTTGAGCAATCTGTTCGATGCGAGCTTTGATGCGCTCTTGTTTTGCTGCTTGTGTTTCAGCCTGTTTGCTAGGTGTATGAGGGTTCACCGTCCCGCCGTCTTTCACCGTCCCGCCGTCTTTCACCGTCTCGCCGTCTTTCACCGTCTCTCCGTTCTTCACCTCTTCGCCATCTTTCACCGCTTCACCGCTCTTCCCCTCTTCCTTGTCTTGTGCTGTCTCGCCATTCTTCACTACTTCGCCGTCTTTCGCTGTCTCACTGCTCTTCGTTTTTTTAGGACGACCGCGTTTTTTCTTTTTGGCCTCATCGGTTTTCCCCTCTTCGTTGGTAGTGGCGCTTGGTTCTGCGTTAGGGGTAGACTCGGTGGGGATTACCTGTGTTTGTTCTACAGTGGCATTGTCGCCCGTAGGTGCTTTTTTGTCCAAATTCTCTAGAGAAATGGTTGGTACTGCAGAAACCACTGGCTTGGGTTGGGGTTGTTTGGCTTGTTCTTCTTTGATCTGTTCCATCGTCTCCTCCTTGCTACCTACGGTGGCTAATACGCGATTACCTTTCAGGTTAGCGGTATTGACTTTTTGTGGAGCATTTTGTATGCGCTGACGTTTGCCGCGTTTCTTTTCTTCGCGTGCTTCTTCGCGTGCCTGAAACGCTGCACCATATTGCACAGCTTGCGCGTCCAAAATCTCATAGATCAATTCTCTCTCTGTCACATTGCGGGGGATTTTGATTTGAAATCCTTGGGCAATTTCTTTAAGTTGGTCGAGCGTCATTCGCCCGAGTTTTTGCATGTCGTATTGCATAATGATAAATTAAAATTTCAGGAAAAATAGGGTGCCGGTTTTATCACCCCAATGATGGTTGAAAAATATTGCTATAAAGTAATTTATAGAATAATGATAAATCTGCTGCAAAGGTACAAAAAAAAATGGGAATGTACAAGTTTTTTATAAAAAAAAACCACAAGAGTTGAAAATTAGGACTCTTGTGGTTAGGAAAGTGAGCCGCCTTATGGGCTCGTTGCTGTACTTTAGAGTTGCAAAGTTCTCTGATTATCGAATGCTATGACCTTGTGCATCGTAGATGTTGCTATCTTTGATAAAGTATAGTGCTCCATCAATGATGAGTTTTCGTATATCTTCGTGCTTATCTGTCAAGGTGTTTTCTTCGAGTATGGTTGTTACTTTGTCAGGTTGTATATTCAATGCAAAGCGGTTTTCGAAGTTGCCAGCGGGCAGGTTGACGGTGTAGTCTAACGCAGTGAGATTGGTTTTGGTATCTTGTAGGTAGTCAATGAGTTCTACAGTTACGCCGTTGGCGTTAGAAGGCATCGTGAAGGTATACTCACCAGCAGCGGTGATGACTACTCCGAGAGGGATGGTAGTTTCTTCTGCCGGTATGATATTACCTGCCATTTGATCGCCGTAGTGCATCGTGTAGATATTGGCACCCTGGTTGATAATCTTGGTAAGATCGAGGTTGATATCAAATCCCAATGTACCTTCTTCTTCTCTGAGCTGAACATAGGTTTTATCCGCTGTTTTGCCAGCTTGTTGTAGTTCAATGCGTAGCATAGTTTTGTCGATATTGCTGCTGTTTTTCTTGGCAGCGAGTTCGCTAGGAGTAGTATTGACGATATTGCTCCATGTGATTTCTCCTGCGTATTGCACCATATAAGCGTGCATAGCGTAGAAGTCTACTTCTGTGTATGCTACTGCAGCATAACCGTCTGAAGGGTGCCAGTATTGGTAGAAGAATGGTATGTCATTTTGCGTAGGTTGGAAGTCGGAATTGGCATATGAAGGAACTCCGAGTAGGTGCCAGTTCCAGTGGTTCCATGCTACTTTCTCGCCTCTAGGGTGGTTATCCAATGTGATGGTGATATCTGCTTGATTTTTGACGTCTGCTGGGCTCACTTTGTTAG
This sequence comes from Paludibacteraceae bacterium, assembly GCA_045612045.1. Classification (GTDB taxonomy): domain Bacteria; phylum Bacteroidota; class Bacteroidia; order Bacteroidales; family Paludibacteraceae; genus Colicola. The sequence continues at coordinate 34,709 of JAZKYJ010000019.1, read as the reverse complement.
CCGAAGGGAAGTATAGACTCAGTTTGCGTCCTTGTCCTGCGGTGTATCCGAAGTGGTTGCAAAGTCGTCTATAGTTGAGGCAAACCACATAACCGGTATTGGCTAGTAGTGTGCCGTCAGCAGGCATATATTCCCATCCAGTGGTACCTTCAGGCAGTCCTTGTAGTGCTCGTTTTGCGCCATTGTAGTATTGTATTCTCCAATAGTTGTCGTATTCACCTAGTCCTGCTATTTCAGAGATCTTGACGTCGAATGGGAAGGATACCCAGTAGAACATCTTCTCGTAGTGGTTGGTAGTGGTAGCGTCGGTAGCGAACTTATCTTCGAGGAAAGTAAGAACTCCGTATGCAGGGTAATCATATTCGTATTTGCTGTCGCCTTTGGCGGTGAGTTTATCCGTATTGCTATTGAATATGATTTGTGTAGCGGGGTTGTTGTGTTCGCGTAGGATCATCACTGGTATAGCCAAGTCTACTGGTCCGCTGATGACATCATTGGGTTTGTAGATGGTAGAGAATCTGTTTTCCTTGAAGTCATAGATGATACGTACAGGGTAGGAGAGGGTGGTGTTGTCCTCACTATCGCTGTATATGAATGCTCTTCCAATGGATTCGTTGCCCCAGAAATATTGGTACTTACCATTGTATTTTGCTTTGACTTGTGCTTTATCATCTAGTTTATAGTTTACGTCAATACTATATACCCAGTTGGTATTGTCGTAGAAATATGGATAGTTGGCATCTGTAGAAGTCGTAGCTCCTGCGATGACGAGGTATTCGTTGAGCAGAGTAGGTTTGCTCTCAGCGATGTATGCACGTGTGAGACGGTTGGTGATGATGTCCCAGGAATAGCGTACGCTAGCCAATGCAGGTAGGACAGGTTCTCCTGCTTGGTTAGTGACATATGGGTCGGTGGTATATTCGTCGTATGCAAAGCGGTCGTTGTTGATGAGTAGAGGATGAGCTAGTGCAGAGTTATTATCGCATGCGATGGTGAATTTCACATTACCATTTGCAGGCACGTTGTCGCAGAAGTAGTGCGTGAAATCGTGTGTACTGCCATAGTTGCCGAATGCATATTCGGAGTAGGTGAATAGGTGTTTAGCATAGTGGTTGTATCCCCCCTCCGTACTTTCGGTGCGAATGTAGTAGTCTCCAGTATAGCGATGTGTTCGCTGGAGATCTAGTTTGGCAGATGTGCCATCTTGCACAATGACGAAGTTCCATACGCCGCAACCTTTTAGTGCTCTGTCATCGCTGTAGTAGGTGTCATTTTTGATGGCATCAATACCTGGAGCAACAACGATATTGTCATCTGCGTTTTTACGGTTAGGTAGTTTGATGACATCTGAAGGATCACCATTGGGGTCTGTTTGTAGTGGTCCGAATACCAAATGGCGTTCGATGTCGATCCATTGAGTACCATTGTATTGTTGTAGAATAATCTCGGGGTTGTTGATACCATCGTAGTTTTCTCCATCTACCTCTTTGTATAGGTTATAGACGTGCATACTGACGATAGTTTCAGTTCCCGCTGCGTCTAGCGGTATTTCGTCGGAGCAGATGGAATAGTCTTCTTCGATGACGGTCATGCTTTTGGCTGTTTGCTCGATGTATTTGAGTCGGAAGTTTCCAGCCTGTGTGACCGTGTTTTCTTTGAAACGTGCGGTGATGTTTTTGTCTGATGTCGCGTTGTATACATATTCGGCAGAGACGCTGATGCGTGAACTACCCTCCCACCAACCTTCGAATTCGTAACCAGGGTTAGGAGTGGCTGTTAGTGTGATAGGTTCGTTAGGCAAGGTTTGGACAGTGCCTGATGTGGTGATGGTAACGCTAGCATTGTATGTGCCTAATGTGGCTAGACCGTTGTTGTAATCCACTTTGATTGTACCGCCATTGTTGGTAACCTGGTATTTTTGAGTATAGAGTGGTGCAAAGCGTGCGGTGACGGACTGGTCGTAGTCTGCAGGGTTAGCCATGGTCCATGGGTTGTCTGTAAACACTCCCTTGGTGTTGTTCCACCATCCGATGAAGTGATATCCGCTGTTAGGAGTGGCCTCAAAGGTGGCAGGATCCAGGGTGAAGGTGAGGTTGTCTTGGAAACCTACGACCGTGTGGTTGTAAACGGTTCCGCCGCTATGGGTGATGGTGAAGGTACCACCATCGTTGCTGTCAGTCCAGTTCCATTTGTCGTTGGTACTATCATATAGGAACGCTTGCGCGCGTACTTTCTTCTTCGCACCAAGGAGGAATCTAGCGGTCAGTGTTTGTGCCTTGTTAGGAGCGTCGAAGGTGTAAGTAAGAGAGCTGCTGACCTTAGTGTCGTTGAGGTACCAACCATCGAAGGTGTAACCCACCTCAGGTGTAGCGGTTACGGTGGTGATAGCGGTGTAGGCTGCATCTAGTGAGAATGTACCTGCGGTAGCGGCCTTGGTTTGTTTGGTGGTGGTGTTAGCACCCGTGAGTTTGTAGGTTGTAGCTGCCACTTTACCACCTGTCTCTGCGATGAAGGTCTGTGTATGGTTGATATTGGTATATGAAGCTAGTGGATGGTGAGTTAGCGGCGAAGCGTTGGCGGCTCCAGGGGTGTAGAGGTTGACACCTATGAGAAGATTCTCTAGGAGGCCTGTATGGTTGGTTGCTTTCTTGCTACGGTTTTCGATACGGTTTTGGTTGGAGTTGGAGTTTTTAGCAGCATCGGTCTTATTTTCGCTGAAATCAGAGGTAGCGTCATATACCCATTGGCTTTCGCTTCCGCCTACGTATGGAATGGTCTTACTATTATCCCAATTGGCACCATTGCCGATAAAGCCATAGTGGAGATAACCATATTCGTTGGCATTGAGGTTGAAGTATGCAAGCTTAGTGCCAGAGATAGTGGCAGTAGTAGGATCAGTAGGAGTGGTATAGATATCCTTACCCGTGAGCAGTTGTACGTTTTGCCATTGATCGATGTTGGCGAAATACATGGTCACGCCATTGTTCTTAGGCAAGTAGTATGCCCAATACCATACGTCCCACCATCCTTCTTTGTTGCAGAGTAGGTTCTTGCCATCGGTAGGAATCTTCTCTGGGGTAGGGATTTGGGCGGTGTTGGTGAACTTAGGTACGGTGTTGCTATTGGTGATACCAGCTCCCGCACTAGCATATTTCCATGTGGTATAGTTAGCCTCGGTAGCCGTGGTAGAATTGAGACGGTAGGTAATCACGCCATCGTAGTTGTCAGGAACAGCAATAGGGATGAAACGTGAAGAAGGAGTGGAAGTTAAGTCCGCGTGGGTCTTGGTCTTGGTGTAATCTAGATAGATATTTGCCTTGTAAGGACCATGCACTGAGGCAGATACACGGCTGTTCTTGGTCCAATAGACATTGTTCCATCCCTCATCAGAACCTTTGGTTGTTAGGTTGGTATAACCTTTGGTGAAGTTGGTGGTAGAAGGACGGTAGTAGATAGTTTTGGTGATTCCAGGGGTGTATGACACGTTAGGGTCGGTGCCTGTAAGATCCGCTATTTCCTTGAGTTTGAGGTCGTCGGATGTCACGAAATTGACACCATATGCAGCGTATTTCGCGTAGTCTGATGCAGAGTTGATTGTCCAAAGAGATACCTTGCGTTGGTAGTCCTTAGCTTGTTGTACTAGCGCTTGGGTAACGTAGGTGCTAGCATCCACGTAGTAGCATGAGGATATATCCCAGTCGTAGTTCTTGGCATCAGCCAGTTTGGTTTGGTTGATGCTAGTCACCAGGTGTTGGCAACGGAGTTCTGGGTAGTTTTCGCGAACGTATAGAAGACCTTCCTTAAATCCAAGGATGATGGTGCGATCCTGCATGTTGTATTTTTTGATAACCTCGTAGATCTTGCTGAAGTTGCTCATGTCATCATCCTGGATACCTGTGGTATACTTGAGTTCGATGACAGGAATCACGTTGTAGTCGCGGCAGATCTCCATATAGCGGTCAAGGGTACAGATATAGCCTGTATAGGTTGTACCATTGCGAGTTTGGGTGAGCTTCTCCGCTTGCAATGTGGCGAGGTTGGTGCTTGCAATAGCATAGTTATGAGAACCTTTGCTAAGATTATCATCGTGCCAGCAAACTGGTACTAGGTCTTTGGTCATCTTGACATCGCACTCAAGGGCTTGGAAACCATATTCTCTGATGGCATTGAGGAATGCTTGTTCGGTGTTCTCTACACCCATGCGGCAACCGCGGTGACCGATCATGATAGGTTTCCACGCAAAGGATTGTCCTGCTAGGAAGAGGAATCCGAGTAGGAGGAGAATCTTATGTGCTTTATGTGTGGAGAGTGGTTTCATTGATTGTTTGCGTTTGCGTTGTTGAATAAAAATGATGCCTGCTGCTATGGCTGCCATGACGAATAGAATACTGGAATCACCAATTGGCAGCGGGTCGGATGGGTTGAGGTTCTCATCATCGCCGTATCCGTCATCGTCCCAGCTATCCGAATTGCGTCTGCTGCTGATGCCTTCGCTGGGGTTGCTAGATTCGAAGGCTTCGTAGATGTACGACCCGTAGGAGCAGTATGCTTCATCGTAGTATGCTTCATCATAGTAGTATTCGTCGGCGTAGTATTCGTCGGCGTAATAGAACTGTGCCTTAGCGTTGGTTGGTAAACAAGCTAGCAATACGAGGATACATGCGACACTTAAATGTCTTAGAGTGGATGAGTAGAGAACTTTAATCATGGTATGTTGTGTTTATATTTTTAAAAGTTTCATCGCTTCGCTGTTTCACGCAGCGTTGCTGCTTGTTTCAATGTTTCATCGCTTCGCTGTTTCACGCCCTGTGGGCTGTTTCACCGCTTCGCTGTATCAGAGTTTCATGGGTTGAAATAGCAGCTTTGCTGCGTGAAATAGCGCTTTGCGTGTGAAACTTTGAAACTTAGTCTATTGTTTATATTTATTACCTTTAATTTCTGCTTTTCTTATTGATTGCATAAAGAAATATATGCTACTACTTAATTGTTTAGTTTGTTTTATAAGTGAGTCAAAAGTTTCCTGCTCAATATATCCTATATCATAAGCTCTATATAGTTGACTCCTAACTTCTCCGCAAGAACCTTTCGCTATTGAAAGAAACTGTAAGAATTCTTTGTTGCCATCTCTCTCAAATCCCTCTGCTATATTATCCATAATAGATCCTGCGGCTGAAGTGATTTGTCCTACAAATTTATAATCTTTAGCAAACTCTGGAGTTCTAGATATCGTGTATACCTCTTTAGATAGTTCCCGAGCAGTTTGCCAAATTTCTAAATCTTCAAAATTCTTTATATTCATGTTTCAATGTTTAAAAGTTTCATCGCTTCGCTGTTTCATCGCTTCGCTGTATCAGGCAGCGTTGCTGCTTGTTTCAATGTTTAAAGGTTTCACCGCTTCGCTGTTTCATCGCTTCGCTGTATCAGGCAGCGTTGCTGCTTGTTTCAATGTTTAAAAGTTTCACCGCTTCGCTGTTTCAATGTTTAAAAGTTTGAAATAGCAGCTTTGCTGCGTGAAATAGCGCTCTGCGCGTGAAACTCTTTAACATGCAATTCATCAACGAATTGCATGCCCTTGGGCGTCGTAGGTGTTGTTGCCTTGTTGGAGGTAGAGAACGCCATCGATGAGGAGCTTGCGGACATTGTCGTCGTTGCTATCGCCTGTAATATCTTCTACGCTAGTGGCTGTTTTGTCTGGTACGAGGCGGAGGGCAAAGCGTTGGTTGAAGGTGCCCTTGTCGAGGGTGATGGTATAGTCGCTCATGAGGAGGTTGGTAGATGTACCTTGCTCGTAGTCAATGAGTTCAACCATTATACCCTCGGTGCCATTAGGCATGGAGATAGTGTACTCGCCTGCGGCGGTGATTACCACGCCGAGAGGAAGAACAGTCTCCTCTTTAGGAATAGCGTTACCAGCCATCTCGTGGTTGTCCACGATAGAGTAGATGTTAGCTCCGGCATTGATGATCTTGGTGAGGTCGAGACTCATATCAAAGCCCTTGGTTCCCTTGTCGTTGCGGAGTTGAACGTATGTCTTGTCAAGGGTGCTGCCCGCTTGTTGGAGCTCAAGGCGAAGCATGATGTTCTTGTCTGCTTGCTCGTCCGTCTTAGCTGCAAGCGCCTTAGGTTGGACATTACCATCACTTGTGTTGACAATGCTTTGCCATTTGATTTTGCCATGATACTGTACCATGTATGCGTGCATCGCATGGAAAGTGATTTCAGTGTATGCTTTGGCAGCATATGCATCACCTGGGTGCCAGTACTGATATACGAATGGAATATCACCTTGTAAATCAACGAACTTTGGATCTGCAAACGATGGTACACCGATGATATGCCAGTTGTGGTGGTTCCAAGCTGTGTTAGCGTCTTCATATTGTTCGAGAGTCACTGTTCTCTCTTGTCCACCTTTGATAGCCGCAGGACTGATCACACCATTGGATGGGAAGTAGAGGCTGAGTCTACCGCTGTTGAGTGTCTTGTCGCTACCGCCATAGCTCTTGAAGAGTTGGTCTTGGAGTATCTGGCTGTAGTTGAGGCAGAGCACATAACCTGTGTCTTTTTTTAGGATATGTGACTTCTTGGTGATGTACTTCCAGTTGTTTTGTGCTAAACCTGACTTGGCACGTTGTGCGCCGTTGTACTCTTCCATGATCCAGTACTTGCCATAGTCACCGAGGCCAAAGACATCTCTGATGCATACATCAAATGGGAAGGATATCCAGTAGAACATCTTCTCGTGGTGCGTCTTGCTTGCGTCGGCAAGTACGCTCTCTAGGAAGGTCATAACTGCGTATGCAGGTTGGTCAAAGTTGTCATCTTCTACAGTGATCTCTGCTCCTTGATTGAATTGTATTTGCGTAGGAGCGTCGTTATGTTCGCGCTCGATCATCACAGGGGTCTCTAGGTTGACTGTTCCGCTGAGTGCAGCATCGGGGCGATAGATGGTGGTGAAGCGGTCATCCTTGAAGTCGTAGAGCAAGCGGATAGGGTAGGTGTTTGCACCATTACCGCTGATGAGGGTTTCGTATTCATTCGGTGAACCATGCTCTGCACCCATAAAGTATTGATACTGACCGTTCATCTTAGCTTTTACCTTGGCGGTAGCGCCTGCTGTAGCATCAGGAAGGTCGATGCTATATAGCCAGTTGGAGTTATCGGTGAAGTATGTATCATCGCCAGATGGACTGCCTATGTTGGTTCCTTCTACCACGAGGTACTCGTTATTCTTGATGGTAGTGTTAGCGATATACGCGCGTGTGAGGCGGTTGGTGCGTATATCCCAACCGAAGCGTACGCTAGCGTCTGCTGGGAGGTCGCCTGCATTGAGTACATAGATATCTTCTTCGGTCTCGAAACGATTCTGCACGTTGGTAAACTCTTTGCTGAGGTTGATGGCGTAGTCATTAGCGACACAGAACTTCACTACAGGGTGTTTACCTGCTTCAACAGTAGGTGTACCATCTTCGTTGATGTCCACATAGCGGATAAAGTAGTGTGAGTAATCGTGGTTGTTCTTTGCATACTCAGAGTAGGACATGATGTTACCTGGGTGCGTGAAGTTATGGTACTGACCATCAGCATTAGGGGTGCGGATATAGTATTTTCCTGTGTATTTCTCTGTTTTGTCTAGTTCAAGTTTGACGTTTCCATTCTCTTGTGTAATGTAGAAATTCCAAACGCCACTACCATAGTCTTTAGTCGCGTCGTCTTTCTCTGCTTTGATAGCGTTGATTCCTTTGTCTACAACTACTTGAACCGTATTCTTGCGTCCTGGCATACGGACGTGATCTGTATCGTCTGTTTGTAGTGGACCAAACACCATATAGCGTTGTCCTTCTACATCTTCCCATTGCTTAGTAGACTCATTCCATTGTTGTAGGATGATTTCTGGGTTGTTGAGTGCAGTGCCTGTTAGGTTGCCATTGTTGTCTTTTGACACCTTATTATATATATGTAGGCTGACAATGTCGGTTTTGTTACCAGAAGACACCTTCTTAATACGGTCGCCATCCTCAAAAATATATGTTGTATCAATCTTAGTTTTGCTAGCTACTTTTTGCTCGATGTAGATGAGTCGGTAGTCGCCTTCTTGAGTAGGAGGAGCCACCCAACCATCTACATATCCTGGTTGTCCGTTGCCTGTATTAGAGCTATATATACCTTTAATTCTATAACAATTGTAGCGAGTGGAAGGGATGGCGGTTAAGGATGTTCTTCGATTTTCAAGCTTTAATGTGTCTCTAACGTAATTTAGACCCAAATGTTGGATTGTGTCAAAATCAATAATTACCCTATCTCTTGTTAGATCGCCTTTCTTTTTTGTAACAAAATAACCTTCAGAATCTTTGCCAATTTGTACAAAACTTATTCTGTTATACATGTTTCCTGGTATCGTACATGTGTAACAATCATCTTGTACATGTGTCATTTTAATCCATTTTAATTGAAGATTATTTTTCGCGGTGTAGAATGAGTTATCCACAAATGCATAGTATGCATATTGATCAAGATCATTTGTAGTCCATTCTGTAGGTATATTTCCGTCACTTCCTTTTAAATTTAGGTATACTATCTGCTCGTCTTCACGAACAAAATTTGTCATAACTTGTGACTTTTTACTCTCCCCTTCGTTATATTTGGGAGCATATGTAACAATGTTATTTTTTTCTGGTTGTGAATAAACTCCTCCAACTTTAAATCCCAATAATTTGTATCCATGGATAGGTTGAGGTGATACCTTTACGTATGTCGTGCCGAAAGCAAAATAAGTGTAGGTATAATGGTCTAAGGCAGACTCTGCTGTTTTGTATGCAGTGAAATTAGCATCTCTACTATATTGCACAGTAAATAATCCGCCAATGTTATTTCTGATAATTACTTCCCAACACTTCTTTGGAGCGAAGTGAGCATTGACTGCTACGGCACCAGATAGGTTGAGTCTTAGTTCAGTAGGGTTGGCTTCTGTTAGGGTGTAGAGATCGTTCGTTCCTACTGATAGTTTTTCATCGTTCATATACCAACCTACGAAGTCATAGCCATCTTCTCCTTCTTCTGGAGTGGCGGTGAGGGTGACTGTGGTTGCGTTTTCAAACTTCTGTTTGAATGAACTGTAAGACTCTTTTAATACTGTAGAATTTTCTTTAAGCGTTATGGTGTTGTACTCGTAACCATATTCCTCAAATTTGTCATATTCTGGGTTGTAGTTGAGTACGGCTACAGATAGAGTGATATTGCTTGGTGCAAAGCGAGCATGAACAGTTTTACTATCCTCTGCGCAGTAGGTGTATCTTGGACTGCTAGAGTCCAATGCACCACTACCGTTGTACCAACCTACAAATCTATATCCATCATTTGGTGTAGCGTTCAATGTTACCATTGTACCTTGCTCCATATTAGATATAGTTAACAACTGATCGGTTAAATTAGTAGTGGTATTGTTGTATGTAATCGTTGCAGAACCACCGGTTGTGCTATTTTGATATTGACCACCTATTTCGGTTTGAACATCAAAGGCTTGGGTGAATGGTTTGTGGAAACGAGCCACAATGGTATATGCAGCGTTTGCCGTATAACTAACTTTTGCTCCTTCTTGATTCATCCAATCTATTGGTTCACCTGCTGTACTATACCATCCTAAGAACTCATATCCATCTGCAGCACTTGCAGTTATGGTCATGGTTGTCTTTTCTGCCAATACATTGTCTGACCATTCACCAGTTGTTGTTACACGGGCTTCTTCGCAACCTGCATTCGTATTTGTTATTCTTGGATATTCAATAGTCACAGAACCTCCAGAAGTTCCCTTTGCATCAAATACATCCGTCTCGGCGTTATATGTATAGGCATAAACTTTTTGTTGGAATATCTTTGCAAAGCGAGCAGTAACGGTCTCGTCACTACTGCCTGGATTGGTCATGTTCCATGGATTGGTAGTTACAGGATATCCTAAATTATTCCAAAAACCAACAAAAATATAGCCACTTTTTGGGGTTGCAGTAATCGTTAGTGTTTTTTTAGGATGAATGTCATCCTTGGTGTGATGATTGGCATCGTCTATTGTTTCTGTATAGGGTGTACCATCAGTCTTAGTATAACTAAATGTTAATGTTCCGCCTTGATTACTGTCAGTCCAATCATTTTTATCGTAGATGCTAGTCTCAGACTTGTTCTCAAAAATCTGCATTCTAAATTTTTTCTTATCAGCAAACTTAGCAACAATAGTACGATTTGTTCTTTCTACTTCATAATGGTATTGTGATGAAGTGGAAAGACGTGTCAGATTACCTAAATTATCTTTCTCAAACCATCCAATAAAGTCATAACCATCCTCGGCATGAGCACTTAGCCATACAGTAGAGGTATATACAACCTTCTCATTGCGTGTGCCGCTTATATCTGTTCTCGGAGAGTTGCTTACGATATTGGTGTAATAATCTAAAGCATGCACATACATGTTGATTTTTCCACCCGTTTCAACTATGAAAGTATGTTCTTGATTAAGAGACTTTTGGTCAGTTAGAGAAACTTGGGTTGGAATGGCGTCATTCGCAGAACCTGGGATAAATAAATTATATGTTCCGCTGAGTTTATTTGATAGTGCGCCAGTATAACTGTAACCAGATTTTTTACGGAGTTTATCAAATGAATTATTGTCTTTGCTACTGAATGCAAGATCCGTAGCATTATCTGTAGCGTGAGGCCAGCGCTTCCATAATAACTCATCTTCATTGTTTACATCGTATCCTTTTGTTGTCGCTTTGCTAATAAAAGCGTAATCCGTGTATGCAATTCCACTTTCTACATCAGAAGTAGGTGCTGCCAATTTGCAGTAGTACAAGTTCGTACTATCGATTTTAGTCATTGCCTGACTATAAGCATAAATATCTTTTCCTCTCAAAAATGTTGGTGCACTCCAATCGTTTTTGTTTTCAAAATAAATATGCGCGTCATTTTCTAGGTAATATCCAAAATAATATCCTTTTTTAGTACTACTACTTTCGTCTCCGCCTGCCCAATATCCTTCTTGTATTGCGACTAAGTTTTTATCACCCATATCAGCTACGGAGATAAGTTTACTAGTCCATGTTTGTCCATATGCACCATTGTTAAGCCACCATTCATTGTTAGGAATACAGTTTTGTACTTTACCACTAATGGTGGAATTAGATCTGGCTTGAGTGATATCAATTTTTTTAGCGTTGTCTTCGTCTGTTGTAAGATTGTATACGCGATAACATGAAAATGAACTAGTTGTGCTTAAGGTAGCTGATAAGAAACGACTCTTTGTCGCTTTTGCTGCAGTAGTTCCGTTCGGGAGAATCTCTAGAGTCTTTGTAAAAGCATGATATGTAGGAGTGCTACTGTTAGATGGCTTTTCAACGATAAAATAGCGCCTATTACTAGAACCATATCTAACCCACGCAATATTAGAACCACTACCTCCTGTATATGTATAACCTCCGTCTATACAAACAGTTGAAGGACGGAAGTAAATGGTTTTGGTTGCTGCTGCGGCTGCATTTTGTTTTTTGTTTAATGTGGTGTCTGTTTTTGTCTGTCCACTCGCCTCACCAACGACGCAAAGGAGCAAAGCAAGCATGAGGAGCTTGCGGAAGGATTTGCGGGTATGTTGGGTGAGAGTCATTTCGTTTGTATCGTTGTTTGAGTGGTTGTTACTTGTGTGAGTGGTTGTTTGAAATTGTTTTCTGCGTTGTTTGATGAAGATTATCGCTATCATCGCTGCAGTGAAGAGGAAGAGTGGAACAGTATCGCCGATTGGTAGAGGCTCGCTCGGCGTATCTGCCCATCCAGGAATACCGATGTCATCATCGCTATCACCGCTACCGCCTGAACCGCTGTTGCCTGAAGGGTTATTTGATGATGGGGTACCATTACCAAAAGGCGTATAGATAGTGGAACGATAAGTCTGATGACCAAACGAACTTGGGTCAGCCTGCTTGGTTGAGTAGGCTGGGTTTGCTATTCTGTAAGGAGAAGTAGACTTGAAGGATGGGTTGGGAGATTGCGCGTATGCAGGCGCGGTAAAGAAAAAAAACATGAGCATACCGAGACTCAAAAGGACTGCGGTGAGACGAGATTTGTGAGATAAATGCTCCATGATGTGTTGTATGGTTATCTAATGGTTAAATAATTCCGTTTACGATTAAAACTCAATAACGCGACAAAGATACACATTTTTTTTGAATTGAGCAAATATTTTTAATAAAAAATATATATTTCTTCGAAAACGTTTGAAAAAGCGGTGAATTATCAACAGGACGCTCGCGATGCGAGCTATGGTTTAGTGGACGGCACGGAGTGCCACTGTTTAGGGTTTAGGGACGCGCCAGAGGCGCTGTGGTTTAGGGAATCCTTTGGATTCTAATTCTCAGAATAGATGAAGCAGTCTTGTATGGAGCAGAGGGCTCGGCCGGTGTGGCTATGGGAGCACTGCATGATGTGCTCGGGTGTGCCTTCGGCTACGATTGTACCTCCTCCTTCACCACCTTCTGGACCGAGGTCAATGATGTGGTCTGCAGCTAAGATCACAGATGGATTGTGCTCGATGATGAGCACCGTATGACCACGACCGATGAGGGCATTCAATGCTCGGAGCAATACCTGAATATCTAGATGATGCAGACCAGTGGTTGGCTCGTCGAAAATGAACAAGGTAGGTCGTGCATTCTCCTGCGAGAGGAATGAGGCGAGTTTGACGCGCTGACTCTCACCTCCAGAGAGGGTGCTGCCCGCTTGGCCGAGTTTGACATAACCTATGCCGACGTCTTGCAATGGGCGCAATCGCTGTACGATCTTCTTGCAGTTGGGGTCTTCTGAGAAAAACTCAATGGCTTGATTGACCGTCATCTCTAGGATATCGTAGATGTTTTTGTCACGGTATAGTACATCCAGTACGTCCTGCTTGAATCGTTTGCCGTGGCAGTGCTCGCATTCCAATACCACATCCGCCATAAACTGCATCTCAATGGTGATTTTTCCTTCTCCTTGGCATGCTTCGCAGCGTCCGCCAGGTGTGTTGAAGGAGAAGTGCGCAGGCGTGAATCCGAGTTGTTTGCTGAGTTGTTGTTCGGCATATAGTCGGCGTATCTCGTCGTAGGCGTTGAGGTAGGTGACGGGATTGGAGCGTGAGGATTTGGTGAGTGGATTTTGGTCTACAAACTCCACGTCGTGAATCAGGTGTAGGCTACCGCGCAGACTGCCAAAGTCACCCGTCCGTTCAGCTACACCTCCATAGTGCTTTTTGAGGGCAGGATAGAGTACTTTGCTCACAAGCGACGACTTGCCACTACCGCTGACGCCTGTGACTACGGTGATGACGTTGAGGGGGAAGCGCACTGTGATGTTCTTGAGGTTGTTTTCGGTGGCTCCTAGTAGCTCGATATAGTTGTTCCAAGGGCGTCGAATAGCTGGGATATTGTAGGTGAACTTTTCCAGTTTGGGAGTTCCTTGATATATTACTTCACCTCCGTGTCTGCCGGCTTTTGGGCCGATCTCTATGCTATAATCTGCAGCTTTTTGTATCTCATCGTCGTGCTCAACCACGACGATGGTGTTGCCAAGGTCTCTGAGTTGTGAGAGGACGTGAATGAGGCGTTGTGTGTCGCGTGGGTGTAGTCCGATACTCGGTTCGTCGAGTACGTAGAGTGATCCTACCAGGCTGCTACCCAAGGATTTAGCCAGGTTGATACGTTGTCCTTCTCCGCCTGATAGGGTGGATGACATGCGGTTGAGTGTGAGGTAGCTGAGTCCGACGTCTTGCATGAACTGTAGTCTAGACCTAATCTCTGCTAGAAGGTGTGCATAGGGATCTTTATACTTGGGATCATCTATGTGTGTGTCGTCTGTAGGATAGGCGACTAGTGGTGGTAGATGTTCAAACCAAGGTATGAGTTCGCTGATAGGCATCTGGCAAAGGTCGGTGATGCTCTTGCCGTGTATGCGTACGTATTGCGCTTCTTTTCTCAGGCGTAGTCCAAGGCAGTCGGGACAGATGGCCTTACCGCGGTAGCGACTGAGCATGACGCGGTATTGAATCTTGGCATATTGCTTGCTTTCGAGTTCGTGGAAAAAGTCATTGAGACCATGAAAATGTTCGTTTCCGGTCCATAGCAATTGTTTTTGCTCCTGTGTGAGTGCGTAGAATGGGGTATGGATGGGAAAGTCAAACTCAGATGCAGAATAGATGAGTGCGTCGTTCCACTTGCTCATTTTCTCTCCTCTCCAGCAGGCTATGGCTCCTTCGTAGATGGTTTTGGATTTGTCGGGCACTACAAGGTCAGGATCTATGCCAATGACGTTGCCGAATCCCTTGCATGTGGTGCAGGCGCCGATGGGGTTATTGAAGTCGAATAGGTGTTCGGTAGGTTCGATGAAGGTGATGCCGTCCGCCTCGTATCGCTCTGAGAAGGATAGGAGGGTAGTCGTCTGTGTTACCGGGTCTATGACGTGCATATAGCATTCGCCTTTCCCCTCGAAGAAGGCCGTTTGTACGGAGTCTGCAAAGCGATTGAATGTCTCGGGTTTGCCGTCTGCTATCAGTCGGTCGATGAGCAGGTATAGGCTATCTTTCGTCTCTGAGGGGTGTTCCAGTGGTTGGGATGTAAGTCGGTCGCTGATGCGTAGGGTTTCGGTCTGATGGTCAGCGTGTATGCGATAGAGTCGTGAAAAACCCTGCTGTTGCCATATCTGTAGTTGTTGTGTGAGGTTGTCAGCGACGATAGGTGACAGCAGAAAGACTCTGGCTCCTGCCGATTGTGTTCGCAGGCATTCTACCACATCGTGTACACTATGACGTTTGACTTCGAGTCCGCTGATAGGTGAGATGGTTTTTCCGGCACGTGCAAAGAGCAGTTTGAGAAACTCATATATCTCTGTGACAGTGCCTACCGTGCTTCGTGGATTGCGGTTGGTGACTTTCTGCTCGATAGCTATGGCCGGAGGAATGCCTTCGATGAAATCCACGTCGGGTTTTTGCATTCTTCCGAGAAACTGTCGAGCGTATGAACTGAGGCTTTCTACGTAGCGTCGTTGTCCTTCTGCGAAGAGCGTATTGAAGGCAAGCGAAGACTTACCACTGCCACTCACTCCAGAGATCACCACCAATTGATTGCGTGGAATATCAACGGTGATGTTTTTGAGGTTGTGTGTCCGTGCTCCCTGGATATGTATGGCGTCGGTGTTCATGAATGGATTGGGTGTCAGCGGGTTGTTTCCGGTAGGTCTATCTCATACCTATCCCTAATGTATCCCTTCTCTGTTGGGGTTTACTTCTTCTTTTTGAGATATTCCGCAGATAGGCTATCCACCAAAGCTCGCACTTCAGGGTTGCTCAGGTCGCGGTACTGTTCGGGTAGCTTAGGGATGACGAGTCTCTGTCCGATCTTCACTTGTGCAGGATGCTTGATGATATGTCTGTTGGCCTCGTAGATAAATACCCAGAGGTCTTTTTCACCGTAGTGCTTATAAGCAATCCATGTGAGTCGGCTGGCCTTGTTGACGACTTCTATAGTGAGTGTATCGCTATGGTCTCGAGGTTGCTCGGCTAGCGGTAGCGGTTCTGGTTCGATGACTACGGTTGTGTCTAGCGCAGTTGTATCTATGAGTAGTGTATCGATGACGGGTTGGATGGTAGTAGGCGTGTCAACGGGTTGTATGATTGTTTCTTCGGGTTGTGGTTGGCAATCCTGCATGCATTGCCACCATTGTATGAGTGTGTTGCGGAAGTACCATCCGGCACCTGCTATGCAGAGCAAGACGATGGCGAGTATGATCCAGCAGACGCCGTTGCAGCGTCTGGTGGGGGCTGGTTGTTTTGGTTGTTCAGGAGTTTCTGGTTGTTCAGGGAGTTCAGGAGTTTTTGGTTGTTCAGGGAGTTCAGGAGGTTCAGGTTGTTCAGGAGTTACTGGTTGGTGGGTATTGGGGGCTTGTCCTAGGTCGGCTAGGATGTCCACAATCTCGATGGCTTGTTCGCCGAGTTTCTTGATAGGGTCGTTGCTGAGTTCGTCTAGTATCTCTTCGGTTTTGGGTGTATCGATGCGTTTTTCTACGCTCTCTTTGAGCATAGACTCAGCGGTAAAGGTGAGTTTGTTGTATCCATCGATGACGAACTCTTCGCCGGTGGCGATATTGACACTCTTTCGCGGCGCGATGGCCTTGACAGCAAAGGTACCAATACCTTTGATTTTGACCTGTTTGTCTGTTTTGAGTCCGGTAAGTATTGCTTCGATGAATGCGCTTAAGAACTGCTCAGCTTCTTGTTCTGAACAGTTGGCCATTAGCGCTACTTGTTTGCGCAGTTGATTCCATGAAAGTTTTTCGTTAGCCATGCCTTATTCCTCCCTATAGAATTGTTCTTTGACTGCCGCACAAGGTTTGAAGGTGAGTTGCATTTTCTCGGGTACCTCTGTACGCTCTTGTGTTTTAGGGTGTACGATGATACGTGCGTTTTTGCGCTTCATTTCTAGAGTACCAAAGTTTTGCAATTGTACGCTAGCGCCGTTGAGCAGTTCTTTTTGAAGTACTGCAATGGTAGCGTTGAGCATCTCCTCTGTACGGGTTTTGGTAGTAGAGGTAGATGTAGCAATGTGTTGAATCAATTCTTTTGTTTTCATATTTGTGCGTAGAGGTCAAAATCCTCTGACTTCGTTATCGTTACGTGGTAGAATTCTCCAATCTTTAGTTTTTCCTTCTGCTCATCGCCTTCCTTCTTAATCAGCACCTCACAATCCACTTCTGGTGAGTCGAATTGTGTTCGTCCGATGTAGTAGTTGTTTTCTTCTCGGTCGATGATGACGCGTTGTTGTGTACCGACCATTTGGCTTAGTAATTGTGCAGAAATTTCCTGCTGGATAGCCATGATGGTTTCCACTCGTCGATCTTTCTCTTCTTGAGGGATGTCGTCGGTGTAATGTCTAGCGGCGTATGTTCCTTCCTCCTCGCTGTATGCGAATGCCCCTAATCGGTCAAATTTCATAGTCTTCACCCACTCGCATAGCTGAAGAAAGTCTTCTTCAGTCTCTCCGGGGTGTCCTACGAGTAGGGTGGTGCGCAGGCAGATACCAGGTACTTCCTGGCGAATGCGAGCTATTAATGCATCTTGTTCCTCGCGTGTGATATGGCGACGCATCCGTTTGAGCATATTATCCGAGCAGTGTTGCAAGGCAATGTCCATGTACTTGCAGATGTTGGTATGTTTAGCCATGACCGGTAGGATGTCGTATGGGAAATCCGTGGGGTAGGTGTAGTGTATTCTGATCCACTCTACGCCAGGTATTTGCGCCATTTGGTCTAGCAATTCTGCTAATCGGTGTTCGCCATAGAGGTCTAGTCCGTAGCTAGATAAGTCTTGCGCGATGATGTTGAATTCTTTGACGCCTTTGCTGACTAGCCACTTTACTTCTTCCAATATGTCTTCTAATTTTCTAGAAGTAAACTTACCCGTAATCAGCGGTATTGCGCAGTACGAACAATATCGGTTACAGCCTTCTGCTATCTTTAGATATGTGTAATGGCTTGGTGTGGTGAGCGTCCGCTCGTATCCCTCAGATTGTATCTCCTGAACCCCTAAACTCCTAAACTCCTGAACCTCTTTGACAATCCCAAGATAATCAAACTTGCCGAACCATCCATCCACTTCGGGTATTTCGGCGGGCAATTCTTTTGCATATCGTTGAGATAGGCACCCCATTACATAGAGTTTGTGCAGTTGTTTGTTGGTTTTTCTTGCAGCAAACTGCAGAATCATTTCGATGCTTTCTATTTTGGCATCTCCGATAAATCCGCAGGTGTTGATGATAGCAATCTCTCCTTTGGGGTTTGGCGCATCGTGCACACAGCGATAGCCTGCCAACTCCAATTGGCGCATCAGTCGCTCGGCATCTACTAGATTCTTTGAGCAACCTAATGTGATGATATCAATTTCTCCTTTTCTCATTACCTAATAACCTATAGCGGCTCAGCCGCGTCCTGTAGCCTCAAAGAGGCGTCCCATAGGCACTATGTGCCGTCCTCTAAACTAGTTTCCAAGATCGCTATGGAACTTGATTCTGACGAGTCGAACATTGATTTCGTCGTAGTCGTCTTCTCCGAGTTCTTCCATGGCTTTCCGTATGCTATCGTTGTCCGCCGAGCGGAAGTAGTCGTAGATATCTGCTTCTTCATCTGGGTCAACTACTTCTTCGATGAAGTACTTGATGTTGAGTTTGGTGCCAGAGTATACGATGGCTTCGATTTCCTCGAGCATTTCCTCCATGGACATTCCTAGTCTTTCTGCTAGGTCGTCTAGCGCGACGCGTCGGTCGATGGCTTGTATGATGGCGATTTTTCGTGCGGAGTTCTTTGCTACCGTTCGAACACGTAAATCCTCAGGGCGGATGATATCGTTTTCCTCCACATATCCCTTGATGAGTTTGATGAACTCGTCGCCATATCTTTTGGCTTTTCCGGCTCCTACTCCAGGGATGTTTTGTAGTTCTTCGATGGTGATAGGATAGGATGTAGCCATGGCCTCAAGGCTAGTGTCCTGGAAGATGACGAATGGAGGAAGGTTCATTCGTTTGCTGACTTTGCGTCTTAGGTCCTTGAGAATGGAGAACAATACATCGTCGGCTGCTGCGCATGCGATGTTTGCCACAGAAGGTTCGCCATCCATTTCATCGTCTTGCACCTCGATAGGTACTTCGAAGGTGGTAGGACGCTTGAGGAATTTCTTGCCAGCAGGATTGAGCTTGAGGTCGCCGTAGGATTCTATATCTTTGCGGATATAGCCAGCCAGCATAGCATGTCTGATGATGGCGTATAGGTTGGCCTCTTCTTCGTCTTCTCCAGAACCGAAGTTATCGAGTTCGTTGTGCTTGTATGACAAGACTGCAGCACTCTCTCTACCGAGAATGATGTCAACGATGTGCTCGATCTTGAATTTCTCGTTGAGTTGTTGTATGGTCTCCAAGATAAGTGTGAGCAGTTCGGTGGCATCTACCATCTTGTATTTCTTACGACAGTTATCGCAGTTGCCGCAGTTGTCTTGTTTGTATTCCTCGCCGAAGTAGTGCATGATCAGTTTGCGTCGGCAGATGGATGCTTCTGCATACGATTGAGTTTCGAAAAGTAGTTGGTTGCTAATCTCTTGTTCGGCCACAGGCTTACCTTGTTGGAATTTTCGCAAACGTTCGATGTCTTTTTGCGAGAAGAAACTGATGCATTGTCCTTCTCCTCCGTCTCGTCCTGCTCGACCTGTCTCTTGGTAGTATCCTTCGAGCGATTTAGGGATGTCGTAGTGTATGACGAATCTCACATCGGGTTTGTCGATGCCCATACCGAAAGCAATAGTAGCCACAATGACTTGTACTTTCTCCATGAGGAAGGCATCTTGGTTGGCGCTGCGGGTAGGGGCGTCCATGCCTGCGTGGTAGGGGAGTGCCGTGATATTGTTGACATTGAGCGTAGCGGCGAGTTCTTCCACCGTTTTGCGGCTAAGGCAGTAGATGATGCCTGATTTACCGCTCATGGATCGAATGTACTTGACTATTTCGCGGTCGACGTCATCGGTTTTTTGTCGTACTTCGTAATAGAGGTTTGGTCGGTTGAATGATGACTTGAAGACGGTGGCGTCCATCATGTCGAGGTTCTTTTGTATATCATTTTGCACCTTAGGAGTAGCTGTGGCAGTGAGTGCGATGATAGGAGCTTTGCCAATACGTTCTACGATGGGGTGTATACGCCTATATTCGGGGCGGAAGTCGTGGCCCCATTCAGAGATACAGTGTGCCTCGTCTACGGCGTAGAAGGATATTTTAACTTCTTTGAGGAAATCGATATTCTCGTCTTTGTTGAGTGACTCTGGGGCGAGGTATAGCAGTTTGGTCTTTCCTGCTAGTACGTCTGATTTGACGGTATGTATTTCTGGTCTAGACAAGGAAGAATTGATGAAGTGCGCTACCCCATCTTCTTCGGAATAGTTGCGCATGGCGTCCACTTGGTTTTTCATGAGTGCGATGAGTGGTGAAATGACGATCGCCACTCCGTCCATGAGAAGTGATGGGAGTTGGTAACAGAGGCTTTTTCCACCGCCCGTAGGCATAAGGACGAAGGTGTCTTTGCCGTCCATCAGGTTGTTGATAATGGCTTCTTGGTTACCTTTGAATGAGTCAAATCCGAAATTGTGTTGTAGCGCTTGAATCAGTTGTTCGTGTCGTGTCATAGACAAGTGTAGTTAGTATTTATAATGTGTTTCTTTCGTTTTTCTATTTAGATGTGCAAAGGTATATCTTTTTTTTTATATGAGCAAATTTTTTTGTAAAAAAGTTTATTTTTTGTTTTAAGTAAGTAATGTGTATAGGTGTTTTTGGGAGTTTAGGAGTTCAGAGGTTCAGAGGTTCAGGGGTGCGGCAAGCCGCTTGTTTCATGTGCGTTGGCACTTGTTTCAATGTTTCAAGGTAATTAAACACTTAATGTGTCCAAAAAATGGGGGTCAATACAATTGATGTGTGCTATCGAAGCGCTTAATAACTAATGAATCACTAACGAATCACCTACGATTTACCGTGTAAATACGGGTTTTAATTTCGTGCAAGACAATCTACATGACAAATACATTATCAACAACTGAAACAACATTTCTCTTTCAACAACAACTGCGCGCGCCAACATGCGCTTGCTATGAAATTTTTATGATAATTTTATTTTAGGGGACTATATACATGTTGACACTTAATATCTCCTTGCCCTCTGGGCAGAAATCTTAATAAATCTTTTTGCCACTCTTGATCCACGCTTTTACGAGGTACTCTGTAATGAATTGCCACCGCTCTTCGTTTTGGGAACATCCAAAACTCATCACTGAATCTTCAGTAAATGTGGCAGTAAGAATAATGATGTCAACAGGTATTTAAATCCCTAATTTTATATTTCTTGTCGCTCGCGATGTTGGTTAGTGTCGGGGGGCGAAAAATATTGCAACCGCTAGCACTCGCTACACTCGTCCGCTGAATCTTTAAGTACTTTAAGTAAATGCACATGGTTTTCAACTAATGGGTTTAGGGGACGCTCGTGAGCGAGCTATGGTTTATGGTTTAGGGGTGGAAATTGATGGTTGTACGAAAACGTTTGCGGAAGATTTTTTGGATAATTTGCAATGTGCGCTTGCACGTATAAAAAAAATGTAGTATCTTTGTGCCCGATTTAGAAAATATCGTCATGACAGAAAAACGCAACTTGTCCTTCGGGCAGCTTTTTAATCTCAGTTTTGGATTCTTTGGAGTCCAAATTGCTTATGCACTTCAGAGTGCTAATATCTCTCGTATTTTTGCCACATTGGGCGCAGATCCTCATCAACTTTCATTCTTCTGGGTACTCCCTCCGCTGATGGGTATGATCGTGCAACCTCTCGTGGGTAAGTATTCCGACAAGACTTGGAATCGTCTTGGTCGCCGCAAACCTTACCTCATCGTAGGTGCGCTCATTGCGGTAGCTGTGATGTTGCTTTTGCCAAATGCAGGTAACTTCACCTTTACACAATCCCTCTTCCTTGGTTTGAATGCAGCCATGTGGTTTGGATTGTTCTCGCTTATGTTCCTAGATACTTCGATCAATATTGCCATGCAACCATTTAAGATGATGGTGGGCGATATGGTGAACGAGGAGCAAAAGGGTCTAGCGTACTCAATTCAATCATTCCTCTGCAATGCTGGTTCGCTAGCAGGTTATATCTTCCCAATTCTCTTTACTTGGGTAGGTATTGCTAATACTGCTCCAGAAGGCGTGGTGCCAGATTCTGTGAAGTGGAGCTTCTATATCGGCGCAGCTTTGTTGATTTTCTGCGTGCTCTACACGTTCTTTACTGTTAAGGAGCTCGATCCTGAGGAGTATGCTAAGTTCCACGGACTTGAGGCTAAGAAGGATGAGAAGAAAGAGGACCCAAGCTTTATCAAACTATTGGTTAATGCACCTTCTACGTTCTGGACTGTAGGTTTGGTACAGTTCTTCTGCTGGGCAGCTTTCCTCTTTATGTGGACCTATTCTAATGGTGCTATTGCCACCCAATGCTTTGGTTGGGATGGGGTGAATACGGCTGCTGATGCGTTCCAAACCGCAGGAAACTGGGTAGGTGTATGCTTTGCTATTCAAGCTGTTGGTTCGATGCTATGGGCATTGATTATGCCTACTTTGGAGAAGTTCTTCCACAATAAGGGTGCTTATGCTATCTCATTGATAGTGGGTGCGTTAGGATTTGTATCTACACTATTTGTGACTAACCAATATGTATTGCTCGTATCATATGCGCTGATTGGTGCAGCATGGGCAGCTATGTTGGCAGTGCCATTCACTATCCTTACTAACTCGCTCAAGGGTGATAACATGGGGTACTACCTTGGTTTGTTCAACTGTACCATCTGCTTGCCACAGATTGTAGCAGCATTGATAGGTGGTGCAGTCCTTAAGTATATATGCGCGGGCTCGCAAGTGGGCATGTTGGTGGCAGCAGGTGTATTGCTTATCCTGGGTGCTGTAAGCGTAGTGATGATTAAGGAAGGCAAGAAATAATTTTGGAAACATTGAAACAGCCAGTCGGCGTGAAACTTTGAAACTATAAAGCAAAAATATTTTATTAATTTTAAACACAAACATGATGAAAAACAAGACAATTTTACTTGTACTTTTCGCAGCGTTCTCAATGACAATGTCTGCGCAGATTACAGGTACCGTTTTGGAAGATGCTACCGATTTCCCAGTGATTGGTGCCAGCGTTCTCGAAGTGGGAACGACCAATGGTGTGATTACTGATTTCGATGGTAACTTCGTGCTCAATGTGAAAGAAGGAGCAAAAATTCAAATTAGTTATGTGGGTTTTGCGACACAAACCTTAGATGCTAAGGATGGAATGATTGTGAGACTTGCAGAGGATGCCCTTGTCCTGCAAGAGGTTGTGGCTATTGGTTATGGCTCACAAACCAAAAAAGAGATTACAGGTTCTGTATCCAGCGTCAAAGCAGAAGACTTCAACAAAGGTGCTTTTAATAGTCCAGAAGGTTTGTTGCAAGGTAAGGTAGCAGGTTTGACCATGTCTAAAGATGGTGGTGGTGACCCTACTAACCGCGGTTTTAGCGTACAGATTCGTGGTACAGGTTCGCTTACCGGTTCTACCACTCCTCTTTACATCATTGATGGTGTGCCTGGTGCAAGTATGAACAATATTAATCCTAATGACATCGAGTCGATGGACGTCTTGAAAGACGGTTCTGCAGCTGCTATCTATGGTACACGTGCTAACGCAGGTGTGGTGATTATTACTACTAAAAAAGGTAAAGAGGGTAAGACCCAAGTGGAGTACACTGGTTCTGTAAGCACAGCGAACACTGCAGGTCGTATCAAACTATTCTCTCCTGAAGAGTATGTGGCTGCTGGTGGTACCAACTATGGATACGAGACCGATTGGTATAAGGCCATTACACGCGTACCTGTATCTACTGAGCATAACATCGCATTGTCTGGTGGTATGAAGAATGTGGATTACCGTGCTTCTATCAACTATAAGTTGAATCAAGGTTTGGCTAAAAATTCTGAATATCAAGAGATTATGGCTCGCGCTAGCGTAAACCAAAGCGCGTTGAACAACATCCTTGAGTTTAACTATAATGCGTCTTATTCCAAGACCAACTCATCATGGGTGTCTCACGAGGCTTATCAACAAGCTATGAAGTACAACCCAACGATGCCAATCTATGCTGATCCATCTGATCCAAACTATATCAAGTATGGTGGTTACTATCAGAACTTTGATAAGTCAGGTTTCTCTAACCCTGTGGCTATCGTGATGCAACCAACTGATGAGGGTGGTGATCAAACCTTCTTGGGTAGTATCCGTGCTACCATCAAGCCTATTGCGGGTCTTCGCATTAGTGCTTTTGGTTCGTATCAATATTGGAATCAATCTACTGGTAAATACTTGCCATCTAACTCTGTAGCTGGTAATGGTACTACAGGTAATGCGTCTAAGGGTAATAACTACAATACTACCCGTATGTTTGAGGCTACCGCTCAATACACTAATGAGATTCAGTCTCACGCATTTACCATTTTGGCTGGTTATGCATACCAAGATTTTGTTTCAGAGAGCTTTGGCGCAAGCAATACTTATTTCCCAACAGATGACTTCTTGTATAATAACTTGGGTCTTGGTGAAGGTTTGAACAACCTGACCAGTGGTGGATCTAAGGATGGTATTGGCATGTCTTCTTGGAAAGAGGAGTGGAAATTGGCTTCTGTATTCGGTCGTATCAACTATAACTACGATCAACGCTACTTCCTGAATGCTAGTATCCGTGCAGAGGGTTCTTCTAAGTTTGGTAAGAACAATCGTTGGGGTTACTTCCCATCTGTTTCAGCTAGCTGGTTGATTTCTCGCGAAAGCTTTATGGATACACAAGATGTAGTGAAGGAATTGAAACTACGTGCCGGTTATGGTGTGACTGGTAATATGCCAGGCGATTGCTATCCATGGATTGGTCGCATGGGTAAGAATGAGGATTATGCATACTTTGGCGATAGCAAGGTGGCAACATGGTCTCTCAATACCGTTCCTAATCCAAATCTGAAGTGGGAAACCAAGCACGAGGTGAACGTCGGTGTAGACTTCTCTATCCTTAATGGTCGACTCAGCGGTGCTATTGACTACTATAACCGTACCACTCGTGACTTGCTATATTGGTATGCAGTGGATGCAGCTAAATATGAGGCTAGTTCGATGCTTCTCAACTTAGGTTCTTTGCGTAACCAAGGTATTGAGGTAGCTCTTAATGGTGTGGCTATTGAAAGAAAGAACTTCGTATGGAACCTTGGCTTGACTTTGGCTCACAACAAGAATAAAGTGCTCTCATTGGGTAATGACGAGTTTATCTTCCCTGAGGCCGATAAGCAACGTGGTGGTGTAGGTGATGGTTCTGTAGGATGGACATCACAGAAATTCCAAATCCTTGAGGAAGGACAATCTGTAGGTAACTTCTATGGATACAAGTTCTCTCGTATTGATGAGGAAGGTACTTTCTGGGGTTTTGACGCAAATGGTCGTGAGAAGAAGTTTAACCAACTCAAGAATAAAGACAAAGTCATCCTTGGTAATGCTCTTCCTGTAGTGACTTGGGGCTTGAGCTCTAGCATGTCATTCTACAATGTTGATTTGTCATTCAACCTCCGTGGTGCATTTGGTGGTAAATTGTTGAATACCAAGCGTCTTGCCTATGGTAACAACTCATCACTTGCTTCTGGTAACATGATTGTTAGTCCTGATAACGGTATTACTCCTCCTAAGGTAATGACTGACTACTATCTTGAGAGCGGTACATATGCAAAATTGGGTGACCTTACTATCGGTTATACATTCAATATCAAAGAGAATGTTGCTAAGTATATCAAGAATGCACGTATTTATGTTACAGGTCAAAACTTGTTGACTCTTTCTAACTATTCTGGTGTAGATCCTGAGACCGTAAATATGACAGGTCTAGAGCCTGGTATTGAGGGGGTAACTTATTATCCAATCCCACGTACCTTCATGTTGGGTGTTAACTTGACATTCTAATAACTGTATCACAATAAAAGACTGAAAATTATGATTAAGAATATTAAAAACTTGCCTTTTGTATTTGCAGGTGTTAGTTTGTTCGCATTCAACGCTTGTGATTTGAACCCAGAGATCTATAGTGAGTATGATCGTGAAGGATTTGAGAATAGCGAAACTGCTTTCGATCCAAAATTGGGTGACGTATATGTAAACCTCCAACGTGAGTATGGATATGCATATCGCGAGGGTTTTTGGTCTCTCCAAGAGAACACAACCGACGAGTGTATCACTCCTACACGTTACATGGGTGACTGGTATGATGGTGGTGTTTTTTGGATTCTCCACAACCACCGTTATGATTCTAAAACACGTGAGATATCTGCCAACGGTCAAGCAGGTAACAATGCTTGGGCATTTGCATACCGTGGAATCTCTAAGTGTAACTCTATGATGAAGTGGATGCGCTCTGTGAAGAATGATAACGGCGTGACTTTGGATGTTGCACGTGCTTCTGATATGGCAGAGCTCTATATCCTCCGTGCTTGGTATCATTATCTCATGCT
Organism: Paludibacteraceae bacterium; assembly: GCA_045612045.1. Lineage (GTDB taxonomy): Bacteria > Bacteroidota > Bacteroidia > Bacteroidales > Paludibacteraceae > Colicola. The sequence continues at coordinate 8,567 of JAZKYJ010000019.1, read as the reverse complement.
TGATAATTTTGGTAACGTACAATTCGTTTCACAATTGGGCGATAATGGATATGAGGCTAAACAAGGCCAACGTCACCAAATTTTCGACTCAATCATGGTGGACCTTCACAAGTATGTGCCACAAGCTAGTGAGACTAAGATCTATTCTCGCGTGAACAAACACGTGGGTTGGATGGTGCTGGCTAAGATGTACCTCAATGCTGAGGCATGGGGTGTTGTAGGCAAATCTGCTTATGCGCAGACTGCTGAAGATTGCTACAAACAAGCATCTCTCTATTGCGATTCTATCATTGCTTCTAAGGCTTACACTTTGACTCCTAATTACTTTGATAACTTCAAAGTGGAGAACCAAGGTTCTACGGAGAATATCTGGTGTGTATTCTATGATGCTTCATTCTCAAAGGGTATGCAGTTCCATATGATGACACTCCACTATGCTTCACAAAACTCTTATGGATTGAAGAATCAACCATGGAATGGCTATTGTACAACTCATAAGGTACTTGGTCTCTACGGCGAGGGTGATACACGTATCAACTGTTGGGAGCGTGGTCAACAATATGACAAACAAGGTACTGCTCTTTCAGTTGACGTAGCTATTGATAGTACATCATATGTGGAAATGCCTAAGTATGTGCGTAAACCAGCTAACTGGCCTGCTACTTTTGAGGAGTTTGTGGCTGCTGCTGGTCGTGATGATAAGGGTAAACTAAAATCTGTAACATATACTTTCCCTGCTGTGTTTACCGATACCGTTACAACGCTTACAAACAGCAAAGGATACAAGATTTACAATATCTTCGAGGGTGCTCGCTTTGTGAAGTTCCAAATCCAAGAGGGTGTGGGTGATCACATGAGTAACGACTTCCCAATCTATCGTCTTGCTGATGTATACCTCATGAAAGCTGAGGCTGAGATGCGTGCTAATGGTGGTGCTGCTAACGATGCTGCTGTGGCTGCTGCTAACCTCGTTCGTGAGCGTGCAGGTGCTACTGCTTATACTGCTGCCACTTTGACTCTCGATGAACTCTGCAATGAGCGTTGCCGTGAGATGATGTGGGAAGGTCACCGTCGTCAAGACTTGATTCGTTTCGGTCGCTACACCGGTATGAATTCTATTCAAAATGATGATGATCCTGCCAACCTATGGATATTGAAGTATACTAACGATAAAGAAACAGATAATCTTCCTGGTCAAAAACCTTTCGTTACACCAGATTATATGAAGATTTTCCCATTGCCAGACTATGTGGTTGACAATGGCTTTACACAAAACTTTGGTTATTCTGAATAATCAACTTTTTAATTAACCCAAATATTAATCTTTAAAATTTTACAGAAATGAAAAAATTAGCATTTTTGTGCATGGCGGTTTTCGCATTGTTTACCGCTTGCAACGGACCAGCTGAATTGGAGTTGTCTCATTCAATCGTTTTCCTTAACGTAGGTGAGGAGATTGAGGTAGCAGCAGAAGTAGGTGGTCAAGCAGTAGCTGCTACATGGGCATCTGCTGATGAGGCAATCGCAACTGTAGAGGCTGGTGTTATCAAAGCAGTTGCTGTTGGTGAAACAACCGTAACAGCTACTTATGAAGGCCAAACTGCTACTCTAGAAGTTGTAGTAGAGCAATTGGTTGAGGATCAACCAGCTGTTGAGGCTCCAGGTGAGGGCAAAGTAACTATCTTGGTACAAGTTCCAGAGCCACTCTGCGAGGGTTCATTCGTAGTTATTCCAGGTTCTTTGACATCTTGGAACACTGGTGATGCTGTTGCTAACGGTCAAGCTACTCAATTGGTAGAGGGTACCCAAACATGGTACGCTGGTACATTCGATTGGGATGTAGATCGCGCTTTCAAGGTAGCTCACTGCAAGAACGATGGTACATGGGAGTGGTCTTTCCAAGCTTTGAATGGTACTCTTATCGAGGGTGATGTTACTCTTGGTAACGAAGGTAACATCAATGGTGACAACGTAATCAACACAGGTAACCAAGTGATCGTTATTTCTGTTGAGTCTTGGGAGCTTTCAGCTTGCGTTAAAACTAACGACGCTGGTACAGCTACTTTCAACTTGACAGCTGTTGGTTTCGCTCCAGAGGCTAAGTTCGCTATCGCAGGTTCTGGCCTTGCAGCTGGTGCATGGGCTTGCCCTCCTCCAGTAGAGCACGAGATGACCAAAGTAGCAGAGGGTCAATATACTCTTACTCTTGATGTTCCTGCAACCTTCCAATACAAGTATTTGGTTGACAAAGCAGGTGACGGCAACTGGGAGTGGTATTCAGCTCAAAACTACAATATGCCAGTTTCTCTCGAGGCTAACGATACTGAGGTTTTGCCAGAGGAGACTCCAGCAGAGTAATTCGTTATCGAAATCAATCTGATTTCATAAATCTTTGAGAATATAATTTCTCATCCTAGCCCTGTGGTTCGCCACAGGGCTTTTTTGTGAATATAAAGTATTCTTTCCTTGAAAAAAGGATAGAATCTGTGTAATGTTTCCTTTTTTTAGGAAAAATGTATAAAATATTTCCGTATTTCAAGGAAAAGTTGTATCTTTGCACCGCTTTAGAAAAATGCCTAAAATGGCAAAAAAATAAAATACAATGTTATTCTCTCGTCAAAAATATCTTGATCGATTGATTGTGCACAAGCACAATCATCAGATTAAAGTCATAACTGGCATTCGCAGATGTGGCAAATCGTATTTGTTATTCAATTTGTTCTATAATCATTTGTTACAGTCTGGAGTAGATGCTGATCATATCATTTGTATTGATCTGGAAAATCGCCGCAACAAAGCATTGCGCGATCCTGATGCACTATTAGAGCATATTGATAGTCAAATGATTGATCAACAAATGTATTACATTCTGTTGGATGAAGTGCAATTGGTTAATGAGTTCGAAGATGTTCTCAATAGTTACCTCAAAGTGCCTAATGCGGATGTGTATGTCACTGGTTCTAACTCTAAGTTCCTCAGTAAAGATGTAATTACAGAATTTCGTGGACGAGGGGATGAGATTCGTGTGTATCCTCTTACATTGCGCGAGATATGCGAAGCTCAACCTAAATTAGACTGGAAAAATGCTTGGGAGTTATATTTGCATTATGGCGGATTGCCCCTCTGTGTACTACAATCGTCTGAGGAGGAAAAGATAGATTATCTCAAGTCATTGTTTGCTGAAACCTATCTGAAAGATATTAAAGAGCGCAACCAAGTGAAAAATGATATGGAGATGGAACATTTGTTAGATATCATCTCCTCATCAATAGGCTCACTTACTAATCCTCAAAAATTGGCAAATACCTTTGATAGCGCAGGTAAGATGAAACTTTCGGCTGTAACTATCAAGCAATATTTGGATTATTTTGAAGATGCCTTTTTGATACATCGCAGCAAGCGTTATGATATCAAAGGTAAGAAATATATTTCTACTCCATATAAATGTTACTTTTCTGATATTGGTTTGCGAAACGCACGGTTGAACTTCCGTCAAATAGAAGAAACTCACATTATGGAGAATATTATCTATAATGAGTTATGTGTGCGTGGATATAGTGTAGATGTTGGTGTCGTTGAAATCCGAGAACTTAATGAGGCTGGAAATTCTGTCCGCAAGCAGATAGAAGTCGATTTTGTTGTTAATCGTGGCAGTCAACGCTATTATATTCAATCTGCATATGCCTTACCATCGGAGGAAAAAGTCAAACAAGAAGAACGCCCTTTGCGTGCTATCCCTGATTCATTTAAGAAGATTATCGTGGTAAAAGAGGATATCCTTCCTCGTCGTAATGAAGATGGAATTTTGATGCTTGGCTTGCGCCAATTCTTATTAGATGAAAAGAGTTTAGACTTATAGGCATTGTTAGATAAATATTTTTCTCTTGCTGCCTATGATATTAGATAAGCAATCTTCAAGAATATATAATTTCTCATCCTAGCCCTGTGGTCGCCACAGGGCTTTTTTGGGGCAGCGTTTTGGGATAAGCTAATCTTCTCGCTTGAAACGAGATACTCCTCCGTTTTCCCTCCGTTAATGCAAGCGAAAACGCATCGATGATACTATGGTGTTCTCGCTACAAGGGCGCGCAAACCCTTCGTTCTCCCTCGAAGTTTCTTTGCTCTTTCTTCGGTGAGATTCCGATGAGGTTACGATGAGGTCACGATGAGATTCCGATGAAGATAGGTGGCATATAGGTAGCAATAAATAGGCAGATGAAGGGAAAAAAACAACAAGATGGGAAATGACATATGGCAGCGATTTGATGAAGGTAAATGCTTGAGGATTGTTGGGTGCATGTGTCAAAAATAAAGAAAACAAAATAAAATGGATTATTATTTGTTTATGTCAAAAAAAAGCAGTACCTTTGTAGCGATTATGGACTTTTGTGGGCAAACGCTCAGCAGAAAGCAAAAAATAAGGGAATAATTAATAAAAATATATATACAATGAATCTATCAGAATTGACCAACAAACTTTACGCAGAGGGCGTAGAGAAAGGTAATGCCGAGGCAGCAGCGATTGTGGCAAAAGCTCAAGAGCAAGCGGCTGCTATCGTGGCAAAAGCCGAGAAAGAGGCAGCTGAGAAATTAGCTGCTGCGGAGGCAAAAATGGCAGAGTTGGATAAGAATACTCGTGCCGAGTTGAAACTGTTTGCTGAGCAAAGCGTAAGTGCGCTCAAGACAGAGGTAACCAACCTATTGACTGAGCAAGTGGCTACAGACAGTGTGAAAGCTGCTACTGCTGACGCTAAATTTATGCAAGGCGTGATCGCTAAGCTTGCCGAGCAAATGGCGAAAGATGGCGATGTAACTATCGAGGCAAAAGACGCAGAGGCATTGAAGGCTTACTTTGCTGCTAATGCTAAAGGTTTGCTTGAGAAGGGTGTGAAGATTAACGAAGTGAAGGGTATTAAGACCGACTTCGCTATTGTACCAGAGAAAGGTGGCTACAAGTTGAACTTCGGCGAGAAGGAGTTTGTAGAGTACTTCAAAGAGTTCTTGCGTCCACAGTTGATTGATTTGCTGTTCTAACATCAAATCAATGATGGTTAGCTTTGCTGAACGATTAGCTTCGCTGAATAGTTAGCCCTCCGGGCTGAAACCCATTGCAGGCAATGAATATTCAAGAAGAATATTTCACAAGCGAAGCGAGTAACCCTTCACGAAGCAACATTTCATGAAGTAACATTTCACGAGCGAAGCGAGCGACCATCATTAACAAAGTTAATTAACGAAATTTATGGGATACGAATGTTTATTAGCTGGTTTGCCTGACTTGAAAGCAGGCGGAGAGGCTCCAATGTCAATGGATGCTCTCTTGGAGCTTTTTGGTGAGACGCTCACCGAGAAGGACCTGCAACTGCTTTCAGTATTGCGTATGCCATCTGATGCGCAGGAAGTGCTAGATAAGGTTGCCGAGTATGACGAGACAATCTTGAATCAGCCAACATGGTGGGAAGATGCACGCGAAGTGTTGTCAGAAACCGACTTGCGTACGCAGGTGCTATACGAAATGGGTCTTGCGAGCAAAAACGCGTTCGTTCGCAAATGGTTTGCATTCAACCAAGACATGAACAATGTGTTGGCAGCAACTATTTGTCGTCGTCACGGTTTTGACGTGCGTAAGGCAATCGTTGGGCATAATCCGGTGGCTGAGATCTTGCGTAAGGATCTTCCACAAAAGGATTTTGGCTTGGCAGGCGTAATGGATAATCTGTCGGAAGTGATGGCGCTCGTGGAGATTGATAACCTCATGGAGCGTGAGAAACAGATGGATGCCATCCGCTTTGCATGGTTAGAAGAGAAGACACTATTCGTGAACTTCTCCATTGAGAATGTATTGGCTTACTACTTGCAAGCAGAAATGCTGAATCGCTGGGCGGTATTGACCGTAGAACAAGGCGAGAAAGTGTTCCGCGAGTTGGTAATGGACATGAAAAAAGGAATCAATCTCGCGTAAGACGAGAGATGAAGAGTTAGCATCGCAAGCTTCGCTGAAAGATTGGCTACGCTGAATAGTTAGCCCTGCGGGCTGAAACCCATTGCTTGCAATGAATATTCACGAAGTAACCCTTCACGAAGTAACTTTCACGAAGTTAAAAAGCATGGTTTATAATTTTGAGGAGTTGGTAATTTGGCAAATAGCTCGAGATTTGACTCAGGAGATTTATTCTTCGTTGTCTGAAATCAAAGATTTTGGCTTTCGAGATCAAATACAAAGGGCATCCATATCTATTATGAATAATATAGCCGAAGGGTTTCAACGCCACAAAAACACAAAAGATAATAAAACTTTTGCGCTCTATTTAAATTATGCGTATGGTTCTTGTGGTGAAGTTAAAAGTATGCTTTATATTGCAGAGTATTTGAAATATATTGATGAAGATGTATGTAAAAAACTACGCAATGTTTGTGTGGATTTAGACTATAAAATAGGAGCATTGATAAACTCTCTTAACCCATAACCTTCCACGAAGTAACTCTTCACAAAGTAAACCTTCACGAAGTAACCATCATGAATGGTTTTACGAACAAAGTGAGAAAAAACATGAATTAATAAAGATATGACAACAGGAAAAGTAAAAGGTATCATCGCCAACCTGGTGACTGTGGTGGTAGATGGACCTGTATCACAAAACGAAATCTGCTACATCACTATCGGTAACACCCGATTGATGGCAGAGGTCATTAAGGTGGTTGGCGACAACGTGTATGTTCAGGTATTCGAGAGCACACGTGGTTTGAAAGTCGGCAATACCGTAGAGTTTACAGGACACATGCTCGAGGTAACATTGGGTCCTGGTCTTTTGAGCCGCAACTACGATGGTCTGCAAAACGACCTCGATAAGTTGACCGGCGTTTTCCTCCAACGTGGTGAGTACAACTTCCCACTCGACGAGGAGAAACTATGGAAGTTTGAACCAATCGCTAAGGTAGGCGACAAGGTAGAGGCAGCTTCATGGTTGGGTGAGGTAGATGAGAACTACCAACCACACAAAATCATGGTGCCATTCGTATTCGAAGGCACATACACCGTGAAGAGCATCGTGGCTGCTGGCGAGTACATGATCAACGACACTATCGCTGTGTTGACCGACGCTGAGGGCAATGACCACAATGTGACCATGGTACAAAAGTGGCCAGTGAAGAAGCCTGTATTGGCATACAAGAGCAAACCACGTCCATTCAAATTGTTAGAAACAGGTGTGCGTACCATTGATACCGCTAACCCAATCTGCGAGGGCGGTACAGGATTTATCCCTGGTCCTTTCGGTACAGGTAAAACCGTGCTCCAACACGCTATTTCTAAGCAAGCAGAGGCTGACATCGTGATCATCGCTGCCTGCGGTGAGCGTGCAAACGAGGTGGTGGAGACCTTCACCGAGTTCCCAGAACTTGAAGATCCACACACAGGTCGTAAATTGATGGAGCGTACTATCATCATCGCTAACACATCTAACATGCCAGTTGCTTCTCGTGAGGCATCTGTATATACCTCTATGGCTATTGCAGAGTACTACCGTTCGATGGGATTGCGCGTATTGTTGATGGCCGACTCTACATCTCGTTGGGCACAAGCGTTGCGTGAGATGTCTAACCGTTTGGAGGAGTTGCCTGGTCAAGATGCGTTCCCAATGGACTTGTCTGCAATCATCGGTGCGTTCTATGCGCGCGCGGGTTACGTGTACCTTAATAATGGTAAGACCGGTTCAGTAACCTTCCTCGGTACTGTATCTCCTGCGGGTGGTAACTTGAAGGAGCCTGTGACTGAAGGTACTAAGAAAGTGGCTCGCTGCTTCTACGCATTGGAGCAAGCTCGTGCTGACCGCAAGCGTTACCCTGCTGTGAACCCAATCGATTCTTATTCTAAGTATATCGAGTATCCTGAGTTTGAGGAGTATATCACTAACCTTATTGACAGCGAGTGGCTTGGCAAGGTGAACGATATGAAGACTTACCTCCAACGCGGTAAGGAGATCCAAGAGCAAATCAACATTCTTGGTGACGACGGTGTGCCAGTAGATTATCACGAGGAGTTCTGGAAAGCGGAGGTGATTGACTTCGTTGTTCTCCAACAAGATGCATTCGATAAGATCGATGCTGTCTGTCCAATGGAGCGTCAACAATATATCCTTAACCTCGTGATGGATATCTGCAAGCATGATTACGATTTTACTGACTTCAACGATGTAAGTACCTACTTCAAGCGCGTGATCAACCTCTGCAAACAGATGAACTACGCTGAGTTCAAGAGCGAGGCATTCAACCAATATCAACAACAACTTGATGAGCTTCTTGCTCAAAAACAAATCAAAGCATAACGACTATGGCAAAAGCATTTCAAAAGATTTATACACAAATCACAGCTATCACCAAGGCAACTTGCTCATTGAAAGCTGAAGGTGTAGGTAACGACGAACTCCCTACCGTGAATGGCAAACTCGCACAGGTCGTTAAGATCATGGGCGATGATGTGACTCTCCAAGTGTTTGAGGGTACCGAGGGTATCCCAACCAATGCGGAAGTAGTATTCTTGGGCAAAGCTCCATCATTGAAGGTAAGCG
>JAZKYJ010000018.1:0-86598 GCA_045612045.1 Paludibacteraceae bacterium | reverse complement strand
GTGGCAACTATATAAGATAGGCATATTGTACTTCTCTGCCATCTTATTAATTGCATTGAAGAGCGAAGTGAAATTTTTCTCTGTATCTATATTCTCTTCACGGTGTGCAGAGAGTAAGATGTATTTGCCTTTCTCTAAGCCTAAGCGTTGGTGGATATCACTAGCCTCTATCTCTGCCAAATTCTGGTGGAGTACCTCCGCCATTGGTGAACCTGTGACATAAGTACGCTCCTTAGGCAAACCGCAATCTGCTAGATAACGACGTGCATGCTCTGAGTATGCGAGATTGACATCAGAGATGATATCCACAATACGACGATTAGTTTCTTCTGGAAGGCATTCGTCTTTGCAACGATTACCAGCTTCCATATGGAAAATAGGAATATGCAAACGTTTAGCTCCGATAACACTCAAGCATGAATTAGTATCACCCAAAACCAATACGGCATCAGGTTTGATGGCTGCCATCAACTTGTAAGATGCTGTGATGATATTGCCCATTGTTGAGCCTAGATCATCTCCTACGGCATCCATATAAACCTCAGGATCAGCTAATTTAAGATCACGGAAGAAGATGCCATTGAGCGTATAATCATAGTTTTGACCTGTATGCGCTAGAATGGTGTCAAAATACTTGCGACATTTGTTGATTACTGCTGCCAATCGAATGATCTCAGGGCGTGTACCTACAATAATCAATAACTTGAGTTTGCCGTTGTTTGCAAAAGAAACATTGCTATAATCTGTTCTTAATTCCATAATCGTTGTTTTTATACTGGTAAAAAGAATGTATCTGGTTTGTTAGGATCAAAAATCTCGTTGCAGTACATAACTGTAACCAAGTCATGCGTGTTAGAAAGATTGATGATATTATGTGTGTAACCTGGGAGCATATGGATACATTGGATATTGTCTCCAGTTACTTCGAACTCAATAATCTCGTCAGAATCTATTCTGCGTTGTTGAATCAATCCGTGACCGCTAACCACAATAAAGAACTCCCATTTGGTGTTGTGCCAGTGCTGTCCTTTAGTAATACCCGGTTTAGATATGTTGATACTTACTTGACCGCAATTTAATGTATGAACCAATTCAGTAAATGAACCACGTTGGTCAATGTTCATCTTCAATGGGAAGGCTACTTTCTCTTTTGGCAAGTAACTCAAATAAGTTGAGTAGAGTTTCTTAGCCAATGAGTTAGCAGGAATTTCTGGGATATTTAATGTCTTTGGTTGCTCAGCAAAAGCATAAATCATATCTACGATTTCGCCCAAGGTAGTCTTGTGTGTAATAGGACAGCAGCAATATTTGCCATCGGCTTGTGGCACAGTTTCTATTCCATCAAACTCGCAACGATGTTCTTTTCCTACTAGCGCACCCATCATCTCATCTACCAAGTCGTCGATATATAGCAGTTCCATCTCCACACTACGGTCATTAACTTGGATAGGCAGATCGTTGGCGATATTGTTGCAGAAAGTAGCAATAGCAGAATTGTAGTTTGGACGGCACCATTTGCCAAACAGATTAGGGAAACGGTATACCAATACTTTTGCACCAACCTCTTGTCCGTATTCAAACATCAGTTCCTCGCCAGCCTTTTTGCTTTTGCCATATTCGCTTGTGCCAAAACGCCCCGCCAAGGTAGCTTGGATGGAACTAGAAATCATCACAGGGCAAGTGTTGTGATGTTTCTTAAGCATATCCAACAGAGTGGATGCAAAACCAAAGTTACCTTGCATAAATTCCTCTTGATTTTGTGGACGGTTTACACCAGCAAGGTTAAACACGAAATCGCAAGATTGGCAATAGGTATCTAATTGATCTAATGTAGAATCAATGTCATACTCAAACACTTCGGAGATAGTCAGGTCTCCGTAGCTCTTGTTTTTGCCTTCGCGTATATTGTGTAGTTGTGCACAAAAGTTCTTACCGACAAATCCTTTAGCACCCGTTACGAGAATCTTCATACTGAATTATTTTTTCAATTCTAGTTGGATATATTCTAGTGCAGCTATTTTTTGTTTGGTTTCTTCTACGTCAAGTAGTTGAGTATTGTTAGAGTTAAACTCAGTCTGTACATTGCGTTGGGCATTGCCATCTGTAAAATATTTGTCGTAGTTCAAATCGCGATTGTCTGCTGGAACACGATAGAAGTCGCCCATGTCAATAGCTTTGGCACATTCCTCGTTGGTGAGTAGTGTCTCGTAAAGTTTCTCACCATGACGAATGCCGATAACCTTGATATCTTCTTTATTGCCACCAAACAACTCGCATACGGCTTCAGCTTGTGTTTGGATTGTACATGCTGGTGCTTTTTGAACAAAAATATCACCATTGTGACCATTCTCGAAGGCAAACAACACGAGATCAACAGCCTCCTCCAATGACATGATAAAGCGTGTCATGGTTGGTTCGGTAATGGTAATAGAGTTACCTTGTCTAATTTGTTCTATCCACAAAGGAATAACACTACCACGAGAACACATCACATTGCCATATCGTGTACAGCATATACGAGTTTTGCCAGAATAACGACTCTTAGCAACAGCTACTTTTTCCTCAAGTGCTTTGGTAATACCCATAGCATTGATTGGATAAGCAGCCTTATCGGTAGAGAGACAAATAACAGACTCTACCCCAGCCTCAATAGCTGCTGTCAAGACATTCTCAGTGCCAATCACATTGGTCTTAACAGCCTCCATTGGGAAGAACTCGCAACTAGGCACTTGTTTGAGCGCAGCTGCATGGAAGATATAATCGGTACCTGGCATCACAGTACGCACACTCTCTAAACTGCGCACATCTCCAATAAAGAACTTGATTTTGTGGGCATATTCAGGATATAGTGATTGATACTCATGACGCATATCATCTTGCTTTTTCTCATCGCGAGAGAAAATACGAATCTCACCAATATCAGTCGTCAAAAATCGTTTGAGTACAGCATTTCCAAAACTACCTGTACCGCCTGTAATTAATAAGACCTTGTTTTTAAATACACTCATAATTATATTATTTTTTATTAGTTACACTATATAATGTTTCGTAAAATATATTTCCTACAACTTTGGGAGTATATTGGGTATAAAATGATTCTATTTCAGAAAAAGGTATTTGAATCCCTCTATTCTTAAAACAAAAATCTTTAATTTGCTGTAGTAAATCAGCAGTTAGTGTACTACCTACACGTATATTGATTTTTAAAGGATATTTTTCCAATATAGTCAAGGTCGGACACTGATCATGCTGATATAAATTAATTATTGGTTTGCCAGTGCTGATATAATCCAATATTTTTGAAGGCAACATATCAGGCCTTGTATTTCCAACATGCACTAAAATATCTGACTGCATTAACAACTGATCAGCCTGATGAGGTGGTAGCATACCTAGATACTTTATGTATGAAATCATATTTCGAAAATATTTCTCAACAAAGATCTTTGGAAAAGAACCATTAAAACCGCCGGCTATAGATAAATTAATTCCGTTATTGTGGATTTTATCCATAATATCAAACAAGAATTGAGGATCTCTTACCTTAGGATAAAATTTCCCAACGAATGCAAGAGTTATATCATGCTCATTAAGAGGAGATTTAGTTATCGTTTGTTCTCGCTCAATCATATTTGGAAATTCAACTTGAACTATTTTCTTCATAATGCTATCATCAGCATTCTTAGCATATAAATTGGATATTAGCCCCGTTGTTATAATGCGTGAAGCAGACTCATCCCATAATCTTGCTATTTGTTTTTCTTTTGAATCATTATTCCAATATGGTTCCATATAATAATTCACAACAGGGATAAACTTTGATAATTTAGATGCTATATTTATAGTATAGAATGGCATACCACATGCTAGTATAACATCAAACTCATTTCTATTTCGATAAATCCAACGGTACATCTCAACATCACGAGGTTCCCAATGTTGATACATTACTCGATATATAATCGAACGTGGCATTAATATATAGCGTAACCACTTAAACTTTCCAAGACATCGTACCAAATGTAAATATCTTGATGCTATCTTCCATGGTTTATGAACAACTTTAGCTCGACGATAGAATAAAGCACTCTGTTCTTCTGTTTGTGCACATCCTAATATAGTTATATCCACATCATTATGTTTCAACAACTCATCTATAATACGATATACAATTCTTGCATTGGCACTCGTATTAGGATATAATTCATCGTGTAATACTAAAACTCTCATTTTCTTCTCTATTCCTTTTCAAACGCATCAATAAAACTATCAGGCGTACAATTGATAATACGACAACTATGTTTATCTGCTAATTCACGCAATTCCCAATACGCAGGAAAGTATTCCATATACATTTTTAATACTTCATGGAACTTCTTTGGAATACCATTAGAATCAACAATAATATTCTCTTTAACTTCTTTCTGATCGTAAAAATGACTATCCTTTAAGCAGACCTGATTCTTATTATTAACGTAAATATCGCGTGTCCATGAATGTTCTACACCATATAGTTCTATATTTTTATATCCTAGGTAAATTGATATATAGATAGCTGACGCTAATACATTATTAACTGTAGGCATTGCTAGATTATGTTCATACAGATATTCTCGGTATTGTTCTGGACCACAATACTCTGATTGATTGACATATTCAACAGTTACCCATTCTGTAGACTCTAATCTAACTCCCTTTGTATGCACCCAAGGGACAAACAGAGTCATTTCCCAATTGGTTTCATTCAATATTTTCTGAACTATATACATACCATCAAAATTAACTCTATGAGTAAAGAATGCCGGATCTGCTAGTACATAATATTTTGGTTTTAATTCCTTATACGAGGGATGTAAAATATGTGAATTCATTACCATATAATCACAATTATGTGATATTTCACTATTGAGTAATGATAATAAAGAATTACCATTACCCAATATTCGCAGCAATGGTTTATTTGGTCGAGGAATATTATTTATTCTATCTTTTAAAGACACATTCGTCAAATACTTTAGGAAAAAAGTATAAACATTTTTTTCTCGACTTGTTTTACGAATTCTATTTACAATTTTTTTTATCATTATTTATGGATTAAATCATACTTCATTTCAGCCATAACCCAATCTTCGTTTGAATCTATATCTTGAGATTCTAGTTCAGACAATACGATTGGAAGTGTATGTTGGGTATACATTCTTTTATCTCTCAACAGGGCTTCAGTTCTAAACAATGTAAATTGACAAGAATCATGATATAACTTTGGAAGATCTTGTGAACGCCATTGGTAATATTCTGGATGTGGCATATAAGCAAAACCTTCTTCATTGAGCATTAAACATCTTTGAGGAGGATACGAATAGGCTTCAACTGTAGAGACAGACTCACCTTGAGGGTTATCTTGAAGCATTTTAAATGCTTTTTTAATATTTTCAACCTTGATTAAAGGACATATTGCAAAAACACAAAGAACATAGTCAAAGACTTGCCCCCTTCGGGCGTATTCTTCAACAACTTCCACTAATACATCTGCAACACCAGCAGTGTCATTTGATGTGATGTCACTTCTTTTAAATGGGAAAGAAGCACCATATTTTTTGGCTACATCAGCAATCTCTAAATCATCGGTAGACACCATTACTTCATCTGCAATTCCACTAGCCAATGCAGCTTCTATGGCATATGCAATAATTGGTTTTCCTCTAAAAAGTTTGATATTTTTTCTAGGAATTCGTTTGCTACCACCACGAGCTGGTATAATACATAGGACCTTACTCATACTTTTTTAATATTTGACTTACATCCAACAATTGCTCAACAAATTCACGAAAGACCCCTTCTCCACCTTTTTTATTCAAGGTGACATTAGCAAGCTTCTTTATATATTCTGGTGCACTTGCAGGAACACCTGCATAACCAACTGCTTTCAGTAATTGAATATCACCAAAATCATCACCTATGTAAGCAACGTCTTTTATGTTAACATCTAATTGATTACATAATGATAACGCAACTTCTAATTTATTTTGAATTCCTTGATACAGATAATCAATTTTTAACTTCTCTGCACGGCGTTTTACTATTTGAGTATTCTCGCCTGTAATTATACCTACAGGAATACCATATTCGTGTGCAAGCATTACACCAGCAGAATCATATGTATGGAATTTTTTCAACTCATTGATTTGTTGGTCGTAATACATTCCACCATCTGTCCAAACACCATCTATATCAGTTAGAATTAATTTAATCATACTATTTAATTTGGTTAGAATATATCACTTCATTAGCTGGTATATCTACAAGCACCTTTTTGCCTATTACTTCATTTAATTGACTCCACTTAAATCCATCTCCAGGACTTAACATATGCAAATCATCTAGTTGTATTATATCGCCAGCATGCAACTCTCGTTTGGTTGCTATAGAACGTTCTAATTTCACTTTTGCCCCTTCCACACTGGCATCAATATACAAATCCTCTTTGCCTAACCAATGCTCAGTTACACGAATATCACGAACCATACGGCGGATACCATCTGGTCCTAAAGAACCAGCTTGGTCGGTACCTTTCATATTTCTATCAATCGTAATATGTTTCTCTATAATTTCTGCGCCCATACCTACTGCTATAGATGGAGCAGAGATTCCTATTGTATGATCTGAGAATCCAATACGATATTGTCCGTAATGTTTCTTGAGATAGGTTATCGTACTGAGATTCAAATTATCGGGATGAGTTGGATATTGGGAAACACAATGTAAGATAGAAAGATTAGAATGAAACCTCGTAATAACCTCTATCGCATCATCTAACTCTTTTTTACCAGCCATACCAGTAGATATGATTATTGGAATTTTTGTTTCTGCCATAGCCTCCAATAAAGGAAGATTAGTCAAGTCACGACTAGCCACTTTGAGATAATCTGGAGTGAATAATTTTAGCAAAGACAAACATCCTTTAGCACAAAGTGTTTCTACAAAATCCAAACCGTACTTCTTAGCATGTTTGTATACCTCAAAATGCTCCTCGTCTGATAATTCAAGAAACTCCCGATGTTCACCATATGTTCTTCCAAATGAATGCGGACTATCATAAGGGCGATTCATTTGCGAAACAGACAATTCCTCAGAAAGGTCGCGCTTTGTAAGTTTAATTGCATCCATTGGTTTCAAGTCCAAATCAAATAAGTCCTCATGGATAGGACGAGCAACCAACTCTACTAATAATTTAGCAATATCTACAGAGCCATTGTGATTTTGCCCTATTTCACCGATAATATATGTACTTCTCATATAATCTTAAATAAAATTCCAATCCAACAAAGTACTCAAATAACCATCTCGACGATCACCACGATAGGTTGTATCGTCAGTTAGATTAACCACACAAACATCAAAAGGAGAATCTACATTGAATCCACTTAGATTTTGATGACTAGTAAAATTCAAGTAAATAGAATAACCACCTGGCGCTAAACTGCGTTTAGGAACTACGATATCAATTTGTGATTCACCAAGAGGGAGTGTTTCTAATTTATTCATGACTAAATCATTGCTATCCGAAACCCAAGCTGCTACACCATCTGCTTTTGTAAATTTCAAATATCCATATATACCTGGAATACGTTTTTTTACATACGCAGTCATTCTTATATGCCACTCTTCATCACATCTAAACGTATTCTTTCCATTTCCTTGCGAATCCAATAATTCCACACGCGTTATTTGAAAGTCCTTATTTTCATCTATTGGACGAGTCCACAGCGCATTCAAATTAACAAGAGAGTCATTCAAATACATATCACAAATAGCATTCACCTCTCCATCCTCTTTCACGCAGCCATTCTCGAGCAAGAGTCCGCGTTTGCATAAACTGCGAATACTACCCATATTATGGCTCACAAACAAGACGGTACGTCCTTCACCACGACTCACATCTTGCATCTTGCCGATGGCTTTCTTTTGGAACTCGGCATCGCCGACGGCGAGGACTTCGTCAACAACCAAGATCTCGGGATCGAGGTGCGCTGCCACAGCGAAGCCCAAGCGCACCATCATACCGCTACTATAACGCTTGACAGGGGTGTCCAAATACCTCTCGCAGCCAGAGAAATCCACGATCTCATCTAGCTTAGCGGCGATCTCCTGTTTGGTCATGCCCAAGATAGCGCCGTTCATGAAGATATTCTCCCTACCCGTCATCTCACTGTGGAAGCCCGTGCCGACCTCTAGCAGAGAGGCGATGCGGCCCCTCGCGCGAATAGAGCCCACGGTAGGGCCGGTGACCTTACTGAGGAGTTTCAACAAGGTGCTCTTGCCGGCGCCGTTCTTGCCGATGATGCCGACGACGTCGCCCTGCTCGACCTTGAAGTCGATATCGCGCAATGCCCAGACATAGTCGGAGTCGGCTTTGGCGGTGCGGTCGTTGGCCGAGCCGATCTTCAGGTAGGGGTCCTCGCGGCGCAGGATGGCCGTCTGCCACCAGCGGTTGAGGTCGTGGCTGATAGTGCCTGTGGACACGAGGCCGAGGCGGTATTGCTTACCTACGTGGTTGAATTCAATTGCTGTTGCCATATTTTTTCTTAAATAAACGACAATTCATGTCAATTTCTAACGACAATGAAAGTCAATTTTTATGTTAATTTTCTTGGTTTATTTTTACGACAATTATCATCAATTACATCCAACAATTAGAATCAATTTCTTTCCCTTTGAATTGTCAATCATTGTTGGTATAAAATTGTCTACATTGTTGATTATTATGTTTCTTTCGACAATTATTATCAATTACATTCAACAATTAGAATCAATTTCTTTTTTCTTTGCAGCAGTTACACTACAGGTAAAATAGGATTATACTTTTTACGATTGCTTTGCACGTCATAATGTGATAAAACATCTCCATTCACATCACAGATCTCTTTTGTTTCATCATTGTAGAAGTAACGTTCTACTACTGCACTCTTTGGAGCAAAATTCACCAATATTCCTATTGGAGCTTTCACCAATCGCATATAGTTAAACAGCTGCGCACGATGATTATGGGTTAACTGTTCTACGGATTTACATTCTACAACAGTACTGCAGGCACAATAAAAATCCAATCTATATGTTGCCTCTAATGGACGATTACGATAGGTTAGTGATATTTGTTTTTCTCGTTCAAAAACAATATTTTGTTCTTCTAATTCAATAGCTAATGCCTCTTGATAAATATACTCATTCAACCCCGGACCCAACTCATTGTGAACATTGTAAATTGCTCCTACAAGTTGATAAACAAAATCTCTAAATATGTCTATATCAAATTTTATCATTTCTCAGTTTTTATCTTGGAATTGTCAATCATTGTTGGTATAAAATTGTCTACATTGTTGATTATTA
Source organism: Paludibacteraceae bacterium (assembly GCA_045612045.1). Lineage (GTDB taxonomy): Bacteria > Bacteroidota > Bacteroidia > Bacteroidales > Paludibacteraceae > Colicola. Next base: position 77,211 of record JAZKYJ010000018.1, on the reverse strand, counting down.
TGTTTCTTTCGACAATTATTATCAATTACATTCAACAATTAGAATCAATTTCTTTTTTCTTGAATTGTCCACATTGTTGGTATAAAATTGTCCACATTGTTGATTATTATGTTCCTTTTACAACAATTATTATCAATTTGATTGCGTACCTCCGGTGGTCAATGTTGCTAGTCGCAACCTGTGCATATGCGGGGCTATTGTTTTAAAAGAAAATCATATAAACTGATAATCTGAATACCAGAATCATTGTAATTAGATAAATATCTATCTCCAACAATAATAATCTTTTTAAAACCATCAAGCACCTGTAACAAAGAAGCTTGCTCCTGTTGTATCTTATCATCATCAGGTAATGAATACGCCGATTGGATATACATGCGCTCATCATGACGATTAACAACAAAATCAATCTCTAAACTACTACGCACACTCCTACCCTCTGCATTACGTCTGACCTGTTCGACCAAACCTACATCAACACTATAACCCAAACGACACAACTCATTATACAACACATTTTCCATCGCATGAGTATGCTCTATTTGACGAAAACCAAGAACCGCATTCCTAATACCCATATCCTCGAAATAATACTTCGTTTCCGTACCAATATATTTGCGGCCCTTAACATCATAACGCAAAGCTTCGCTAAGAATAAAAGAGTCTTGCAAATGCATTATATAATGCGCTATAGTTGCAGGAGAAATATCCATACCCGCTACAGACTTGAAGGTATTGGATATACGCCGTGAATTAGTACTAGCACCTATACCAGATGCCAACACTCGCACTAACTCATGCATGCCATCTGCATTGCGCAAGTGATTACGATCAATCACATCCCGCAAATAAACAGTTTCATAGATCTCACGCAGATAATTTTGCTTTTCCATAGGAGTATCCAACTGCGCAACTCCAGGCAATCCTCCATAGAGATAGTACTCTTCTATTCGTTGAGCAAATTCTCCACCTACCGTATTGAAATATTCAAAAAAACTCAAAGGACGTACACGAATCTCCCAACCTCGTCCTCGAAATTCAGTAATAACATCCTTACTCAAGAAGCGCGCATTAGAACCAGTAACATACACCTCAACATTTGGAATATATAAATAAGAATTGAGAACATCTTCAAATTCAGGAACTAACTGTATCTCATCCAGAAGAATGTAGTATTTGTCATGGTCTTTGAGTTGGCTGTCGATGTACTCCAATAGGGAATCAGGATTACGCAGTCGTTTGTTTCTACGATCCTCCAAATTGATCGAAACGATATGATCAACAGGTATGCCTTGGTTGATCAAATGATTTTTGAATAGCTCAAAAAGCAAAAATGATTTACCACAACGACGAATACCTGTGATGATTTTGATCATCCCATTTCCATCTGCAGAAATTAGTTTATCTAAATATGACTTTCTTTCAAAAAGCATGTTTTACTTCATATTTTTGTAGCATGCTACATATTTTCGCTGCAAAGATAGTACTTTTCTTATAATCGAGCAAATATTTTTATAATTTATTGCAAATATTCAACAGTCCCAGGCGGTATTGTTTGCCGACGTGGTTGAATTCGATTGCTGTCATACTTCGTATTAGTTTAGAGGACGCGTTGCTACAGGACGGTCGGAGACCTACAGGACGCTGCGCTACAGGGCGACTTTGCGTTTGTTGATTAATCCTGTCAGCAGCTTTGCTTCCTCGTTTATTATATTGTTTCTAACTTTTTAAATTCTCCTTTCACCTATAGGCGCTAAGCGCCGTCCTGTAGGAGGCAAGCCTCCGTCCTATAGCCTCAACGAGGCGTCCTATTCATCAGACGCTTTGTTTCACGCAACTCCTTTTGCAGCAACTCCATGCGCTCTTTCAATTGTTCTTGAGTTGGTAACACATCCTGAATACGCACGTTATTGTATGTCGCAACACCTATCGGTGTACAAATTCCTTTAAACGACCACTGAACATCCGCCTTATTCATATCCGAACAGATAAGCAAACCGATCGTTGGATTTTCATCATCACGCTTCAACAACTCGTCCACTGCGTTTACATAGAAATTCAGCTTACCCGCAAACTCCGGCTCAAACTCACGAGCTTTCAACTCACAAACCACATAACATCGCAAACGAATATGATAGAACAACAAATCTATCTTACGTGACTTACCGCCTACAATCAGTTCCTTTTGTCTCCCAACAAAAGCAAAGCCACTACCTAACTCCAACAACAAATCCGTAATACTCCTCGTCAGCGCCTCCTCTAATTCTGTCTCATCGTATATCTCATGTCCTACCGTAGCAAAACCAAAATCGTAGTTCTCTTTCAACACCTCCTGTACCAACTGACTTTGTAAAGCGGGCAAATGCTCTGTAAAATTGTTCAGGATCTTGCCTTGATGTTCGTACAAATGAGCTTTTATACAATTGACCAACGCAGCACGACTTAGTCCTTGCTCTATGGTTTTAGCAATATAGAATAACGCCTCATCAATAGTTTGGCATTTGGAAATAATCTCCACGTGGTGCCGCCAAGGAACAAATGCAAAAGCAGCAGGAAATTCTGCAGTAGGCTGTTGCAGAATAGTATCATTGCCGACACTATCAACTTGATTGGGACTTGTACTTGCTATTTCTCTACCAGGCTGGTAGAGTTTTAAGAATTCCATTTCTCTACCAAGTTGGTGGAGTTTTGCTTGAGCTTCTGCGGAAGCATAAAACAAATACCACTTCTTCATGAACCACAGGTTAGGAGCGGAGAAGCCCTCGGCATCAGGAAATTCGCGTTTCAAATCTATACTTACTTGCTCTACTACTCCAGCTCCCCAGCGCTCTTCTGCCTTCTTTTGTACCAAGTCACGACCAAGTTCCCAATTGAACAGCAATTTCTCGGAATTAACTTTTACAGATGCTTTCACCTGCGCCGCACGATAACGATGTTTGATATCCGCTATCCAGTTCACATAATCCACGTCCAATTGCACATCGTGCGAACGTACAATATGGGTACCCGTTGATGCTATATTGACACCTTTTCTATCCATCTTATATTATGCGCTGCAAAGATACTATTTTTATTTGACATATGCAAATTATCAACTCATTCTGTGGACACGAGGCCCAGGCGGTATTGTTTGCCGACGTGGTTGAATTCGATTGCTGTTGCCATATGGTTTTGTTTTTTATATGCTTTATTTATATCTCCTTCTCGCTTCGCTCGAGAAATCGTCAGTAAATCTTTTTTTAATCTTATTTTCATATTGATATAGATACTACTATCGCTAATCGCTCGGTGATAAATGTCTAAAAAGTGTGTGTCAATGTGCACATTACACACACAATTATCCATTCATCTGGCGTCAGTTAAAAACTGACTGTAGTATCTAAATTTCAAAGGTTCTAACGAACTAATAAAAGTTCTAACGAACAATATTTATAGTTTTGACATCGCTACGCGATTATGCATATATCTCATAAGATATCTGCTGTCAAAACTTGTCTTGTCAAAGACCAACGATTATATATCTCCTTCTCACTTCGTTCGAGAAATCGTCTTATCTCGCATTGGCTCGAACGATTATTACAGTAAATCTTATTTTAATCTTATTTTTAGTTGATATAGATACTACTATCGCTAATCGCTCGGTGATAAATGTCTAAAACGTGTGTGTCGATGTGTGACATCACACACACAATTATCCATTCATCTTATGTCAGTTAAAAAACTGACTGTAGTATCTAAATTTCAAAGGTTCTACCGAACCTATATGATCCACCCACTAAAGTGTGTGTGCAAATTTTTCGTGATAGTTCCTATCATTCTCTATTCCATCAGAGATGTAACAAGATTTGCAAATCTGTTCAAAGAACGTCGGCTAGGCCGCCGTAGTAGTCAAACTATTTCTTGTCAGACAAGTTGAGTTTAACTAAACGAATGCCCTCGCTCAAATCATACGCATTGAAATTGATCAATACACCATTCTCCTTACCCGTCAATTTCATATATGTTTTCAACTGTTTGAAATGAATAGGAAGAATCTCATCAACCGATTTTAACTCCACAATAACCTCATCCTCTACCAACAAATCTAAACGAAAACCTCCCTCAATCAACTCCCCCTTATAATACACCTCAATAGGCACCTCACTCTGCACCTTAACACCACGACTTTGAAGTTCATAAACCAACGCCTTGTGATACACCGACTCCAATAAGCCAGGCCCTAGGGTGTTATACACCTCCATCGCAGCTCCGCGGATATGATATGATAACTCGTGTGGGGTCATATTATATTATTCGCTAATTCGTTCTTTCCTTCCAAGGTACGTCCTGTAGCCTCAACGAGGCGTCCTACGATATTTTCTACGATGTTTTCTGCGATGCTTTCCGTAGTTTTCTCCGTACTTTTCAATGTACTTTTCTGACGTCTTTCTCTTTGACTCCCTACACCTTCTCTATCCTACACTCATGTTTCTTGGTTGCCTTATCGTAGTTTATTCCCACTAGCACCACTTCGCCGGCAAAATCCTTCAACATGCCTGCATAACGCTTATCATGTATCTGCGCAATAGCTGTATCTGCTGATTGATCATACTTCAACTCAAGAACTACAGCAGGTTTATTGCTATTAGGACGTGGTATCAATACGATATCTGCAAATCCCTTACCCGCAGGCAATTCACGCACCCTCATATAATCTTTTTGGCTCGTATAATACGCCAATGTCAACACACAAGCCAAACAGTTCTCATCATTATATTGCAACACGCTGGTAGCATCACTATGAATTGCATCAATAGCTGCTGCTACAACCTCCTCCTTGCCATCCAGCGTAGCTTTGAGCAACTGTTCAGACTGCTGGATAGCAGTAGCTACAATGCCCCAGTTATTATCCGACACGATGGCATTCTTAAACTCCGTTGCTACCTCACGATTAGGGATATGGCATGTGCGTTGCTCACGATCATATGACAAGTAGCCCAAGTGAATCAATGAAGTCAACACATCATCTTTGCTACGCACGATATTCAAGTCGTTTTGGAAACTAGCCGTTTCTACAGAACAAGACTCACCTGCCAACAAACGAATCACGTCCTCTTGCAGTCCATCAAAATCCATACGGATATAGGTTGCCACCGTATCGTAAGCACTTGTATTGGCCCAATAGCTATCGCAATAGTCATTATAGATAGCCGCCATCACAGAGGTCGGGTTAAACATACCTCTGCTGCCACCGATCTGATACCCATCGTACCACTCTGCCAGTTGCGCATAGCTCATATGATGCTTCTCGCACAGGTCCTTTACCTCATCCACTGTAAAGCCAAAGCACTCAGCCAATGGACCCGGTTGCACCATGGAGTATTCATGGAAATTATTAAGCGCAGATTGGGTATTGTATTTCTTAATCGGCAAAATACCTGTCATATATACGCCTGCAAATGTAGACATAGCTGTGGTAGACTTGAAGAGACCACGAAGCAATGTGATATATTCATCCACCACGGCGCTACCTTGTGGTAATTCGCGCAGAGGTGCATCCCATTCGTCAATGATGACAATAAACTTCTCTTGATTAGGCTGAGATGCAATCGTATATAATGCATCAGCCAAATTATTATCTGCAGGATAAGACAAGTTGGGATAGATCTCACGCAACTCTGCTATCACATCCAGTTGGATATGATCTACAATATGCTCGGGCTCATAGCGAGTCATAAAGTCCGTCATATCCAAATAGAGCACTGGATAGCGTTGAAAATGTAGCTGAAACGATAAGCTATGGGATATCTGCAAGTCTTGGAAGAGTTCTTTGGAATCGCACCATTGGTCATAGTAGGCATACAGCATCTTGGCTGTGATAGACTTACCAAAGCGACGTGCACGACTGACACAAGTGAATTGGCGCTCTGTATTAAGCGTGGAATTGATCACTTGAATCAATCCGCTCTTATCTACAAACTCGCCATTTCGTACTGCACGAAATCCGTCATTTCCTTTTTGTAAAAATTTGCCCATCGGTATTAATCTAGATTTGGGCGCAAAGTTACAAAAAAAAATGGATATATGCAAGGAAAGAGAGGAAATTTATATGAAAATCATTACGAAGTAATGGGATATGGGGTGATAAGGCGGTGAGACGGTTAAGCGGTGAGACGGTTAGGCGGTTACATCGACTCTGATTGAAAGCTCCTTGCTCGCAGGCTCGCAGACGTAATCGTTCGATGCTCTGCCGAGATAAGACATCTAAGTAAATCTAAATTATATCTTTGAAACAAGAATACGCCTTCTGTGAAGGCTGCAAAAATGTTTAGAAATATTGATTGTTTTTCGTATTTTGGATTATTGCGATCAACTGCGTTTATCTATGTATTAACGTATTATCACTATCGCTCAAACGAGTTTGGACTTATTGATAATCCATTTCATCTACCATGGGTAGATATTGTCAATCCTAAATACTTCAATTAATCCACCTAGTGGAAATCTACACAAGTCTACAGCGCAGCGAACTACAGGGCGCCTTGGCATACGCTTTCGCAAGCACAGATGCCGAAAGCGTAGCCGTTGAAAGAGTTTCATGCGGCAAAGCCGCGTTTCAAAGTTTCAAGGTTGAAACAGCGAAGCGGTGAAACAAGCAGCTATGCTGTGTGAAACAAGCGACCCTGTCGCGTGAAACCATTAAAACCCATTGCGCGGTAGCACAGCACGGTTAGACGGTTAAGCGAGCTGCGCAGGACGGCACGAAGTGCTTACAGGACGCTGCGCTACAGGACGGCGCATGAGCGCCTACAGGACGGACCGGTGGTCCTACAGGACGCCTCGGAGAGGCTATGGGCGAGTGAGACGAGGAGGCGAGAGGCGAAAGGCGAAAGGCGAAAGGCGAGAGGCGAAGGGCAAAAAAAGCCACGTTAGAGTTCTAACGCGGCTTTTTTTATAGCCTATTGGCTATGAGCAATTGGCGAGCATCAACGCACCACTTTCTTGGTGCTGGTCTTGCCGTTCTTCTCAAAGTGCAAGATATACAAACCATTCTTCAATACACCCATATTCACCTCACTGACGTTCTTCTGAGTAGATACCACCTGACCATTGATGGTATACACCGTGACGTTGTATGGAGGCATCACCTCATCAGACACCTCAGGCACAACGATATCCTCCAAATCCGTAGAGAAAGTATAGCTATCTGGCATCGATGGCAACGTACACTGCTTGCCCGTGAAGATCACCACCTCACCTGGGGCTAAGGTGAAAGTAGAGGCCGTTTGCTTGGTCTGAGCAAGGTAGTTATACCAAGTGCCAGAAGGCAAAGTAACAGTCTGATTACCAGTTACATCGAAGTTACCAGCCACAAAGACATTGCTACCCCACTGGATGGTACGCAACTTCTTGCCACTACCCAAGTCAACGGCAGTAGGATTACCCGCAAAGACCTCTGGCATGAGGCGTGTGCGGAGCTGGATGATACGGCCCACCTTCTGGAAAGCAGCCATACGGCAATGGCCCTTGGTGAGCCACTTCTCTGGACGCATCTTAGCCTGCATCTTGCAATCGTAGTCTGTACCTAGTTGGCTAGCTATACCATAGTCGTTCTTACCCCATTTGCCCTCAGCGTTTTGGTACTTAGAGTTGTCGAAACCGAGCTCAGCGAAGTGATAGAACATCTTAGGACCATTGAGCAAGGTGAGGAACGCCATGTTGAGCGGAACACGTGCTGCACGCGCAGCCTCGCTGGTTTGGAGCGTACCATTGCCCCATTGCTTAGCCTTGAAGAACGCGCGCTCCTCGTCGTGGCTCTCGCAATAGGTGACATAGTTGTCCTTGTTGGCAACAGCTAGGTTGTCACCTTCTTTGAGCCATCCCATAGCGGTTTGGTAGTAGGCGTTGGTGGTGTTGTCCCAGCACATCATGCCGGCATTAACGAGTTGTGGACGCTCAGAACCCATATTGCCTCCCCAGTGCTCAAGAATCATATAGGCAGTAGGAGAAACGGCCTTGACACCCTGCTCGTAGTAGTGCTTGATATTGCCTACAGAAGAGTTGGCAGCCGTACCGCAAAGACCATGACTGAGGTCCATACGGAAACCATCGACCTTGTACTCGGTCAACCAATATTGGAGTGAGCGAGTAAACATCGTCTTGGTAGGAGTGAAATCGTGGTTCCAGTCCTCATATACGTTGTCAGAGTGTGGAGCTGTAGCATTGAACCAAGGGTTGAGCTTGAGGTCAGAGCCGTAAGGATAGAGTTTGTTCATTGGGTTGAGACCCGTAGCATGGTTGAACACCATATCCAGGATAACCGCTATACCACGTTTGTGGCACTCGTCGATGAACGTCTTGAGCTGCTCAGGAGTACCATAAGCCTTGTCCAACGCAAAGAAGTGGTTAGGAGAGTATCCCCAGCTGTCGTTGCCATCGAACTCGGTGACAGGCATCAGTTCTACGGCATTCACACCTAGGTCTTCGATATAATCCAAACGTTCGATCAGCCCCTTGATATTGCGTAAAGGAGTGTGGTCGTATACCCAAAGCTCGTAGATGACCAGGTTGTTCTTATCAGGGCGCTTGAAGTTGAGCGTAGCAGATGACCACTGGAAAGCAGGTTTGCCAGGGTGAATCACAGTGACATAGCCATCGCCCTGCTCAGGATATTGGCTCTTGTAACCGGTGATCCACTTGTCGTCAGCGTGCAAGAGTTTTTCGGAATAGAGGTCAGAGATACGCACCACCTTGCCATCTGCACGCACCACAACATATTGCATAGCATACTCCTTGTTAGGAGTCAGGTTGTTGAGCTCGATCCAGAAATATGCACTATCGTTGGCCTGCTTGAGCTGGTAGTCGTTGCTGATTTGCCAATTGTTAAAATCACCCACTACGAAGACATTCTTAGCAGGAGCATTCTTGCTGGCAGCATAGGTACAGAGGGTGACCTTCTTGTTGTTGTTTTTGTCGTAGTAGATACCATTGACGATACCCGCAGGACGATTGGCCTTGGTAGGCGCTCCTGGCACACATGTATAGGCAGTAGCCGTCTTGGTCTCTGCACCTACAGTGGCAGAGAACTCGATGGTGTAGTTACCCTGCTGAGCAAAAGTGTACTCATGAGAGAGTTGTGTACCCGTAGCCGTCTTCACGGTTTGACCATTGATCTTGAGCGTCAGCGCAGCAGAAACGGTGGAGTTACCGGTGAGAGTGACCTTAGAATTGAGAGTAGAGATCTCTGGCAATGGGTTGACTGACACGGCCAAACCTTTCTCCGCCAGTTCGACAAAGATGTCGGAATTTTCGGCCGTTTTGCCCTCTAGGCTACCGCCAGGACCATCGTGAAAAACGAAGGCAATCTTGCGGATGTCGGTAGAAGTAGAACACTTGTAGTACTCGTAGATATTAGGAATAACGAGTATCCAGTTGCTACCATCCTTGGTCAACTGGGTTTTGGAGGTGTTAGCACGCCAACCCTCAACGACATTTTTCCAGTCGCCATCATTGGACGAAGCATTAGTGATGAGACCCGTATGCGCGTAGCAGTTGGTAGCAGTACGCATACCTGCATTACCCTCGTTGGGGTTGAAGATGATGGTGATTTCGCCTGTATAGCCCTTCTGGATGATGGCAGGGATAGTAGTAACCTGTGCCATCGCTGTCAGGGCAAACATGGACAAGAGTAAAAGTGAAAGTTTTCTCATAATTGTTATATTTTAGTGAATAATAATAGGCTATTGTATGATTCCTCCGCCCACCAATAGACCGTCCTTGTAGAGCACCAATGACTGGCCAGGAGTGACTCCCCATACGGGTTGCTGGAAGCGGAGATGGGCGATGAGGCGATGAGGCGAGGAGGTGATGAGGGTGGCGGGTACGGCAGGCGACTTGTAGCGGATGCGGGCAGTAACATCGGGCGACTCCTGTAGCCACTCCAGATCGCGGATACGCAGATCATCGGCATACACATCGCAAGTGAGCAGATCATCGTGATCGCCCAGGGTGACGGTATTGCTGGCCGCATCGATGCGAACCACATGTTTGGGCGAGCCTAGGGCGATGCCTAGCCCCTTGCGCTGGCCAATGGTATAGTGGCAATAACCACAGTGCTGGCCTAGCACGCGGCCTGATGTATCCACATACGCACCGGGCTGGATGGAGAGCCCCTGCTCGGAAAGGAAAGTGCGGTAGTCGTTGTTAGGAATGAAACATATATCTTGGCTCTCGGCCTTCTGGCTAAGGGCTACCAAGCCATGCTCGAAGGCAATCTGCCGCACCTGAGGCTTGGTGAGTCCTCCCAAGGGGAAGATAGTCCTGCGCAGATTATCCTCGGTGAGCATCCATAGGAAATAGGTCTGGTCTTTGAGCGTATCTACGGCATTCTTCAGGTAGAGGTGTCCGCGGTGGGAAGCGATCTGCGCATAATGACCGGTGGCCACATAGTCGCACTGGAGGGCGTCCGCCGCCTCTAGTAGGCGTCCCCACTTGATATGCGAATTGCATATCACGCAGGGATTGGGCGTACGTCCCGCAGCATATTCCTGCACGAAATTACCTATTACGTGTTGGCGGAAAGTGTCGCGAAAATCCAGGATATGGTGCTCTATGCCCAGTTGGTGGGCCATCTGCTGTGCCTCCGCTATGCTGTCGGTAGAGCAACATCCCTTGGTGTTGCTTAACAGCGGATCCAGCACCGGATCAAACGTGCGGAAGGTGGCACCCACCAGTTCGTAGCCCTGCTGCTGGAGCAGGATGGCTGCTACGGTGGAGTCGATGCCTCCGGACATGCCTATGAGTACGCGGTTGGACATATTATTTTGCGGTTATGCGGTTATGCGGTTAAACGGTTATGCGGTTAAACGGTTATGCGGTTAAACGGTTATGCGGTTATGCGGTTATGCGGTTATGCGGTTAAACGGTTATGCGGTTAAACGGTTATGCGGTTATGCGGTTAAACGGTTATGCGGTTAAACGGTTATGCGGTTATGCGGTTATGCGGTTAAACGGTTATGCGGTTAAGCGGTTATTGGGAGATGATCTCCTCTGCACGGGAGAGGGCTCCGTTGATGTGATTGCGGATATTCTCGCGTCCGATCATCTCTACGAGTCCAGCTTTCTCTAGCGCATGGTAGACCTGCTCGTTGACACCCGAGAGCACCAGGGTGAGGCCACAACGCTGAGAGCGAAGATAAAGTTCTTCGAGGTTGTGGATACCCGTAGAGTCGATAAACGACACCTTACGCATACGTAAGATACGCACCTTCTGCCCCTTATCACCCATGCGTTCGCTGATCTCGTCGAACTTATTGGCTATACCGAAGAAGTATGGACCATCGATCTCGTACACCTCGGTATAGGCAGGGATATGGAGTTTCTCGAGGTCGTTGCCATGTAATTGGATATCTGTATGCTGAGTAGGATCGATCTCGTCGGAGAAAGCACGAATAACTGTGGCCTCGTTGGTTCGCTTTAGGAAGAGAATAACCGCCAACAAAAGACCAATCTCAATGGCAATAGTCAGGTCGAAAACCACCGTCAGGACAAAAGTGACAACCATCACTAGCAGATCGGATTTGGGAGCCTTGAGTAGGCCCACGAAGGAGCGTATGCCAAACATATTATAGCTGACCACTAGGAGCACACCCGCCAGACATGCCATAGGGATGAGGCCCACCAATGGTCCGAAGCACAAGAGCACAAGCAAGAGCATGAGCGCATGCACAATACCCGCTACGGGGGTACGACCACCGTTGTTGATATTGGCCATAGTGCGCGCAATAGCACCTGTGGCTGGTATACCGCCGAAGAAGGGCACCACCACATTGGCTAGCCCCTGCGCAATGAGCTCGGTGTTGGAATTATGTTTGTCACCAATCACACCGTCAGCTACCATAGCCGAAAGCAGGGACTCGATAGCACCTAGCATAGCAATGGTGAAGGCGGCTGGGAAAAGGCTCTGCACGAGTTGGAAGAAGCTTTGTCCTTCGGCCAACTGGAGTGTAGGCAACTTAGGCGCTGGCATGCCATGAGGCAACTCATAGAGATCGCCAATAGTGGTGATACTGGTGATACCGGCATACTTGCGCAAGAGCCATACCACCAATGTCATAAGGATGATAGCTACCAACGAACCCGGAATATGCTTATTGATCTTACCCGAGAAGATGATGATAAGCAGGGACAAGACACCCACACCAAAGGCCCACCAGTTGATATCCTGCCAATGCTGGAAATAGCAGATCCACTTGTGGATAAAATCGGCCGGAGCATTCTGAATACCCATACCAAACAGGTCATTGATCTGGGTAGAGAAAATAGTGACAGCTATACCCGCCGTAAAGCCGACAATAACCGGATAAGGCACGAACTTGATGATATTACCTAGTCGGAAAAAACCCATGAGAATGAGCATGATACCTGCCATCACCGTGGCAATAAGCAGGCCAGTGATACCATGCTGCTGGATAATACCATAGATGATGATGATAAAGGCGCCCGTAGGACCACCAATCTGCACCTTGCTACCACCAAAAGCAGAGATAATAAAACCAGCAATAATAGCTGTGATCAGACCTTCAGTAGGACCCACACCAGAGGAAATACCAAAAGCAATAGCTAGAGGAATAGCCACAACTGCTACAATCCATCCGGCTAGAGCATCCTCCAAAAAACGCTTCTTATCATACGAGCGCAAAGTGGAAAAGAGTTTGGGATAAAAAACATCCTTAAACGAGAAAAAAGTTTTCATATACCTTACAAATAAATAGACTACAATTCATTAGACCAAGCTATGTATACCTACTAGCAATTATTATTCATGATGATAGGGTTCGCCCCGCAGGATAGTCATGGCCCGATAGATCTGCTCGAGGAAGAAGAGCCGCACCATCTGGTGGGAGAAAGTCATCTTGCTGAGAGATATCTGGCCATTGGCACGCTGGTAGACGGCCTGTGAGAAACCATATGGGCCGCCCACCACAAAGGTGAGGTCGCGACCTGAGGCCATCTTCTTTTGCATATACTGTGCAAACTCTATGGAGCGATGCTCCTTGCCGTGTTCGTCCAGCAGCACCAGGTCTGTGCTAGGAGTGATGGCACGCAGGATAAGCTCGCCCTCGGCTAGCTTCTGCTGGTCGGGTGTGAGCGACTTGGTATTGCGAAGCTCTGGGATGACCTGCAGGCTAAATGGCAAGTAGTGCACCAGACGGTTCTGGTACTCCTGCAATAGCGCCTGGATATGTGGATCCGTGGTTTTGCCCACCACTAGTAGTGTCAGTTTCATAGAGCCTGCTACGATATATATTATGGGATATTACGCAACTGCTTGATGTGTTCGTATGCCTCGTTGATGGCGCGGAACTTCTCGGTAGCCTGCTCACGTATGTCCTCTCCGGCCGTAGCCACCTTGTCGGGATGGTACTTCATTGCCATGCGGCGATAGGCCTTCTTGACCTCCTCATCGGTAGCCTGCGGTGTGATCTCAAGGGCAGTATACGCCCAATCGGGGTCGGTATGGCGCTGATAGAGTGAGAGCAAAGACTGATAGTCGCTCCACTGCACCTGCATATGGGTGACCATCTGCTCGATGACCTGCAGTTCGCGAGGGTCGATATCGTTGTCGGCATTGGCCAGATCCAGCATCAAGTGGATGAGTTCGAGACGAACCGAATAGTTGATATGCTTAGCAATATCCTGAGAAACGCTGATGACATCAATATCCTGCTTGAGCAGTTCGCGCAGCAGTAGCAAAGCCTGCTTGGCCCCTTGCTCGCCGAAATTGCGCAGCAAGAACGGTTTGATGAAGTTGATCTCCGACTTGAGCACCTTGCCGTCCGCCTTGATGACGCAAGCCATGAGCACAATGATAGACACACGTACGTCACCCGGAGTGGCACGTTGCTTGCGCGAGGAAGACTGAGTGCGACTAGACTGAGAAGAAGAATCGGAATGAGGTTGCTGGTCCTTCTTCTCGGCATTCTCAAATAGTGTGGCGATGAGAACTCCAATGATGGCACCGATAGGGCCACCACCCACCACGAACCCTAAGGTTCCGAGTATCCATTTTGCGAGAGACATATTATGTTATTATGGTGTGATACGATAGGATTAATAGTTATTGTTGGATATACTGAATGGCCATTTGCAAGTCTTCGGGGGTATCTATGCCAATGGATGCATGATGCGTGAGCGCCACCTGGATGGTGAGGCCATGTTCTAGCCACCGCAGTTGCTCAAGACACTCTAGTTGTTCGAGCGCCGAGACTGGCAGTTGGGTGATGCGAGCCAGGACATCCGCACGGTAGGCATACATACCTATATGGCGATAGAAGCAAGAATGCTGGAGCCACTGTTGGGGATCCACGCCCCGCAAGTGGGGGATGACGCTGCGAGAGAAATAGAGTGCTCGTCCCAGATGCTTTGCCTGGGGATCAGTGGCATGCGCAATAGCCACCTTGACCCAATTGGGCGAGCGCAGCTCATCTAGGGTATTGCTAGTGGTGAACGGATGCACCAAGGTGGCGATATCCGTAGGAAAACACTGCATGAGCGCGTGAATCTGCTGGGGTTGGATGAAGGGTTCGTCACCCTGGATATTGATAACCACCGTATCGCTCGGATCGGAAGTGATGATCTGGGCGGAGCGGAGAGTCTGATAAGCCTCATAGACCCGGTCGGTGCCACAGGTATGGCTATCAGAGGTCATCACCACCTGTCCGCCGAAGGACTGCACACAATCGTAGATACGTGCATCATCCGTGGCTACAAAGACGATGTCAAGCACCTGTGCAGCCTGCTGATAGACATGCTGAATAACAGGCATCCCGCAGAGGTCTGCCAGAGGTTTGCCTGGGAAACGAGAACTCGCGTAGCGAGCAGGTATGATGCCAACAAACGTCATGATCGTAGAGGGGTAAACGACTACTCGTCGTCATCAATGTATTGGTATGGCGACTCGGTGTTCTTGTGGATCTTACTGCGCAAGTAGTCAAAGCCATAACGCTTCTTTTGGTCCTTCGAACCATAACCATAGCCATAACCGGATCCGTAGCCGTAACCATAGCCAGCACCGTAGCCATAGCCATAACCATAGCCGTAGCCATACTTCGAACCATACCCATAGCCATAGCCCTTACCAGATTTGCCAGTAGGCATATCGGATAGGATGAGGTTGACCTTATCCTTGTGGTAGAGAGCTAAGTTATCGAGTGTCTGCTTAGCAAATCGCTTGTCAGTAGCCATGCATCGGATGACGTAGAGCGTCAGATCGGTTTGTTCGATCAGCGCCATAGCGTCTGGCACGATACCTACAGGGGATGTATCGACAATCAGATAGGTATATCGTTGGCGCAATAGAGCGAGCATCTCTACGAGTTTGTCGCAACGAATCAACTCGCCTGGGTTAGGTGGGATCGTGCCGGCAGGAATGACGTCGAAGCCCAACTGATCGTTGTGCAAGATGATATCCTCTAGTTCGCAATCGCCAATGAGGTAGTTGGTGATACCAACGGATGCCGTCATACCCAGTTTCTCGTGTACGTCAGGCTTGCGGATATCCATATCGATGAGGATAGTGGGGTGTCCGGTCATGGCGTAGAGCGATGCTAGGTTGGTGCTGATATAGGTCTTACCATCGCCCGACTGGGTAGAGGTAACCGCAATGGCAATATTGGTCTTGCGCATGACCTTAAACTCGATGCGCATACGTATATTACGCAACATCTCGGCATAGCTGCTTCGAGGTTTCTTCTTGGCGTAGATAGGGTCTTGCGACTTGACGTGGCGCAACATACCTAGCAGATCGAAGTTGCTGAGTCGCTCGGCCTCCTTAGGGGTGCGCACTTTGTTGTTGAGCATCTCAGAGAGGATGAGCAGGAGCAATGGGATGAGCAAACCAAAAGCCATGTAGGAGATGGTGTTTTTGCGTTTCTCCTTGCTATTCATGGCATAGGTAGTGCGCGCACGGTCCATGATTTCGCTATCAGGGGTGTTACCTGCTTTTTGGATCTCGGCCTCGGCACGCTTCTGCAAGAAGAAGGTATAGTAGTTATCATCGATGCGGTAGTTACGTTCGATAGCCACCATCTGGAGTTCTTTCTCTGGTAGAGAACGGATCTCGCGCTCAATCTCCTTCATACGCATAGCCAGGTCTTGCTTCTCGATAGCCAGGCTGGCAGTCATAGAATTCACCACCTCAGCTATGGCCGTCTTGACGTTCTCGATGTCGGTGGTAAACTTGGCATAGAAGACGTTTTTCTCACTCACTTCGCCACGTTGGATCTGCAGGTCATTGAGTTGCTGAACCAGCTGCATGATCATAGGTTCGTTCAGACCCAATGTGGAAGGTGCGATGACAGTACCTTGCTCGATCTTCTGATTGAGGTAGTTGGATAAATACTCTAGGTAGGTCTCTTTGAGTCGGAGTGCCATCTGCTGTTGGTCATACTGGCTGGCCTTAGACATCAGGCCACCGGCATAGGAGTTGACGTCCACAAACTTGTTCTCCTGACGGAAATTAGTCATAGCTCCTTCGCTCTTAGTAAGGCTCTTTTGCAGCACCTCCAATTGCTCGTTGATAAAGGCGATAGACTTCTCAGCCACCATGTTTTTGCGTTCGACGTTCTGCAATAGGTAAATATCGCAGAGTTTATCGATGAAGTCACGGTCTCGCTCAGGTGTCTCGCCCACGAGTTGGATACCTAGCACGGTACTACGCTCGGTGATGAAGTTGAGCTGGAGACGGCCAGAGAACTCATCTGTGAGGCTAGCGCGGCTGCGAAAGCGGAAGTAGATATGCTGGCCTGGTCGCATCATCAAGTCGGTAGGCCAGATGCGTGCTTGGAACAGCGGTGTGACGAGTTCCTCACCATAATGGGTGGTGAAGGAGAATGGGAAATCCTCGTTAGTTGTGGTGATAGATAGCGAACCATCAGCTTGCACATCACAGCGGAAGAGATGGTTGTACGCCATCGGATCGATTCGGGTATACTCGACCGTAATAGGGGTATTGCGATAGATATTACGCGTCTTGAAGCGTCCCTTGGTGATATACTCCACATTCATAAATGGCAAAGAGTCTACCGTGCGACCAATCAGGTCGTAACTACCGATGATGATGAGCTGGTTGTTGACATTCGTATAACCAGCACCCACACCGAAACCTTGCATGATAGCTGCAGAACCATAGCCACCACCCGACTCCTTGATGATCATCGTACCTGTGGTAAGGTAGCGCTCGATGACGCGTTTGTTTTTGAGATAAGCCAAGGAAAAAGCTATCACGGCTGCAATAACAAACAAATACCAATGGCGTAGGATACGAACGACCCACTCCATCAAATCAAAATTAGAAGTCTCTTCTTCTATCTGCATCACAGGTGCTTGTGCGGGCTGTGACGCGGCATTTTTCAACATATCTTCTTGTGACATAGTTGGGATGTTTACGGAATAGTATATGATTACCAGATGCCTGGTATGTAATTCAACACGGTGATTAAGAGTGAAACGGAACTGGTGATGAGTGCCAAAAAGGCGCTATAGCTAGTTTGCTTGTAGAAGCTACCACTATCGCGACTGACGTAGATCAGGTCGTTGGGATAGACATAGTAGTACTTGGAATTGATGATAGAATTGGTACGGATATCAAACTCTAGCACTTCTGGTTCGGCACCGCCCCTAGGGCGTATGATACGTACATGGCGTCGGTCACCCGAGTTCATCAGGTCGCCCGTCATAGCCAGTGCCTGGAAGATAGTCAGACGCTCTTTGTAGATATTATACGTACCCGAATTGGCATCACCCAGCACGGTGAAGGTCTTGTTGTACATCGCCACTTTGACATCGGCATCAGGAATGATCTCGCGAAAAGCCTTGCGCAATGTGTCTTGCGCCTCCAGTTCGGTCAGGCCTGCCAGCTTGATAGGGGGCAAGAAGGGCATATCCACCGTACCATCCGAATAGATGCGATAGGAGTTGGCATACTGTCCCGAACCACTACTATTGGCAGAGAGGGTCTTAGCAATGGTCTCGTCCATAGTGACTACGCGATAGATAATCTCATCATTGACCTGCAAGCGATAAGGCTCATATGCCACCGAATCGTACACAGGCAAGTCATCACGCTCCTGTAATAATCCCACTTGGCGATAGCCATAGCAACCGGTCAGAAAAACGGACAAGGTGCAGATGACGAATAAATAGTATAATTGTCTCATAATGTTTACTGTTGTGCTCGTTTAACCAAATGCTCTTTATTTATGATTCTCCACCGAATTGATGATACGCACGACAAGTCCGTAGAGGAAACCTCCAAAGGCCAAGGTGGTAGCCACTACGCTGATAGAGGTGGTCACAGAGTTCACACCAAAACTCTGGCCCTTGATGCGCTGGATATAAATCACATCGTTAGGTTCGATATAATAGTATTCTGAGTTGATGATATCCTCGGATCTGACATCGAAGACGCGCACCTGTGTCTGTCCCTCAATCTCGCGCACAATACGCACTTTGCTTCTATCGCCAAAGTCGCCTATATCCCCAGCCATGGCCAGCGCCTCGAAGACGGTGAGTTTCTCCTTAGGAATATTAAACGTACCGCTACCTCTATCGCTAATGACGCTGAACGAGCGGCGAACGATATTCACCTCTACGGAGAGAGTCTGATAGTCGGAATAACCAGAGACATAGGTGGAGAGTTCGCTCTCCAGCTTGCGCTTGATCTCACGCGTGGTGAGACCACGCACAGGTACTCTTCCCACCATAGGATAGTCGATCGTACCATCCTCCAGCACCAGGTAGGTATACAGGTCATACGAACCACCGGTAGCCATACCCTGGCGGATCTGCGAGATATTCACACCCGCACCAGAGGGGTTGAACATCTTGCTCACACGTTCGTCGATGGAATAGACATAGACCGACAGACGATCACCCACGCGTACTTGGTACTCCTCGTACATAAGGGTGTCGGCATACGCAGGAATGTGATTCTTGCCTGGCTCCTGCATCAGGTTGACGCGCCTGCTGGTCACACAAGAAGCCATGCAAACGCCCAACATCAATATCAATAATGCTTTGTATCTCATACGTTGCTCTAGGTTATTATCGTTTCTCGTCCCAACCGAATGGATGAGGCATCAATGGCAGTTTGGCCAAAGGATGATAGTCGCCCACCAAACCAATAGGTTCTGCACGGCGAATGGTGCTAACCATCTCGATGCACGGACGTGCCTCGGATATGCGGAAACCGTTGCCCTGCAATATCTGGCGATAACTCTCGGTATGCAGCTCGGTGAACCCCTCGCTAAACTCAAACTCCTCGCCATCGATACTCAATGTGCGATAGGTCTTCTTCTCGCCTTGCACCGCATTGGCAGGCAAGCATGCAGCATTGATGCTCAGGAAATAGCGCACGCGAGCACGCTCTAGCTCCAGGTATCCAGCCACACGGTCAAACGACATCACGTGCACGATATTCTGCTTCACCGGACCAAAGATCCACTGCAGCATATCGTAGAAATGCACACCAATATTCGTAGCTATACCACCCGACTTGTGCACATCCCCCTTCCACGAACTATAGTACCACTTACCACGGCTGGTGATATACGTCAGGTCTACGTCATAAATCTTATCCTTAGGCCCTGCCTGCACCTTCTGACGCAGCGCTGCGATCTTGTCGTGCAAACGCAACTGCAGGATCGTATAAGCCGCATGACCTGTCTCACGCTCCAGCTCCACCAGGTTGTCGATGTTATACGGATTGAGCACCAATGGCTTCTCGCAAATCACATCACACCCCAAGCGCAATCCGTAGCGGATGAAGGCATCGTGGGTATAGTTAGGCGTACAGATACTCATCCATGAGAGAGGATCACTAGTACGCATCTGCTTGGAACAAAAACGATCAAACTGCTCATTCTCCGTAAAGAAAGAGCAGTCTGGAAAACTGGCATCTAGACGTCCTACTGAGTCGAACTTATCATATGCCACCATCAGGTTATTGCCTGTATCAGCAATAGCCTTGATATGTCGTGGTGCAATATATCCCGCAGCACCAATTAGGGCAAAATTTTGCATCTTTTTCTATATTTTCACAATTCGGGTGCAAAGTTACGAAAAAAAATGCAATTATGCAAATATTTTGCAGATTTTTAGCTATTCCGTCTGTAGACGGCTCCATTTCCAGCGGTTGTGGCTCCACAGCCAACGATGGGGGCACTCGCGGATATTCTGCTCTAGACAGCGTGCATACGCCAAGGTGATCTCATTCTCTGGCAGAGCATTCACATCATCTGCAATCACCTGAAAACGAACACGATAATAGCCACGCTTAGCAGTAGTGATATGCACATAAACCACCCCTAAACCAAACTTACGAGCCAGCACTTCACCACCAGAAAGAAAAGCCGTATCCTGACCTAGAAACTGCGTCCAGACCGCAGAGCTACGCGCAGATGGCTTCTGATCGGCCAAGAACCCAAGCACAAAAGGATGCGAAGCATGACGCAGCCCCACCAAGTGGCGCAGCAGCATGTTTTTCTCCACACACTCGCCTCCACGCTTCAGACGCAAAGCCAACATCGCCCGATCTGCACTAGCACTCTTGAGACGACGATAGACATTATACTCCACAATCTGCTTGTCGACAAACTGATTGCCCACATCGGCAATCCACTCCCAATTGCATACATGCCCCAGATAAGCCACCACGCCATGACGCTTGCGAGCCAGATCCTCCAGCACCTCCATATTCTCAAAGTACACCCGCTCACGCATCTCCTCTGCCGAGGCACGATACCCATAGACAATTTCCACAAGGACCGAAGAGAAATGATGGTAGAAATCCGAAATTATCTGCGCTTGTTCGGCAGGAGACTTCTGAGGAAAAGACAAGGAGATATTCTTGCGCACCACCCGCAAACGATAGCGCAACACATAGCGCAACAGAGGGTATAGCAAATAGTCGGCCAAGCCGTAGAGAACAGCCAACGGAAGAAGACTAAAAACGCGAATTAAAAATAGCATAAATCAGTGCAACAAACGCCCCAAAAACACCACCAAAAAATACACCGCTGGCACCGCCAATAATAGGCTATCAAAGCGGTCCAACACACCGCCATGACCAGGCAAGAATCTGCCCGAATCTTTCACACCCAAATGGCGCTTAAAGAGGCTCTCCATCAGGTCACCAAGCGTACCAAAAACACCCACTACGAGAGCAAATATCATACTATCAATCAGCAAGTTACCTGTCAAGCAAAGCGCATCCATCCACCCTACTCGGTAGAACACATATGCCGCCACCAAATCAAAGAGCAAACCACCAATCAACCCCTCCCATGACTTGGCAGGACTGACACGCGGAAACATCTTGTGATTACCCGCCGAACGCTTGCCCATCAGCGAACCCACGATATAGGCACCCGAGTCATTGATCCAGATAATGATAAACAAGCTGAGCAGCAGGTATTTGTCGTAGTGCAACAGCGCCGTCATAAGCGACAAAGGCAAGGCTATCATCAGTTGTCCCGCACAGAGCTCACCCCAGTGCTTCATAGGATCGGCAGGCAGCACAAACAGCTCACGAATCATGGCCACCACTAGCACGAGCATATAGGCCCAAAACAGCCAATCGCTGAGCGCATCACCCGTCATATAGAAATACACGGCAGCAAACAGCAGTACACCCGCAGACATACCAAAAAGAGTAGTACGAATAGTAGCTCCCAACAGACTATGATACTCGCGCATAGCCAAAGCCGTGACCACAAGAAAGACCATACCAAAAAAGACTGGATTCACCAAGATAGATGCCAGAACAACGCCTGAATAGACTACGGCGGATAGCGTGCGCTGAATGAAATTATTCATTTTTTTCTATATTTTTCTCAAATAATTTGCAAAGGTAAGAATATTTTTGTAATTTTGCAAAAAAAATCACAAAAAATAACAATTTTATTATGAATCCGGATATTGAATTGAGTCTCTTAGATGCAGAAGAGAAAGAAATGTTGAACTATATTTGGGAGCTGATCCCAGCGTCTGATCGCCAAGGAATGACCCAGAGCGATGTGCTATTGGTGCTAGACCTGATGGACGACTACCTGGCAGCATGCGGTCTGCTGGAGGAGAATGCTAACACAGAGGAAGTAACCTATCTGGAAGGTGAGATCGACGAGAACGACCAGCTGCAATACCTGCTCGACAAGACCCAAGAGCTAGGACACACCTTGACCAGCGAGCAGATCCAACTGATCATGGACGGCGAACTGCAATACGGCATAGAGCAAGGATATTACAACGAAGAAGAATAAGCACACCTTTATATATAATAGGACCTCATGCTGACGCATCTACACATACGCAACTATGCGCTGATTTCACATCTGGATATTGATTTTCAGGAGGGGTTCTCTGTGCTCACAGGCGAGACCGGTGCGGGCAAAAGCATCATCCTAGGTGCGCTCAACCTAGTGATGGGAGCCAGAGCTGACACCAAGACCATCACCGAGGGCGAAGAGCGATGCATCATTGAGGCCAGTTTTATCCAAGAGGGCAAAGAGATTATCATCCGCCGCGAACTGAACCAAAATGGTAGGTCGCGTTCGTTTGTCAACGACGAAGTGGTGACGCAGACCGAACTAAAAGCGCTGGCGCGTGAGCTAATCGACATCCACTCCCAACACGAGAGCCTGCTGATTGGTGACGATGATTTTCAGATTCAAATCGTGGATGCCATCGCGGGCAATCAAGCAGAGCGATGCTGCTACGAGGAGCATTATCAAGCCTACCTACAAGCTACGGAGCAACTGCGCCAAGCGCAAGCCATCGCACAAAAAGCGCAGGCAGATGCCGACTATATGCAATGGCAATGGCAACAGCTGGACGAAGCTCAACTGCAAGCAGACGAGATGGCCGACCTGGAGCAAGAAGAGCACCTGCTAGCCAATGCAGAAGACATCAAGATGGACCTGCAACAAGCAATCGATTACATCGACGGAGACAGCATTGGTGCAATCTCCCTGCTGGGAAAGAGTCATCTAGATGACGCTTCGCCAGAGCTGGCAGAACGCCTAGAAAGCACCATCATCGAATTGCGAGATATATCACGCGAGATACAACGACTATTCGACCGAACAGAGGTTAACCCTACCCGACTAACTCTCGTGCAAGAGCGCATCAGCCTGCTGCAAGGACTGATGAAAAAGCACCACGTCTCCGACCTTGAAGCACTGATCCAATTGCGAGACGAACTAGGAGAACAGGTGCATCGACTAGAGAATATGGACGAGGAGATCGCCGCCCTCGAGCGAGCACAGCACACTGCACTACAAGCTCTAGACAAGGCTGCTGCAGCACTGACTCTAACTAGGCAACAGGTAAAGCAGACCATTGCTAAACAACTGATCGAAAGCATGCAGCAGTTGGGCGTCAAACATGCCAACGTGGCCATAGATATCACCCCAGCTAGCGAATTTACGCCTAGCGGAAAAGACGTCGTGCAACTGCAGTTTGCCGCCAACCTCAACCAATCGCTGCGCCCAGTAGCAGACGTTGCATCCGGAGGTGAGATCAGCAGACTGATGCTTTGCATCAAAGCCATGATCGCCTCCACACAAGGATTGCCTACGATCATCTTTGACGAGATCGACACCGGAGTGAGCGGCGCAATAGCCAGTCAGATGGGCGAGATCATGCGACAGATAGCTGCCTCTAGACAAGTTATCAGCATCACTCACCTACCCCAAGTAGCCGTGAAGAGTCAGCAGCACTACCTCGTATACAAAACCGACACGGATAGACGCACAGAAAGTCATATTCGATTGCTACTCCCTGACGAGCATATCGCAGAGATAGAAAAAATGAGACAACTATAATCCCCAAGCACATGCTACCACTCCCAGAACGCCTGCGTCCGAAGACGCTAGACGAATATATTGGTCAACAGCACCTAGTAGGCGAAGGAGCCATCCTGCGCCAAATGATCGAGTCGGGCAACTTGTCCTCCTTTATCCTATGGGGACCTCCAGGAGTTGGTAAAACCACCCTGGCCCGAATCATCGCACACCAGCTAGAGCGACCTTTCTATACGTTATCTGCCGTGACAAGCGGCGTAAAAGACGTGCGGGAAGTAATCGACAAAGCCAAGCGCTATGTCAGCATGCATAGCGGACTTTTTGCGCCATCTGCAGGAGCAAACGAGCCAAACAAAACAGCCGCACCTATCCTCTTTATCGACGAGATACACCGATTCTCCAAGTCACAGCAAGACAGCCTGTTAGGTGCGGTAGAAGAAGGTACTATCACACTGATTGGTGCCACCACGGAGAATCCATCCTTTGAGGTCATCACACCGCTGCTAAGCAGATGTCAGGTCTACGTACTCAAACATCTAGAGAAAAACGACCTGCTGCTACTCCTCGATCGCGCAATGACAAAGGACGAGTATATCCGCAGCCTGAACATCCAACTGCAAGAGACCGAGAGCATGCTGCGCTACTCAGGAGGAGATGCACGCAAATTGCTCAATATCATCGAATTGCTCACCAACTCGGGCGTGCGCATCATCGACAACGAAACCGTAACTCGACAACTACAGCAGAACCCTGTGGCATACGATAAAGATGGCGAATTGCACTACGATATCATCTCGGCTTTCATCAAGTCTATTCGCGGTAGCGACCCAGACGCCGCCTTATATTGGCTAGCCCGAATGATTGCTGCTGGAGAAGACCCTAAGTTCATCGCACGCAGGCTGGTGATATCTGCTAGCGAAGATATTGGTTTGGCCAATCCGAACGCCATGCTAGTGGCCAACGCATGCTTTGATACCCTTCACAAGATAGGTTGGCCGGAGGGACGTATCCCGCTGGCAATGGCCACGGTATACCTAGCCACTTCACAGAAGTCTAATTCCGCATATCTGGCTATCAATCAAGCACTAGAACTAGTAGAGAAGACCGGCAACCTGCCTGTACCATTGCACCTGCGCAACGCACCTACCCAACTCATGGACGAGCTCGGATATGGCAAGGATTACCAGTACGCGCACAACTACCCCAACCACTTTGTGGCGCAGCAATACATGCCCGATGTGCTCACCGGAACCACCCTGTGGCAAGCACAAGGAAGCCCGCAAGAGCAGAAGATGGCACAGTGGATGCAATACCTCTGGGGAGAAAAGAAAGACGAATAAACACAGAATATGCAGGTTCGACAAATCTGCATATTTTTTTGTCCACTCTGCAAATTGACAATACACCTTTGCACCGCTTTTACACGGCAAATCGTTAGTGATTCGTTAGTTATTCGTTAGTGATTCGTAGGTGATTCGTAGGTGATTCGTAGGTGATTAAGCGCTTTCATAGCACCTCACGTGAAACTCGACATGGTTTCCTACCCCCCTGAACTCCTGAACCTCTGAACCTCTGAACCTCTGAACTCCTGAACCTCTGAACTTCCTGAACCTCTGAACTCCTGAACCTCCTGAACTCCTGAACCTCTGAACCTCTGAACTCCTGAACTCCCAAACCCCTGAACTCCTGAACCTCTGAACCTCCTGAACCTCCTGAACATTCGCCCAGCGAATAATCATTCGAGGCACTAGCCGAGATAAGCCCTCCTAACCTCCTAAACCCCTAAACTCGGCAGCGCCGACTATTTTTTCCACTAAAAACTTGCATATATGCAAATTTTGTTGTACCTTTGTCGAGAATTTGCACATATGTGCATATATAGCAAGTAAATAACTAAAAAACACCAATTGATATGGAATTTAAGTATGCACCCATGTTTCAACTCGGTAAGGATGAAACTGAGTATTATTTGCTGACCAAAGACCACGTGTCTGTTAGCGAGTTCGAAGGCAAACCTATCCTCAAGATTGAGGCAGAAGGTCTAACCAAAATGGCCAACGCGGCATTTTCTGATGTGAGTTTTATGCTCCGTCGCAGTCATAACGAGCAAGTAGCTAAGATCCTGCGCGATCCCGAGGCGAGCGCCAACGACAAGTATGTAGCCCTCACCTTCCTGCGCAATGCAGAGGTATCATGCAGAGGCCAATTGCCATTATGCCAAGACACCGGTACGGCCATCATTCACGGCGAGAAAGGTCAACAAGTTTGGACCGGTTATTGCGACGAAGAAGCACTGGCTAAGGGTGTATACCTCACCTATACCGAGCGCAACCTGCGCTATTCGCAAAACGCTCCGCTCAATATGTACGACGAGGTGAACACCAAGTGCAACCTACCTGCGCAAATCGACCTAGAGGCCTGCGAGGGTATGGAATACCACTTCTTGTGCGTAACCAAAGGTGGCGGATCGGCCAACAAAACCTACCTCTACCAAGAGACCAAAGCACGTATCCAAAACCCTGGCACACTCATTCCATTCCTCGTAGAGAAGATGAAGAGCCTAGGTACTGCGGCGTGCCCTCCATACCACATCGCATTTGTGATTGGTGGTACCAGCGCAGAGAAGAACCTCTTGACCGTCAAACTCGCATCAACTCACTACTACGACACACTGCCTACTACAGGCGATGAGACTGGACGCGCCTTCCGCGACATAGAACTCGAAGAGCAACTGCTAAAAGAGGCTTACAAGATCGGACTAGGTGCACAATTCGGAGGCAAATATATGGCACACGACATCCGCGTGATTCGTTTGCCTCGCCACGGCGCTAGCTGCCCTATCGGTTTGGGAGTAAGCTGCTCAGCAGACAGAAACATCAAATGCAAAATCAATCAAGATGGTATTTGGATCGAGAAGATGGACAACAACCCTGCTTCCCTCATTCCAGAAGAACTACGCCAAGCGGGTGAAGGCGACGCTGTTTGCATCGACCTCAATCAACCTATGGCAGATGTGTGCAAGATCTTGACACAATATCCTATAGGCACACGCCTCTCGCTGAATGGTACCATCATCGTAGGTCGCGACATTGCACACGCCAAGATCAAAGCACGTCTAGATGCAGGCGAAGGCATGCCTGAATACCTAAAGAACCACCCTATCTACTACGCTGGACCAGCGAAGACACCTGCAGGTATGCCTTGCGGTTCGATGGGACCAACCACCGCAGGTCGTATGGACCCATACGTAGATGAGTTCCAAGACCACGGCGGCAGCATGATCATGCTGGCAAAAGGCAACCGCTCTATCGACGTTACCAACGCATGCCAAAAACACGGAGGATTCTACCTCGGATCCATCGGTGGACCTGCGGCGATCTTGGCACAAGAGAACATCAAGTCAATCGAATGCGTAGAGTACCCAGAACTAGGCATGGAGGCTATATGGAAAATCGAAGTGGAGAACTTCCCTGCGTTTATCTTAGTGGACGACAAGGGCAATGACTTCTTCAAACAACTCAAGCCTTGCGAGGGTTGCAGCATCATCAAATAAACATCCATGTCCGAAACAGAGAAAACAACCATCTGGCAGCGCTTGCGCAGCAAGCACCGCATCAGTATCATCAACGAGAGCACACTGGCTGAACGTTGGTACATGCACCTGAGTGCCTGGGGAGCCATCGTTGCCTTGGGCGTCATCTTCCTGCTGGCGCTCGCGTTGTTCTCTTTGGTGATTCTATACACCCCTATCCGACACTACCTACCCGGCTACTCCGAAGATATTCGTCATCAACTCATGGAGGAATCCACCCGAGTAGACTCGCTGGGCACATCGCTGGAGTTGCAAAGACAATACCTGAAGGTCATCCAGCAAGTGGTGGCGGGAGAAGTACAGTCCGACACGGTGCAGAAGCTAGACTCCATGCAGATCATCATGCGCGAACAACTGCTAGAGGCTAAGTCGGAAGCCACAGCGGAGTTCCTAGCACAATACGAAGCCAAAGAGAAAGACAACCTCCTGCTATTCGAGAACATCTCTCAACCACACACCTTGCACCTGACCAACCTGCATGCGCCCGTACACGGAATCATCACGCAGCCGTTTGCACCAACAGAAAATCGCTATCACATACTCATCCTGCCTACCAACAACAAGGCGGCTAGCGCAGTACTAGATGGTACGATTGTACACTGCGTTTACCAAATCAAACACGGCTACACCATCGTCATGCAACATGAGCAGTATGTGTCGATCTACCACGGACTAGAGAAGGCACTCAAGCAAGTAGGTCAACAAGTCCGAGCGGGAGAAGTGCTAGGAATAATCGGAGCGGACGGACTGGGATTTGAACTCTGGATGAAAGGACAAGCCATCAACCCCGAAGAACGAATAGTTTTTTAACGAAGTATATTCATGCATATCAGACAGATATCCATCCTAACTATCATCATTGCATTGTGCGCCAGCTTCAATGCTTGTGGTGTGTCGGCACGCATCAAACGTGCAGATCGTAAGTTCACCATCGGCGAGTACTACGCCGCGGCAGACATGTACAAGCAGATATATCGCCGCATCAGCAGCAAGGATAAGCACCTGCGTGCACACGTGGCATATCACCAGGCAGAATGCTACCGCATACTCAACAACAGCAAGGCGGCCAGCACCTACAAGAATGCCATACGCTACCACTACCCCGACTCGATCGTCTACGTACACTACGCACAAGTACTGCAGTACCAAGGCAAATACAAAGACGCTATCAAGCAGTATGACATCTATCTAGAGGAGCACCCCAACGACTATGTCGCCCTAGCTGGCAAATACGCCTGCATGCAGGTAGAGGAATGGAGCAAACAGAAATCTAGATACAAGATCGCACCGGTCAAGGAGTTTAATGCCAAACGCTCATCCAACTTCTCACCCGCCTTTGTCAGCGAAGATGCGGATGCTGTGGTGTTCACATCCAACCGACAAGAACAACAAAAAACCAACAAAAAGAAAGTACGCACCTCCTCCGTCACAGGTCTGCCTACGTTCAACATATACACAGCACGCAAGAACGCTGCCGGCCAGTGGGAAGAGATCGAACTATGCGAGGGATTATACGCGGAGCAGGAAGACGAGGAAGAGGGTACACAGAAGAATATTACTACAGCAGAGATGGGAGCCTGCTGCCTCTCCGCGGATGGTAAAACGATGTACTACACCTATTCCAAGCCCGTACACGGACAGGACCTAGGCGCACAAATCTACACCTCGCAACGCGCCAGCGGCGAATGGAGCGAAGGACAACCTTTGATCCTATACAAGGATAGTAGCATCACCGTCGGACACCCATCCATCAACCTTACTGGAGATACACTCTACTTTGTCAGCGACGCACCAGGAGGATACGGAGGAAAAGACATCTATATGGCTATCAACCAGGGAGGAGCATGGGAAGATATACAAAACCTAGGCCCTACCATCAACACAAGCGACGACGAACTCTTTCCGCACATTCGCTACGACGGACGACTATATTTCGCTAGCAAAGGACATCCCGGCTATGGTGGACTAGACCTCTTCTATGCCATTCCACAAGACACCACATGGACAATCTTCAACATGGGAGCACCTTTCAACACCACGGCGGACGACTTTGGCATCACCTTCGAGGCAAACACTGAGAATGGCATGTTCTCATCCAACCGAGGACAGAAAAAGGGCTACGATCTCATCTATAGCTTCGTGCTACCACAAATGGAGTTTAACATCGAAGGTACGGTCAACAACACGGACGGAGAACACCTCACAGAAGCCTCCATGCGATTGGTGGGCAACGATGGCACCAACGTCAAGACACAAATCAGACGCGATGGCACCTACAAACTCAAACTCAACAAGAACACACGCTATGCGATGCTCGTCACCGCACGAGGGTACCTCAACGAGAAGCACTTCTTCACCACAGAGGGACTAGACGATAGCCACACATACAACCACAACTTCACACTAGCACCTATATCCAAACCAGTGAAGATGAGCAATATCTTCTACGAGTTTGGCCAATGGACACTGACCGCAGACTCAGAAACGGGACTCAACCAATTGGTGAAATTGCTCAATGACAACCCAAACATCACCATCGAGCTGGCAGCACATACCGACTCCGTGGGCAACAACGCAGACAACCAACTACTCTCGCAACGACGCGCACAATCCGTAGTGGACTACCTCATCCAGCACGGTATAGAAAAAGAGCGCCTAACAGCGGTAGGATATGGCGAAGAACAGCCTGTGGTAGTAGACGAGGCACTACACAAGCAATACCCCTACCTGCCTAAAGAGCAAGTGCTAGATCCCGCCTTCATCGGACAACTCAATCCACAACAACAGGAAGTTTGCAACTCTCTCAACCGCCGAACCGAGTTCCGCGTGCTGAAAACAACGTATAATCTGTATTAAGATATAACACAATGAAACAATATCTCGAACTCTGCCAACGCGTACTCAACGAAGGCACACTCAAACACGACCGAACAGGCACAGGCACGAAGTCGGTCTTTGGGCATCAAATGCGTTTTAACCTAGAGGAAGGTTTCCCACTGCTCACCACCAAGAAACTCCACCTCAAGTCTATCATCTACGAACTACTCTGGTTCTTAAAAGGAGACACCAACGTCAAGTATCTGCAAGACCATGGCGTACGCATCTGGAACGAATGGGCTGACGAGAACGGAGAACTAGGCCCTGTGTATGGTCATCAATGGCGTTCATGGCCTGATTATCAGGGAGGTGCCATCGACCAGATCGCACTTCTGGTGGAGCAAATCAAGAACAACCCTGACTCACGCCGTCATATCGTGAGTGCTTGGAACGTAGCAGAAGTCAACAACATGGCCTTGCCTCCATGCCACACGCTCTTCCAGTTTTATGTGGCAGACGGACGCCTGTCGCTGCAACTATATCAACGCTCCGCAGACATCTTCCTAGGAGTACCATTCAATATCGCTTCTTATGCACTCCTACTTATGATGATGGCACAAGTGACCGGACTGAAAGCAGGTGACTTTGTACACACCTTTGGCGATGCACATATCTATCTCAACCACATGGAGCAGGTCAATCTGCAACTCACACGTGAAACCAGACCATTGCCTAAGATGCTCATCAACCCCGAAGTGAAAGATCTGTTGGATTTCAAGTTTGAGGACTTCACCCTAGTAGACTACGATCCACATCCACATATCCCTGGCATCGTAGCCGTCTAACCGTATAACCGTCTAACCGCATAACCGTCTAACCGCATAACCGCATAACCGCATAACCGCATAACCGTATAACCGTATAACCGTATAACCGTATAACCGCATAACCGTATAACCGTATAACCGCCCCCCAATGCTATCCCTTATCGTAGCCATCTCCGAGAACAACGCCATTGGCAAAGCAGGTGACTTGCTATGCCATTTGCCTAACGACCTGAAGTATTTCAAACAGCATACCACTGACGCTACGGTCGTCATGGGAAAGAACACCTTTCTCTCCCTACCCCGTCGGCCATTGCCTAATCGCCGCAATATCGTACTAACGCGAGACATGAGTTTCGCATACGAGAACACCGACGTGGCACACTCCGTCGAGCAACTGCAGTCGATGCTCACAGCAGACGAGAACACGTTTATCATTGGTGGAGGACAAGTCTACCAACAGTTCTTGCCGTTGGTGGACACCTTATACATCACGCACATACATCATGCGTGGGAGGATGCGGATACGTTCTTCCCCAACATCGACCCATCCATCTGGCAATGCATCAGCCAAGAGCGCCACGAGGCGGATGAGAAACATGCCTACGCATATACCTTTGCGGTATATCATCGCATCCACTAACCCCTAAACAGTAGGCGAAGCCGTCCACTAAACAATAAGACCAACGGTCCATCCACTAAACAAAAAAAGGAACTTCTGCAGTTCCTTTTTCTTTGTAGCGATACGGGGAATCGAAGATTGTCTTTCTATTAGGCAATAATCGTGCCCCTTGTGGGCTAAGAACCCCGAGGGGGAGATTCCCACACAAAAAGAAAGAGAAAAAGAAAAAGAAGGAACTAAAAATTTTAGTTCCTTCTTGGTAGTGCTACGGGGAATCGAACCCCGGTTTACGGCGTGAGAGGCCGTTGTCCTAGGCCACTAGACGATAGCACCGTGACCATATGTCATACTTCCTTTTCGAAAGCGAGTGCAAAGGTACAACAAAAAATGCACATGACCAAATATTTTTGAAAAAAAATGCAATTTTTCTCAAAAAAAGTGCATTTTTCAGGAAAAATAGGGGTCATGGGCTGCATTTTGCGTGAAGAAGTGCCTCGGATGGCACTTCGAGTGTTGCGCCCAACGAGTCCCCACTCTGAGGAAAGAGCGCGACACATAGAATGGCGCGACCCTCGCGGTCACGCAGCCGTATGGCTATAGGGTAGTGCCGTACAGGGTAGGCGCGACCGCCTAAGTGAACTGAGTATGTGTATAATAATCTACAGTGTATTTCAGCCAAGGCGGCGTCCGAAGATACAACTGTGTCGTAAAAACCCCACATATAGCCATACGCTATTCTGTATCTCTCATCTATATGAATACAAGCATAACTATCATATTAGCAACAACATCCGTAAAAAGCACAAAAAACGGAATTTAGCAAATAATTTTGGTAAATTTGATAATTCTCGATAATTTCTCAAAAAAAGAACAAAAACATTTGGTCAATTAAAAAATTTTTACTATCTTTGCACGCTAATTTTTAAGACCATATACATATTGTATAAATTTGTGTCTGAAAAACGACTTAACCATTAAAAGATCAACATACATATTCTTAAATTATGATGAGAATATTTACACATTCTAAAACCAACATTCACATATCCAAAGTACGTATTCGTACATTCGTATTAGGGATAATTTTCTCATTGTTTGGTGGCACATTATATGCCAACCCTATTCACCCCACTTCCACTGTACATTCTCGCAATGCTTTCTATTCTCCATCTGCAACATCAGCGATGGGAAGTGCTGAGGTAATCCAGCAGACAGCGCCAGCATACAAAATGGCGAATACATCTGCCTTTAAGATGGCTAGCACATATGCACCTGCTCAAACGGTATATGCTCCATTCTCCGATGAGAATCCATATTCCGATGCGAACACAGGCAATAATGGTCCTTCTAAGATTTCAGGAAGAAGAAATTTAGGTGAAAACACGTCAGGAGATCCAGATAAAGAGCATACACAATCCCCTCTCGGCGACGCATGGTCACTACTGATCTTCGCAGCTTTGGCAGCAGGAGTGATCTATATCAAACGACGCAAGAGAACAGAGGTTAGAGACTAACAATTACGGGTTCATAACGGGTTTATACTTTACTCTCCCCGTTATCACTTCGATACCACTCCGAAGGAAGACCGAAGGAAAAGCGAAACATTTACACGATAAAAATGATAGAAGTTTAGCCCCATCTATTCACTCGTAAAAGATTTTGGACGCAGCGAGTCCACAATCTTCAAACAAAAAAGAATGCCACCTTAAACAAAGGCTAGCTCAAGGTTAACGATGGCAAAAGAAAAAACAAGAAATACAATAACAACACAACAACAATATGAGTATAAACATACAAACCAACAAATTTGATTCGGATTTTGCTTGCGTGTTGGAGATTATCCAACAGCACCGTACTCAAGCAGCGCGAGCAATTAACCATGCTTCAATATTGACAGCATGGCATGTTGGTGCGTATGTGTCAGAAAAAATCAAAAATGCCCAGTGGGGGGCAAAAGTGGTACAGCAATTGGCTGAATATATCCATACACAAGACCCTACTTTGAAAGGTTGGAGCAAACGTAGTATCTACAGAATGATACAATTCTATGATTTGTACTCGTCTAAGCCTTTCATAGAACGAGCTAACACACTAAAAATTCTGCCAAATCCATCACAATTGGTTCAAACAGAAGCAACACAAATGAGTGACACACTAATTGTGTCACCAATGGCGGCACAATTATACCAAGATGAATTTATGCCACCAACGGCGGCACAAATACTAACTTTTTTGCTCAAGACTACTTGGACTAATCACCAAATCATCATGGGGAGTTGTTCTCACCTTGATCAACAGATATTTTATATACTTTATGCCGAATACGAGCACTTAAAGAAAAGAGAACTCGAGCGAGCAATCAAGGCTGATACTTATTCTCGCATGTTGAGCGATAAGAAATGGCAATCACAATTGTTGAAGACTACCTATCCACAAGCACAAGTATTGCTAAAAGATAAAGCTATTTTAGAGTTTCTAGGACTACCCAAACAGCATAAAGAAAGTAAGTTACGCAAGGGGATTGTGCAGCACATGCGTGAATTCATTGTAGAGTTAGGAAAAGACTTCCTTTTTATGGATGAAGAGCATCCTTTAGAAGTTGGAGGAAAGACTTATCGTTGTGATTTGCTCTTCTTCCATCGCGCTCTACAATGCTTGGTTGCTATAGAACTAAAAACTACTGAGTTTGATCCTCGCGATTTGGGACAATTAGAATTTTATCTTGAGGCATTAGATCAAACAGAGCGTAGAAGCAATGAAAATCCAAGTATTGGTATATTAATGTGTAAAGATGCCAATCCCGAAGTAGTACGTTATGCGCTTAATCGCAGTATGAGCCCTACAATGATTTCCCAATACGAAGATCAACTGAAGGTAGGAAGTGTATTACAACGAAGTTTAGAAGAATTTACAGTTTTTTTGGCTGATAACCAAACAAACTACAAATAACATAACAGAACCCCACGCGAAAGAAAAACGAACATTCTCTCCGCGCGCGGAGACTTTTAGAGGATAAAAAACGAAATTGTATACGCAGTGCGGAGACAATTCAGTTAGAAACTTTAATATGTAAGAATTAACACCTACTGGCCCAGTTCTCGGCACTACCTCGCCGAGCCTACTAGAGGAAAAGGATAATAAGAAATAAAACAACCAACATAAAAGCAAAACCAGAATATTAACGCAAGGCATAAAGCAAACGGCCCATCGCCAATTGCCAATAGCCTATAGCCAAAATAAAAAACATGAAACACAATCTACTTAAATCGGTTATCATTTCAGTAATCCTTCTAATGGGAGTTTCCAACGCGTGGGCAGGAGCCACTTGGATTGGAAAGAGTTTTATTGTCGCAAATGGTACATGGTATAATGCAAGTGGTACAGGACAAACTGCTGGTGCTTTTCACAATAAGAATTTAGGTTCTATCACATCACTTACTCTAGGTGGTGAGATTCAAACATATGGTCAAAATGATGGTGCAAAGAATCCTGCAAGAATGCACTATCAAATTCAAGGACAAACTGCAACGTATATTACACTTTATTGGTTTAAATACACAGACAACAATAACTTCTTCCACTCTAACAGTAATGGTAGCACGTCAAGCAATAACACGTTTGCCTCAAAAACCATTGACATAAGCAGTTTAACTCCAGGCAATTATACACTATCAGTATGGTTTGAGCAACCTGATGGAGGACAATGGGATTCTAATAATAGCAACAATTATGTAGCTTCTTTCACCATTGATCCAGTAGTAACTTTCAAAGCCAACGGTGGCACAGGTAGTGATTATACACAAACAGTAACATACAACACGGCTACCGCTCTAACTGCAAATAAATTTACTCGTACAGGATATTCTTTCAATGGATGGAAGACAGCGGCAAATAGTGGTACTAGCTATGCAGACAAAGCAAATGTGACATTCAAAGCCAATACCACCCTCTACGCACAATGGACACCTGCTAAATACACCATCACCTATAAAGATCAAGGAGGTAGCAACTTCTCAGGCACACATACTAGCGGCTACCCTACTCAACACACATACGGAACTGCAACTACATTAAAGACCGCCTCAAAAACAGGTTATACTTTTGAGGGATGGTACAAAGAGTCTGCATGTACCAACAAAATCACATCACTCGGCGCTACAGCATACACATCAAACATTACCCTCTATGCAAAGTGGACTGCAAACACTTATACCGTCACACTTAACCCACAATCAGGTACAGGCGGAACGACCTCTGTAACAGCAACTTATGGTTCTGCGATGCCTGCAATCACTAAACCTACTCGCACAGGTTATACCTTCAACGGTTATTACGACGCGACATCAGGTGGTACACAATATTATAAGGCAGATGGTTCAAGCGCAAGAACTTGGAATAAGACTGCAGCTACAACCCTCTACGCACAATGGACGGCTAATCAATATACCATTACTTACAAAGATCAAAACAACGCTAACTTCTCTGGTTCTCATGCCAGTGGCTACCCTACCAAACATACCTACGGCACTGCTACCACTTTAAAGGATGCCACCAAAACTGGCTATACTTTCGGCGGTTGGCACACAGACCAAGCATGTACCAACAAAGTTACATCTTTAGGTGCTACAACATACACCGCAGCCATCACCCTTTACGCAAAGTGGACTATCAACCAATATACACTTGAATTTGGTGCAGGAGAAGGTGGTAGTGTAGTAGCAAAGGTAAAAGGCGAAGCAATCAAATCTCCAGCCACATTAGAACATGGTACCAGCGTCACATTAACCGCTACACCAGAAGGCGAAAATGCTTTTGCACAATGGGTAAATGAAGACGGCAATAAAGTATCAACCACTAATCCATATACCTTCGAACTTACTGGAGATATAACACTTAAAGCAGAATTCTCAAAACCAACAACTGTATACCTCAAACCAAGTAGCGCATGGAAAGAGTACAATGCACATTTTGCTATCTACGCTTGGGGTAAGACCAATTCTTGGGTAGAAATGGAAGCGGTAGATTGCGAAGGCGAATATTACAAAGCTAATGTACCCGCTGGTTTCTCCGACTTCGCTTTTGTTCGACTAAAACCAGTTGGCGCAGATGGATATAGTTCTGAAAATAGCGGTCACAACTGGGAAAACAAATGGGATCAAACAGGTAACCTTTCCGTACAAGCTAACGGCAAGAACATGTATGATATTGATGACAAGACCGTTTCATACATACACCTCAAACCAAACCACTGGGAAACAGAAGATGCTCGTTTTGTTGCCTACTTCTTTGGAAACGGAGATAAATGGGTAAATCTCACTAAGAATGGAGATGTGTATACTTGCAAGAAGCCTGCTGGATATACAAAGGTAATCTTCTGCCGTATGAATAAAGATGTGGCAGATAACACATGGAATAACACTTGGAACAAATCATTAGACCTAGATCTTCTCAGTAATGGCGATCAATGTTTTGGACTCTACGAAAATGATTGGGGATGTGATGGTAGTGGTAATGGAAATGAAGGTAAAGGTGCTAACGGCGAATGGTTCCGAGTATTGGATGATAGCCAATGGAAAGCTTACTCTACTCCTACCTACGATGTCACCATCAAGCCAACTATACATGGTACTTACAGCGTAGTATGCAACGGCAGAACATATCTTGCGCCTAATAAAGAGGAAATCGTTATTCCTAACGTACCAGTGGGAACAACACTAACCATCCAAGATGTTCAACCAAATAACGAAACAGAATACACCTCTGATATTATATATAAGGAGAGTGCAAATGCGGAATACCAATCATTAGTGGGCAACCAAATCACCATTTGTGGCAACACCACCATCGACGAGAACTTTGTAACAAAAAATCCTCATGTAGTTTATTTACGAGTACCAACTAGTTTAGCTACCTCATGGAACGCAAATGGGACGACCACGAACTTTGTATATAGTTATAATGACATAAAGATAGGAGGAAATGGATATGTTACAGCTATGGCAGAAGATAATAGTATCCAAGATGCACAATATACCTATTACCATTGTACTATTCCAGCAGATTGCCATACTTTCCGCTTCGAGAGTAAAAATAATGCTAACGGATCTGCACAAAAATGGACAGTATCGTTTACCCATGCTATGCCATTCAACGGAATGAATTGCTTTACTATTACCAATAATAGTGGCGACGAATACACTGGCTATTGGGATGTCCTACTAACCAATGGCGACTACCGCCTACTCTATGTAGAGCAAGTAGTAGAGAAGTCTAATGTAAATGGTAACGAATGGAAAACCGTTGTAACACGCAAAAAAGCACACCCTTCTGACATCATCAAGAAAGGAACTGCTAGTCAAATTGTCAGCCTACATATATATAAGGAAAGAACATATATGGCTAATGCAGGAGGCAGCGAATACGAAAGTTCTAATAACCCAGAAATCATCTTGCAACAATACAATAGCAGTACCAATACTTGGGAAAATAAAGAGCGTCACATGGTTTTCGGTCCACTCGAAACCCTACCTGGCATGGCAATGGCACCAGGCAGACGCAATGCGGCTGCAAATGCTGAATTGGTCTATGACGATGGTATTGAGATCATCAAAAACGATCAACACCCAGACGAAAGCAATGGTGTATGGAATTTCACAGTAACACAAAGCAACGGAGGAGAATCCGCAACTATTGACTTGACCCAAACTAGACGTTACAACGAAGAAACTGATGGACCATATTACATTCGTACAGACGTTGCTAATGGTAATTGGTATAACTATACCAATCCTGATAACCATATGACACGTTCAGACGTATCAAAGCAACATAGTAACTACTCACACTACTTCTGCAAGTGGGTTGAAAGCACAGGTAATGTGAATATTAAATTTACCATTGCCAATAAATATGGTTATGCCATATCTGACACCCTTGAAGCTGATGAAACTGATCTTTGGGGTGTAGAATTGAACGATGAACAAAAGATGGTTAAGGGACAAGTATTGCCAGAGAATGCTAATGTTCGTTTTACATGGAATGAAAAATCTAATCTCATCCACCGTGCATACATCGCTGGTTCTGCTAATGTTCAAGATCGTTTCCTTGTATTAAGAGGAAAGGGAGATAGCAAACTCTTCAATGCAGAAGGAAACGCATTGGCTGCTGGTGTAGATAATGGAACAGATCCAAGATTTGGTTTGAATGCTAACGAAGAAATATTCAGCGACATAGAAAACTGGGTATATCAAACAGATGTACAAATGATTCCTGGTGCTGAACTGCAAGTAACGGCAGACTATAATGACAAAGTACAATATTTCGTTGGTAAAGAGGGTATATTTAACAATACCATTCTACAAGGTTCTAGCAATGAGAAATACCTTGTCCGCTTACTCTACGATTTCAAGACCAACGAATTAATCTCTGCTTATGTTCCAGGAGCTAGTACGCATGTTGATAGAATATCAACCAACCTAATGCTCATTCGTCAAAACTATGATGAAGCTAAACAATTGGTATTCAATAACGGCGACATGAGTACTAGAGAGAATCGTAAAGCATATGGTGTAATCGAATTTACAGAAAATTACCTAAGAAACGAAGAAATACAATATCTAAAACGATGCCTCTATTGGGTTTCATTCCCATTCGATGTAAATCTCTCAGAGGCATTTGGATCATTAGTGTATGGTAAACACTGGCTAATCCAAGAGTACGATGGAGCAGGACGTGCCGCAAAAGGTCTTTGGAAAGAATCAGAATCATTCTGGAAACTACATTGGGAACCTAATATCACACTCAAAGCAGGTCTTGGATATGTTATTGAAATTGACATCAATCAAATGATTAAAGATAATATCATTGATACTAAAGATGCCAAACAACAAATAGCAGCTCTATATTTCCCATCCAGCAGTCCTATTACAAGCGAGATCATTAATCAAGATAGTTATACAGTTAACATTCCTGCTCATAAGTGTGATATTGTACACACAGGAGAATTTGGTGACCGTACTATTCGCGATTCACATTGGAACGTAATTGGTGTTCCGTCATATATAAACACAGGTGCAACATTCTCAGACCAAAGATACGCACTCAATAATGTTGTAAAATACTACTATCAATGGGATGGAGAAGTTGACAAATATACAGCAATGGAAGCCACCAACCACGCATATAACTTCCATTCCATGTATGCGTATATGGTACAATACGCAGGTGACATCACTTGGAATTCAGTCTTATTAGATGTAGAGCCAGCACAAATCGCTGCTAAGAAAAACTCAGTAACGAACGAGCATGCGATGCGCTTAGAGTTGCAACAAAATAATATCTTACTTGATAAAACATTTGTTCGCTTGCAAGATGATGTAGCAACACCTGCCTTTGATTTTAACTACGATCTTTGCAAAATCACCAACAAAGGAGCTAACATCTACTCTATTATCACAGCAGAAGCTTCACCAGTTGACGTAGCTGCCAACGTCCTTCCTATTGAGGAGACTATCATTCCTATTGGCATCAAGACGGATGCATCTAGTGAATACACCTTCGCAATGCCTGATGGTACAGATGGTATTATAGTAGAACTCATTGACTACGAGAACAATACTCGCACCAACCTCTTGCTTGACGAGTACACTGTTAATCTTGGCAAAGGTACCTTCGACAATCGCTTCGCCCTCCATGTGAAGCCCAACAAGACGGCTACCAGTGTGGAAGACATCAGCGGCGGAACAACGGGCAATGAAGCTAGTGTACGTAAGTTCATCATCGACGGGCAACTATATATGCAGAAAGATGGCGAACTATACGACGCACAAGGACATAGCGTAAAATAAGCACGATACCACATCGCGCACCAAATACCCTACCCGTTATCCTTAGTCAATAGCTAACGATAACGGGTAGTTTAAAAACAACCAACTGCGGCTCCGCCGCAACAAAAGCGCACACGGCGCACAATAATCTATGCGTACTTATCAATTCATTATCCTAGTCGCAGCTACACTACTCAACTGCGCATGCCAACTCAACATGAACCAGCAAAACGACAAAACACCTATCACCAAACCCGAAATCACCATCACGGGCGGACGACTAACACCAGAAGCACTCTGGGCCATGGGACGTATCAATAGCGTACACCCCGACGAGCAATCAGGACGCATCGCATACACAGTAAGCTACTACAGCGTACCAGAAAACCGCTCCACTTCGTGGATTCGTATATGCCAACACACCCCAACAACAGACAATAGCCTATCGCCGCTCGAAATCATCGACGAGTTCGTTGGTCATTCACCAGCTTGGCATAATGGACAACTATGCTATATCAACAAAGACGGACAAGTAATCATTGGCAACAAGACCCTCACAGGATTTGACAAAGATATAGAGGGATTCCTACTCTCGCCACAAGGAGACAAAATCATCCTCATCGCACAAGTCAAAACCATCCCTTCTACCGCAGACAAACATCCTGATCTACCACTGGCTTCTGGGCGCGTAGTGGATGACCTCATGTACAAACATTGGGACGAATGGACCGAAACCGCTCCACATCCATTCTTATGCGACTTGAAAACACCATTAGGCCAACTAACTAGTAAGAAAGGTAAACTAGAAATCAACAACTGCATTGACCTCCTAGAAAACACTCCATATGAATCTCCAATGAAACCTTTTGGCGGTACAGAGCAATTAGCTTGGAGTCCTGACGGCAAAACCATTGCATATACCTGCCGCAAAAAGAGCGGACTAGACTATGCCATCTCTACCAACTCCGATATCTATCTATACAATATAGCAACGGGCACGCACACCAATCTTACCGAAGGAAATCTCGGATATGACACCAACCCCGCCTATTCCCCAGACGGACAATGGATTGCATGGCAGTCTATGGAGCGTGATGGCTATGAGAGCGACGAGAATAGACTCATGGTTCAAAACATCCATACCGGTGAGCGTCGTTTCCTTACTCAAGGCATGGAAACCAATGTGGATGCCTACTACTGGAAAGACAACCACTCTCTCGTATTCTGCGCTGTATGGCATGGATGCTCCATGCTCTACGAAGTAAAAACAACTCCTGAACCCCTAAACTACTCAACTCCTGAACTCCAAGTATTGACCACAGGTCAATACGACTATGTTCCAGGCGGAAATATTGGCGATACCTACTATTGTCTCCGTCACTCCATGCGAGAGGCGAATGAGGTATTTTGCTTTACAAAAAGTTCAGAAGGTCAGGAGGTCAGGAGTTCAGAGGGGGAGAAACTAACAAGCGAAAACGACAATATCTACTCACAAATCACCATGGGTACAGTAGTGCCTCGTTGGCAGAAGACCACCGATGGCAAACAAATGCTCACATGGATCATCTATCCTCCTCACTTTGACCCATCAAAGAAATACCCTACCCTTCTCTACTGCGAAGGAGGACCACAATCTCCTGTAAGTCAGTTCTGGAGTTTCCGTTGGAACTTCATGATGATGGCGGCCAACGACTATATCATCGTAGCCCCTAACCGCCGTGGTCTTCCTGGCTTCGGCAACGAGTGGAACGAACAAATCAGCGGCGACTACGGAGGACAATGCATGAAGGACTACTTCACTGCCATCGACGAGTTTGTAGCTAGCGAACCCTACGTAGACAAAGACCGATTAGGTTGCGTAGGTGCATCCTTTGGCGGCTTCAGCGTGTATTGGCTAGCGGGTCATCACAACAAGCGCTTCAAAGCCTTCATTGCACACGATGGTATCTTCAATATGGAGATGCAATACCTCGAGACCGAAGAGAAATGGTTTGCCAACTGGGATATGGGTGGCGCATATTGGGACAAGAGCAACAAGATTGCTCAGCGCACCTTTGCCAACTCACCCCACCTCTTTGTCGACAAATGGGATACACCTATCCTCTGTATTCACGGCGAAAAAGACTATCGTATCCTTGCCAACCAAAGTATGGCAGCCTTTGACGCAGCCAAGATGCGAGGAGTAGAAGCACAACTGCTCATCTTCCCCGACGAAAACCACTGGGTACTCAAACCACAAAACGGCATACTCTGGCAACGAACCTTCTTTGCTTGGCTAGATAAATACTTGAAATAATCCCACCACGAAGTATCTCACAAAATCAGCCCACAAAGCACTCACAAAGCCCCACAAAGAAATACCCACAAAGAAACCCCACGAAGCATCACTTCGTGGGGTTTCTCTATCCTATAGGCACTTTGTGCCGTCCTGTAGGCATCCATGATGCCGTCCTATAGGAGGCTCGCCTCCGTCCTGTAGCGCCTCTGGCGCGTCTTGTAGGTGCTCTGCACCGTCCTGTAGGACCTCCGGTCCGTCCTATAGCCGCTCCGCGGCGCCATCACATCCCTCCATCCACCGACAAGACTTCTCCTGTAACGTAAGACGCCATATCGGAGGCTAAGAACAATGCTACTTGTGCCACTTCTTCCGCCTCACCAAAACGGCGTAGCGGAATAGATGACTTCACCTGTTCTTTGATGCCATCTGGCAAAACGGCTGTCATATCGGTCCTGATCATTCCAGGGGCTATCGCATTCGCTCGGATATTACGTGCACCCAACTCTTTAGCCAGCGATTTAATCAATGCTATCACACCTGCCTTAGAGGCTGCATAGTTCGTTTGTCCAGCATTTCCTGCTATCCCCACTACCGATGACATCGCGATGATACTACCCTTACGTTGACGCATCATCACAGGGGCAACGGCATGACAATAGTTGAAAACCGACTTTAGATTAGTATCCATCACCTCATCCCATTGTTGTTCATTCATACGCAATATCAGGTTATCACGCGTAATGCCTGCATTGCAAACCAAGATATCTATTTTCCCCCATGCATCCACTACCTGCTGCACAACTTGCGCGGCCGCATCAAAATTGGCGGCATCACTCTGTATCGCTAGCGCTTTTACGCCTACGCCTGCTATGGTCTGCACCAGTTCCTTGGCCATCTGCTCCGAACTACTATAGGTGAACGCCACATCGCAACCATGCTGCGCAAACAACAACGCAATCGCGCGACCTATACCACGCGATCCTCCAGTGATCAATGCTGTTTTTCCTTGTAACATATATCTTTTAACTTTTGCAAAGCAGATTGGGTGAGCTTTGCTGAAGATCACTTCGTTTGAAGATCGCAGCAAAACTGCTTGAAGACTTCGAGCGAGCATCAGCGAACGATCTATAATCTCCATTAGGCGGAACGCTGTCCTATAGCTCGCTTGCGAGCGTCCTGTAGGCATCTCCGATGCCGTCCTGTAGGACCTCCGGTCCGTCCTTTAGCCACTCCGCGGCGTCCTACACCAATCGTTTAATCCAATCCTCTGTATCGCCTGGCAACA
This sequence comes from Paludibacteraceae bacterium, assembly GCA_045612045.1. Taxonomy (GTDB): domain Bacteria; phylum Bacteroidota; class Bacteroidia; order Bacteroidales; family Paludibacteraceae; genus Colicola. Next base: position 33,128 of record JAZKYJ010000018.1, on the reverse strand, counting down.
GACATACTGGTGGAATCTCTATCATCGTATACGCACCATAGCGTCCCTCACGCTGCATGCGCACTGCTGCCCTGGCACAAGACACCATCACCTGGGCTGTTAATGCGGGATTGTTGATTTGCATATTAAACTCAAAACGCTGGTTATGCGTGCTTCCAGACACACCATGACGTTGCAAATTCACTCCATGCGCCACATTATTGAGCGCAGCCACACTATCCACCACTACCATATGCGTCTCATCATGCGCAAAATACTCATCCTCCTTCAGTAGAGCCTCTACCTTAACTCGGTCCGCGCCTTCCTCTAGCTCCACATACACCATTCTACGATGCACACCTGTTCCTAATGGAATAGTCATCGACAATGCGTCTTTCACTCCCTCTATCGCCTTAGCTGCCACGGTATGACCCATCGAACGACCAGGACCAAAATTGGTATACGTAATACCCTGTGGCGCCAGCGCCTCAAGCAACGCACGAACCACCGAATCACTACCTGGATCCCAACCTGCAGACACCACACTCACAGCATTATGAGCACTTGCTACAGACGACAAACTAGCACGCAATGACAATATCTGACCATGGATATCAAACGAATCCACCGTACAAATACCCTTCTGCAACAGCTTGGTCGCAAACTTCTCCACCTCGCGAGTTGGCGTACACAATAGCACCACATCGGCGTCTATCGCATCCAGCGAATCATTGTGGTGATACACTCCTGACAACTCCATGTCTGACGACGACAAGATCGCCTGCTCCGCAGCACGACCTATATTGCCATATCCTATTAACGCTATTCGATACATATTCTCTTATATGTTTGGGAGTTACACAATTAGTTTTTATAATAAAAGTTCCCACTAGGAGAACTTTTTGTTGCCAAACTAGGACTCGAACCCAGACAGACAGAACCAGAATCTGTAGTGCTACCATTACACCATTTGGCAATAGATTATCAAATATGAGGCATACGCAAAGACTGCATAACTACCAATTCGACTGCAAAGATACTGCTTTTTTGCCAAACTACCAAAAAAAACATAAAAAAAGTAGCATTTATTCTATTTTTTCAAACAACACTACATACAATACTTAATAATTATAGGTGCATTTTTATAAAATGAAATAAAATCTTGCATATTTGCAAAAAATTAACTACCTTTGCACGGTTTTTGTAAACTTGCCGTAAAAGCGACATCCTAATTGTATATACACATAATGAACAATATGAAAAGACCTACAATCATAGATTTTGTAGAAAAATATACCCAACAGTATAGCGATCTCACCTTCCTTAGAGAGAAGATTGATGGTGTATGGACAGAGACTACCTTCTGCCAAACACGCCAACAAGCCCACCAAATTGCGGCAGGACTCATCACACTCGGACTCAAAAAAGGCGACAAAGTCGCCCTCCTTTCACAAGGACGCAACCTATGGATTACTAGTGAGTTAGGAATACTATACGCTGGAGGTATCAATGTTCCGCTCAGCATCAAACTCACCGAGTCCACCGACCTACTCTTCCGCATACAACACTCACAAGCACGATTCATCATTGCCAGCGAACAACAACTCAACAAAATTCGCAGCATCATCACGCAATGTCCACTTGTAGAAAAAATCATCCTGCTAGACAACATCACCGAGTATCGTCCTAACGAACTCTATATAGGAGATATTATTGCCAGCGGACAAACCTACCTACAAGAACATGCGGACGAGTTTCGGGCACTATACCAATCCATCCAGCCCGATGACTATGCCAACATCTCATATACTTCGGGCACTACCGCAGACCCCAAAGGCATCTTGCTTACACACCGCAACTACACGGCCAACGTAGAGCAAGGTAGCAGCGTCATACAATGCCGCAAAGGCGACGTCATGCTCATCATCCTACCACTAGACCACTGCTTTGCACACGTTGCGGGATTCTACACCATGATGTCATACGGAGGAAGCATCGCCACTGTACCAACAGGCAAAACAGCCTTGGCCACACTCAGAAATATTCCTATCGCCATCAAGGAAGTACGACCCATGCTCATGCTCTCTGTACCTGCATTAGCACGCAACTTCAAGAAGAACATCGAGGCGGGCATCAAGGCAAAAGGACCTGTCGTAGAACGACTATATAACTTCGCACTCAACAACGCCATCAGCTACTACAAAGAATACCACAACCAGGGAGGATGGCAAGCATGGAGATGGCCACTCGTCAAACTCTTCGACCGAATCATCTTCAAGGCCGTTAGAGAGGGATTTGGAGGAAGAATGCGCTTCTTCGTAGGAGGTGGAGCACTACTCGACATCGAACTACAACGCTATTTCTGTGCAGTGGGAATGCCAATGTTCCAGGGATACGGACTCAGCGAAGCTACACCTATCATATGCGCCAACTCCGAGGGACATGCCATCTTTGGATCTAGCGGACGCATCGTACAACCGCTCGAACTCAAAATCTGCAATGACCAAGGCAAACAACTGCCCGACGGACAAAAAGGAGAAATCGTCATACGAGGAGAAAACGTCATGGCGGGATATTGGCAAAACCCCGAATCTACCAGCAAAACCATCGTTGATGGTTGGCTACACACCGGAGACATGGGATACGTCACCCAGCAACACCCGGGATACCTTTGGGTAGTAGGACGATTCAAATCACTACTCATCAGTGCTGACGGAGAGAAATACAGCCCAGAAGGCTTCGAAGATAGCCTCACAGATAGCAGCAAATACATCGAGCAAGTGGTACTACACAACAACCAAGACCCTTACACCATCGTCCTCATCGTACCCAATAAAGACGCTCTCAAAGAATATGTGCACAATCTAGGAATAGATCCACTATCACTAGAGGGAAAAAAACGCATGCTCCAGAAGATTCAGGACGAAGTCAACACCTACCGAACCGGAAAGTTCGCAGGCATGTTCCCCGAACAATGGCTACCAAAAGCCATCGTCGTACTACCCGAACTCTTCACCGAGCAAAACCTTATGGTCAACTCCACCATGAAGATCGTGCGCGGGAAAGTAGAACAACACTATGCCGACCGCATAGCTTATGCCTACACACCTGAGGGCAAAGAACTATTCAACGAGAAAAACATCGCATCTCTCTAAACTACTAAACTTCTGAACTTCTAAACTTCTAAACTTCTGAACTACTAAACTTCTGAACTCCTGAACATTCGCTTGCGAATAATCGTTCGAGCCTTCAGGCGAGATAAGAACTTCTAAACATCTGAACTTCTAAACTCCTGAACTACAAAAAATGCTCATCATCTTTTTGGCCATATCCGTACTCGCGCTGATGCTCTCTCGTCGCATGACCCTCAGAGAACGCATCAACGTCTTCTCCAAAGGTGCTGGACAGCCCAATATGCTACTCATGCTATGGATCTTCGTGCTCGCCGGAGCCTTCGCCGCATCAGCCAAGAGCATGGGCGCCGTCGAAGCTACCGTCAACCTCACACTCCAACTCCTACCACCTACATACCTGCTAGCAGGACTATTCCTGTCTGCATGCGCTGTATCACTATGCATGGGTACTAGCGTAGGAACCATCGTCGCACTCATGCCCATCGCATCCAGCCTAGCCGACAAAACGGAGATGTCTATCGCACTCATGACCGCTAGCATCGTCAGCGGAGCGTTCTTCGGTGACAACCTTAGCTTCATCTCCGACACCACCATTGTCGCTACACAATCACAGGGATGCCAACCCAAAGATAAGTTCCGATTCAACTTCTTCATGGTACTGCCCGCTGCCATATGTGCGACCATCATCTATTTCTTCCTAGGATCTGACACAACAGAGGTCATCATCGGCGAAGTACTATGGTGGAAAATCATACCATACGCGGCCGTACTCATATTGGCCACTTGCGGAATCAATGTCATGATCGTACTGCTCATTGGCATCCTACTCACCGGAGTCGTCGGAATAGCAGACGGCAGCTATACTTTCATACATTGGACCGAAAGTCTTACAACAGGCATCATGGGTATGAGCGAACTCATTCTCATCTCACTCATGGCTGGAGGAATCTTCGCACTCATCAGCCACCACGGATGGCTAGACAGATTAGTACTACTCATCTCGCGCAAAGTACGCTCACGCAGAGGAGCAGAACTCAGCATCTGCGCCACCGTCGCAATCGCTAACACCATCACAGCCAACAACACCGTCGCCATACTCAGCGTAGGAGATATTGCCAAAAAGATTGCTGCGCAGTACAACATCGACCCTAGGCGTACGGCATCCCTTCTCGACACCACCTCCTGCACCGTGCAAGGACTCATTCCTTATGGAGCACAACTCCTCATGGCCAGCGGAATTGCGGGAATATCTGCTTTGAGCATCATTCCGTTCCTTTACTACCCCATGCTCATCGGAGTCACCGTCATTACTACAATCTTGATTTTCAATAAAAAACCTAATAACTAAACGCATTATGACTACACACACACCTACTCCCCACATTGGGGCCAAGTTAGGCGAAATCGCCGAGACTGTTATCATGGCAGGAGATCCACTGCGTGCGAAAATGATGGCAGAGAAATACCTAGACAACCCTGTACAATTCAATAACGTACGAGGCATGCTAGGGTTCACCGGTACTCACAAAGGCAAACCCGTCAGCGTCATGGGACATGGCATGGGAATCCCTTCTATCGGCATCTATACCTACGAACTATACAACTTCTATGGAGTCAAAACCATCATCCGAGTAGGTAGCTGCGGAAGCATCCACCCTGATCTGCACGTGGGCGACCTAGTGATTGCTATGGGAGCATGCACCAACAGCAACTATGCTATGCAATACGAACTACCTGGCACTTATGCTCCTATCGCAGACTTTGACCTATGCCGCCGTGCTGCTGAAGCAGCCGAAAAGTTCGGCTACAACTACAGAGTAGGCAACGTCTTCTCTTCTGATACCTTCTATACCGAAAACCCTCAAAACGAAAAGTGGATGAACATGGGCGTACTAGCCGTAGAGATGGAGGCTCCCGCGCTATATATGAATGCGGCACGATCAGGCAACAGAGCACTCGTCATCTGCACCGTATCTGACAATATCCTCACAGGCGAAGCTACCACAGCAGAAGAACGCCAAAATAGCTTCACACACATGATGGACGTAGCCTTTACATTAATCTAAACACATGCATAGACTATCCATCACCGTCATATGCCTACTTTCTATCCTCTGTTGCGCACACGCACAACAGAGGATAGAAATGATGCCTTATGGCAACATGGACCAATGGCAGGTACGATATATCAAAGAGTCTAAGATTCTAGGAGGACAAACCAAAACACTCTACACACCCGGAGCTACCGACACCATCACCACCAACCTGCCCTATACTCCAGCTGACGATAGCCCTTGGGGAGCTAGCGACACCTATGCAAAATGCCTAGGTGTTGAAACGGCGATGAGCGGGTCCGTCATGCCTGAAAAACGAGGAAACGGATATTGCTGCCGTCTCACCAACGTGCTCAACAACATCAATTTTGCCGACATTTGCGCCATGGTGTCGGGCACTATCTACATGGGATACCCCATCGAACCACTAGGTATTGTAGCAAAAAACAGACCTTTCACCGCAATCGATTTTGGCACTAAATTCCAGCAAAAACCTTGTGCAATAATGCTGGATTACAAAGCACAAATATCCCAAAACAATACAATCATATCTACCGAGCACAATCGACCAGATACCATCAACGGACACGACTGCGCCGTCATTTACCTATACCTACAACACCGTTGGGAAGACTCCAACACAGGCAAAATCTACGCCAGAAGAGTCGGAACTATCTACCAACGCATCTGCGACACGATTCCTGAATGGCAAAACAACCATATCATACCCATTCAATGGGGAAACATCACCACTTCACCTGATTTCCAACCCTATCAGGGACTCAATCAAGTCAGCCTCATGACACGTAACTCCAAAGGGAAAATGGTGAAAATAGAAGAGGTAGGATGGAGCCTTGACCAACCTACCCATATCGTACTCTACATCTCTTCTAGCAACGCCGGAGTTTTCCGCGCATGTCCGGGCAATACACTTTGGGTGGATAACCTAAGATTCGTATACCCAGAGGAGGAATAACACTCCATTTACAACCTAATCCAGAAGCGATCGGCAGGGTGAAAATCTGAAATTTGGATTACGCCATCATCCACAAATGATCGCAGATGTTTGATAATCGTTTTCTGAGTCAAACCTCTCAGTTTTGCTATCTCACTAATGCGATGTCCCTTTTTGAGCAAAGACAGAGATTGAAAAGCAGTTGCTGTTGTACGTGCCTTGCGCTGAGTAGTATAGATGGCAAAACTAGGATCTTTGAATCTGTATTGTGAGCGGACCTGAAAGAAATGAAGCGGCGTCATACTTACTACCTCAGAACTACCAACTAGAGAAGAAAGCATATATTCCATACGCGATAACATGGCAAAAACATCTGTCAAATGCTGCTTAATCATGGTTGCATCTGCCTTATCATTACTCCGCAATGGACATTTCTGCATCTTCAAAATCAAGTCTTGCAACTTCGGGGCAAAAAAACCTTTAGCCGCCAACAAGCGTTCCTTGAGTTTGTCGGATGCATTCATATATACTAACTGCCGCAACTGCTGCTGAAAACGCTCACCAACCTGTTGCAAGTCTTCCAAAGAAGAAATGATAGAAGGTAGGTAGTCGTCTTCTAGATTTTGTACGGAAGTCATTTTCTTAATCACTCGATTCAGCGCATAACAATGCTCAATTAACTCACGAAAATCATACAACGAACATAGCAGAATGCCTATATACTCACCTCTCGCTATCGGTAATTGCTGTTGTACAAGGTTTAATGGCGGTTGTTGCTGCGTAAATGATAATACCTCACGTGCGTTCGTGAGCGCATGAGAAGGGATAGGCGACAACAATACGATTCCCTCCAGAGTACGGCAACGAGATAATGCTACATATACCTGTCCCGAGGCAAATGCATCAGCAGCATCTATAACCACATAGTCAAAAGTCAATCCTTGTGCTTTGTGAATGGTAATAGCCCATGCTAATCGCAAAGGGAAATGTGTAAAACTGCCTATCACCTCACTATGTACGAGGTCCGAACCAGCCTCAGACGTATAGCGTATATTCTCCCAAGTCTCCTTATGTACATTGACCACCACGCCATCTTCACAAGTGACATTAATAGCATCTTTGGATAGCGATGTCACCACGCCAAGCTTGCCATTGTAGTAGAGTTTGTCAGTAGAAGAATCATTCTTGATAAACATCACCCTCGCTCCTACTTTCAGTGTCAGCGTAGCATCCATTGGAAACATTGAATCCGGAAAGACATCTTTCACTTCCGCTTGGTAAGTGTATCGTTTTGTATCCAGCAACTGCATCTCTCTCTGATTGATAGTATCCACTTTGGCATTATGTGTAGAGAGAGTCACATAGTGTTCCCGTTGACTAGTAGGTTGAAAATCTGGGATATACCTACTATTCAGCAAATGTAATGATTCAGCAGTAAGAGAATTGTTTCGTACTTGATTAAGTACCTGTACAAAATCTAAGTTCGTTTGGCGAAAGACATGATCCAATTCAATATAAACGGGTCTGAGCTCGCGAAAAATGCGTGCTTGAAAGAAGTATGGTCCTTCATAATAATCTTGCAATAGTCTCCATTCTTCTTCACGCGCCACAGGTGATAATTGAAACAAATCACCAATAAACAATACCTGTACTCCACCAAATGGTAATTGTGGTTTGTGTTTAAAGTGTCGCAACACAGCATCAATAGCATCCAATAAATCTGCTCGGACCATACTCACCTCATCTATGACAAGGAGTTCTAAATTGCGTAGCACACGCTGTTTGGCTGCACGCATCTGCATCTCAGCAAACAGATAGCGACGTGCTTCTTCTGTAGGCAGAAAGAGTTGCGGTGGCAGTTGGAAAAGCGAATGTATCGTTACACCTTCCGCATTGATAGCCGCCACTCCAGTTGGAGCCACAACGGCTATTTGCTTATGGCATTCGCGTTTCAAACGACGTAAAAACGTAGTCTTACCAGTTCCTGCTTTACCGGTTAGAAAAATACAGCGGTTGGTATGCTGTACATAATCATATGCTAATTCGTAGGAGTTCATGAATTCAGTGCAAAGGTACAATAAATAATGCATATTTGCAAGTAAAACATCTATTATTTGCAAATTATCCCTTGCTTATCCAAAGCTTATCCCTTCGGTAAATGTTTAGAGTGGTAACGGATTAGAGAAAGAAAGAAAGAAAGAAAGAAAAAAAAAAAAGAACAACCCTTGCGCAAAGGTTGCGCAAGGGTTGCTGATTAGGTAAAAAGTTTAGCCAACCAAATAAGTATTGGAAATAATATAATGGCTAACAAGACATATAGGTTATAAAAAACATATCGAAGTATCTTAAACAATATTCCTGATACAACTGCTCCTATACCGAAGGTGAATACCACCACATAATAACCAATACCCAATCCCACCACAGTGGCTACGATACCCCAAATGAGGCCTTCATTGATAAATACACTAATAATACCAATCAGCATAATAATGGCAGGAATAGCCGCAACAATATAAGACACTATACCCGAAGCTAAATCACCATGCTCTTCAAACCAATTACCAAGATTGATTACCTTATCATTCAGTTTACTCCATGCTGACTGATTATGAGTAGTTCGAGGCTTATAATCCCAAGGATTAGAATCGCTAGTTTTCTTTCTTCTCTCATTTTCTCTCCTTCGTCTCTCCTCCTCTGCCCTTCTTCGCTTCTCTGCCTCTTCTTTCCTCTTTCTTTCTTGTTCTTCCTGTCTTTTTTGTTCTCTTTGTGAGGGTTCTTTAGGCAGCATCCCCTCCTTGAGCATAAAGGTTATGTTTTCCTTCTTGGATGCCTCATCTGTACCAAAGAGATCAATAGTTTGTGCAAAGAAGTTATCTACCACGAATTTATAATCTCTATCAGAAATATTGGCTTTACGTTTGTTGATTAATCTAGCATACTTATTCACATTCTCCACACTCAATTCAGCAATATGATAATATAGCATCATAAATGCTTGATAGGCAGATGTTTCAGGCGTATCATTAAAACTCTTCAGTAATTCTCGCCTCGCTAGTACTTTTTCTCCGGCTGTAAGCCATTTTTCTAAGAATGATTGTCTTTGCTCCTTGGTCATTTTTAGCACACATTAACCTTGCCCAGGAATTCCTAGGCAAGGTTGATTATCAATATCTACAATCTAAAATTATCTAGTTAATCCACAACCTGGTGTTACGATTTCAAATTCACCCTTGGCACCAGAGCACTCTGCATAAACTCGTATTCTACCGCTCTTATCTCGTTCCACAACGATTTTCACCGGAGTACGGCGTGGCACAGGACGTCCCCATGAAATTTCACCTCCACGGCCTTGGATTTCTTCATTTGGATCAATTTCCTTCCAGAGTTCATCACTCTCATTCTCGTAGAAGCAGAATTCAATGGCTGTTTGTCCGTCAGAAACGGTTGAAAATCCAGTTTCCTCACGGCGAATCTCCAAATTGTCTGTTCTGCGAATAAGATTGTAGCACATCTCACGCCCAGTACTATCCTCAATGGCTTTTAATCCATACGAACGAGTACCTTTGTCCTCTCCAAAAGTGATACCACCTTTTACATATCCCTTGTCAGATTGTGCAGCCGTAAGCGCAGCACCCTTGGCAACAGCCATATCTGGATCAGCCAACTTAGCTTTGATTCCCAAACGTTCCATAATCGTATTGGCCACCATAGGCATACGAGACGAACCACCAACCAAGATAATTTCATCAATATCATTCTTGGTCATCTTAGCATCGTCCATAGCATTTTCTAGCAATCCCCAAGTACGCGTCATCAAACTACGAGTTTGCATTTCAAACTCTTCACGAGTAATCTCTACAGTTTGAATACCCTTGTAATTAAATTGCATCACAGCAGAGGTCTCATCCGTAAGAAGTTGTTTACATTTCTCAGCTTCAAGCAGAATCTTATTTTTCTCTTGTGGTGATAGCGTATCAAAAGATGCATTGATTTTTGATAGGGCTAATTCAGCCAAAGCAGTATCCCAATCTACACCTCCCAAATGGTGATCACCGCAAGTAGCCTTCGTATTTACGACACCTGCTCTAAACTCTAGGATACTAACATCAAAAGTACCACCACCCAAGTCATATACGAGCAAATTCTTGTCCCCCTGCATCTTACGTCCATAGCTGATAGCTGCAGCTGTAGGCTCGTTGATGAGTTGAATCACATTCAGACCGGCCATTTGTCCTGCAGCAGTCGTACGCTCGCGTTCCATCAATCCAAAATACGCAGGAACAGTGATTACTACATCATAGATAGGTGCTTTTCCTTCTTCATTTTTGCGTTTCTCATTGGCAAAATCCACTAAGTGCTTCAAAATAAAAGAAGAGATTTGTACAGGATCATATGTTTTTCCATTGATAGTCACATAGTAGTCTTTGTTAGACATCTCACGTTTGATAAATACCACGGTATTCTCAGGACGATCTGCCAAGTGAGCTTTAGCAGACTGTCCTACCTGCATGTTATTATCATCATCAAAATACACAGCAGAAGGAGTGACCATAGTTCCCTTCTTATTAGGGATCACTTGTACCAAATCATCGCTATCAATAGTTGCGATGCACGAATAAGTTGTACCTAAATCGATACCATAAAATTCTTTGCTCATTGTTTTTGATATTTATAAGTTATTACTTGTTCATAAGAAAGGATAAATTTATAGGAATAAATCTCTTCACCAGTATCAGAAATACGTGGTTTCAAAATATATGGCAAGGTCCAATAATATCCAGGTTCTACACTTCTACACACTTTACCTGATAATTCTGGTTTGTCTGTCAGTTCTACACCGCATGCTTCCATTAATTCATCATTAAAATCAGCACCATCTACGCCATTTTCCAGTTTATAGACCATTTCTTGTCTTAAGTCCGCCTCAAGACAATCAATTATTTTGTGCAACTGCAACTTCAAATGTTGCGCAGCCGGTGTATCGTTACCTGACATAGCATCATTGTCATAATCTGCCAACATATCCGTAATCATGCCACGCATACGGATAGTACGTGAGAGAATTTTGACCTTATCTTTTCGATAACGATCCTCCTGCATTTGACGAGTAATGGCATCGTATTTATCAGTTATAGAATCATTTTGCTCCTGCAGTTGTTGACAAAGTGTTAATAATTTGGTATTTTGCACGTCAATCATCTCTTTAATTGGAGTCAACAAAGCACCCATATCCAATTTAGATGATTCTAGAGGCGCTGGTTCAGTTTCTTTGGTCGTTGATTCTTCTGCAGGAAGAGTTTGTGCTTGAAGTTTCTCTTTTAGTTCTTTTATTTCTATATCTTTTTGCTCAAGGACAAGTTTCAGGTTTTGTAAATTCTCCTGAGATTGGTCATATTGTTTTTTTAACATAGCATACTGTAGTTCATCTACCACAGGTACGACTGCAGGCTGCACATCTTGTGCAGGTACTTGTTCTTGTACTGCCTCTTGGGCAGGAATAAGTTCTTGACTTGTTTCTGGTGTATTAACCGTGGCTGATTCTTCCACCATTTCAACTGGACAAATTTTATCCAATAGACTTCTTAATTTGTCTTTCATAATTATTGTAGATTTATAGATTTAATATATGTTTTCTCTTCGGCAGACAAAGTTACTACATTTATTTTAATCCGACAAACAAATATATATATAAAGTAAACTAAATATATTAAATGTCTAGATTACAAGGGAGAGCATACTCACTGTCGACTATGAGTATGCCCTCTTTATAAACCAAATGTTAATCCTCTCCAACGTGGAGTTGGCGGATAGATTTAGCTACATTCAAGAAGTGGTCAGCAATACGCTCAGTATCAGAAGCGAATTCTTGATATACTTGACCTACACTAGCTGGATAAATACCATCCATCAAGCGTTGCAAGTGCATCTTCTCAATACGAGCTACCATATCATCCACCTGGTCTTCATAGCGATTAACCTCTATCAACGCATCAAAATCGTGATCCATATAAGCCTTCATAGTAGCTTGATAGAGGGAACCCATCGTATCACGCAATTGTTCCACTTCAAAAAGTAGATCACGGCTAAATTTCTCCTTGAAATTATGTAGTAGTTCGGCATATTCCGTAACATTGACCGCATAATCACCTACTCTCTCCAAGTCGCCAATAGTACGTATGGCTGTCGCCAAATAACGATGGTCGTCCTCACTAATAGGCAAATTGTTGAGTTGCACAATATAAGGAATCAGATTACGATTGAGGTAATTAAGTTGTTTTTCATTCTCATTAAACTCCTCCATCTTGTCAAACTTCACATTAGAAATAATATCCATCGATAGATTGAAATTGTGTATAGCAACAGCTGCCATATTTTCAATCTCGAGTTTCACCTGATTAACAGCAATAACCGGTGTACGAAGCATCTGGTCGTCGACAAAATGGAAATGAGGTTGTCCCTCTTGCAATGCCTCGTCCACACGATTCTTCTCAGGGAGAATCTTAATGACAAGATTAACCAGATAATCGGTCAATGGCAGAATAATACATACTGTCACACAGTTGAAGATAGTGTGGAACATCGCCAATTGCAATTGTGGTGCGCCTGGGAACATAGTCTCAAAGATAACGCCATAGTTGAGTGCGCCCGAAGTAACGAGATGCATAATCCATGCCGCAATAAGGAAAATGAAGACACCAAAGCAGTTGAACAGCAAGTGGATAAGGGCAGTACGTTTTGCATTAAGACCCGATGTCAAACCTGCTATGATAGCCACCACGCATGAACCGATATTGGAACCCATGGTGAGGTAGATACCTTGGTTGAGTGAGATAAGTCCTGTCACTGCCATGGTGAGCGCAATAGACGTCACCACAGAAGATGATTGCACGATAGCAGTCAATATCGCACCAAAGAGCACAAGCATCAATGGGTGCTCAATAGAAGCAAGGAAGTCTTTGATTTCTTGCAGTTTAGCCAATGCGTCCATAGACTTACTCATAAGACTAAGACCAACAAAGAGCATACCAAAGGCGGTGATGATACCGCCCCAAGTCTTCCATGCATCTTTCTTCGAGAAGAGTTCAATAAAAGCACCCAAACCAGCGAAAGCAGCAAAAATAACGGTGGTAGATATACCGCCGCCGCTACTAAGACCGAGGGCAACGATTTGTGCGGTGACGGTAGTACCGATGTTCGCACCATAGATGATAGTAGCCGCTTGCGCCAATGACATGATGCCTACATTCACGAAACCGATGACCATCACGGTCGTGGCACCCGAAGACTGGATGGCAGCTGTGGCTACAGTACCAATGCCCACGCCCAACATGCGAGAGTTGGACATGCGGGAAAACAGACTTTTGAGGCGGGCACTGCTGGCAGTCTCCAAGTTGGAAGACATCATCTGGCATGCCACTAAGAAAATACCAATACCTGCAATGAGTTGCAAGATGGCTTGAAGGAGGATAGTTATGTCCATAAATTTTAATTACGCTGCGCTTCATGTAACTGGTTCGCCGGCGAACGAAAATGATTCGCTACACTCATGAAAGTATTTCGCTACGCGAACGAATTTTACACAAAAGACTAACAATGTAAAAAGGACCTGCGCACAGAGCGGTGCACAAGTCCTTGATTATTTAGAAGTTGTTTTGTTGCAATTGGAAGTATGCTTGTGGGTGTTTGCATACAGGGCAAACCACAGGAGCATCTTGACCGATATATAAGTGACCACAGTTGCGGCATTGCCAGATAGCATCACCATCGCGACTGAACACAAGTTTGTCCTCTATGTTCTTGAGGAGCTTGAGATAGCGCTCTTCGTGTGCTTTCTCCACAGCAGCCACACCTTCCATCATGATAGCAATCTCCTCGAAACCTTCTTCGCGAGCCTCTGCTGCCATACGTGGATACATATCTGTCCACTCTTCGTTCTCACCCATAGCACCATCTTTGAGGTTCTCAAGGGTAGAACCGATACCGTGGATTAGTTTGAACCAGAGTTTAGCGTGCTCTTTCTCTTGTGCAGCGGTCTCCTCAAAGAGAGCTGCTATTTGCTCAAAACCATCCTTTTTTGCTTTGCTAGCGTAGTAGGTGTACTTGTTGCGAGCTTTAGATTCGCCTGCGAAAGCCTCCCAGAGGTTGGCTTCGGTCTTTGTGCCTTTAAGATCTTTCATAATTTATAAAGTTAAAAAAGTTTTAATTGTTTTAAAAGTTTAAGGGGTTATTGTAGGTATCACTATTGTATGAACCCATAAAAAACCCGTAAAGAACCCGTAAAAAGCGAACATCTTACAAGGTCTTTGCCACCTCGATTTGCTCGAAGGTCTCGATGAGGTCGCCTTCAACGATGTCGTTGTAGCTCTTGATGCTCAAACCGCACTCCATATTGAGACCTGCCTCCTTGATATCATCTTTACCATGCTTGAGCGAAGATAGTTCGCCAGTATGGATCACGATACCGTCACGGATCACGCGGCATTTGTTAGCACGTTTGGCTTTACCCTCACGCACGATACAACCAGCAATAGTTCCGACTTTGGAGATACGGAAAGTTTGCAATACCTCGAGGGTAGCAGTAACCTCCTCTTTGATCTCTGGCGAGAGCATACCTGCCATAGCAGACTTGATCTCATTGATCGTATCGTAGATGATGGAGTAGATACGGATATCCACTTCCTCGTTCTCTGCCATCTTACGGGCTGTGCTAGTAGGACGAACGTTAAATCCGACGATAATCGCATCAGAAGCCGCAGCCAAAAGGACATCGGAGTCAGAGATCGCACCCACAGCACCGTGGATAACATTGACTTGGATATTCTCGGTAGAGAGTTTGATGAGCGAGTCTTTGAGCGCTTCTACAGAACCGTCCACGTCACCCTTGACGATGATGTTAAGCTCTTTGAAGTCGCCAATAGCCAAACGACGACCAATCTCGTCCAAACCAAGGTGTTTCTTGGTACGGAGCGACATCTCGCGTTGGAGTTGCTCGCGTTTGTTAGCAATCTCGCGTGCCTCTTGCTCGGTAGCCATTACATTGAACTCATCACCCGCTTGAGGTGCGCCGTTGAGACCGAGGATAAGACATGGCTCGCCAGGGAGAGCTTGTTGGATGCGTTGTCCACGCTCGTTGAACATAGCCTTGATCTTACCATGGTTAACACCCGCAAGCACGATATCTCCGTGATGAAGTGTACCATCATGAACGAGTACGGTAGCCACATAACCACGTCCCTTGTCAAGCGAAGACTCAATGATAGAACCTTTGGCACGACGTTTAGGGTTGGCCTTGAGTTCGAGCAATTCTGCCTCAAGGAGCACTTTCTCCAAGAGTTCGAAGACGCCCTCGCCCTTCTTGGCTGAGATATGTTGACATTGGTATGAGCCACCCCAATCCTCAACGAGGATATTCATGTTGGCGAGTTGCTCTTTAATCTTATCTGGGTTAGCAGTTGGCTTATCACATTTATTGATAGCAAAAATCATTGGCACACCCGCCGCTTGTGCGTGGTTGATTGCCTCGATGGTCTGTGGCATCACCGCATCATCCGCAGCCACAATGATAATAGCAATATCCGTCACTTTCGCACCACGAGCACGCATAGCAGTAAACGCCTCGTGACCAGGAGTGTCCAAGAAAGTGATATGTTGGCCATTCTTAAGTTGAACGTTGTAGGCACCAATGTGTTGGGTAATACCACCTGCCTCACCCGCAATCACGTTGGCATTACGAATATGGTCAAGGAGAGATGTTTTACCGTGGTCCACGTGACCCATCACCGTTACGATTGGACAGCGCTCTGTAATATCTTCATCGTTGATTACCTCATCGGCATTGATTTCTTCAACCACCTCTGCAGAAACGAACTCTGTAGAGAAGCCAAACTCCTCAGCCACAAGGTTGATGGTCTCAGCGTCAAGACGTTGGTTGATACTAACCATCACACCGAGCATCATACAAGTACCGATAACCTTGGTTACAGGTACGTTCATCATCACAGCCAAGTCGTTAGCAGTCACAAACTCGGTGAGTTTCAATACTTTGCTTTGCTCTTGCTCAGCTGCACGCTCTTGTGCCATTTTCTCGCGTTCTAGTTCGCGACGCTCACGTTTATGTTTGCTAGTAGCAGTCTTACCCTTTTGGCCTTGTAGTCGTTGGATTGTTTCCTTGATTTGGCGTTGTACAGCCTCATCATCCACTTCCACTTTGACGCCTTTGGGTTTTTGACTTGTTTTACCTTTCGGTCTTTGGTTGCGCGCATCGTTGATGTCCACCTTGTTTTGTTTGATGCGCTCACGTTTACGCCTTTCGCCTCCTTTTCCGCCTTCTGCAGAAGCTTCACCACTTGTTGTCGCAGCAGGTTTGTTCCCTTTTCGTTGTTGCTCACGAGCCTCTCGCTCTCTGCGTTTCTCTTCCTTAGTTTTCTTTCCAGGGTGAGTAGCAGTATTGATTGAACTAAGATCAATCTTTCCAACCACTTTTGGTGCGTTTTTGAGGACAGGCTTGCCTAAGGAGAATACTTCTTCCTCTTCTGTTGGTTGGTCTTCCTCAATTTGAGTATCAGCTAATTCTTTTAGACGAGCTTCCTCAAGAGCCTCTGCTTCAGCCGCAGCCTTGGCCTCTGCTGCAGCCTTTGCTTCTGCTTCGGCAATAGCCTTTGCTTCAGCCGCAGCTTTGGCAGCCGCTTCTGCTTCTGCAAGACGCTTGGCCTCTTCTGCTTTCTTTTTGTCGGCATCCAGGTCAATTCTCCCCACCATCTTTGGCTTAGGAATTTCAGTAGCGATATGTTCTGGCTCTTTTGGTTCTTCAATCGCAACAGATTTAGGAATATCTCGTTCTTGACGTTCTTGTGCCTGACGATCAGCCTCTAACTTCAGAGCCATGTCCTTATTAAATTCTTTCGCCAGCATTAGGTACAAGTCATCATCAATACGGGTATTGGGGTCCGTAGCGATTTCCTTACCCTGCTTTTTACAGAATTCCACGGCGGTGGACATGCCTATGTTCAATTCTTTACAAGCTTTGATAAGTTTTATTGCCATATATACAATAATTTAAATTGTTCTAAAAGTGAATACATTTTACATTTCAAGAGATTAGTTCTCAAACTCAGCTGCCAAAATTTTGAGCACATCCTCAATAGTCTCTTCCTCTAGGTCAACACGTTTAATTAAATCTGCTTTGCCAGCTCCAAGTACAGCCTTTGCCGTATCTAGACCAATAGCCTTGAAAGCATCAATTACCCATTGATCAATTTCGTCATTGAATTCATCCAAGTAGATATCTTCATTATCACTTTCATCCATCTCGCGATATACATCAATTTGATAGCCGGTCAACATACTAGCCAATTTGATATTAAAACCACCCTTACCAATAGCTAAAGAAACTTCGTCTGGCTGGAGATATACATCCACTTGCTTAGCTTCCTCGTTGACGGTCATAGAAGAAATTTTTGCAGGAGCCAATGCTCTTTGTACATATAGGTTAATATTAGATGTATAGTGAATAACATCGATATTCTCATTTCTTAGTTCACGCACGATACCATGAATACGCGCGCCTTTGACGCCTACGCACGCTCCAACTGGGTCAATACGTTCATCGAAGGACTCAACAGCCACCTTTGCGCGCTCACCAGGTATGCGAGCTATATTCTTAATAGCTATCAATCCCTCACCCACCTCAGGTACTTCTTGCTCAAAAAGACGTTGCAAGAACAAAGGAGAAGTACGTGAAAGGATGATTTTTGGATTTTGATTTTTGTTGTCAACTTGTACAACTACAGCACGTACAGTATCCCCCTTGCGGTAAAAATCAGTAGGAATTTGATTTTGTTTTGGCAAATAGAGTTCGTTGCCTTCTTCATCAAGAAGCAACATCTCTTTTTTCCAAACTTGATATAGTTCACCGCTTACTACTTGACCCAACATTTGACTATAGTGAATATAGAGACTCTCTTTTTGGAGATCTAGAATACGACTTGCCAAAGTTTGACGAAGATTCAAGATCATACGACGACCAAAGGTTGACAAATCAACCTTATCGGTCACTTCCTCACCAATTTCGGCCTCATCATCTAGGAGCAATGCATCACTCAAACCAATCTGAGTATTCTCATTTGCCACATCATCATCTTCCATAACAAGACGATTGCGATAAATCTCCAAGTCACCTTTGTCAGGGTTAATAATCACGTCATAGTTGGCTGCTGTGCCATACATTTTAGTAATCACATTACGGAAAGACTCTTTTACAACATTAATAAAGGTCTCACGATCAATGTTTTTGAGTTCCTTAAATTCAGAAAAATTGTCAATCAAGTTAATTGACTCTTGTTTTTTTGTTGCCATATAATTTGTTAAGTTCTAAAATTTTCAAGAGTTTAAAAGTTCTAAAAGTTAGAATTAAAACTTGAGGTCATACTTAGTGTATTTGACAGTCTCATAGGTAAATATAAGTGTTTGAATTTCTTTTTGTTTACGCTTTTTACCCTCAACTGCTACCATTACCTCTGTATCAATAGAGAAAGTATCATCATCAACGCTAACCAAGACCCCTCTATGTTTCTTTCCATCCGCAGCCAACACCTCCACATCGTGATTGAGGTGCTTGAGGTATTGCATTTTAGTTTTGAATGGGTCTGTAATACTGACACTTCCCACTTCAAGCGAATAATCAAGTTCTCCTATAGCATCTAGTTGCTCAACTAAATAGCGGTTAATTTCACCACAAAACTCCACATCAACCCCTTCCATCTTGTCAACTTCGACTAAGATGTCATTTTGCGCAGAAATCTTCAAGGTAATCAGTTCATATCCAGACCCTAGAAGTTTGTCTTCTATTAAAGTTTGTATTTGTTGTTTATCTATCATAATATGCTATTCACCTGAGGTGATTTATATTTTCTTGCTATAATTTCCCAATTGATTACGGCTACTTTTCCACTATCTCACAATAGGTTCCGCTTATATTTTTAATCAAAACGAGGAAACCTCCTCGGCCCCCTCGTTCATTTTCGTGTGCAAAGGTACAAAAAAAAACGCAGTCACGCAAATTTTTTCAAAAAAAAATGCAATTTTCTAACAAATAGAACGTAAATACACAACTTTTCCACCTTATGCTATACTAAAAATTTCCTTAAATCTCAAATAATTTGTTTTTTTAATACTCCAGAACAAATTAGTTAAGCCAAGGATAACGTTGTTGGAGTTCACGCAGTTTATTCTCTGTACGTTGAGTAAAAGCTAATGCTTCATCGGAATCTGGATGCAAACAACGATGATGACGATCTAACCACAACTGATGCAAAACACGCATTTCCTCACGTACCTCTTCACACATATACGTCCCCACAAATCGTTCCCAAATATACTCCACTGCTAAATTAGAAGGATGAACCATATCCTCTGCATAAAACCGATAATCACGCAACTCATCCATCACAATCTCGTACGAAGGGAAATAGGAAGATCTAGACGTAAGATTCCATCCTTTAGTACTAGCGATCAATGTGTCAATAGCCTGCAGTAGAATTGCCTTGCTGATATGATTAGCATGCATACCATCCTTGAGATGACGAATAGGACTAACAGTAAAGATCCACTGCTTATTGGGTAATGAAGCAATAATTGGGCGCCACATCGACACAATTTCTTCTACAGACAAACACCTGCGAGTAAAGTTACTTGCTGGCATCTTATGGCAATTAGCCACCACCAATCCATCCATTTCATAGATCCATGCTGTACCAAAAGTAACAATAATTGTACTAGCCTCATGCAATGCACGAATAAGTCTCTTACAACTCAACAAACATCGTTGTAACACCTCATCCTGACTAGGATGAGAAAAATCTCCATGATGCTCCATAGAGTGCCACATTCCATTATGCGAAACAAAGCGAAACGGCAAATTGCATAGTTCATAACGACGATTAGACATTTCTTCCATTGCCAAGCACGATGCAATAGAATTTGCAATAGACGCTGGATTGTATAGCACACCATAAGGATTGATTGTCGCCTGGAAATAACATTCTTGGAACTTAGCACCTATATTATCAGCAAAACAAGAACCTAACAAAAGAATCTTATCGTTGTACGTCAGGAAGTTGTTTGATTGTGGTATTACCACCTTGGTAAAAAACTCTCTCATATTATTCAAAATGCATCACTTTTGCAGGAGAAATTTGCGTCACAATAGCCGATGGAGCCAACAAAATCAACCAAGCAAGTAAAATAGTGCCAAGATTGAGTATCAACCATCCTATCCAAGGAAAGGCCATGGGAACATAATCTACATAATAAGTTGCAGCATCCAAGGGGATAATATGCGTAAAATACTGCACTGCACATAAAGATACACCCAAGAAATTTCCAAACAACACACCTTTTGCAATTAACATTAATGCCTGATAAACAAACACGCGACGTACAAAAGCATCATTAGCGCCTAATGCCTTAAGCACACCCACCAAGTTAACGCTATCAAGAATTAAAATAATAAGTCCAGTAATAATACTGAAACCTGATACACATAACATCAAAATGATAATCACCACCACATTCATATCCAACAAGTCCAACCAAGAGAAAATAGCCGGATTAAGTTGCTGTAGGTTCTGCGTATAAAAAGCCCTCCCGTCCTCGTCCAAACGATTGGCTGTCAAAAAATACACATCATTGGTAGACTGTTCCAACAAACGCAAATCATCCAAGAGTATCTCAATACCCGATACCTGATTATCATTCCAACGATTGAGTTGACGCATGAGTTTCTGTTGCCCAAAAACAAATACCTTGTCCATCTCAGTCATACAGGTATAATAAAGCCCAGAAATGGTCAGTCGTCGCACACGTAAATCTTCCTCTATAAAATAACATAAAATCTGGTCGCCCAAAGATAATCCCAAGTGTTTAGCCAAAATTGTAGAGATGAGCACATCATTGGGCAAAACCGGCATCACACCTTCAACGAGATTTCGAGAAAAAACATCAAACGAATCCGTAGCCTTGAAGACAACACCTTGGAAGGCCGAATCTGTCTTTAAAATACCTGGTTTAGAAATGAAAGTAGACACATTTATTACATTCGGCAGTCGTTGTAAATTAGTAATTAAAGAGTCGCTCACACAAATCGGTTGAAGTTCATAAGTGGAGTTATTGTCAAAATTCACAACTTGGATATGACTACCGAAAGCTGCCACCTTATTAGTGATTTCACGTTTAAAACCCACCACCACACTGATGGATACCAACATCACTAAGATGCCCAAAATAATACCTCCTAATGCAACGCGCACAGCAGGACGAGACGAACGATGCTCGTTAGACTCAGAGAAATATAGCTTGCGAGCTATTTTCCACTCTGCAGAATGATTCATGCGATTGAATATCATATATTGGGATATCTTCGTTATTTTCTATTCTTTTATTGTACTTATACGTTTTTTGGCATATTTTTTGTACTCATTCAGAAAACAGAGTTTGTTCCACTTTTTATGAGACAATTGATTTACATACCCCTCATACTACTGAGCAGTTTGCTACTCCATGCCCAAGATGAGAATTACCCTCGTCGCACAGCTACCGACATTGCCAACAAGCAGACTGAGATGTTGGTTCGTGAGTTAGGCATCCACGATAGTGTTATACGCGATACACTCTTCCACATGTATCTAAAGTACGCCAAGATGAGTATAGTAAGCAATACTCGCAACGAGGCAATTCAACGTCTACTTCAAATGCAGGAAGAATTGAGAGTTATACTTACTCCCGAACAATATACAGCCTTTATGAATCGCCAAATGGACAAGCACCCTCGCATTCCTCATCATCCATGTCATTGGCGCGGTTCTCATCATGCAACATCTCCCGCAAAGGAAAAGGAAACAAATATCGAAGCAGATAGTATACTCCTATCGCCACCAGTGCACCAACCAATAGACCACCAATAATATCCAAAGGGTAATGCACCCCAAGATACATTCGACTATAGCAATTCATAGCTACCCAAAGCATTAAGCCTGCGGTGGCTATTTTGTTGCGCCAAATCATTGAAAAGAGCAGCGCACATGCCATTGTATTTGCCGCATGACTACTCACAAAACCGTATTGACCACTTCTGTAATCATTTACCAAATGCAATACACCCTCTAATTCGGGCACGCGTGTAGGGCGCGGGCGGGCCACCAGATCTTTCAATATGCCCGATGCAATAAAATCCGCAGCACCTACCGCCAATCCTATTGCAACAATTAGCACAAGACAAGCAGGCACTTTTTGCAACCATTTCACCCTTGTCCTAGCAGGCTTATGATGACGCCAAACTAACAGCCCTAGCAACAATAAATACAGTGGTATCCAGGTCGTTTTCTCCGATATGATCCACATCACTGTGTCCGCCCATGGTGCATGCCAGCAGTTTATTGCCAGCAGTATCTCCGTATCAATCTGTATCAATCGCTCTACCATCGCCCTGCCTTTAATCTCTAACCCTTTTTATCCTACAGCCTAATCCTCATTCAACATCACTGCCGTATGGCAAGCCACCACACCTGCAGTCTCCGTGCGAAGACGTGAACGCCCTAAACCTACAGGTACAAAACCCTCTCTGATTGCCATTTCTACTTCTTGCTCAGAGAAATCGCCTTCCGGTCCAATCAAAATCAGCACATCCTTACCCTTACGAATGGCATCTTTTAGTTCGCGCTTCTCATCCTTGTAACAATGAGCGATATATTTATCTACATCCTTATTTTCGCCATATTGCATCATAAGTGTGGCAAAATCCGTCAGCGGATTGAGTTTGGGTAAGTAGGGCGTAAGTGATTGTTTCGCAGCAGATAAGATAATCTTCTCAAGGCGGTCATTGCGCAAGTTTTTTCTTTCGGAGAAACGACACAACAGTGGTGTTATCTCATCTACACCTATCTCGGTGCATTTCTCCACCATCCACTCCAAGCGTTCAATACTCTTCGTTGGAGCGATTGCCACATGCAAGTAGATATTGTGCGTTTTCTCCTGTTTTTCTTGAGTCAACACCTCAAACTCGCAACGTCTTGGGTGCGGATTGGTGATACGCGCATGATAAGTCGTACCACGCCCATCAGTGAGTAAAATTTCATCGCCACGGTCATAACGCAGCACACGCACGCAGTGCGCCGACTCTTCCTCATTGAGGAAATGATTCGTTTCTATATCTGGAGTGTAAAACAAATACATTATAGTTCGCTTTCTTTCATTCTTTCAGCATTCTCAGCTACTTGTAGCGCGTCTATCACGCCCTGGATCTCGCCATCCATAAAAGCGGTCAAGTTGTAAATCGTATAACCTATACGATGATCGGTAATACGTCCTTGAGGATAGTTATAAGTACGAATCTTCGCGGAACGATCACCCGTGCTGACCATTGTTTTACGTCGCGCAGCGATATCATCGATATATTTTTGATGTTCCTTATCATATATTTGCGTGCGCAGGCGCGAGAGAGCACGTTCCTTGTTTTTTGGCTGATCACGGGTCTCGGTACACTCTATAAGGATCTCTTGCACCTCACCGGTGTTAGGATTTTTCCAATTATAGCGTAAGCGCACACCCGATTCCACTTTGTTCACGTTCTGCCCACCTGCGCCACCGCTGCGGAAAGTCTCCCACTTAATTTCGCCTTCGTTGATATGCACCTCAAACTCGTCAGCTTCTGGCAAGACGGCTACAGTAGCTGCCGACGTATGTACACGCCCTTGCGTCTCAGTCACAGGCACGCGTTGCACACGATGCACACCCGATTCGTATTTCAATGTGCCATAGACGTTTTCACCCGACACATTGAAGATGATCTCCTTGAAACCACCCACAGCACCTTCAGAAAAACTGCTAACGGTCATCTTCATGCCATGAGTCTCGAAGTACTTGCTGTACATACGGAACAAATCGCCAGCAAAAATCGAAGCTTCGTCACCACCAGTACCAGCGCGAATCTCCATCACCACATTCTTGCCATCTTCCGGATCTTGGGGTAAGAGCATAAGCTTTAGTTCTTCCTCTAAAGTTGGTATCTGCGGTTCAAGTTCATCAATCAGCTCGCGAGCCATCTCTCGCAAGTCATTATCTGTTTCGTTGTGAAAAAGAAACTTTGCCTCTTCCAAATCAGTCAAGGCCTTTTTGTAATTATTGGCAGCTACTAACACACGCTCTAAATCATGGTACTCCTTATTGAGACGGACATACCTAGGTTGGTCTGCTATAACAGCTGGGTCTGTGATAAGCAAGTTAACCTCGTGAAACTTAGCTTCTAAGCCTTCTATTCGTTGTAAAATATCCATAATAAAAACAATCGCTTATTGTTGGTCAATCTTCTCCCAATATTCGTCAGTAGGTTCTTCTCCTTCGGCCAATAGTCTAAGATTCTCAACAAAGCGTTCTAGACGCCAATCCACAGTTTCACTATATACCTTGCGAGAAATAAAAATACGGAAGAACCATCCAAACTTAACATGAACATCCATAGCAATTTTTACAGAATCAACATCAATCGGTTGCACATGAAAAGTACCATATGCCTGTTTGAGTAGTGTGCCCGCGTAGTCAATGTCAACACGAATGTCTCGTCGATTATCGTGTAGCGAGTCTGTCACTTGGCTTTCAATGACTACATTTCTCAAGAAGGGCCGCTGATCTACTAGTACATCTAGCACTAACTTGCTATACTGCTGAGTTGGGTCATATTCGGACTCTTTCCATATAAGATAAAAAGCATTCTTCTTGGCATCTTGCTGCTTTCCAAGTCCCCCGAAAAACTTCTGAGAAAGCATCTCCGGGTTAGTTTGCAAGCAACTGATCAACGAATCTATCGTAGCATTGCAATGAGTTATGGATGCCGAAGTTGCAGTCTCATATGAAGTATGAAACATGCCATCAGAAAGCGTGGTCAGTACAGATAACAAAATAGCGATGACAATCATAAATAATAGTATTCGTTTGCTATTGCTAGAGTCTAGGATTAATCTTTGCTATTTAGTATTCGTTCTTGGTTTTGTTCGCGATGTATTAGTTGTACTTCTACACCAAACTTCTCATTAATATGCTGCGCCATCTTTTCAGCCGCATAAACGGAGCGATGCTGTCCACCTGTACAACCGAAAGACACCATCAAATTTTGGAACCCACGATCCATATATCGCTTCACGGAAAAATCCACCATTTGATACGCCTCTTGCAAAAATGGTAGAATCTCACCATCACTCTCCAAGAAATCAATAACTGGTTTGTCCATTCCTGTAAAGAATTGGTAACGTTCATATTTACCAGGATTATTGATAGCACGGCAGTCGAAGACAAATCCACCTCCATTACCAGAAGCATCAGCTGGTATACCTTTCTTATAAGAGAAACTATAAATACGAACTATAAGTGGCTTACGCATACCAACTTCCTTAAATTGCTTCATTTCAGTCATCTCCTTGAGCACGTGAATCAAGTAAGGATAATCTTCGCTAGCATACTTAAGTAAATGGCGAAGGTTATCAATAGCAAAAGGAATAGACTGAAGGAAGTGCGGCTTTTTCTCAAAATATCCTCTAAATCCATACGCGCCCAAAACTTGCAAAGTACGAAAAAGAACAAAATGCATCAAAGTATCCAAGAAGACTTCACGATTCACTGTCCTATACTTTTGTAGTTCATCTAAGTATTCGTTAATCAACTCCTGACGCAAATCTGGATGAAAATTCGCCTTGGCCTGCCATAAGAAAGAAGCTACATCATAATAAACAGGACCCTTTCTACCACCCTGGAAATCAATAAAATACGGAACAAGATCATTGGAAGTCATTGATTCATGAGCAGGTACTACCATTACATTTCTTGATTGGAAATCCCTATACATAAATCCACTAATGTCCGCACGCAATAAGATGTAAGCTAGGCGTTCAAACTCCGTCTCCAACTTATCTTCTTGAAATTCAAGCCCAGTTGCCTTTAGAAAACAATATTTAAAATAGTTCAAATCCCACTGAATAGATCGATAGTTAAACTCTGGCTGAGGATAACATTGATTAAAATCGAATTGCTCTGCTGCTAATGTTTGAAACCTTGCCAACCCACGAATCGTCTTACGCAACATTTCTTTCTCAGGTGCCGAGAAAACTCCGGTTTTACGCCCCTCGGCAATATAGTCAAAGAGCAATGTATTTCCCAAGTCTTCCTGCACATAGTTCATTTCATCGTCGCTTACAGCCAAGACCTTAGGCACAGTTAAACCTTTATTTAAGAATAGTTGAGCCATATACAAGAAAGCGTGATTCTCGTCACGTGAAGTTCCTTGCACACCTATGAGTGAGATCTGTTGATCTTCACTATAGATACGATAATATCTACGATTGCTACCAGAAGCTGTCAGCGCTTCATGTTCACCAGCCCTCTTGCCTGTAGCTTGAAAAAACAATTGACTTAATGATTGCGTCATATATTATGCCTATTTATCCAAAATACATTTTCGCGACAAAGGTACGATTTTTTTTGCACATATGCAAATTTTATGATTTTTTTTCACAGATAGAAAGACGAAAAAGAAAAAGACACCTCTAATTGAGGCATCTTTTGTGTCCTCCCAGGGACTCGAACCCTGGACCCACTGATTAAGAGTCAGTTGCTCTACCAACTGAGCTAGGAAGACTTATTTTTTCAAAACCAAGTGCAAAGGTACTGCTTTTTTTTGACATGACCAAATATTTTGTAAAAAAAAATCATTTTTTTCGCAAAAAACAAGTATTTTACGACTCAGGCAGCCCAAAATCACCCCTAAAAACTATCTGCACATTAACTAAATAACACCCCACCCTCCCACGCAAATAAACACCCTCGAAGCACTCAAGAAAATAAATATATATCATTTTTTTATTTATCTATTGCGTATCTCGTAAATTTTATGTAACTTTGCAGCGAATTATCTCATCATCACACACAAAATCTCTATCACAAGTAAGAATTATTGCAAAATAGAAATGCGTAGTAATCTACAAATGAAAATATTGGCAAAAGAGACTGCCATCTATGGCGTATCTTCGATTGTGGGCAAGTTTCTCAATTGGATGCTTGTGCCACTATATACCTATGTACTGCAGCAACAGTCAGATTATGGTATCGTAACCAATCTCTACGCGTGGACTGCTCTATTATTGGTTGTGCTGACATACGGCATGGAAACCGGCTTCTTCCGCTTTGCCAATAAAGAGGGTAAAAATGCACAAACGGTCTATACCACTTCGCTCATCACGCTGTTTACTACTTCGTTGCTCTTCGCTTTAGCATGCGTAATATGGAAAATGCCCTTAGCAAATGCCTTAGGTTACCCTATGCACTCCGAGTTTGTGGCACTATTAGGTGTAACTGTAGCAATAGATGCATTTGCGAGCATACCGTTTGCTTACTTGCGGTACAAGAAACGACCATTGCAGTTCGCAGCGCTGAAATTGTTGTTTGTATTTTTGAATATCGCTCTCAACCTATTCTTTTTGGTGCTTTGTCCGAAGATACAAGATTGGGGGATCATCTCGGCGTGGTATAATCCTGATTATGGTGTAGGATATGTGTTTGTGGCGAATATCTTGGCGACTGCCATCCAAACAGTCTGCTTATCGCCTACGGTAGTAGAAGGATTTAGGAGTTTAGGAGTCCAGGGGGTGAGGAATTCAGGAGTGTTTTCTTGGGGGCTGCTTAAGCAGATGCTTCGGTACTCGTTGCCATTGTTGGTATTGGGCGTGTGCGGCATCATGAACCAGACATTGGACAGGATATTGTTTCCGTTCTTCTATGACGGAGCGGATGCACAAGCGCAATTGGGAATCTATGGTGCCTGTTTCAAGGTAGCAATGGTGATGATGATGTTTACACAAGCCTTCCGCTATGCGTACGAGCCGTTTGTTTTTGCTAAGCATAAAGACAGGGAGTCCGTAGCTGCCTATGCAGATGCGATGAAGTACTATATCATCTTCTCGTATATGATTCTACTAGGGATGATATTCTACCTTGACTTGCTGAAGTTTATTATTGCACCTTCTTATTGGGAAGGACTGAAAGTAGTACCTGTGGTGTTGTGGACATACATCTTCCAAGGCGTGTATTTCAATCTAAGTTTCTGGTACAAACTGACCGATAAAACGCAATGGGGAGCGTATTTCTCCATTCTCGGAGTAGTAATTACCTTTGCGCTACAAGCCGTCTTTGTGCCACGCATTGGTTATATGGCTTCTGCCGCTAGCAGCACTGTTTGCTATTTGGTAATCATGCTTCTATCGTATTTTGTAGGACGCAAACACTTGGAGATTCCATACGACTTGCGTCGAATTGGCATATACACCCTACTTGTGGTGATACTTTTGGCAGGATATTACGCTTTGGCACACTTATTGCCAATCAATGAATGGACGCAAATGGGTATAGGAACTATACTCCTTATTATATATTGTGTATTGTTCTATCGTATGGATGGACAAGTACTCATTAAGAAAAAATAGTATGTTTTCAGGAATAATAGAAACTATGGCTCAAATCGTAAAGATTGAGCACGAACAAACAAACAAACACTTCACCCTACGCAATCCTTATGACGAGCCGCTAAAGATTGACCAATCCATCGCGCACAATGGCGTATGCCTCACTGTAGTAAAGATGGCTGGCGACTTGTATACTGTGACAGCCATGCAAGAGACACTCAACCGCACCAATCTTGGCGAAGCAAAAGAAGGCGATTGGGTAAACCTCGAGCGCTCCATGCTACTCGGAGAACGTTTGGACGGACATATCGTACAAGGGCACGTAGATCAGACGGCGCGTTGCGTGGAAGTGAAAGAGACAGAGGGCAGTTGGTACTATCGCTTTGAATATGAGAGCACTAAGGAGATGGCGATGCGCGGATATTTCTGCGTAGATAAAGGTTCAGTGAGTATCAATGGTGTGAGCCTAACTGTGTGTGAACCCGACGTAGTGAATGGCAAAGGATATGTGAGTGTATGCATAATTCCTTATACCCACGACAATACCAATTTTAAGTATATCGAGGTGGGTACCCAAGTAAACTTGGAGTTTGATATTATTGGCAAGTACATCACCAAAATGAATAAACTCCTAGGCGCGGAAGGTGCGTAAATAGTTGCCTTTGGCTACGAGAATGACTAAAGCGTATATGGGTGATAGCTAATTACTTTCGTGAACATTGCGAACGATTTTCGTAAAACCAAGTGCGCGAACGAAGTGAGCTAATGAAAAGAATGAAACGAACAATTATAAAAAAACAAAATGGACAAAATTAGTTATGCAATTGGCCTAAGCATGGGTCAAAACTTGATGGGAAGCGGTGTTACTTCCCTCGATTATGCTGATTTGGCAGCAGGTATCAAAGATGTATTAGAGAAGAAACAACCACAAATCTCTTACCAAGAGGCTCAACAAGTATTGAGTAAGTTTTTTGGCGAGTTGGAGGAGAAAATTGCGGGTGAAGCAAAAGCGGCAGGCGAGGCATTTTTGGCAGAGAACGCCAAACGCGAAGGCGTCAAAGTAACCGAAAGCGGTTTGCAATACGAAGTATTGGAGGCAACTATCGGTCAAAAACCCAAAGCCACAGACAAAGTGCGCGTACACTATGAGGGTACACTCATTGACGGTACCGTATTCGACAGCAGCTACAAGCGTGGTGAGAGCATCACTTTTGGACTAAACCAAGTCATCAAAGGTTGGACAGAGGGCTTACAACTAATGTCTATAGGTAGCAAATACAAACTCTATTTACCATACCAACTCGCTTACGGAGAGCGCGGTGCTGGAGCAAACATCCCTCCATACGCGGCATTGATTTTCACCGTAGAATTGCTCGGAATTGAATAATAAGTCAACAAATATAACTTAAAAATAACAAAAAAATGAAAAGAAATACCGTTCGCATTATTGTAGCCGTTACATTAGCTGCAATCCTAGCTGTTTTGGCTGTTGTGTTCGCTTCAAATTTGAAGCCAGTCTACACGGCACAAGAAGTAACTCTTATGAACCAAAACGACAGTATGAACTACGCTTTGGGTCTAGTAAATGGTTCTCAAATGAAAATGTATCAACTCCGCAACGACTCTTCTGTGGAAACAGTGACAGAGTTTATTGATGCGCTTCAACGCGGTTATGATGGTAAAGTGGAGCAACTGAGCGAGGCTGCAGGAATTGGTAAAAACATTGGTCAAGCTATCAAAGCTTCAGAGAAAACAGGTTTGGCAGATAATCCTGCATGGACTCTTAACGAGAAACTATTCTTCCAAGGATTGGTAAATGGTATGTACAACGATACTATTGTGATGACTGGAGAAGTAGCAAGTAACTATTTTCAAGCTCAGTACCAAGCTTCAGCATTATCTAATGATAGCCTCAAAGCAGGCAAGGCTATCAAAGGTAAATGTCCAAGCCAAGTAAAGACGGTTGTTCTTACAAATCAAAATGATAGTCTTAACTACGCATTTGGCTATTTGAATGGTAGTGAGGTGGCTATGTACGTATTTGCGATGGATAGCACTGGCGAAATGAAAAAAGAGTTTATCACCTACATCAACAAAGGTCTTAAGAGCAATATCATCAACCCACAAATTGCTAATATGGGTGAGCAAATAGGTAAAAGTATTAAAGAGCAAGAAGCTGTTGGTTTGATTGGTGAGCCAAGTTTAGCAACTGATTTCGCTCTTATCAAACAAGGTTTTATCAATGGCCTTTTGGATGAGACAGAGCAATGGAATCCTGAGTTTGCAGGCGAATACATTCAATCTACAATGGCCTATATCAAGTATGGTAGTGCAAAAGAGGAAGGAGAAAAATTTCTTGCAGAGAACGCGCTCCGTGAGGGTGTAGTAACAACTGAAAGTGGTTTGCAATATGAGGTTCTTAAGTCTAGTCGAAGCAAACAATCTCCTACCGCAACCGATGTAGTGAAAGTACATTATCATGGTACTTTACTTGATGGCACTGTATTTGATAGTAGTGTAGATCGTAATGAACCAATTGAGTTTGCATTGACTCAGGTGATTCCTGGCTGGACAGAAGGATTGCAATTGATGACTATTGGTAGCAAGTACAAATTCTACATCCCACAACATCTTGGTTATGGAAGTCAACAAGCAGGTTCAATTCCTCCATATTCTACATTGATTTTCGAAGTAGAATTGTTGGATATCGTTAAGTAATCTTTTTACTAATGGGCATTATAGCCAAACAAAGTATACAAGGCACCATCGTCACCTATTTAGGGGTGGCGGTGGGTTTTGTTACAACATTCTTTGTACTAACGAGATTTTTAAGTGCAGAGGAGATCGGTTTGGCGCGTGTATTGGTGGATGCAGCTACTTTGTTTATCGGTTTGGCACAGTTAGGCACATCCGCTTCAATAATACGTTTCTATCCACACTTTAAGAGTTCAGGAGTTCAGGAGGTTAGGAGTTCAGGAGTTACTTCTGAACAAGCGCAAAGCGCATCTGAACATATGAACAGTGCCAAAGGCGTATCTGAACGCGGCTTCTTCTTCTGGACTATCCTTATTCCGCTCGTGGGATTTGCGTTGTTCGCTGCACTTTATTGCGCATGCTATACGCCTCTTAGTCAATGGTTTGGCGAGAAGTCTCCGCTTTTTGTTGAGTACTATTATATGGTACTGCCGATGGCGTTCTTTATGCTCTATCAAACGGTCTTTGAGACCAACGCCAATGTGCGTATGCATATCGTCGTTCCTCGCGCGGTGCGCGAACTCATCACACGCATTGGACTATTGGCAGCCTATCTTCTCTACTCCTTCCGCGTGGTCAATATTGACGGATTTGTGATTGCGTTGTGTGCGGTATATGCAGTAGCCATGCTCTGCAATATTATCTACCTATTTTCTTTGGGCGAAGTGTCGCTACGCCCTGATTGGCAATACATTAAGGGAAACCCTCAACTAGTCAAACAATACCTCCTCTACACGGGTTTCTTGCTCGTCTCGGCAGTTACTTCGGTGCTCGCTCCTACCCTCTCTAGTTTCTTTATCACCGCAGAGATGGGATTGAATTATACGGGAATCTTTGCCATTGCGACTTATATCGCTGTGATGGTTAGTATTCCATATCGTTCGGTTACAGCTATCGCTGCGCCCCAATTGGCAAATGCCATCAAGAATAACAACCAAAACGAAATCACCCACCTCATGCAACAAGTCAGCAGCAATCTGTTGCTCATTGGTGGTATGATTTTGTGTGCCATTTGGCTCAATATCGACTTGATTTTCCACATTTTACCGAATGGTGCCACCTATGCCGAAGCGCGACAGGTGGTGCTTATGTTAGGTGTAAGTCAATTGATTATCGCCACAGGTTCATTTACCCTGAATACCCTTAACTATTCGCGTTTCTACGCATTCTCATTGTTGTTTTCGTTTATCTTGACTGCATCTTCTATTTTGCTCAACAACACCCTTATCCCTGTACTTGGAATGAATGGTGCAGCGGTGAGCAATCTACTCTCATACGCTTTGTACTTTATACTCATTATAATAACCGTGCGTTTGACTGTACAGGCGCCTACTTTCACCCGTCAACATGTGAAGATTATCCTTCTTCTTTTGTTGATACTCAGCATGAATACCCTTTGGCTCAAGTATTTGCCAATCAATAATATATGGATCAGTAGCATCCTCCGCACATTGGTACTTATGGGCGGTGCTTGTGCTATTGCGTGGAGCAAAAATCTCTCCCCAGAGATCAATCAACAAGTGCGTAATTTAGGCGAGAGGTTAAAGGTTAGAGGTTAAAGGTTAGAGGTTAAAGGCGAAGAACAATGCGTTATTTTATTAAGTTTTCATATTTAGGAACGGAGTTTCATGGCTCTCAACGCCAGCCTAATGGCATTACGGTGCAAGAGACTATGGAGCAAGCCCTCAAGATGATCTTCCGCGAGGAAGTTCCTCTTACCTTTGCAGGTCGCACAGATGCAGGCGTTCATGCC